>NZ_JAJNAO010000001.1:0-562171 GCF_022227625.1 Ectothiorhodospira variabilis | reverse complement strand
AGGAGGCACTCACCATGTCGCTGGCTCAGGAATGGATGGATCGCGGCGAAGCCAGAGGGCTTCAGAAGGGCATTCAACAAGGCCTTAAACGGGGCGAGGCCCAGACACTGTTGCGGCAGATCGAGCGCAAGTTCGGCCCCCAGGCCAGGACGCATTGCCAACAGCGCGTCCAGCAGGCCGATGAGGCTCAATTACTCCAGTGGATCGATAACATCCTCAGCGCCGAACGCCTGGAAGATGTCTTCCAGAACGACTCCTCCCTGCAGTAACCTGTCTACACCCCGGCCACGGATTTGGCCGGGAAGCCCCGGAAGGATCCGTGCCACGCCCTCGTAGCCAACGGATCTCCATCACCACAACCATGTCGTCTCGCGCTGAGTGCGGCACATCTTCCTGTATGGACAGGCGCTCCAGGCTCACCATAGACGTCCATTTCCTCATGGCACCACCAATGTCCATCGAAATCCAAAAAAGCCATCACGGGCGGTCTCAGCGGCCGGGAAGGGCATCTGATTCCGAGCGACTGGCCCGCTTGCAGCGGGTTGGGCGCAAATTAGGCCAGGCCTGGATCCACTGCCATCAATGCGTCCAGCAGGCCGATGACGCTGGCCCATCTACACCGGCTCCGCCACGCTCAAGCTGATCGAACGCAAGGCTGAGGAATTTGCCAGCAATCTGCTTATGCGACTGGTTCATCTTCCGAGAGCAGAAACCGTATTGAGTACAGATCTATGACCACCACGCTGACCTGCTTCAAATACCGCAGCCCCGCTGCTGCCCTCCGATGCTTGGCGGAAGGCTCGCTGTACTTCGCCAAGCCATCGGAACTCAACGACACGCTCGAGGCCAAGTATGAGCACGCCACGCCGGAGGATTTCGCTCGGGTGATGACGCAAACCCACGGTGAAATCAGTCAGCAACGTGGGGGGCCAGCTTTGATATTTGAACAACGTGATATAGCTGAGATGGCGGAAGTTCATGCCCGGGAATGCCAACGCCTGCAGGCTTTCACAGACCAGATCGGCATTTTCTCGGCAGCGCAACGCCCGGATCACCAAGCGATGTGGGCCTACTATGCAGACAACGCATCCGGCGTTTGCTTCGAGCTGGAGTGGAGCCAGGAGATCGTTGAGCGCCATCAGCTCTGGGCAACGGAAGTGCAGTACCACGGCGAGGCGCGGATTCATAACCGCGCCGAGGACTGGCGTCAGGTTTTCCTTGAACTCGCCCGTGAGCATCCCGACGTCAGCCTTGAGACATTGCACCAACTGTCACTTGATGAGTCGGCAAGGCGGAAGTTTGGAATCCTCTCAGCTTCTCGTGCCGCCTCTGCCAAACACAATGACTGGTCGCACGAGAAGGAAACGCGTCTGCTTGCTCCGAAGTCAGGCGCACTTCCAGTTCTGGGTGAGGCTCTGAAGCGAGTCTATTATGTTCGTACCGACGGCGAGCACTGGCGCGCGATCATGCAACTCTTGCACGCTTATTACCGAACCGTCGAGACGATGCACTGGCAACCTGGCCGGGGAACGGCCCCCAAGAGTGACCCTTGAGGCATCCCTGCGGCCCCAATCCTCCTGAATGGCTACATCAGTCTTCACCTGGGGCCTACCCCCGGTCATATGCGCCCCTAACTCATGCATCGCGCTTGGATCGATATCCCAATTCCAACCAAGGCGACCGGTTCGTCCAAAGGTGCCATCGTACCTTCCACCAGGGCGTAGTCTCGATGTAATCGCGAAATGCGTCTGCCAGGTCCCGCAGTAACCCTTCCACTCCACGGGTCGGTGCGAACGTACGTCCGCCCAGAGTCAGCGGGATCTCGTTGAGCTTTTCGAGTTCATCCTCCGCTTGCCCAATGGTTTTGCACTTCTTCAAGCGTTTCCGAGCCCGTAGGTAACGATCGCCCACGTGCGCCGGCATCTTTTCCGCCGTATGCCACGTGACACAGTCGCAGCCACGACTGACGCTGACGTTATATTCCTCACGGTCTTCGGGCATGTGATATTCAATAGCCAGCAAGGCACTGACCCCGATAGACATGGCGGTATTATTCTCCCGCAAGGTATTGATCGCACAGTAGCCAAACTCGACATTGACCAGCAGCCACTCCTGCTTGCCCGCCACAACCACCGGGAACAGGTACCAAGAGAAACCCACCCGCCATTTAAAGGGCGTGATCTCACACTCATGGGCAAACTGGTCGGCATGATCCGGAGAGACGATGATTTGATGCGTGAGCAATGTCATGGGGTGAATGTACCACGGCCCCGGAACCGCTTCAGCAGAGCCTGAATAGTGGCTTGTGGGGCTGAGTAGCCGGTGAGCTGGCCTCGCATCCACACCTCCTGGCCGGGGAAGAATTGGTGGCACTGACTCCTGACGCACTCCTGTGGCCAAAAACAGTTCCATGGATCCTGTAGTGGCAGCGGACGCCCTTTCCCAAGTAGGGAAAGAGCCTTAAATCACCCCCCAGCACACGATACGAGAATAACCAAGCCAGAGCGTCAAGTGTGCCTGTCCACGCTCTGCACTAAGGTAGAAATTTCAGCTCGTCAACATTGCACAGCACTCACATCGCTCATTTCCCTCAGAAAACCTACTCAAATACTCAAGAGTGCCTGTCCTCCATTTCCTCATTGGAGATGCTTCAGAATTTTCTGGGGATGCCGGCAGGCTTCGAGCATGCCGTTGTACCAAACAGCTAGTGGATACTTCGGATTGTTTGAGACTTCAAAGTCTCGTGCTGCGCGCAACTCCCCAATACAGGCAGGTGCCGAATTGCCGACCGAGCTCATTGCATGCGCGTCGCCGGGGAGTGTTTTGAATAGGTTGTAGGACCATACATCGTTACGGAGCGGAAGGGGGTCCTGATCGTCCTTAGCCCAATCGACCAGAACGATTGGGAGGCGACGATCTCTTACTTCAGAGAATACCGAGTTCAGATGCAAGTCGCTGAATCCGTACCCAAGAAAGAGCAGACTGTCTGCTTCATGGACTAAACGATTGACCTGCGCGAAGTACGTCCGAAACGGCTGACGCAGAATCTGCTGCGCTTTCCCGTAGCCGGCAACGAAAGGGGACATTGGATAAGTCGTCCCCTCCATTGAATCCTGGCTGTTACGACCAGTTGCATGGACCGTATGATTCTTCGATGGCGTACTCACCCAAGTGATGCCGTGTATGTCGTGCCCAACGCCAGTCATCGCAAAATGCACCGAACCATGTAAGTGATAGATAAAATTCCACTGCTCCGTCCGGTTCAAGACAGACATCGGATCGAATTTACCAACTGAGTCGAAGCCTGTATGAAGTCCAGGCAGCGCTTGAGTAAAGATGTTGTCGTAGTTCAGCGTGATGATGCCGATATCGAACTCCTGCCGTAATGCAACCAGGAACCGGCCGAGTTCCGCGATCTCTGCTGTCTTCGCCGTACTCGCTAAGGCACAAGCGTCAACGAAGTGATTAACCATTTCGCTCATCAGCGTACTGGTTAGGTTTCCCAAGACTGCTCCATTGACAGCCTTCCTGCACCGACCCAATTGCATCACATCCGGAAGTGAATTGGGCTTGAGCAACGCGCTCGACCCATTTAGCCGATCAGGGTCGGAAAGGTAAGGAATCAACAGATTGAGCTGGTACAGCACTTCCTCGAAATTCGCCCATTTGCGCACCCCTTGCTTCGGTGCACAGCCGTAGTACGCGTTGATCGCATCTCGACAATGTCGGTAGAGATTGGAGGTGGGATCGTCCGCTAATGGGTGACTCCGACCCGCGCATCTATCGAAAAACTCGTCAACAGCATTGACGGAGGGTAGACCGAGATCCAGCGAAGCACCGGCCCCGACAGTTATCAATAGCTTTTTCTTCATTGCAATTGCGCAGGACAACCTACCTCGGGTTTGAAATCGTGGGATTCCCGAGCGCCAAGAGGCTGTTCTCTACTTCTCCCCCTGTTTTGTGCCAAGGCACTGCCAGCCGCCGTCTTTGATGTCGCACTTGTCCGCCCATCAATCAGTGTTTTTGAGGCGACTGACGCAGCAGTCAGCGATGTCTGCCTTTTCGGTACCGCACCACCTCCACCACCTCCCGCAGCCGCTCCCGGCTCAGGTGGGCAGCTCACCCCCGCCGAAACCGATCCGCCACCCAAGCCACCACACCGCGCTTGGGCCGGCCGTGGCTCGGCCTGCGCCTCATCCCTCTCGATCAACGCCAGCGCTTCCTTCACGCCCATGGGCACGATGCCATCCGAGGTCATCAGGCCACGACGCATGATCGACGCCCCGGAAGTGCCTGTCCCTCTTGGTTACCTTACATTAGCCACATCCCGGCAGCCACCGCCCTCCCCTGCCCCCTCACTGCTCCGTCTTGGGCAACTCAGCCTCCAGTGCCCGCGCATACGCCGCACGCGCCGTCTGGGCAATGGCCAACTGCTGCTGCAGACGCTGGATCTCCTGGTCCGTGATCCGCAGGTTGGCGATCTGGGATCTAGCGTTCTCGGAAAGGCTGTTCACATCGTATTGCTGACCGTCGATGGTGATCGTGCCGGGATTCGTGGCTTCTGCCATGGGGAAACTCCTGATGAGGGCTGAGTGGATGGATCAGTGGTCGAAACGGAACGACAACTCATCTCCCTGACCAAAGAGATCATCGGAGGAGAGATCCGCCAGGGGATCTTTCGCCTTCTTGGCCTGGGCATCCTTGGCCAACCACTCGGCACGCTTGACCAGTTCTGGCACCTGATGCGTGGAGAATAACTGTGCATGAGCCAGGGCCATGGGCGCCCCGCGCAGCTTGGCGTATTGTTCGGGATCCAGCGCATTGAGGGCCTGCTCACTGATTCGGTGCAGTCCGTTCACCTTGAGCGGCTCCTGACCTTCGGAGCGTTTGATCTGCAAGGGCCAGGGTTCGATGACACCAACCTCGTTCAATACCTGAGTCGCTGCCAGCGTGGCCTGACGGTTCTGCTCGCATTGCTTGAGGAAATCCAGCGACTGAGCGGCATGCTCGGCAAGCTGACCCTGGGCATCAAATAGCGGATCAGCGGCAGGATCATCAGTGACATGTTCCTGGGCGATGCAGAACACCTTATCCCCCTGAGGATTGTCGGCTAGCCGGAAGGGATAACCGCGAAATGCGGCAGGCACGTAGGTGCCCAGCCAGTCACCAGAAGGCGCCAGGTAGAGATTGCGTTGGCCATCCAGACTCAGCAAGGCCACCGGCTGATAACCCTGCTCCAGCGCGATGAAGCCCAGTGTGTAGTGAGGCAACAGCTTGGGCAGTTCGGCCAAAAGCACGGGAGCCACTTGTTCAGCCTGGGCAAAGTGATACTTGTCTCGGCGCCGATATCGACCCTGGGCGTGGTCACTTCGGGAAATGGCTTGCCATTGGGTCATGGAAACTCCTCGTTGGGTAAACTGATAGAAGGATGGTAACAGACGATGAGGGGTGAGGTCGGCACCCGGCCAGATGGGCGAGAGAAAAGCCCATTCAAACGGTTAAAGCGCCCCAACCCGAGGAAAGGATTACAGCGATTCAACCTTGATGAGACTGAAGGAGCGATTGATCCGCTTGAAAGGCATCGATATCTGTTCTCCCTTGGATCTTCAGGAGTGCAGGAACAGATATCTGGAAAACAAGGGTGATGGATCTTGAGGTTGGTGACTTGGGAAGCTGGTATGGATTGATGGCTTGATTTGGTTGGTTATTGGTTACTATTCAGGCTATCAGTTTTTGCTCAAGCCGAGAAAAACAATAAGTTACAGCACGAGATTATGACGCCATATGCTTGAAGTGTTCATTTTTCGTTGCTGAGTATGAGCTACAAGCACAGCATGTAGTATATCTACGGGCTTGATGGGCTAAATCTAGTGCCTGAATAGTAACGGTTATTGATTGTTTATTGATTTGCTGTTGAAGCATACAGTATCCATTTTGCCGCGCTTGGCTTCGTTTTCCTCCTATCTTGCTTCTCTCGTCCCTGGCTTCGGATTCATCCCAAAAGAAAAACCCCCGCTACCTTTCAGCAACGGGGGCTTAATATTCATTCAACTCTACTCAAACCTTCACAGCAATCGACTGGCTATCCTTTTAACTACTTATCATCGGTGGACTTCCGCTAACGCCATTACTGCTTCAGGTTCAAGCCGGGGAAGTCTTAGCCTCCCCGGACGAGTCAGGTCAGGATCAAGTTTGAGAGCCTGACCTTTTGTTGACTGCGCTAACGGTTACCTTTGTTTACAGCCCAAAGTTTGAAGCATCGAAACCGGAAAGGTCGCCATGGGCAATATTGTCAAGCGTACCAATCAAGGTAAGCTCTTCTGCATGATCAACCGTACCATCTTCGGCACCGTCACCTTGGCCATCTTCCCAGAGCCACATATAGGTATTATTCGAATTACCGCCGATCAAGAAGATCTTGACATCACCTGTTTCAAAGGTAACGACATCAGTATTGTCCTCAAAGTCGCCATCCTGGGCAAAGGCACTTATGACACTTGCCGCTTCATCCGCATCAGTAACCTCTGCCACGGAGAAGGAAAGGATCGCTTCCGTTGGGGCGTCATTACCTGCAAATATCGTAGTGATATCTGCATAATCAGCAAATTCACCAAGACCACTGAAGTCCAGCACATCCTCATCTGAACCCTCAGTGAAGTTCTCGATAGTGACGCCTGTATCACCCGCAGCAAACTTGAATGTGCTTGAAGGAACAATATCGTCAACGTCAACCGATTCGCCATCAAGGTCAGTAATGATCACTGAGTTGTCGGTGCTGCCGCTCGCCTCCGTAACTACAAGGCCACCGGCTTGATCGGCGGTCAGGGTGAGGGCCTGATCGTCCAATTCAACACTAAATTCACCCAAGTCAGTGTCTTTATGCAACGTCACATCGCCAGAGACCAGTGTCGCGGTTCCTGCGCGTGCATTCCCCGTCGCGACATCACTCAGGTCTACTTCGGCCTCACCAAGCTCTGTGGCATTTACGGTGCCGTCACTAGCACCTATCCAAACCGCACCCAAGTCATCAATTTGCGCGGCTGTCAGCGTCAGGGTCTTCCCGTTCAGCACATCAATCACGTCAATGTTGGTGATCGTGGCGTTCTCCAGGTTGCTGTCCTCTGCAACCTCAATGGCGTCGGTATCCGAGCTACCCTCAATCACTGAACCACTCAGAGCGTACAGGCCGTCACCAGAATCACCCAGCGTAATTTTGTCAACACCCAGATCCAGCTTGATGTCCAGCAACGCACCGTCCTGTTTTTCAGAGCCGCTAGCGTCCGTATAGGTGGACGCGCCCACCAGAGTCATTTGGTCGCCATCACGACCACCCGTGATGGTGATCTCTTCCGCAACGATGGTGCCAAACTGGTTCTGCTGGTTGCGCGCACCCACCATCGTCACCACATTGGCCGTCGTGCTGCCGCCCATTTGAAGTTCGCCACGCAGGCCTCCCGCCTCAATATTCACCGTGGCAGCTTGGAGATTACTGAGGGCGAGGTTGCCACGCGTGCCATCGGCGTTGATGTCGATCACACCCGTCTGGGCACCATCACCATCAGTGTCAACGGTGATATCGCTAATGGTCACGTTACCACGCACGCCACTCACATCCGCCGTCACCTGCTGGCCTTCCGCCGTATCAATGGTGCCGATATTAAGGTTCGATGCCAGACCCGTCGCAGTGATCACAACGTCTGAATCGTGGTCAGTACCACCAATGTTCTGCAGGGTCACCCGGCTGTCATCATCACTACCCGACAGGGTGATCTCTTCGGCAGAATCCAATTCGTTATCGTTAATATCGAAATGCCCATCGGTGTCCACCGTCAGCACCTGCAAAGCACTCAGATCGCTGGCACTGGCAAACTGCAGGGCACCCCCCGCATTCACGGTCAGCTCTTCCATGGACTCGGCATTCAGGGTGATATCATCGGAACCGGTGCCGGCGTCACCCACCGTGATCTCACCATTGATGGCTGAATCCAGGTTCAGGGTCACGCCATTAAAGGCACCCATCGCCGTGAAATCCAGCTCCAGCGCTGCATTAGCAGTGATTGTGCCGCCCAGGTTGCCCTGCGCGTTCACCGTCACCGTCTCGGCATTATTCGCCGTCAGCGTACCAGCAAACTCAGCCTGCTCTTCGTCGTCATCATCCTCAGAAGTGGCCACATTCAGCGTCACTTCGGCGGCTGCGTTGGCGGTAACCGTACCTTCGTACTTGGTCCACTCACCCACGTTGAACACCAGCGAGGTGGCTTCCGCCGCACTGAAATTACGGTTGACCACATCCTGGCTTTCGTCTTCAGCCGTGTCTTCGCTGGCCGTGGTGCTGATGGTCAGGTCGTGTTCACTGAAGAAGGAAACGGTACTGGCAGAATCCTGCTCACCCACCGTTTCCACATCCAGCGTCGGGGCGTCCAGATCATACACTTGGACGTTGTGGCCAGCGGAATCCTCCAGCAGACGAATCTGGCTCACGTCACTGAGGTTCTCTCCAAAGATCCGAACGTCGCCGCTCAGGTCATCCAGCGTCAGGGTCTGGAAGCGGCTCATGGTCGCCTCAACATCCCCGGCACCGTCGAGAACCAGCTCGTTCTCACCTTCACCACCATCAATCTCGGCACCAAAGGCAATGCTACCGATGTCCAGGGCCACGACGTCATCGCCAGCACCCGTCAGGACCGTCTCGATCTCACCAGAATCCCGCAGGTCAGCGTTGACATCACCCGTCATGCCACTGGCGTCCAGGCTCTCAAAATCAGAACCCACTGCACCAATGGAGAGATCACCCGCACCTTCGGCCGTCAGGCTCTCCGCCGTACCCGTGTTCACAATCCACAGGTTCGCGTCCACATTCGCCGTCACGGTCTCAATGGAATCCGAACCCGCCAGACTCACAAAGTTGGTGCTCTCACCTGTGGAGTTGATCGTCAACTCTTCAATGCCGTCAGCATCAAGGTTCACCGAGCTCTTGACATTACCATCTGCGTCCGCACGACCCACATTGTTCAGGCCCAGCGTCAGGCTGTCTTCGTCTCCCTCAACGGCGTCATCCTCAAAACCCAGCACCAGGTTGCCCGATGCCTGATCATTCAGATTCACCGCAATGTCTGCCGCAGCCAATGCCGCCAGATTCAAACCCGCCTTCTCGGCGTTCAGAACATAGGTGTCTACATCTTCAATATTCGTCGCGTTAAACTCACGCGCCACCGTCGAGTCATTGGTCAACTCAACAGTCTGGACATTCTTCATGAATCCATCATCATTGAAGCCCGCAAAACTGCGCTCCAACGTCAACTCCAGCTTGTTGTTGCCTTCACCACCGTCAATCTGATCATTGCGGTTGAAGGTCACCTGGCTGGTCAGGCTCGTCACTGCACCCACAATCGTGTCGTCGTTCTCCGTCGACAAAAACACATTGTCGTAATCATCTTCATCTTCAGGCGCTTCCGGACCTACCCAGTCGCGACCTTCAGTGAGCGTGATGGTCTCCCCCGGGACGGTCACGGTGACATCGCCCAGCTCGAAGTTCTCGAGGGCGTTGAGCGCATCGGCCTGTGCCTGGGTGATGGTTTCGTTGGTCAGGGAGACGGAGGCTGCGCCGGTCACAGCGGCTTCTTCAATCGCTGCGATAATGGCGTCGGCATCATCGACAACGCTCCAGACGAACAGCTCGGACGCATCCAGCTCTTCAGCGTTGGCGGCACCTTCCAAAATCGCGGTCACGTTTGTGAAGGCTTCCAGGGCGGCAGCCACAGTTACATCGCCAGCGTCAAAGGCTTCCGCTTCGGCGTCGATTTCGTAGCCATCGGGCAGTTCTTCCATCCCCAGCGCTTCGGCAAGGGTCAGGGGCTCGGCCGGGGCCGGTGCGGGCACTACACTCTCCATTGCCACGACTACGGCCGCGTCAAGGTCTTCCTCAGTGCTCTCGGACGTGACGGCAGCTGCCAAGGCCTGGGCGCCGGCCAGGAAGTCGGCCTGCTCTTCCGCAGTCATGTCACTGAACGCCTTGGAGCCGGCGGCTTCCTGGGCAGCCACGAACTTCTCACCAGCGGATACGAAGTTGGTGTACAGCGCCTGAGTTTCGGCGGCTTCTTCGTTGTCCCACATGCCGTCAATCATCTGCATGATCAGGGTGCCGATGTTGTCACCCAGCAGGCTCGGATCTTCTTCCACCTGACCCTGCCAGTAGGCAAAACCTTCGGCATCGGGCTCTGCTACGCGGAAAATGTTGTTGTACAGGGCAGTGATGAGGTCATCGCCTTCCAGGCCATCGTACTTTTCCTGGACCAGCGGCGCTTCAAAGAAAGCCGTCGCCAGGTCGACAAGGGTGCCACCGCGCTCGTCAATGTCGGCCGTCCAGTGGTTCACACCCTGGAAGTCAGGTGCGGCACCCCAAACGCCGGCGTAGATTTCCATTACTTGCTGCTTGGTTCCGTAATCTTCGGGTCTTGCTGACATGGACTTAACTCCTTAAGCGTCTTTATTAAACTTCGGGCAATTCAAAACAAACGAATGGATATCGCCGCCAGGCGTTGAACGTTCCCCCAACGCGAACCGGGTTCGAGAACGAACACCCTGCACCTATTTGCACGCATCGTCGCCGCGGGATGCCCCCTCGGCTTCGTACAGAAGCCTATAAGGTGCTCGTAGGGATGTCAACGCACCTCACTGCGCCTACCCGGGGTTTCAAGCAACTTGCGAACTCGGTCTCGCACCTTGCTGGCACTGTAGCGCATTTCCACCCGAACCTGCCCTGCATGGACACGAGCGGCGCGCTTTTCTGGACAATCGGCAAGCACCTGTTTGACAGCCCTGTGCAGGTCCTGCACGTCCGGCTCCCACCATTGTGAACCGGGCAGATTAAAGTGTGATGTCGCTGGCACGGGCCGGCTGGAAACCAGCCAGGCAGTCTCTGGCGTGCAGAAGTCCGCCTGCCCTCCCTTGTCCGTGGTGACCACGGGCAGGCCGAGCAGCATGGCCTCGGCCATGGGCAGGCCAAAGCCCTCGCCGCGACTGGGCGCCGCCAGAGCGTGGCACTGGCCGTAAAGCCAGCGCATCTGCCCCAGGGTGAACTCGGACTCGATCACCTGAACACAGCGCGCGCCCTTACAGTAATTGAACAGCCCAGCTTGCTTATCCCTCCGAGTATAGCCCATGGAGTGAAGGTAGGCATGCAATTGATTGTGGGGGTTGGGAAAGGTCTTGATCACCAGGGAAGCGGCGGCGTCACACTCAGCGAACACCGGCAGCAGCAGGTCGATGCCCTTACGGGGAAAGCAGGACGACACATGCAGCAGACGCGGCTCGGGAGGCAGGGTGATACCCGGGTCGCTTTCCGGCTCGCGCAGGATATGGTCCACCACCAACCCGGTAGTGCAGGCCGGTATGGTCAGTCCATTGTCCAGCAGGACCTGGCGTACATAGTCCGACATGCACAGCATGCCGGTGAGGCGACGGTTGAAGCCTTCAATCCATTCGGCCGGGAAGCCGGATTCCTCCCAGCCGTATGGACCCATGAGTCGATGCACTCCGCTCATGGCCTGGGTACGTGGAGGGTAGCAGTTGCGCAGGGTGACATCCACCTGAGGCAGGTCTCGCTCACATAAGGCGCGTAGCGCCGGCTCGGCAGCCAGAAAGGCAGGATCGGGCGGGGTGTCGCCACAGCCGTCGGTATGGTGGAGCGCCACCTGGTCGCCCCGTTGGTCCAGAGCCCGGGCAAGTTCGCGGTTGACCACTGCCAGGCTGTAGCTGGAATCAAAGGGGCCTTCCAGGCGCAGTCGCATCGGCGCGGAAGCCGGGGGCCTGGCAAAGTGCTCTCGCTGGGCCGACCAGTGCCGGTGGCGCTGGGCAGGACTGCGCAGCAGCAACCCGATGGCCGCAGCGGCAGCGGCCGGGCTGGCCATGGGCAGCAGGCAAGCGGTGGGTAGGGGGGCCGGACCGGCATCAGGGGTTGAGGGCCAATGCACCAGCGCCAGCATATCCCGCTGCAGGGCCCGGACCAGCTGCGGGTTCAATGCACCCGCCGAGTCCTTGGGCGGGGTTTCGGAGAGGCTTATGAGGAGGTCTGCCTGCTGGAAGCAGGATGCCAGGCTTTGATCATCCAACTCTGTGAGCAGACGAACGCTCGGCGCAACCCCTAACCGCCTGGCATGACGAAGCACAAAGCGCTGGTAGTGCGGGTCGTCCGGCGCCTCGGCCTCTGCGCCGGCAGGGCTGGCCATAATAAGGCGCAGATTGCGCTCGCCCGAAACACCCAGGGCATAAAGCGTGTCGATGAGAAGGTGCTGAGCGCCGTCCGGCCTGATGGGGGCCACGCAGAGTAATGTGTAGGGGTGGCACGCCAGGTGGATATTGGCCTGATCGGCCGGTATGGATGGTACCGGCGAGTGGGCCGGAGTGGGCAAGGTGACCAGGCGGCCGAAGGCGCCTTCCCCTTCCCTGCTGGCACCCAACGCGGCTTCGAGCCTATCCAGACGTTCGTGGAGGCTGTGGTCCTGCCGTTGGCGATCTTGCGCGAGGCGGGCCTCCAGAACGTGAAGGCGCCGCCGCTGCCGACGCGGTTCAACCCTTCGTTCAAGGCGGCACACCTGTTCATTCAGTACCTTCAGGCTGGTTTCGGCGACCACCAGGCGCTGAGCGGTGGCGCTGAACTGGTCCGTTTGCGCCCGCAAACGGACCAGTTCAATCTCGACTTCGTGAACACGGTGCTGCAGTCGAGGCAATTGCCGAAGGGCGCGGAGGAAGCGGGACAGGCGCCCGCTGATGCGCATCAGGGCCTGCTTCATGAAAACTTCAGTCGGTTTGAAGGCGTTGCCATAAACGGGCCGCCAGTGTGGGATAGTGGTGAGTCTCAAGCCATTGGTCAGCCTGAGCGGCCACTTGTTCCATATCGGCATGTGCGGCGCGCAGTCGATCCCGCAGTGAGAGGATGCCATGGGCCAGGTCGGCAACCTGAGTTCCCGGCAGGTCGTGCACACCAGGACGCACATCATCGAAGATGCTCAGCGGCGTGACGGCCACGGGGCGGCGGGCCGCGAGCCCCATGCGCACGGCAGCACTGGAAGACTCGCCTGTGTGTTGATAGGGATACACCACCAGGTCTGCCCGGCTCAGATAGCCCAGGCTGACGCGATCCTCCAGGAAATCCGTGATCATGTTGACGCGATCACCCAGCCCCAGCGCCTTGATACGCTGCCTGGCCGTCTTGATCAGATCAGTGGAGACCTGCGCCGGGTAACGGGCATTGACCATCAACAGGTGGATGTCTTCCCCCTGGTTCACTAATTGGGCACAGGCTTCGAGGAGTTCCAGATAGCCTTTGTGGGGCAGGAAGAAGCCATAACAGGCCACGACGAAACGCCCGGGCGGGATGCGGATATCCACGTGGGCGGGGGTTTCCACGGCCACGCCATGGGGGAAATTCTCTACGTTGCGCTTGAGGTGCATGCCTTCGAGGGCCGCCTGATCGGCCCGGGCATGCACCAACAGGGCATTGCACAGGCTCAGGGGTTCAGCCAGGTCCGAGAGGCGACGCAGGGTGGTATCGGTAGTGGAATGCAGCGTGACGAAAATGCGGCGGCCGGTGGCGATCATCTCGCGGAGAAAGGCCTTGAGGGCCTGAAAATCGAACAGCCCGTAGTTGAACTGGATCAGCAGGGTGTCCAGTTGCAGGGCTCGGATCTGTTCAGCCAACTCCCGAAGGTCGCTGCCATCGCGATGCCAGCAGCGGACCACATTGGGCTCGTCTTCCAATGCCATTTCATCTTCATAGGGGGCCAGTATGGTGTAGTCGTTCAGATGGCCGCCGGCCAGGTGGCGGGCATACATGGCGATGCCACAGCGGGTGTTCCAGGTGGTGATCCAGCCAATGCGCCGACGAGCCGGATCAGGCTCGGCGAGACAGGCTTCGTTGGCGGCCATCGCCGCTGCAAACGCTGGTATCTCCGGCTCCAGATCGGGCTGCTCTCGCAGCAACTCACCGAGCGCGACCAATGCCCGCTGACCCAGCCCGCCGCTGACATGACCTTCCAGGTGGTGGGTGCGTTCGTAATGGGCTTCGAAGGCCTCAAGGGCGATGCGCGCGGAGCGGTCCCAGGTGAACCGCCGGGCCTGGGTGAGACCGTGGCTCCTGAGTTGGTCACGAAACCCGTGGTCGGTGAGCACGGTGTGCATGGATCGGGCGATGCTGTCGGGGTCGTAGGGGTCGAACAGGGCATCATCCCAGCCCATCACCTCGGGAAGGCTGGTGGTGTTGGAGGCAATGGTGGGAATCCCGCAGGCCATGGCCTCCAGCACCGGCAGGCCATACCCCTCGGAAAGCGAGGGGAAGACAAACAGTTCGCACAGGTTGTAGAGATCCAGCAGATCATCATCGGGTACGTGACCGGCAAAGATGACCTCTTCGCTGGCGAGGCCTGCCTTGCGGGCCGTTGCTCGCAGGCCCTCGTAGATGGCGTCCCAGCCATTGCCTACAATCACCAGTTGGTGCCCCTTACGGATGCTGGCTGGCAGACGGGCGTAGGCCTGGATAAGGCGCGCATGATTCTTGCGCTGATCGAAACTGCTGGTAAACAACAGGAAACGACCATGGATACCATAGGCGCGACGCAGCGCCGCAGCGCGGTCGGCGGCAATCACGCGGGGCGTGAACCGCTCGTCAACACCCGCAGCAATATTCACCACGCGCGACGGATCAAGGTGCAGGTGTTCGATACCCTCCTGACGGGAGTGCTCCGAAATTGCCAGCAACAGTCCGGCGCGGCGCAGCTCTTCGAGTTTGCGGTGATAGTGCTCGGCGATGACCGGGTCGGTGAGGTACCTGTCGCTCTCCACCAAAGGAATGAGGTCATAGAGCGTGGCGCTGGTGATGTCTTCCGGCACTACGCGGCCCACGGAGCTAAGGACATCGTCCCCCAGCCCTTCGATCACGCTGCTCACGTGAACGATATCGGGATTGAGACTCTGGATGAAATACTCGCGCACCCACTCTGCGGCGCGAGCCCGGGCACGGTTTTCGGGAAAGCTTTCCTGCACGGGCCCTGGGGCCTGAAAGACCTGGATATGATGCCTTGGCATTTGTTGCGCCAGGCGCTCGTAAAGCGAAGGGATGGCATGGGGCAACAGATCGCTGAGCACTACGCGCACTTCGTGGCCTCGCGCCTGACGGATCAGTGCCTCCAGCAGATTGAGTGAGTAACGACCGATTCCACCCAAACGGCTTCCCGATTGGCAGGCTTGTAAATCGACAACAATGCGCATCGTCAGGCTCGTTCCCCGGACTGGTTGCGCAGCCTCTCAAGGAGCTCAGCGGCTCGGGGGCTCAGGGCGCTGGATTCGCGAACGAGAGGCAAGCGGTACCCGGTCGGCGTGGATTGAGGGGAGGATGCTGGCAGCACCAGTCGCATGTGATAGCGGCGGGCCACAAAACCACGCAGGCCCGGTGTGCGCCGAATGAGGCTGGCCACATGCCAGGCCAGGCGAGGGTGACGGCGCAGCGCAGACTTGAGCTTTGCTTCGAAAGCCAGCATGGGCATACCTCCGAGAGTTCCAGGATGGGCGCGGGGGATCATACGCGAAAGCGGCCCCCGAGGGGGCCGCTGCAGGCATGGCGGATCAGAAATTACAGCTGAAGCCGTGGGCCTGGCACAAAGCACTCCAGGCGCTTGAGGTCACGGCACCCTCGGGGCCGGTCACGGTTACGCCATCGGAGGTGAAGCTGATTCGGGCCTGGGCGCCCGAGGCATCGCGAACGATCACGGCACCGCCCTCAAGCTGTGGCCAAGCGCTGAAGTCCCCGTTGACCTGCAAGGGTTCCTGCACCTCGAAATGGAAGGAGCCACCCACTGAGGGCCCGCCCAGCTGGCCACTACCGGTCACGTCACCCGATCCCCAGCAGCCATAACTATAAGGGCATTCGCGCTGTTTGGTGAGCTCCCCCTGGAACTGCAGTGCCACTGTTCTGCCAGCGTCGCCCAGATTCCAACTCGGCATCCAGTACCGCCACCAGAAGGCATGATTCTCTGGCGTTGCCATCACCAGGCGGTCCCAGCCAACCGTCTCGCTGATACGCCCATGCAGATATATCGAGTCAGGCAGTTGGGACATGGACATGGTGACCCGCTCAAACTCGTGGACCACGCGCGTATCCTCTGCCAGTGCCTCGCCGAATTCGCTCCAGAAACCCTGCTCCACCCAGAGGCGATGGATACCGGAGCGCTTGACCGAGGGCAGATCGACCGTGATCTCCTCCTCGAGATAATCCCCGGCAGCCAACACCCGATCGTTATTATGGGGGGCAATGGGCGTATGGTTGCTGATATCGGCGTGACAGTGAGGGCCCCAGTCTTCATCGTAGTCATCGTCGTCGTAGTCGTCCCAGGGGTCGTAGACGCGATAGCGGCTCTGAATGCTGAGCACCTCACGGTAACTCAAGCCCTCACGCGGGCAGTCGATACTCATCCGCCACTCCCCGGTGGACAAGCCAGGATCGAACTCCACTTCGCCAACAGGGGAAAAGCGATCCAGGTAGTCGAGGTAAAAGGCGTCGAGTGTGCTCTCCGGAGCAACCAGGTAATGGGCCAGAGCGGCCACGTCCAGAGCGGCAGCCTTGTAACGGTTGTGGGTGCCATCGGCCAAGGCGGCGGCCTGATAATGAACGATATCCGTATCGGCGGGCGGCGGGGGCACGTCTGGCACCGGGGGCTGGAAGGATGCCAGCAGCGTGGGCACCTGGCCGCGTGCCAATTCGAGGCTGGCGGGGTCGCCGGTCACCGTTTCAAGCAGGTTCCGGCCGGCATCGCGCAGGGCCGCCTGATCGACTTCCGACAATGCGCCATAGTGGATGCCTTGCGCTTCCTGATGTTCCACAAAGGCCAGCGAGGCTCGTGTCCTGTTCTCGAAACGGGCCACGTCGGCCGCTGCTTCGGGGTTGTCCCAGGCTCCATTGATCATGGCGATGATCATTTCATTCGGACGAATCCGACCTGCCTGGATTTCATTGAGCCAGTAGTTCATGCCCTCGTCATCGGCACCACGACCAAAGACATTCTGATACAGGGCCTCAATCAGGCGTTCATGATCATCGCGGTCGGGGTAGCGCTGCTGCACCAGAGGCTGGTCGAAGAAACTCGAGGCCACACTGGTCAACTCCCAGCCACTGGCCGGGTTGGCAAGTTGCTGTTCCCAATAACGAACGCCATCGGCGTCCGGGGCATAGCCGAGGGTGGCCATGTAGACTTCCACCACCTGCCAGCGAGTTTCCTGGCGCTCTGCTGGCGCCGCCAGCAAACTGGCGGGCAGGCAAGAAAGGACAAGCAGCAGGAGGGGGTATAACCACCATCGTCCTGAGCGCAGGGCCATCATGGGGGGGGTCATGGCTGCGTTCTCCCAAACGTTTCTTTGTTATTCATCATTTTGTTTGTACAGGGTCAAAACTCTGCCAGCAGATCAGGGATCTGGTTTCGGGCGGCATCGACCGTGTCGGGGTCGGCCGTCACGCCGTCCAGCACATCCCGGCCGATTTGCCGGAGCAGTTGCTGACCGTTGTCGGGCAGCTGGCCATACTGAATGCCACGCTCACGCTGGTGCTCCACAAAGGCGAGACTCACCCGGATACGGTTGCCGAAGCGGGCCATATCCTGTTGCGCCTCGGGGTTGTCCCAGCCTCCGTTGAGGAGCGTGATGATCATCTGGTTGCGCTGCACCCGGCCGGAGCCCAGTTCGTCGAGCCAGTAGTTCATGCCGGGTTCGTCGGCCGGGCGGCCGAAGATGTTGCGGTACATGGCGTCGATGAAGAGTTCCGCCGGCTGATCATCGGGATATTGCGCCTGAACCAGGGGCTGATCGAAGAAGGCCATGGCCACGCTCAGCGGGGTCCAGTTCGGGTCGGTGTCGACGCGGTGGGACCAGTAGTCCACGCCCTCGGCATCAGGGGCATACCCCATGGTGGCCATGTAGATCTCGCTCACCTGCCAGGGAACCTCGGCCCGCTCCGGCACGCCAGGCAGCGGCTGCTCGGGCGGTTCGGGCGTGGTGTCATCACGACGAACAAAGCTGGCAACCGCCGTCAGATCCTGATCCATTTCCAGGCGACAGGTGGGAGCGCTGCCAAAGCAGGCGCCACCCCATCCGGCAAAGACGGCGTCATTGGCCGGCTGGGCGGTGAGCGTGACGAAGCTGCCTTCAAGATAGTCGGCCGAACAGGCGCTGCCACAGTCGATCCCCGCCGGTTCACTGACGATACGACCATGGGGTTCCCCTTCAACCCGGGCCACCAGCGTGAACTCCTCGGGCGGAGCCTCTGCGTCACTGCCCACCAGCAGGGTGGCTGCGTCGACGATTGGCTGCACCGAACGTCCGCTGGGCAACTGGGCTGATGCCTGGAAACGCGCCTGTACCGCCAAGCCCTTCGAAGTATCGTCGGGAACGACCCCAGGAATGCGGATCAGGCGACTTTGCTGGGGCTGCAGGGTGCCGATATCCAGCCTGAGCAGGTTGCCAGCGTCACAGCGGCTGGAACAAGACACGTTGGAGACACCGGTGATGGATGACCGGTCAATCCTCAGGCCCTGGGGCACCTGCATGTTCACCTGGATGCTCTCAAGCGCACTGCCACCTTCCACTTGGTCATTGGACACCAGCAATCTCAGGTCGAGCCTGTCGCCGGGTTCCGCCGTGGCCTTTTCCGACCACGCACTCAATGACAGGGGGATGCTACCGGCGGCCTTGATGGCACCGGCACCATGGGCGTGGGCAACGCGAGACGCACCGGCCTCGTCAAAGTCCACACGTGCATGGGCCTTGAGAATGCGGCTTTGACTCTGGCCCTCTTCCCGGAGGACGACCGGATATTGCCTGCCGGCTCCCGCGGGCAGTCGGGATATGTTCCACACGAGGTGCCCGTCTTCCTGCTCGGCACCCGCCGCATCGCGCACCTGCACGCCGGGCGGCAGTTGCAGGGTGACCTGGACATCGCGCAGGTCATCCTGCGTGCGGGTATTGCCCAGGACCAGATAGAGGTCCACGTCCTGATTCGGCTCCACGGGCAGCGGCTTACCGCTGAGGGCAAGACTCAGGGACGGCTTTTGTTCAAGACCTGCCGCGATGCTGCCATGCGCCAACTGAGGACGGCTACCCGCATGCTCGGCACTCACCCAGAAGCTGTTGGTGCTTCCGGAGTGCGCATCGCGGATGGCTTCCGCGGGCACCTGAATCTCGCGCACTTCACCCGGGGCCAGGGTACCCAGATTCACCGGGAAGACGGTGCCCGCAGTTCCAGTACTCCAAGAGACCCCTTTTTCACCGATAATTCGAGACCGGTTAATGGCCACCTGCTCCGGCACTCGGGCATGGAGGGTCACGTCTTCAAGGGGGGCGCCCCCCAGGCTATTGGTGTTCACCACGGTAACGTGGTAGTGGTATGGCGCTTCCAGCGGGGCGGGGTCCTGGCTGACGGAGAGGGCCACGACCAATGGGCTATCGGAGTCCGTCACCACAAGACCATTGGCGCGCGCCAGGAAGTCTCCGGGGTGACTATCCGGCTCGGCGAGCCTGGCTTCCACCAGGGCTGGCTCAACCTCCATCCGCTGCAGCCAGGTGTCGTCAATGACGACCTGGCGTCGCCCCGTCTTGCCTGCCTGGAGTGAATCGATGCTCCAGGTCAGGATGTTGCCCTGGCGATCGGCACCGTCGGCATCGGCAATTTCCATGTTTTCAGGCAACCTGAGGATGACCTGGAGATTGTCCGCAGGGGCCTCGCCCCGGTTGCCGTAGGTGACCTGAATCACGTGGCTGGATGCCTCGCCGCTGATGACGGGGCGGGCGTTCACCTGAATGGTGAAATCACGAGACTGAACGAGATGCCCCATCTCTGCGGTCACCAGCGATGTGTGAACTGCCGGCTCGGTATGGACCATCAACGGCGCCGGGGCGACGCTACCAAAGGGTGCGTCTTGCTCCACCTGGGCCACCATGGTGATGACGCGAGTCTCGCCGGGTTGCAATGTGTTGATGTGCAGCTCCAGGAGGTCACCTGCGCGGCAGCTGTACCTGCACTGCGAGCGATCCGCGCCGGTGATGTTGAAGCGGTTGAGTTGCACATGGCGAGGCACCCGCAGGTGGGCGCGGATATCTTCCAGGGTCGCGCCCGAAGCACCCTGAGTGTTGGTCACCGCCAATTGATAGGTAAAGCGATCCTGCCGCTGAATCGGGTCTTCGTCGATGGACAGGCGCACATCCAGCGGATGACGCGAGGGGGCGGCCACCACGACACCACTGCTGGCGACCGCGCGACCATCACTGGTCTCCAGACGCGCCGTGGCCTTGAGGTGCTGACCGGGGCCCTGGATCCCGTCGACCAGGATCTGCCGCGTACTGGCGTGGCCGGCGTTCAATCGGTTGATATCCCAACGCACGGACTGACCATCCACACGCCCTCCCTGGGCATCGATCACGGAAACCCCTTCTGGCAATTCCATGCGCAGCCGGGCCCCTGTCAGGGGGAGCTCGCCCATATGACCGAAATAAAGGGTATAGGCCTGAGCACCCGCCGGCATGGCCGTTGGCTGGGTGGACTGCACACTCACACGCGATGTCACGGAGAATACGGCGCTCACATCGGCTTGGGCGGTCACGGTGGAGGGGGCGGCATCGTGGACTGCCGAGATCTCGGCCTGAATACTCAGGGGCATCTGTGCCGCGGGGAGATCCTCGGACACCGCCGCAGGCAACTGAAGGATACGTGTTTGACCGGGGTGCAGTTCGGGCAGGGACAGCGTGAGCAGGCTGCCGCCGTCACAGCGGAAGGGGTTGCAGTGCAAGGTTTCCGGCCTGCCGATCAGACCGGCGAGATTGTTGCGATCGATGGTGACATGCTCGGGCACCAGCATCTGGAGCTGAACGTTCTCCATGGTGCTGCCATTGGGCTGCGGATGGGTGATGGCCACGTGATAGTAAAAACGCTGCCCGCGTTCCACCTGGCCGTCGCTGGCCACCATATCCAGGAGGACATCGGTGGACTGTGCCACAGCGGGCACGGTGATCGCCAAAAAGGCTATGAACATGGCGGGCAGCACCCGCCCAACCATTCGGGAAGACATGGGGTATGGCATCACAGTCTGACCTCCTGTGTCGGATTCTGGCCCCGGGGCACCATGATGAATCCGGATGACTTGAGTTCAACGCGCCTGGCGAGCAGTCCTAAACCATTCGGCCAGTGGGTGCGGGCGAGCGGTTACCTTGGCAAGCGAGGACGTGTTCAGGAGGGGGGGGTCGTACGACCGAAGAACAACGTCCTTGTTTTGCAGTGTTGGTATCCGATCCCAGCAACAACCAGCCATAAGGAAAGGTTATGTCGGGGGTAATATTCCCCGACCGCGGGAGGATGTCAACCGCAACCGGCGAATCGCGACGCTTCAACTGACGAACGGTACTTATCAACCGCAAACACCCCAGGCACCGTCTCAGGCAGCAGCACCTTCCAGGGCAATACAAACCTGTGGGCGCATGTTGAAGTAACCATCGTAGCGAATGGCCTCGGGGTTCAGGCCCACCTCGAGCATGGCGGCGTCATGCAGGAACAGGAGCGTCTCGTCGAAGCTGCCCACGGCATGAGCCCGGTTGGCCACGCCCACAGTGATGGCGTAATCACCCGGGCGCAGGTTGGCATTGACCTGCCATTCCACGGTGACCACCTGCCCCGCCAGCAGGGGTTCGGGGTCGACGCCGACGCAGGAGGTATTGGTTTCGAACACTGAGTGTCCGAACCGGTTGCGAATCCCCATACCGTAGTGGGGCGCATCCAGGTCGCGTTTGGCTCGCAGGCGCAGGTGGATGGTGAGTTCACGCTCACTGGTGACGTGGCGCACGGGGTGATGGTGTTCGTTGAGCAACTGGATGGACACCAACTCCACTTCGCCCGTGCCGGCAAGTGGCTTGCCGGCATCGGCACCATCGGGACGATTGAGGCTCACGGGGGTGTCGCCCCGATGGCTCTTGCGCAGCAACATGCCATGGTAGTGGTCCACCACATCCTTTGGAGTCCCGCGGTCCAGGATTTGCCCCCCCTCGAGCAGGATGGCTTCATCGCAGAGGGATTTGACTGCGTTCATGTCGTGCGAGACAAACAGCACGGAGCCCCCCCGATCGCGGAATGCATGGATGGCGCGCATGCACTTTTGCTGGAAATAGGCATCGCCCACGGAGAGTGCTTCGTCCACCACGAAGCAGGTGGGATGAGCATGAATGGCAATGGCAAATCCCAATCGCATGAGCATGCCGGATGAATAGGTCTTGAGGGGTTCGTGGATGAACTCGCCCAGTTCGGCGAAATCAATGATGTCCTGGCGGCGGGTAGCCAGTTGATTCTGCGACATGCCCAGCAGGGCCGCATTGGAGCGAATGTTTTCCAGCCCGCTCATCTCCAGATTGAAACCGGTACCCAACTCCAGCAGGCCGGTGATGTGGCCGCTGACGTGGATGCTGCCGCTGTCGGGTAATTGCACACCGGTGAGGATCTTGAGCAGGGTGGATTTGCCGGCGCCATTTTGCCCGATAATGCCCAGGGTACGGCCCTGTTCTACCTGGAAGCTGATAGCCCTGAGCGCCTGGTGTTCGCTGTGATAGCGGCGCCGCAAGAGGATTTCCTTCAAGCGATCGGACGGCTTGCGATAAAGGCGGAAGCGCTTACTGACGTTTTCAACACGAATCATGACAAGGTTGGGCCAAAGAGCCTGAAGAGTTGGAACACCGCAAGGAAATACACAGCGGACAGGGCCATGAGGGTGGGCGCGTTGAATCGCCCCAGGCCACGCCGTGCGATGTAGCGAGCCGCCAGGCCAAGGACCAGCGTGAGGACAAGAAGCACTGCGAGTAGCGTGATCACAAAAAATCCCTGATGTCTTTTTCCAGCCAGCGCAGCATCAGGTAAGCCAGCAGCAAGACTGCATGGCCGATGAGCACCAGTTTCATCAACCCACCGATGTCGGGCAGATGGCCGTGAACCATGATTTGGTGATAGGCATCCACAAAGAGGAAGGCGGGGTTGACATGTTGTTGTATCTGCTGGACGACGGGGGGCACGATATCCATCACCCAGACGATGGGCGTGAGCCAGAACCAGAAGGTCATCAGTACCGTGACCATTTCCTTGATGTCCCTCAGGAAGACGTTCAGCACGCCGAAGATCAAACCCAGCCCGAGGGCGAGTACCTGCTGCACCAGGAAGACAAAGGGGATGATGATGAGCACCTGACCGGGCATGGCGCCAGTGAAGACCAGGAAGAGCATGAAGATCATGTAGGCGATCAAAAAGGTCAGCGCCTCGGAGATGACCACATACAAGGGCAAGAAATGGAGGGACACGCGTACCTTGCCAATGATATTTCGCTTATCCAGGAAAACCGTGGCGCACCGATTGATGGTGTTGGCGAAGGCCATCCATGGCAGCAGGCCGGCAACCAGGTAGATGCCGTAACTGTAAACCGACGATATGCCAGGCAGGCGTGTACCCATCACGTTGGCAAAGATGACCACGAAGATGAAGATCATCACCAGCGGATGGATGAAGGCCCACAGCCCTCCAAGCACGGACCCGGAATAGCGGTCCACAAAGTCCTGTTTGGTGAATTGAAGCAGTAGCGCCAGATTCATGTGCTTTCCATTACCCGGGTCGGTGCTGAGCACGCTGGTCAGGGGAGTTTCGATCGGTGGCGCATTGTACACCCTGGCCGAGCATCACCGGCGGTTCAGAGAGGCGCAGAACCTGGGCATAGACCTTGAGGGTATGTTCCACGCAGGCATGCCAGGTGAGTTGGTGAGCGCGCTTGAGTCCTCGCTCTTGCGCCTGGGCACGCCAGAGCTCGTCTTCAAGGCCTTGCTGGATGGCAAGGGCAAGGCCATCGGTATCCTGGGCATCCACGTGCAGTGCGGCGCCTGCACTGACTTCGCACAGGGCCGGGTCGGTGGAGGCGACCACGGGCGTGCCGCTGGCCATGGCCTCGAGGACCGGCAACCCGAATCCCTCGTACAGGGATGGATAGACAAACAAACGGGCTCCCGCATAGAGGGCGGGCAGGTCCCGCTGGGGTATGAAATCCAGGTATCGAACCTGTTCATGGCGCTGTGCGCGCTCGAGACGACGATGAATTTTGCCGCTGTTCCAGCCTTCTGGCCCTGCAAGCACGAGTGGATAGCGTTGGCGAAGCGACGGGGGAAGGGCCGCATGCGCGTCCAGCAGGCGGATGATGTTCTTGCGCGGTTCCAGCGTGGCCACACACAGGCAGTATCCCTGGGGTGGCAGGTCATAGGCGCGCTGCATGACCGCGAGTTCCGGGGGATGATGGGGCCGAAAACAGGCGTCCACGCCAATGGGTATGGCCGTTACCTTGGAGGGTTCGCATCCGAAATGTTCGATCAACTGACCACGCATGGCATGGGAATCCGTGATGAGGTGATCGGCATTCTCCACCGTGTAGGGCAAGGCGCGCGCCAGCCTGGCCACTCTTGCGGGTGGATGAAATTCGGGATGGCGTTCGGCGGAAAGATCGTGAACGGTGGCTACCTTCGGGCCAGAAAAAGGCGGTAGGTAGAAATTGGGGGAGTGGAAAAGATGGTCTTCCAGGCCTTTGAGGCGCCAGCGATACCAAGCCGGTAATAGCCACCGATCCGCCAGCAGACCCAGCGGATTTCTCAGCAACCGGGAGAGAGGCAGTCGGGCCAGGCCAGGCCGCCTGGGTGCCTCGTTGGGGTCTGGAAGCACATGCGGGGTGCGGCCGGCAAGGGAGAAGTAGCGCACCTCGGGGCCATCAGCATGCTGTTCCAAACCCCGGGCGAGTTCCAGGGTGTAGCGACCAATGCCCGTGAGTGGATGGCGCAGGGTATCGATGGGCAGGATGATCTTCATTGAATGTGATGGGCCATGGGTGGGTGGCGGTTGGATCGTCAAGGCTTATCGGCGGAGAGCAATTGGCGGTAGAGTCGTTCGTAGGCGTCTGCCATGCGCGGTGCAGTGAAAAGGTCCAGGTAGCGTCGCTGTGCTGCCTGCCCCAAGGTGGCGGCCATGGCCGGGTCTCGATGCAATATCAGCATAAAGCGCCGTAAGGCGGCGGGGTCGTTGGGCGGCACCACAAAGCCGGTCTCGCAATGGCGGTTTACAAAGCTGGTGCCTGTGCCGATCTCGGTGCTGATGAGGGGCTTGCCATGCATGGCTCCCTCCAGGAGGGTGAGTCCGAAGGCTTCGGCACGCAGGTGAGAGGGGAACACCACACCACGACAGAGTTGCAGCAGGGCGGTCTTGTCCGCATCGCTCACCTGCCCCAGAAAGTGAATGTGCGCAAGCCCCAGTTGTTTTGCCTGCTCCCGCAGGGCCCGCTCCATGGGGCCACTGCCGGCAATCACCAATGGCAGGGATTCAGCACCTTGCGAGGATCCGGCATCCACATGATGAGGGGCAATGGCCTCAAGCAGGTGATGCAGCCCCTTGTAGTATCGCAACACACCCACAAACAGAAAAAAGCCCTCCCCCACCCGCTGCCTTAAAGCGGACACCCGATCTGGATCGGGCTCGGGCGGCTGACCTTCGCCCAGGCCAATCGGGATGACCTTGACCTTGTGGGCAAACCGCTGGAGGACGGGGCTGGTATGGGCATAGTTGCTGGACGTGGCCACAATGGTATCCAGCTGCCCCAGAAACCGATGCATTATGGGGCGATAAAGCCGCAGCAGCCCTTGCTGCCGCACGATGTCGGCATGGTAGGTGATGAGGCTGGGCTTGCGTGGCGCCATCAGGATGTGCGCAACATCCGCCAAGGGCCACGGAAAGTGGTAGTGGATGATGTCGGCCCAGTTTGCTTGCCGCCTGAAGGCTCGAAAGAATGGCCAGGACAGGCCGCATGAGGCCACATCCCACTGTCGCGGACATCTCACCACTTCGGTCTCGGGCAGGGAGATTGTCTCGGGGAGTGAATCCGCCGACAGGGTCAGCACCCGGGTCTGAACCCCGAGGGGATGGGTATACCGACAGATCTGCCTGATGACTTCCTCAAGCCCACCCTGGGTTTCGGGAAAGTAGGTCTTGAAGACGTGCAGAACGCGAACTGACGTCATGATTGCTCAGGTTGCCTCCGTGGCGTGATAGAAATGGCTCAGCGTTTCCTTGAAGGGCCTCACTACAACACCGGTCAATTGGTGCATTCGGGCAGGGTCTCCCACCAGCCGCGGGATTTCGTTTCGACGCACGAAGTCGGGGTTCACGCGCACCTCGATGGTGTAGCCGGCCAACCGATTCATGGTCTCGATGATGTCGCGCAATGCGGTGGCCTGGCCACTGCAGAGATTGCAGGTCACACCGGCTGCGTCCACGTCCAGAAGTGCCAGGTAGGCCTGGATCACGTCGCGCACATCGGAGAAATCGCGACTGACGTCCAGGTTGCCCAGTTCGATCACCGGCTCCCGGCGCTGAAAGTGGTGGACGATCTTGGGGACCAGGAACCGTTCATGCTGACCAGGGCCGGTGTAGTTGAACGGCCGCACAAGAATGACCGGCAGACGTTCAGCGTAGGTGCGTGCCATATGCTCCATGGCCAGCTTGCTGCAGGCATAGTGGTTCACCGGCGACGGGCACACCTGCTCGTCGATGAGATCGACGGCGGGTTCTCCATAAATGTTGGCGGAACTGGCGAGCAACACATTGACAGGCCTGTCCTCCAGAGGCTGGGCGGCCAGGGCATCCAACAGGTGTGTGGTGCCCAGTACGTTGACCCGATAAAAGGCCTGGACGTCAGCATGGGCAACAAATGACACCGCCGCCAGGTGGATGACGTGGGTCGGCCGCACCCGCTCAATCAGATGCTTGACGGCTGAGCGGTCGGTAAGGTCACAGACATGATCCCCGGGCCGGGCGCCCTGAGGCCCCACCACCGGAATCACTGTTTCTCCGCGTTGCCGGAGTGCGGTCACAAGATGCTGACCCGTGAACCCACGGGCCCCAGTGATCATGATGCTTCGGGTCATCAGAACGTGACACCGTTAGCGATGCGTTCCATATCCGCCTTCACCATCATGCTGCATAGCTCTTCCAGTGGCGTATGGGGCACCCATCCCAGTTCCTGCCTGGCCTTGGCGGCATCGCCGATGAGCAGATCCACTTCCGCAGGCCGGTAGAAGGCCGGATTGACCGTCACCAGGACCTTGCCGCTGCCTTCTTCGAGGCCTTGCTCCTCCGGCCCCTGGCCTTCCCAGCGAATGGACATGCCGGCGGCCCTGAAGGCCTGGGTGACGAAGTCTCTGACAGTCTCGGTACGACCCGTAGCCAGCACATAGGTGTCGGGGGTATCCACCTGCAGCATGCGCCACATGCCTTCCACGTATTCAGGGGCATAACCCCAGTCCCGGCGCGCGTCCAGGTTGCCCAGTTCCAGCCTGTCGAGCAGACCGTGGTGAATGCGTGCCACGCCGTCGGTGATCTTGCGCGTCACGAACTCCCTGCCGCGTAGCGGGGATTCGTGATTGAACAGGATGCCACTGGTGGCGAAGAGGTCGTAGCTTTCCCGGTAGTTTACCGTGGCCCAGTGGGCAAACAGCTTGGCCACACCGTAGGGGCTACGCGGGTGAAAGGGTGTGGTCTCGGACTGTGGGACGGCCTGCACCTTGCCAAACATCTCTGATGTGCTGGCTTGATAAAAGCGAATGGCGGGATTGACGATGCGAATGGCTTCCAGCAAATGCAGGGCGCCGACGCCGGTGATGTGAGCGGTGGTGATGGGCTGATCGAACGAGACACCCACAAAGCTCTGGGCCGCAAGGTTATAGACCTCGTCCACTTCGGTCTTTTGCAGGAGCCGGATCGCCGAACCCATGTCGGTGAGGTCGAACTCATGCAGATGAAGACGGGGATGAGCCTCGATTCCCAGGGTTTCGATCCTCCAGAAATTCACCGAACTGGTGCGGCGATAGGTCGCATGAACTTCATAGTCCTTTTCCAGGAGTAATTGCGCCAGGTAGGCGCCGTCCTGACCCGTGATACCTGTTATGAGTGCCTTGCGATGCATGGTATGTATGTATTCCGTGTCGATTTCTAGAGCCAATGATTAGAGTGGATGCGGCTTATGCGCCGACTGTACCAAAAACGACAATACGGTCACTGCCCGGGAAGTGCCATCGAGGCACCAAGAAGCTCGGGCGTCCCGTGCCAGGTGCCCCACCCGATGGCCAACCCTACGCCCAGTAGCACCCCCACGCCATTGGCCATCAGGTCGCCCTTCGAGAACTCTCGGCCCTGGACCAGCCGTTGTTGCAAACATTCAAGCCCCCAGCCCATCATGAGCAATGCAGCCAAGGCCCAGAGCCGGGCCCACGGATCGCCCAGTTGCAGGAACAGGAGCATGGCTGCCAGACCGTAAGCCATCGCATGCAGCAGTTTGTCGTTCGGCAGCCAGGAAGGCATCCAACGGGCTGGCGTCAGGGAGCCGGCGATGATGGCCAGGAGCAGCACCATGAGCGCCGCGACTGTGAGGGGCAAGATTAAACTCCTGTCAAAAGGACGAGCGCCAGCAACTGGGGCACTCACGCACACGCAGCACCCACAGTGGAACGAGTCCCTCAGCGAGCAAGCATATTGTTGAGGCCGACGATGTCCTCTTCCCCCAACTGACCTGCGGCGCGGCGCAGGTTCACCATGTGAATCAGATATTCATGTCTCGCCTGTGCGAGGTCTCGGCGCGCAGCGAAGAGCTCGCTTTGTGCATCCAGAACATCGGAAAGGGGGCGCAAACCCGCGCCAAAACCGGCATCCACGGCCTCGAGGCTGCGTTCGTTGGAACGCACCGCTTGCTGTAACGCGTTGATTTCGCTTCCACTGCTCAACACGGCCCGCCAGGCTGACCTCACATCGGCACGCACGCTGCGGCGGGTGGCCTCCAGGGCCTGCCGCTCACGATCTCTCACATGTCCGGCGCCACGAGCACGGGCACTGACGCCGCCGCCCGTGTATAAAGGCACGTCAAGCTGAAATCCGATGGCAGCATCCTCGAACTTGCGGCCGAAGGCCGTACCATCGAGATCGTCCAGATAGCTGTAGCTGGCCACGAAGTCCAGGCTGGGATATCGGCCCGCACGAGCACCGCGAATGTCGCGCTCCGCCGCGCTGACTCGCTCACCCGCTGCGATGATCTCAGGGTTACCCGTGAGTGCCTGTTCCACCCAGCTGTCCAGGTCGGCCGGGTCCGGCGCGGGCAGAAGCGCATCTTCACGTAAACCGGCGAGTCGCTCATGGGGCATATCGGTGATCTCGGTGAGGCGTTCCAGGGCCACATCCAGCTCACCCTCGGCTCGAATGAGTGCAGCGCTTGCGCTGTCGCGCCGGGCACGCACCTCCTCCAGGTCAGCCAGTGCCACCATGCGTTCCTCATAGAGGCCTTCCACCCGTTCCCGATTGGCTTCAATCGCCCTTAATTCGCGAGTGGCCAATGCGACACCGGACTGTGCCCCCAGCACTTGCAGATAGGCTTCGGTCACGCGTGCCACGAGATCCTGACGGGCCGCCTCCAGTTCGGCCTCTCCCCGATTGACCTCCCTATCGCCGCGGCGCAATGCGTGCCAGGCGGGCACGTCGACAATCGGCTGGCGCATGTCGATCCCATAGCGCTTCATGGTGAAGTCACGCGTAAGTTCCTGTTCACCCGCCATGCCGGACTGGATCTGGTCGCGTCGGGTACGACGCACTTCACCGCTGGCATACACCTGGGGCAGCAGACGTGAGAGGTCTTCACGACGCTGCTCGCGCAGATACTCCAGCTCGAAATGCTGGCCACGCAGGGTGGGGTCGGCTGCCCGGGCCAGGTCAAAGATGGTGAGCAAATCCTCGCTGGGCACCGGTTCAGGCTGATCCTGGGCGGCAACGCTCACCGGAGTGAACCAGGCCCCCGCGGTGATGAGCATGAATATCCACGGGAGGGCGTGGCGCGGGAAAGGCATCATCAGTCCTCCGTAAAGGCCCGGGCCAGGGCGTCGGTGAGCGGCTTGAGCAGATAGGCCATGGGGGTGCGCTCACCGGTCTTGATCATCACGTCGGCGGGCATGCCGGGGCGCAGGCTCACGGCGCCCAACTGACGCATTTCCTCTTCGCCGACGACGATCCGCGACAGGAAGTAGGGTTCACCGGTCTGCTCATCCTTCAAGCTGTCTGCCGAGACGAAGATCACCTCGCCCTCCACCACCGGAGTGGTGCGGAAGGAGAAGGCCGTGAAACGCACATCGGCGGGCTGGCCCAGGGTGACGCTGTCGATGTCCTGGGGCCGCACGCGGGCCTCGATCACCAGGGGCTCGTCGCCGGGCACCAGGTCCAGGATGGGCTCGCCGGGGCCGATCACGGCCCATTCGGCATGAAAGCGCATGTTCACCACCTCACCATCCACGGGGGCGCGGATCTGCTTGCGGCGCAGGGTGTCTTCCAGGGCCTGGAGTTCCTCTTCCAGGGCGTCGATCTGGGTGTTGGTCTCGCGCAGGGCCGCGGCCACCTCGCGGGAGAGCTCCCGGCGCAGCTGGATGATCTGCAGCTCGGCCTCGCCGATCTCGATGCGGGCGCCGGCGATGGAGGCCTGTAGTTCGCCGGCCTCGCCTTCCGCCTCGGCCAGCTGGCGCTCCAGGGGGCGCAGTTCGGCGGCGGGCAGCAGTTCCCGTTCGGCCAGGCGGCCGCGGCTTTCCAGTTCATCCTCCAGGGAGGCGATGGTCCGCAACCGGGACTGGCGCTGGGACTCCATGCCCTCGATGCGCTCCTGGAGCTGGTCGATGCGCTGGCGCAGCACGGAGACTTCGCCGTCCAGGGCCTCGCGGCGGGCCTTGAACTCCCGCTCCTCGGTGGCCATCACGCGGGTGGCGCGGCCCTCCCCCTCGGCGCCGCCGGTGAGTTCTTCGGGGAAGTCGATGCGCTCCTCCCCTTCCAGTTCCGCCTCTAGGCGGGCCCGGCGAGCCAGTTCGGCCAGGTAGCGGTTGTAATTCACCAGGTAGCTGGAGCGGGCCTGGGTCTCGTCCAGCTGGATGAGCAGGTCGCCGCGCTCCACGGTGGCGCCGTCGCGCACGTGCAGGGTGCGGATGATGCCGCCCTCCAGGTGCTGCACGGTCTGACGGTAGCTGTCCACGGTGACCGTGCCCTGGGCCACCACGGCGCTGTCGATGGGGGCCAGGCTGGCCCAGCCACCCACGAAGCCGAAGGCGATGAGGATCACGATCAGGCCGAACAGCCGGGGGAAGCGGTCGTTGCTCGGGGGAACGGGGTTGCCGGACGGGCCCTTGAGATCCTGTTCACGGGCCAGCGCCTGGCTGGCGGGGGTGTCTTGATCCTTCTCGCTCATGATTTATGACTGACTCGCTGGGTTGCTGCCGCCCGGACCACTGAGGCCGCTGGGACGGGTAAAGCGCCCGAGGACTTCCTGGCGCGGGCCCAGGGCGGCGGGCTGGCCATCCTTGAGCACCAGGATCTGGTCCACGGCGGAGAGGACGGAGGGGCGGTGAGCGATGATCACCACGGTGCAGCCTTCCTCGCGTAGTTGCTGGATGGTGTGCGTGAGGGCCTGTTCGCCGGCCTCGTCCAGGTTGGAATTGGGCTCGTCCAGGACGATGAACCGGGGGTTGCCGTACACGGCCCGGGCCAGGCCCACCCGCTGGCGCTGGCCGGCGGAGAGGGCACCGCCCTGGATGCCGATAGCCGTGTCGTAGCCCTGCGGTAGGCGCAGGATCATCTCATGCAGGCCGGTCTTGCGGGCGGCCTCGACCACCTTGTCCGAGTCCACTTCGCCGAAACGGGCGATGTTTTCGGCAATGGTGCCGGCAAAGAGTTCGATGTCCTGGGGCAGATAGCCGATGTGGGGGCCCAGTTGTTCGCGATCCCAGTTGTGGATATCGGCGCCGTCGATGCGCACCTCGCCAGCATAGGTGGGCCACACGCCCACCAGGGCGCGGGCCAGGCTGGACTTGCCGGCGGCGCTGGGGCCGATCACGCCCAGGGCCTGACCGGGCTTGAGGTCCAGCTTCACGCCCCGCAGGGAGGGGGTGCGCATGCCCGGGGGCACCACCACGATGTTCTCCACGGTGACATTGCCCTGGGGGGTGGGCAGTTTCATGTGCTCGCTGGGGGCGGGGGTGGACTCCAGCACCTTGTTGAGCCGGTCCCAGGCGCCGCGGGCGCCGATGAAGCCGCGCCAGGCGTGCATGGCCTGATCGATGGGGGCCAGGGCGCGGGCCATGATGATGGAGGCGGCGATCATCACCCCGGGGGTGATGATGTTCTGCACCGCCAGATAAGCACCGGTGGCCAGGATGCCCACCTGCAGGATCATGCGCAGGGACTTGGAGGCGGCGGTGAGGTTGGCGGAGCGGTCGCTGGCGATAGCCTGCAGGCTGAGCACGCTCTGGTGCATCTTCTGCCAGCGCTGGCGCAGGCGGCCGGTCATGCCCATGGCCTCGAGCACCTCGGCGTTGCGCAGGTTGGAGCTGGCGTAGTCCGATTCCTTGATGTACTCGCTGTTGGCGGCCCCCAGGGGCTCGCGGGTGATCACCTCGTTGGCATAGGCCATGGCGAACAGGATGATGGCGCCGATGAGGGTGAGCACGCCCAGCAGCGGGTGGAACAGGAAGATGATGAGGATGAAGATGGGCGTCCACGGGGCATCGAAGAAGGCGAACACCCCCTGGCCGGTCATGAACTGGCGCAGGGTGACCATGTCCTTGAGCGGCTGGGTGGAGCCGCTATCGGGGCTGCGCAGGGCGCGGAAGAAGGTGGCATCGAACAGGCGCTTGTCCAGCAGGGCATCCAGCCGGGTGCCAGCACGCACCAGCACCCGGTTGCGGGACCAGTCCAGCAGGCCCATGACGATGAGCAGGCCGATGGCCACCACCAGCAGCATGACCAGGGTGGGGATGCTGCCGCTGGAGAGCACGCGGTCGAACATCTGCAGCATGAAGATGGGCGGCACCAGCATGAGGATGTTGATGAAGAAGCTGAACACGGCCACGGACACGAAGGCCTGTTTCAGGTGACTCATGCTCTGGCGCAGCTCGCCCTTCTTGGCCTGGGCGCCGGCGGTGTTGGGAGTCTGGGACATGGGGGCGGATGGATTTCCTTCCGGGGGGTGGGGTGATGCGAAGGCGGTATGCTAACAGGCGGACCCCGGGTTACCAAGGGGCGTCAGCGCGGGTCGGCGCCGTGCACCACCTTGAGGGGCGACCGCCTGACGCTGCCCTCGGATGCCGCCGGCGGTGGCGTATCCGCAGGGGTGGGCTGGGCGTATTCCGGCACCAGATCCTTGAGGGCGGCGCGCACGGCAGCGGCATCCTGCGCCCCGCAGGCCCCGACCATGCGCGCGAGCGCGGGCTGCAGGGCCTCCCAGTCGGCGCTGCGGGCCTGGGCCTGGAGGATCTTGGCGTGGACGGTGCCAATGAGATTCTCCTGGGCGTGAAAGAGCTCCTCGTGGAGCTTTTCGCCGGGGCGCAGGCCGATGTACTGGATGGGGATGTCCAGTTCCGGCTCCAGGCCGTAGAGGCGGATCATCTGCCGGGCCAGGTCGATGATGCGGATGGGTTCGCCCATGTCCAGAACGAAGACTTCACCGCCCTCCCCCATGGCCGCCGACTGCAGGATGAGGCTGACCGCCTCGGGGATGGTCATGAAGAAGCGGGTGACCTGGGGATGGGTGACGGTGACCGGTCCGCCGGCCTCGATCTGTTCGCGGAACAGGGGCACCACCGATCCGGCAGAGTCGAGCACGTTGCCAAAGCGGGTGATGATGAAGCGGGTGCTGCCCGCGCGACCCTGCAGGGCCTGGCAGTAGATTTCCGCGGCGCGTTTGCTGGCCCCCATGACGTTGCTGGGATTGACGGCCTTGTCGGTGGAGACCAGCAGGAACTTCTCCACACCGAACTCCACGGCCAGGTCGGCCACCCGACAGGTGCCCTGCAGGTTGGTGGACAGTCCCTCCACCACGTTCTGCTCCACCAGCGGCACATGCTTATAGGCGGCGGCATGGAAGACCACCTCGGGGCCACAGGCCTGGAAGATATAACGCATGCGGTCGACATCGCGCACGTCTCCCAGCAGGGATTCGATGCGGGCAGCGGGGGCCAGACGGTGCATGCGCAGGTCCACGTTGTAGATGCCGAACTCGCTGTGGTCCACCATGATGAGCTTTTCCGGCTCGTGGGCAAGGATCTGGCGGCAGAGTTCAGAACCGATGGAGCCGGCGGCACCGGTGACCAGCACCCGGCGGCCCTTGAGAAACCCCTTGAGCACGGCGGTGTCGCCACCCACGGGGGGGCGGCCCAGCAGATCCTCGATGCGGATGTCCCTGAGCTGGGCCAGGCCCGCCGGGCCGCCCGCCAGTTCCTGCAGGGTGGGCAGGGTGGCGCAGGCCACGCGCATACGGGTGCAGGATTGGGTCACACGGCGGATGAGGTCAGCATGGGCAGTGGGGATTGCCAGCACCACCAGGTCCACGTCCAGGCGTTCGATGGTGTGTTCCAGCCGGGCAATGGGGCCGAGCACGCGCACGCCGTGAAGTTCGCTGCCCTTCTTGCCGGGGGCATCGTCCAGCAGCCCCACGGGCAGGTAGGTGTCGTCCTTGAGCAGGTCGCGCACCAGCATTTCACCGCCACGACCGGCGCCGATGATGAGGGTGCGCTTGCCCTCACCACGGGCCAGGCGTATGCGGTGGTCCTTGATCCAGCGGTAGGTGAGGCGGGGCCCGGTGATGCCCACCAGGGCCAGGGCCGGGTAGAGGATCAGAGCAGCCCGGGGGATGCCCTGCAGATGCAGAAAGAAGGCCAGCGCCGTGATGATGAGCGTGCCCACGGCCACGGCCTTGAGGATGCGCACCACATCGGGCAGGGAGGTGAACCGCCAGATGCCCCGGTAGACATCGCAGGCCCACAGGGCGGCGGCCTGTACCGGCAGGGCCAGCAACAGCAAGCCACCCAGGCCAGCGTAGTTGAGGCCGGAGAGATTCTGGAAGTTGGCATGGGCCAGGTAACCCACCAGGATAGCAACGGTCACCCAGACAAGATCGTGAGCGAAGGCCAGCCAGCGCTTGAGGTGTTGCTGCCAGGGGGCGGGGATGGGCAGTGTCACGGGCAGTGTATCCATACATGGGACGAGTTCCGAGAGATAATAACGGCTTGGTGGCCAGGAATGAAAAAAAGCGGGCGCCTCAGGCGCCCGCAACCACTTCCACTCCCTGCAGAGGAGACTTACTTACGGCCCGGGGTGAACTCCGGATAGGCCTCGAGGCCACACTCGGCGATGTCCACGCCCCGCATCTCGTCCTCTTCGCTGATGCGGATGCCCATGGTGTACTTGAGGATCAGCCACACCAGCAGGCTGGCGGTGAAGACGAAGGCGAAGATGGAGAGCACACCCACCAGCTGAGCCACGAAGCTGGCGTCCGGGTTGGAGAGCAGCACCGCGAACACACCCCAGATGCCGGCCGTACCGTGGGCGGAGATGGCGCCTGCCGGGTCGTCGATGCGCACCTTGTCCAGCAGGATGATGGAGAAGACCACCAGCACGCCGCCGATGAAGCCGATCATGACCGCCAGCATGGGATGCGGCATGAGCGGTTCGGCGGTGATGGCCACCAGGCCTGCCAGAGCGCCGTTGAGGCCCATGGTGAGGTCGGTCTTGCCGAACAGCAGTCGGGAGGTGATCAGCGCGGCAACCACACCCCCGGCGGCGGAGAGGTTGGTGTTGGTGAACACCCGGGCCACGGCGTTGGCGGATTCCACATCCGACACCTTGAGCTCGGAACCGCCGTTGAAGCCAAACCAGCCCATCCAGAGGATGAAGATACCCAGGGTGGCCAGCGGCATGTTGGCACCCGGCAGGGCATTCACCTGACCCTTGGGACCGTACTTGCCCTTACGAGCGCCGAGCAGCAGCACACCGGCCAGGGCGGCCACGGCACCGGTCATGTGGACGATGCCGGAACCGGCGTAGTCCAGGTAGCCCAGCTGATCCAGGAAGCCTTCGCCCCAGCTCCAGAAACCCTGGATGGGATAGATGAAGCCGGTGAGGATCACGCAGAAGGCCAGGAAGGCCCAGAGCTTCATGCGCTCGGCCACGGCACCGGAGACGATCGACATGGCCGTGGCCACGAAGACCACCTGGAAGAAGAAGTCGGAGAGGTTGGAGTAGTAGATCTCCCCGCCGCTGGCGATGACCTCTTCAGCCGTGTTGTCCACGGTGCTGAGCACGGGCCAGAAGCTGGGAATCAGGGCGTTGATGCCGCCGCCGTACATGATGTTGTAGCCGATGATCATGTACATGATGCAGGCGATGGAGTACAGCGCGATGTTCTTGGTGAGAATCTCCACGGTGCTCTTGGAGCGGACCAAGCCCGCCTCCAGCATCGTGAAGCCCGCGGCCATCCACATGACCAGGGCACCGGATACGAGAAAATAGAACGTATCCAGCGCGTATGCGACTTCTATGACTTGGTTTTCCACAATGAATCCCCCGCCAAGTGAGTGTTATTCGATGATGATTTAGAGTGCGTCGGTACCGGTCTCGCCGGTACGGATGCGAATGGCCTGCTCCAGCGGGAAGACGAAGATCTTGCCGTCGCCGATCTTGCCGGTGTTGGCGGCCTTGCTCACCGCCTCAATGACCTGATCCACCAGGCCATCATCCACGGCGACTTCCATCTTCACCTTGGGCAGAAAATCCACCACGTACTCGGCCCCCCGGTAGAGTTCGGTGTGGCCCTTCTGACGTCCGAAGCCCTTGACCTCCGTGACGGTGATCCCCTGCACGCCGATTTCCGACAGGGCTTCACGCACGTCGTCCAGCTTGAAGGGCTTGATGATTGCTGTGACCAGTTTCATGTTGGCTGCTCCTTGGGCGGGTAGCCGGTCAGGCCGCCCGCCGTGTGCGTGGATGTCTCTGGGTCGGGTTAGAAGGACATGACGAAGGAGACGTTGACGCGCGGGTCGTCATCCTCGTCGGTATCGTTCTGGGTGTAGGCGAAGGTGAAATCGCCCATGTCGGTGGCTTTGGTCATGTAGAGGGACCACCAGGTATAGTCTTCGGCTTCACTGTCGTCGAAGTCCCAATAGCCGATGGTGCCGCCGAAAGTCATGCCGGGCATGAATTCGTTGGAGTACCCGATCTCGTAGGCGAGGGAATCCTCGAAGTCGCTCTCATCAGCGTTGGTGACGAAGTTGACCATGCCGTAGAAGCCCATGAAGTCCAGGGCGCCATAGAGTTCGCCGAAATCGAGATCGTCATCGGCGGGGTAGGCATAGTAGATGTAGCCCACGTCGAAGCCCACACCGGTATCACCAATCTCTCCCGCCACCCCGAAGTAGCCATCCAGCTCATAGCTGCCGCCACCACCCAGGCTGGAGGTCCAGGTGCCGATGTAGAAGCCACCTTCATGCTCGTAGTCGATGCCACCCTGCACGGCGGCATCATCACCGGATTCGGAGGCGCCGCGGAACAGGTAGTTGCTGGTGAAGCCGATATTCGCACTCACCTCCGCCGAGGCCGTGGAGGTGACGGCGGTGCCGGCCAGCAGGGCGGTGGTCACGGCGGCGGTCAGGGCGGTCTTGGTCAGGGTCTTGCTCATTGAGGTTGTCCTCTCGCAGGTCGTTGTTGATGTCTGTGGTGTAAAAGTCACTGCCGGGAGGGGTTTAGCATTTGGCGTGCCAGGTTGGGATTTTCTTTTTTATCAGTGAGTTGGGGATTGGCGGGCACATTCAGGTGCGGGGGATGCCCTGTTTTGGGGGGATCGGGGCGCTGTCTTGCACTGTTGTGGTGCAGCAATGAGAAGGGGCTTCGTTCGGCCGGCGGAAGGCGTAAAATAGATACAACACACGTACACGGCACGGAGGTGCACCATGATCGACAACAAGAGCCTGGATGAAATGGTCCGCAAACTGAGCGGGATGATGCCCGAGTCCGTGCAGCATGTTCAGGCGGACATCGAGAAGAACCTCAAGGCCGGCCTGTCGGGCGCCTTCCACCGCATGGATCTGGTCACCCGTGAGGAGTTCGAGGTACAGGCCGCCATGCTGGAGCGCACCCGCGAGCGCCTCTCGGCCATGGAGGTACGGGTGAAGGCGCTGGAGAAGGAGTTCCTGGCCCCCCGCGCCCAGGGAGACGACAACCCGGCTGGGGATTTGTAAAGCAGAACCCGGGCCGGGGTGGGTTCCTGGAGGCGGGTGTCTGCCGCAGGGATGCGGCAGTCAAGCCTACAGGGATGTATTCACGGCGCCCCGCCGCAAGGAACTCACCCCGGCCCAGGTTCGACTCGAAGCCACTACCTACCGATTCAACAACTTCTCGATCTCCGCAAAACTCTGCACCGGCCCCTCCGAGGTGATCTCCACCCCCAGTTGCCGGCCGATCTGCGTCAGGGAGAACAATCCGCGCAACAACTCACGGCGCCGCTCGTCATACTCCACCACCAGGGCGTGCTGACGCCCCGCATCGCGCAGGGTGACCACCACATCCCCCACCCGGGCCGTGACCACATCGTAATGGTCCATCACGCTCAACTCGCCCCGGGGCGTCATCACATGCTGCACCAGCAGAGCATTGTGGGAGATGCGCTCGTTCGAGACGGCCTTGACCGGCTTCTCACCCATGATGTCCCGGGCGGTGACCACACCACGCACACCCTCCTCGCGATCCACCACAATGAGCAACCGCACCCCGGCATGAATCATCTTCTGCAGCGCCGCGTCCATGGGCATTTCGGGCGGCGCGGTCACCGCCTCCACCCGGCGGAAATCGGTCATCACATCCCCAGCCGGATCCTCCATGGTCACCCGCGAGGGCAGACCCTGGCCAAAACGATGGACAGTGACATGTTCAGACAGCGTATGGGACGGAATCAGTGCGTAGCGTGCAGCCATGGCAGTCTCCTTTGGTATCGGGCTTTTGTTTATTCTCACCACGCCCTGTTGGGGCGTGGGGTGCCTCGATGGTCAGGTTACGCCTGCCGATGGCGGTTGTCGATTCCCTGGTTGGGCGCTGGGTTATGGGGCTTCGTCTTTCGCGGGCAGGCCCGCTCCCACGGTGCCCGGGATCAAGCCTGGGGGAAGCCCATCAGGGTGGCAAGTTCCTGGCCCGGGTCCGGCGCCTTCATGAAGGCTTCGCCGATCAGGAAGGCGTGCACGCCGGCGGCGCGCATTCGCTCCACGTCCTCGCGGCGGTGAATGCCGCTCTCGGTGACCAGCAGACGGTCCGCAGGCACACGATCCACCATGTCCAGGGTGGTCTCCAGACGGGTTTCGAAGGTTCTGAGGCTGCGATTGTTGATGCCGATCAGCGTGGCATCCAGATTGAGGGCCCGCTCCAGTTCCTCGGCGTCGTGCACTTCCACCAGGGCGTTCATGCCCAGCTCGTGGATCAGTTGCAGCAGGTCCTTGAGGTTGGCATCCCCCAGGGCCGAAACGATGAGCAGCACGCAATCGGCGCCCATGACCCGGGCCTCGTGGACCTGATAGGGATCGATGACGAAGTCCTTGCGCAGCACCGGCAGACTGCAGGCAGCGCGGGCCTCCTCCAGATAGGCCTCGTGCCCCTGGAAGAAATCATGATCGGTGAGCACCGACAGGCACGCTGCCCCGCCCTGCTCATAACTTAGGGCAATGGCTGCTGGATCGAAATCCTCTCGCAACACCCCCTTGCTGGGGCTGGCCTTCTTCACCTCGGCGATCACCGCCGGATCACCCCGGTGGATGCGATCCCGCAGTGCCTGCAGGAAGGGGCGCACGGCGGGGGCGGCGTCCGTGAAACGGATCAGGTCCGCCACCGGGGTGTGTCGGCTGCGTTCGGCCACCTCCTCGCGCTTGCGGGCGAGGATCTTCTTCAGGATATCCGGTGCGTCGCTCACTGGATGGCCCCCGACAGCGATATCAGTTCGTCCATCTTGGCAGCAGCACCACCATTGTCGATGACCTGGGCAGCCCGCTGGATACCCGCGTCCAGCGTTTCGGCCAGGCCAGCCACGTAGATGGCGGCACCCGCGTTGAGCAGGGTGATGTCCCTCGCTGGCCCGGGGCGACCCTCGAACACGCCCCGGATCAACGCCAGACTCTCCTCGGCGCTGTCCACCCGCACGGCGTCCAGGGGCGTACGTTCCATACCGAATTCCTCGGGAGCGATGATGCGGGTGGTGACCTCGCCATCGCGCAATTCCGCCACCCGGGTGGGGGCGCCGATGCTGATCTCGTCCAGGCCGTCCTCGGCATGCACCACCATCACGTGCCGGCTGCCCAGCAGCTTGAGCACCTGGGCCAGGGGCTCCAGCCAGTGGGTGCTGAACACCCCCAGTACCTGGTTGGGGGCGCCGGCCGGGTTGGTGAGCGGGCCCAGCACATTGAACAGGGTGCGCACCCCCATCTCGCGGCGCGGCCCCACGGCGTGCTTCATGGCGCCATGGTGCCGGGGGGCGAACAAAAAGCCCACGCCCACCTGGTTGATGCAGCGGGCCACCTGCTCCGGGTCCAGGTCCAGGTTGACGCCAGCGCTTTCCAGCACGTCGGCGCTGCCGGAGCGGCTGGAGACGGAGCGGTTGCCGTGCTTGGCCACCCGACCTCCAGCGGCCGCCACCACGAAGGCGGCGGCGGTGGAGATGTTGAAGGTGCCGGAGGCATCGCCGCCGGTGCCGCAGGTGTCCACCAGGTGTTCGGCATCCACGTCCACCCGGGTGGCCAGTTCACGCATGACGGAGGCGGCAGCGGCGACTTCGTCCACCGTCTCGCCCTTCATGCGCAGCCCCACCAGGAACCCGCCGATCTGGGCTGGCGTGGCCTCGCCGGTCATGATATGACGCATGACGGTGATCATTTCCTGCCCGGAGAGATCCCGGTGTTCGGTTACGGCCCGGATGGCCTCCTGCATGTTCATGGTGTCGCCCGCCCCCTGTCATGGTGTTTGGCGGGATTTTCACGGCCCCCGGGCGACCGGTCAACCACCAAAGGCGTGCGCAGGAAGTTCTGCAGCAGTTCGTGCCCCTGGCGGGTGAGGATGGATTCCGGGTGGAATTGCACGCCTTCCACCGCCAGTTCCCGGTGGCGCACGCCCATGATTTCGTCCAGTTGACCATCCTGAGTTTCGGTCCAGGCAGTCACTTCCAGGCAGTCGGGCAGGCGTGTCTTGTCGATCACCAGGGAATGATATCGGGTGGCCTCCAGGGGGTTCTCCAACCCATGAAACACGCCCATATCCTTGTGATGCACCATGGAGGTCTTGCCGTGCATGATCTCCCGGGCATGGATGATGTGCCCGCCAAAGGCCTGACCGATGCTCTGATGCCCCAGACACACCCCCAGCAGCGGCACCCGGCCGGCGAATCGGCGGATCACTTCCAGGGAGATGCCGGCCTGGTCGGGGGTGCAGGGGCCGGGGGAGATGACGATGCGCTCCGGGGCCATGGCCTCGATCTCGTCCACGGTGATGGCATCGTTGCGACGCACGTCCACGTCGGCCCCCAGTTCACCCAGATACTGCACCAGGTTGTAGGTGAAGGAGTCGTAATTATCGATCATCAACAGCATGGTCTGGGCGGGCTCCCGCGGCGGTGTGGTCGTGTGATTCAGGGAGCATCGTGGATCCCTGGTTCCGGGTCAAGCCGGCGATTCCCCGCCGACGATCCGGTGGATCAGCGCCATCTTCTCCATGGCCTTTGGGGAGAGGACAAAGGGATAGGCAGAGCTGTGTCCCATGCTGCGGTTGAGGCTGTTGAGGGCATAGGTCAGCGGCAGCCAGTGATCCATGAGGGGGGCGAAGTCCCGCTGCTCGTAGGGATCGAAATCGGGGGCGGCGCGCAGATCGCAGCCCTGCTCCACCCGCGGACCCACCTCCAGGCCCCAGGCGTGGGCCGTTTCCAGGGTGTCGACGATGTGCAGGTAATGGGCCCAGGTCTCGGCCCAGTCCTCCCAGGGGTGACTGCTGGCATAGCTGCTGATGAAGTGCTGCCCCCAGTCCGACGGCGGCCCCTGCTGGTAATGCCGCTGCAGGGCCTGGGCATAATTCTCCCGTTCATCCCCGAAGTGGGCGCGGAAGATCTCCAGCCAGGGTGAATCCCTGATGAGACGCTCCCAGTAATAGTGGCCCGACTCGTGCCGAAAATGCCCAAGAATGGTGCGATAGGGTTCGGCCATCTGCTCCCGCAGGCGCTCGCGGGTGGCGGGGTCGGCCTCGGCGATGTTGATGGTGATCAGGCCCTGGGCGTGCCCGGTCATGACGCGCTCGGTTTCGTAGAACTGGGGCTCCACATCGGCCATGAAGGCAAAGGCCAGCCCCAGTGGGTCGCGGGTACGGGGCACAACGGGCAGTTTCAGGCGCAACAGGCTGTAGACCAGGCGGCGCTTCTCCGTCTCCAGGCGATACCACAACTTTTTGTTGCCCGGCACGCTCAGGTCCGGAATCACCTGGTTGAGACGGCAGGCGGCGCAGAACCGCTCATCCTCTTCGGCGGGCACCATCCAGTTGCACACCGCATCGCGGGCGTAGTGGTTACACATGCGATAGCGCCCCTGGGATACCGCGCCCACCGGTCGCCACAACCCGCCCTCCTCCGGCTCCAGGGCCGCCACTTCCAGGGTATCGGGCAGGAATCCCAGGGTGTGGCCACAGCGGGTGCAACTGGTGTTTTCAAAATAGATCAATTGGCCGCAAGAGCCACAGTTAAACAGTCTCATGGAATTGTCAGTGACCTTCTGAGGGGCTCTCGATCATTGAGCATAGCGGATAGCATACGCCCTATGGAGCGGAGCGGCCGAATCCTGCCCTGGCCAGGTTGATGGCGCTGGAAATCACCCCCACGTGACTGAAGGCCTGAGGGAAGTTGCCCAGGAAGGCGCCGCTGGCGGGGTCGATCTGCTCCGGGAGCAGGCCGAGGGGGTTGGCGCGGTCACACAGGGAATCGAACAGTGCCATGGCCTCGTCCTGGCGCCCCTGACCCAGCAGGTTGTCCACCAGCCAGAAGCTGCACAGCAGGAAGGCCCCCTCGTGACCGCTCAGGCCGTCGGGTGACTCTTCCGGCAAATAGCGGTAGAGCAGGCCATTGCCGGCCCCCAGGTGCTTCACCACGGCCTCGGTGGTGGCCACCATCTTCGGATGATCCGCGGGGATCACGCCCCGCAGGGGCAGGGCCAGCAGGCTGGCGTCCAGACCTCCGCCACCCAGGTGCTCGGTGAGGGATTCCAGGTCAGGGTCCCAGGCGCTTTCCAGGATGGCCTCGCGGATCACCTGGGCCTCGGCGCGCCATTGCTCCACATCCCCGGGCATGTGATGGACCTCGGCCAGGCGAGCCCCCCGGTCCAGTGCAACGGCACACAGCGCGGCCGAATAGGTGAAGGGGCGGCCCGCAGTACGCACTTCCCAGATGCCGTGATCCGGGTTGCGCCATTCCCGGCCGGCGGCCTCCACCAGGCGCCGAAGCTGTTCCCAGAGCCTGGCGTCCAGCGGGCCACCCCACTGCACCCAGCGGTAGGCGCAATCCAGGATCTCGCCGAACACGTCGTGCTGACGCTGCTCCGCTGCGCCGTTGCCCCAGCGCACGGGTCGTGCGCCGCGATAGCCGCTCAGGTCCGGGTCTTCCCTTTCCGGGGGCGGCACGTGACCATCCACGTCATACAGCACGCGGGGCCAGCCGGCCCGGTCCACCGCATCCAGTACCCAGCCGATGAAACCTTCGGCCTCATGCTGCAGGCCAATGCGACCCATGGCATAGACCGAGAAGGCGGCATCGCGGATCCAGGCATAGCGATAATCCCAGTTGCGGGGGCCGCCCAGGGCTTCGGGCAGGGAGGAGGTGGGCGCGGCAACCATGGCGCCGGTGGCGGTGTAGTCCATGAGTTTGAGGGTGATGGCGGAGCGCCTCACCATCGCCTCCCGCGGACCCTGGTAATCGAAATGGGTCATCCAGCGGCGCCAGACCTCCACGGTGGCCTCGAGGGTTTCCTCGGGGCGATGCAGGTGGAAGCGGTGGGCATGGGGCCCCCAGGAAAGCACCAGGTGATGGGTGTCCCCTGCGCGCAGATCAAAGCTCTGATCCAGCCCTTCCACGGCAAGGCTTGAGGCAACGTGCAGTTCCAGGTCGGGGTGGCGGGCGGGCCGCAGGGTCAGGCCGCCGCCATGGGGGTCGCAGCGGGCGCCCCCCCGAGGGTGAATGCTCACGCGCAGGCGCACCCTTCCACTGACCACCCGGATATGACGCAGCAACTCACCGCGCCCCGCCGGGGCATCTTCCGACAGATCGGCCCCGGCTCGCAGGGTGAGTGCGTCGGTCACCTCCACGGTACCGTCGGGACCGCTCATGCGGGTGACCAGCACGCCGGTGTCGGGCTGGTAGTACTGGCAGGCGCTCAGCAAGGGTTCGGGGGCCACGCTGAAGGCGCCCCCCTTTTCATGATCCAGCAGACCGCAGAACAGGGGGTCGCTGTCGAAGCGGGGCACACAGAGCCAGGAGACGGCGCCGTCACGCCCCACCAGGGCGGCGGTGGTGCCATCGCCAATGAGGCCATGGTCCTCGATGGGGAGGAAGTGGCCGCGGCGGGTGATGGGTTTTTCCTGATGGGTCATGGTCTGTTCTGGTTGTCATGGTGTATGAAGCCCCTCTCCCGCTGGCGGGAGAGGGGTTGGGGTGAGGGTGGGCAAGGAGAGAAGGGAGCAGTCGGGTGCTTCCAGGATCACCACCGACTCGGCCGGCAGCTGGACGCCGCCGGCCTCCAGGCTCACTCCGCTTGTCGAGGCAAGCAGGATCTCGCCAGGTGCCTGCATCAACGGCACCCGTTGCCCCGAGGGTGCCAGGTTGCAGGCCACCACGATACCGGGGCGTGACATCACCCACCAGCGGGCCTGTTCGTCGCCCCGGGCGGTCACCCGGTCCAGGCGGTCATCGGCAAAGGCGGGATGATGTCGGCGCAGGTGGATCAGGTTCCTGTGCCATTGCAACAGTTCCCGGTGCGGCTCACGGTCCAACTCATCCCACTCCAGGCGGGAGCGCTGGAAGGTCTCCGGCGCCTGGGGATCGGGCACCTGTTCCGGGTCCCAGCCGAAGGCGGCGAACTCCCGGCGGCGCCCTTCCCGCACGGCCTCGGCCAGCTCCGGCTCCTGGTGATCGGTGAAGTACAGAAACGGCGTGCCCGCCCCCCATTCTTCCCCCTGGAACAGCATGGGCACGAAGGGTGCGGTGAGCACGATGGCGGCGCCCACCTGGAGCAGGCCGGTGGACAGCAATCGGCTGCTGCGATCCCCCACCGCGCGGTTGCCGATCTGATCATGGTTCTGCAGGCAGCCCACGAAACAGTGGCCCGGCAGATCGGCGGCGCTGCGGCCGTGATGGCGGCGTCGATAGCGGGAATAATCCCCGGCATAGCAGAACCCCCGGGTGACGGCCCGGCTCAGGTGCGCCAGGTCGCCGAAGTCTTCGTAGTAGCCCTGGCGTTCCCCGGTGAGGGCGGCATGCAGGGCGTGGTGGAAGTCCTCGTTCCATTGGGCGTCCAGCCCGTAACCGCCCACGGCCCGGGGACGGAGGATGCGCGGGTCGTTCAGGTCGCTCTCTGCGATCAGGGTGAGATGGCGGCCCAGGCGGGCCTGCAGGCGCTCCACCTCCTCGGCGAGGGTTTCCAGAAAATGCGTGGCGGAGGTGTCGATGATGGCATGTACCGCGTCGATGCGCAGACCGTCGATGTGGTAGTGCTCCAGCCAGTGCAGGGCATTGTCCAGGAAGAACCGGCGCACTTCGGGGCTGTCGGCCCGGTCCAGGTTGACGGCCTGCCCCCAGGGGGTTTGATAGGCATCTGTGAAGTAGGGCCCGAAGTGGCCCAGGTAGTTGCCGCTGGGCCCCAGGTGGTTGTAGACCACGTCCAGCAGCACCGCCAGGCCCTTGCCATGACAGGCATCCACCAGACGCTTGAGCCCCTCGGGACCGCCGTAGGGCGCGTGGGGGGCGAACAGGGCCACGCCGTCATAACCCCAGCCGTGACGACCCGGGAAGGCGGCCACGGGCATGAGTTCCACATGGGTGATGCCCAGGTCCCGCAGATGATCCAGCCGCGGGATGATGGCCTCAAAGGTGCCCTCGGGGGTGTAGGTCCCCACGTGGATCTCCTGGATCACGGCACTGGCCAGGGGCGGCGCCTGCCAGGCCGTGTCGTGCCAGGTGAAGCGGTCGTGGTCCAGCCAGCGAGACGGCCCATGCACGCCCTGGGGCTGCCAGGGGGAGCGGGGGTCCGGGAAAGGCCCTTCGCCGTCCACGAGGAAGGCGTAGTCGGTACCATGGGTCAGTGGCCCGCCGCCGGACCACCAGCCGTCACCCATGGGCTTCAGGGGGCGGCGTTCACCCAGGCAGTCCAGATCGACCTGATGGGCACGGGGGGCCCAGACACGGGGAATATTCATTTGGGTTGTCAACCAGTTGCCTTAGCTGGAATCTCGATTCTGCCCGGGTGCCGGGGGCGGCGCCGACGCGAGCAGTGCCACCGGAAAGCGACCCAACAGGTCCGCCATGAGGTGCTCACCGCCTTCCAGGTTCTCCCCGGTGAACCAGTGGTGCCAGTCGCCCGGGGGCAGGGTCAGCCGGGTGCCGAACCAGTCCCCGCCCAGACGCAGGGTGAGGCGTGGCACGATGACCACCACACCCTCTGCCTGATCGGACCCGCCCGGGTCCGGCCCGCGCTGGTAGGCGACCACATGATCCTGCCGGCTCCCCCTGGCCTGCAGCGGGCGATACCCGGCCCGCTCATCGAACCAGTGCGGCTGCTGCCCCCGCAGGGTCAGGGTCCGGTGGATCACCCACAGCTTGGGCAGGCCTGCTTCCATGTCTTCAAGAATGCGTTCGGGCGTGGGGCCGGCTTCGCACACCTCAAGCCATGTCTGCCGCTCGGCAAAATCCACCGGGCGGCGGTTGTCCGGATCCACCAGGCTCAGATCCCACAGCTCCGTGCCCTGGTAGATGTCGGGCACGCCGGGGGCGGTGAGCTTGATGAGGGTCTGGGCCAGACTGTTCACCCGGCCCGGTTCGATCAGGGGAGCCGCGAAGGCCTGCAGTTGTTGCAGGAAGGTCTCATCGTTCAGCGTGGCCTCGACGAACTGCTGCACAGCCTGCTCGTATTCCGGGTTGTTGCGGGTCCAGGAGGTGTGCACCTTGGCCTCCCGGGCAGCCTTCTCCATGAAGCCCTGCAGACGGGGCAACAGCGCCTCCACGGCCTCGTCATCCGCTACGCCGGGCCACACCCCCACCAGGGCCTGATAGTACAGGTACTCCATGGCAGGATCCGGCCCCTCAGGCGAGCGATGCCGTGCGCTGTGGGCCCGAAACCCCCGGACCGCCTCGGTCCAGGCCTCGGGCACCTGGGAGAGCAGGCACAGGCGGGCGCGCACATCCTCGCTGCGTTTGGTGTCGTGGGTGGAGGTGGACAGCATGGCCTGTGGATGGCGGCGATGGGCCTCGGTGCAGGCCCCGTGAAAGTCTTCGGGTGACAGACCGAATTGCCCCGGGTCGCCGCCCACCTCGTTCAGGGCGATCAGCCGGTGATAGCGGTAGAACACCGTATCCTCCACCCCCTTGGCCATGGCCGGGCCGGTGAGTTGCTGGAAACGCAGCGCCAGTTCCGTCTCCCGGTGCCCTTCGCGCGCCAGGGTGAGCAGGGCCTCGAGGAACTCCAGAAGCTCCGGATCCAGGTCGGGACGGCGCGCCTTCACCCGGGACAGGGCCTGATGGATGTGGGCCCGATCCGTGGGGTGCACGGGCTCGCCAGCACGCAAATAGCTGCGATACACGGGGAAGCAGCTGGCGGCCTCCAGCAACACCTGCTGGAGCTGGTGTCGGGTGTAGTCCCGGTGACGGCGCTGCCCTTCGCAGATACTGACGAACAGGGAGGTGAGCCGGTTCAGTTCGCTGCCCAGCAGATCCTGCAGCACCTGACGCTTGGCCTGGTAGACCTGATCGTCGAAGCAGGCGCTCTCGCCGGTGAGGTCTTCCCAGAGGGCCGTGAGCGGGCCTTCACCCTCCGGGTCCACGAACAGCCCTTGCACGCGGTTGAGGAAGTCATAGCCGGTGGTGCCGGCGATGGGCCAGTCCTCGGGCAGCTGTTCGCCGGGCTCGAGGATCTTTTCCGCCACCACCCAGGCACCGGGGCAGGCCCGGGCCAGGCGCTGGAAGTACTGGGCCGGGTCGCGCAGTCCGTCCGGGTGATCGATGCGCAGGCCCTGCACGCTGCCCTCCTGATACCAGCGCAGCGGCAGTTGATGAATGGCCTCGAAGACTTCCTGGTCTTCCACCCGCAGGCCGGCCAGATCCTTGATATCGAAGAAACGCCGGTAGCCCAGGTCCCGGTCGGCGGTGCGCCACCAGGCCAGGCGGTAGTTCTGGTGTTCGATGAGGGCGTCCAGGGCGTCCGGGTCCTGGTTGATGCGGTCCACCCGGGCCAGGATGGCCGCCTGGGCATCGGGTTCGTCGCGGCAGGCGCCGGCCAGCAACTGATGGATCACCGCCTTGTCCCGGTGACGCCGTTCCCGCTGGCCGCCGGTGGCCGAGCCCGGGCGGGGCAGGCGGGCACAGGATTCGGCCAGAAACCCCAGCAGTTCGCTGCCGCTGTCCTGGTGGGCGCCCCCGAGGATGCCCGCCAGGGACCAGGGATCCAGCGGGAAGCTGTGCTCGTGGTAATTCAGGGTGAAGTGGCCTGCCTGGAAACGGACTTCCAGCTCGCCGTTTTCCAGGATGCGGCCGTAGTGGTCCCCCAGCACCGGCAGCAACACCTTGTTGGGCCAGCGCTCTTCCGAGGCCTCCCAGTCCACATCGAAATAAGGGGCATAGCGACTGGCGGGGCCGTTTTCCAGCACGTCCCACCACCAGGGGTTCTGGTCGCCGGCCACGGCCATGTGATTGGGGACGATGTCCAGCACCTGCCCCATGCCATGGGCCTCGAGGGCCTGGCACAGGCGCTGGCGGGCGGACTCGCCCCCCAGTTCCGCATTCACCCGGGAGGGGTCCACCACATCGTAGCCGTGGGTGCTGCCGGGGCTGGCCTGCAGGCAGGGGGAGAGATACACATGGCTGATGCCCAGCCTGGACAGGTAGGGCACGAGGTCAGCCGCATCATCCAGGGTGAAATCCGGTCTCAGTTGCAGGCGATAGGTGGCAGCGGGAGTCATGGCCATGGGGCGCCCGGGGTGACCTGTTCCAAGCCTCTAATATGCATGGCCAGCCCCTATCTGGGAAGGGGAGGATCGCTCGGGCACCGTAGCCGATAGAACGAGCGCCACTCAGCGGGACTGGATCTCCAGGCCGGCCTCCACCATGGCCACGGCGCGGAAGATGGCGCGGCCCTTGTTCATGGTCTCGGCCCATTCGTTGTCGGGGAGGGAGTCGTGGACGATGCCGGCGCCGGCCTGGATGTGCAGGGTCTCATCCTTGATCACCGCCGTGCGGATGGCGATGGCCGTGTCCATGTTGCCCTGCCAGGACCAGTAGCCCACTGAGCCGGAGTAGATGCCCCGCTTCACCGGTTCCAGTTCGTGGATGATTTCCATGGCGCGGATCTTGGGAGCGCCGCTCACGGTGCCCGCCGGGAAGGTGGCACGCAGCACGTCCATGGCGCTCAGGCCCGGGCGCAGACGCCCGGTCACGTTGGAGACGATGTGCATCACGTGGGAATAGCGCTCCACCACCATGCGCTCGGTGAGGGCCACGCTGCCGATCTGGGACACACGACCCGCGTCGTTTCGCCCCAGATCGATGAGCATCAGGTGCTCGGCCAGTTCCTTGGGGTCGGCCAGCAGATCCTGTTCCAGGGCCCGGTCGGCGGCCTCGTCCTCGCCCCGGGGACGGGTGCCTGCGATGGGGCGCACGGTCACCACGTCGTCCTCCAGACGCACCAGGATCTCCGGCGAGGAGCCGACCACGTGGTGGTCGCCCAGGTCCAGGTAGAACATGTAGGGCGAGGGGTTGAGGCTGCGCAGGGCCCGGTAGAGGTCCAGCGGGCGGGCAGTGTAGGGGATGGACAGGCGCTGGGAGAGCACCACCTGCATGACGTCGCCATCGACGATGTAGCGCTTGCAGCGCTCCACCGCCTCCTTGAAACCGGCCTCGGTGAAGCCAGACACGAAATCCGACTCCTGGACCCGGCGTGTGCCTCCGGGCACCCCGGGACTGGCCGAGGCATGGCGCAATTCGGCCTGCAATGCATCCAGTCGGCGCTCGCCCGCCTCCCGCTCGCCGGGACCGGCATGGACCACCAGATACAACCGACCGGCCAGGTTATCGTAGGCCACCACCTCGTCGCAGACCATGAGCAGGATGTCGGGCACCCCCAGCGGGTCGGCCTTGTCGCCGTCGGCCAGGCGCGGCTCGATATAGCCAATGGTGTCGTAACCAAAATAGCCGACGAGGCCACCGCTGAAACGGGGCAGATCCGGCAGATCCGGCACTCGATAGCGGGCCTGGAAGGACTCAAGCCACTGCAAGGGATCATCCACCCGCAGGGACTCGGTGACCTCGCCGCCCTCTTCCACCCGAACCTCCTTGCCCTGCACCCGCACCACCTTGCGGGCCGGCAGACCGATGAAGGAATAACGCCCCCACTTCTCCCCCCCCTGCACCGATTCCAGCAAACAGGAATAGGGCTTGGCCGCCAGCTTCATGTAGACACTCAAGGGGGTGTCCAGGTCGGCCAGCACCTCCCGCACCAGCGGGATTCGGTTATAGCCCTGGGAAATCAGGTGGTCGAAGTGTTCAGGGGTCATCGGGGCTTCGTCATCAGGCGGTCCGGGCCATGAGGTCGGGCAGTTCGGTGAGGCTGTCGATCACCGCGTCGGGGCGCTGTTCGCGGATATCGCCGCCATGGTTGTAGCCATAGCTGACACAGACGATGGCGAAGCCGGCGGCACGGGCGGCGGTCACGTCGCTGCGTGAATCCCCCACCATCAGGGCATCCTCCGGGTCCAGGTCGAACTGCTCTGCGGCGAACAGCAGCGGGGCCGGGTCCGGCTTCTTCTGCGGCAGGGTGTCGCCGGCCACCACCACCTCGAAATAGCGGTCGATATCCATGGCCCGCAACAAGGGGGCCGTGAAGCGGGCGGGTTTGTTGGTGACGCAGCCGATGCGCACATCGTCCCGGGCCAGGGCCTCCAGGCCCTCCCGGACGCCGGGGTATAGGTGGCTGCGCTTGGCGTTGTTCTCCCGATAGATCTCGGTGAATGCCGCCAGGGCACGTTCATAAAGCGCCGGCTCCGGCTCGCCATCCAGGTTGTTGGTGAGCGCCCGCTTGACCAGGCGCTCGACGCCGTTGCCCACCCAGTTGCGCACCTTGGCCTCGCCGCGCACCGGCATATCCAGGCGCTCCATCATGCGATCCACGCTGAAGGCCAGATCAGGCACGCTATCCACCAAGGTGCCGTCCAGGTCGATGAGAATCATTTTGGGGGCTTGAAGGGTCATGGTCGCACTCAGGCCTTGGCCAGTTCCGCGCGCATCTTGTTGATGATGCTGTCGTAATGATGGGGGTCTTCGCTGCGGGCGGCGCCGAAGATGGCCGATCCTGCCACAAAGGTGTCGGCGCCGGCGGCCTTGATCTCGGCGATGTTGTCGGCCTTGACGCCGCCGTCGATCTCCAGGCGGATGTCCAGACCGGATTCGTCAATGCGGCGGCGGGCCTCACGCAGCTTGTCCAGGGTGGCGGGGATGAAGCTCTGCCCCCCGAAACCGGGGTTCACGGACATCAGCAGGATCATGTCCACCTTGTCCATCACGTAGTCCAGGTAGGACAGGGGTGTGGCGGGGTTGAACACCAGACCGGCCTTGCAGCCCTCGGAGCGGATCAACTGCAGGCTGCGATCGATGTGATCGGAGGCCTCCGGGTGGAAGGTGATGTAATCGGCACCCGCCTTGGCAAAGTCCGGGATGATGCGGTCCACCGGCTTCACCATCAAGTGCACGTCGATGGGGGCGGTGACCCCATGCTTGCGCAGGGCCTCGCAGACCAGCGGGCCGATGGTGAGGTTGGGGACATAGTGATTGTCCATCACATCGAAGTGGACGATGTCAGCGCCGGCAGCCAGCACGTTGGTCACTTCTTCGCCCAGACGGGCGAAGTCGGCGGACAGGATGGACGGTGCGATCAGATCGGCTTGTGCCATGGGTCTTGCCTCGTTATAGGTGATACCGGTCTCCGGTCAGGCGCGTCGCAGGGACGATGGTATCGTTCGTTATGTCGGTATGACTTCCTCGGTGGTTTGGGCAATGTACCTTATGGCGCCGGGAAAATTAACCCGGTCTTATACTCGGGACAGGCATGGTCTCGGCTCACTCGGGCTTGCGGGCCATGGCCACGGTGTATTCCCGGCCCTGCTTCACCTTGTCGTAGTTGCCGAAGACTTCCTTGAAGGCACGCTCAATGAAGCGGCGCAGGCCGGTAATGGTGACCACGTAGATGCGCCCCCCCGGATGCAGGTGCTCGAAGGCATCGTACAGGTAGAGGTAGAGCATCTCCTTGCCTACCTTGGCGGGGAGGTTGGAGGTCACCAGGTGAAAGCGGCGATCCCCCGCATGGGAAAAGCCGTTGCTGAGCACGGCCTCGGCATTGGTGATGCCGTTGAGGGTGGCATTGGTGCGGGTGTACTCCACGGCCACGAAGTCCTTGTCCACCAGCAGGGTCTGCCCCTTGGGGGCCAGGCGGGCCAGGGTGAGGCCGATGGGGCCATAACCACAGCCCAGATCAAAGCAGTCGTCGGTCTCCTGGACGTCCATGTGATCCAGCAGCAGGCGGGTGCCGGCGTCGATGCCGCGGGGGGAGAACAGGCCCCAGGTGGTGCGATACTGCAGGGTATGCCCGCGCAGGGTATCGGAGAAGGCGATGTCCCGGCGCAGGGACTGGATGTATTCAGCGCGTTCCAAGACCGGCTCCCGGGTATTTAATCGTCGGCCCGCACGGCCGGTAACGCGTCGAACAGACGCTCTGCATCAGCGATGGCCTGGTCCTGGCGGGTGTCCAGTACGCAGAAATGTCCCATCTTGCGGCCCGGGCGGGCCTCCTCCTTGCCGTAGAGGTGCAATTTGGCGCGAGGATGGGACAGCAGCATGCCCCAGTCGGGCTCCCCGTCGGTCCACAGATCACCCAGCAGGTTGACCATCACCACCGGTGAGAGCAGGTGGGTGTCGCCAAAGGGCAGACCGCAAAGCGCGCGGACCTGCTGCTCGAACTGGGAGGTGATGCACGCATCCAGGGTGAAGTGGCCACTGTTATGAGGGCGCGGCGCCACCTCGTTGACCAGCAACTGCCCCTCGGTGGTGATGAAGAATTCCACGGCCATCAGGCCCACGTAATCCAGGGCCACCGCCAGAGCGATGGCGGCGTCGCAGGCCTCGCGGACCGTGGCATCCGGCACCCGGGCAGGGACGATGCTCATGTGCAGGATGCCACCCCGATGGATGTTCTCGGCCACCGGATAACACAGGCACACCCCATCGCTTCCACGGCTGAGCACCACCGAAATCTCCACGGCCAGGTCCAGCTTGCGCTCCAGCACACAGGGCACACGCCCCAGGCGCTCAAAGGCCCGGCGGCAGGCCTCGGCGCTGTCCACGGAGATTTGCCCCTTGCCGTCATAGCCCAGGGCGGCACGCTTGAGAATGGCCGGGTCCCCCACCGACTGAAAGGCCGCTTCCACCTGATCTGCCGATGCCACCACCTCGAAGGGGGCGGTGTCCAGTCCGGCCCGGCGGATCATGTGCTTCTCCCGGGCCCGGTTCTGCGTATGCTCCAGGGCCGCCGCACCCGGGCGCACGGGAACCCTGTCAGCCAGGTGTCGCAGGGTATCGGCGGGGATGTTCTCGAACTCGGTGGTAATGGCGGCACAACGCTGTGCCAGTTGATCCAGGGCCCAGCCATCCCCGTAGGCGGCGTGGACATGGTCATCGGCCATACGGCCGGCAGGACTGCCTGAATCAGGGTCCAGCACCATCACCCGATAGCCCAGCGTGCGCGCGGCCACGGTGAACATGCGACCCAACTGGCCGCCGCCCAGCATCCCCAGGGTGTGACCGGGCAGGATCATGACGACGGCGGCAGTTGCATGGCCAGCACCGTGTCGCGCTGCTCAGCGCGGAAGCGGGCCAGTTGCTCGGCCAGCCCGGGGTGATCGCTCGCCAGCATGGAAACGGCAAACAACCCGGCGTTGGCGGCCCCCGCCTCGCCGATGGCGAAGGTGGCCACCGGGATGCCCTTGGGCATCTGTACGATGGAGAGCAGGGAATCCTCCCCCTTCAGGTAGCGGGAAGGCACCGGTACGCCCAGGACCGGCACCGTGGTCTTGGCCGCCAGCATGCCCGGCAGGTGGGCGGCACCGCCGGCACCGGCGATGATGCAGCGAAGGCCCCGCGCTGCAGCCTGTTCCGCATACTCGAACAGCAGATCCGGGGTGCGATGGGCGGAGACCACGCGGGCCTCGTGAGGCACGCCGAAGGCGTCCAGCTGATTGACGGCGTGTTGCATGACGGGCCAGTCGCTCTGGCTGCCCATCACCACGCCCACGATAGGGGATTGGTTTGGCATCGGCGAAGGGTAATGGAACCGGGTTGGAGTTGAAAGACAAAATTCCAAAGATACAAGATATTGGCGGGGGTAGCCATGCGGATGCCACCTGCGGGTGCATCCGCTGACGGCAGGTCGTACACTGCGGGCCTGATCCACTTTGCGCGAAACCTCCATGCCTGCCCTGTTTGAAAGCCAAGTGTCGTCCCTGCCCCTGATCCACAAGGGCAAGGTGCGTGACATCTACGCCGTGGACGACCATCACATGCTCATCGTCACCACCGACCGCCTGTCGGCCTTCGATGTGATCCTGCCCACGCCCATCCCGGACAAGGGCCGCGTGCTGACGCAGATCTCGGCGTTCTGGTTTGACCGCCTCTCCCATGTGGTACCCAACCAGTTGTGCGATCTCACCCTGGCGGATGTGATTCCCGATGCCACCGAGCGGGCGCCGCTGACAGGACGCAGCGTGGTGGTGAAACGCCTCAAGGCCCTGCCCGTGGAGGCGGTGGTGCGCGGCTATCTCATCGGCTCGGGCTGGAAGAGCTACCAGACCGACGGCACGGTGTGCGGCATCACCCTGCCCCCCGGCCTGAAAATGGCCGATCGGCTACCCGAGCCCCTCTACACCCCGTCCACCAAGGCGGAAGTGGGTGCCCACGACGAGAACGTGGACTACGCCCATACGGAACGCACCCTGGGCCCCGAGGTGGCTGCCCAGGTTCGGGACACGGCCCTGACCCTCTACAAGGAGGCTGCCGCTTATGCCCTGGAGCGCGGCATCATCATCGCCGACACCAAGTTCGAGTTCGGCCTGGACGAACAGGGCGTACTGCACCTGATCGACGAGGCCCTCACGCCCGACTCCTCGCGTTTCTGGCCGGCAGACACCTACGCGCCCGGCATGAGCCCGCCCTCCTTCGACAAGCAGTATCTGCGCGATTATCTGGAAACCCTGGACTGGGACAAGACTGACCCGGGCCCAGCGCTACCCGAGGAGGTGGTCTCTCAGGTGGCGGCCCGCTATCAGGAGGCCCTGGAACGGCTGACGGGGCAGACACTGGCGGACTGACGTCCAGACGTTGGGCTGGAAAGAACCAGGAGGCATTAACCCATGAGCACTCTCATGTCCGGCACAGGGCTTTTCATCACCGGCACCGATACCGGCGTGGGCAAGACGGTGGTGGGCTGCGCCATCCTGCGGGCCCTGAGGGCTCGTGGTGTGAACGTGATCCCCCGCAAGCCCGTGGAATCGGGCTGCCGGGAAGAAAAGGGGGGGATGTGGCCGGAAGATGGAGCGCGGCTCATGGAAGCCGCTGGAGGCGGCAGCCTGGAGCAGATCACACCCTGGCGCTTTGCCCATGCCCTGGCCCCGGACCGGGCCGCGCGCCTGGCACGCACCCGGATCATGCTGGATGCACTGGAATCCGCCTGCCAGCCCACGCCGGGGGAGGCGGGCTTCCGACTGGTGGAAGGGGCTGGCGGCTTCCTGTCACCTCTGGCGGAGGACGGTCTCAATGCCGACCTGGCCGTGCGCCTGGGCCTGCCAGTGCTGTTGGTGGCCCCCGACCGGTTGGGGGTGCTCAATCACATCCTGCTGACCGCCGAGGCCATCAAGCGCCGTCAGCTCCACCTGGCCGGAGTGGTGCTCAACGATTGTGCCGGACCGGGTCCGGAGGGGATGGACAACCGGCAGGATCTGGAGCGCAGGCTGCAGACACCTATCTGGTCGTTTGCGGCGGTGGAGGACGGGGAATTGCCGTCGGACCTGGATGGACTGGCAGACTGGGTGAGGGCAATCCTGTGAGGGTGGTGAGGCGCCCCCTCAATGCCGGGTGTTTCGCTCGCTGAACAGCATCTCCAAGCGCGCCCCCAGGGCGCGGTAGAGCTCCACCTGGGCCTGGGACTGCAGACACCGGGCGAAGGGAGGCACCCAACCCGAGAGGTGATGCCAGATCACCCGCCAGCCCGCCGGGGCGTTGGATAGATCCTGCTCCAGGTACCAGGCCGCGTAGATGAGCTCCATGGCCAGGGAATCGGGCTCGCGCCCCTGCAGGGAGATCCCTGCCTGACGATACAGACGCTCCAGATTCGCCCCTCCGCCCGCCAGAACCTGTGAACTCCAGGCCGACTCCCGGGCAGGGCAGTCATCTGTCACCAACAGGCGATCGTACTCCCGGCGCAAGGCCGGGAGCCCCAAATGACGAATCTCCATGACCGCGGGTGACAGCCAGGCCCACCCCCTGGCCATTTCCTCCAGCGCATCAACGGTCTCCTGGGTGGGCGGCGAGAGCAATCCACTCAGTATGCAGAGCTCGTCCACATCCAGTTCATCACCGGGCAAGTCGTTCACCATCAGTCGATTTCCATATGGCGGCCACTCGCGGCCGTCAGGCATCAATCAACCTGCGGAACCATGGGTCGGGAGAGGTAGCCTGCCCCCGCGCCCGATCCTGGCCGCAGGCCACGACTATGCGACCCAGGCCAGCGGGAGGAAAAACGAAACCGCTCCGGATGTTGAGCCGGGTCAAGAAAGACGCAGCGCACACGCGGGATGGGTGCAGACGAGATGACACGCAGCGGTGGGCACCGGGACCCTCACAGGCGCTGTCAGAGACGACGCCCGTGGCGAAAGCGCCCCGGGTTCACACCAGATCCCACACGCATGCGTGCACCAGGGAACCACCACGGCAAGGTTGCGATTCCAGGAGGGGGAGACAGACGTATCGGGGATCAGGAAGCTTTGGCGGCCTCAGCAGCCTCTTCCACAGCCTCCAGCATCTGCTCATCCATCTCGGGCAGTTCAGGTGCCTCTTCACCACTGGCCTTGACCTGCTCGATCAAGGATTCAGACACCTTGCGCAACTCGCGATACTGCTCGGCCAGTTTTGCACTGCTTTCCAGCACTGCCTGTAGCTGGGTGAGTTTTTCGTCGGCTTCCCGCTTGTCCTTGCGCAAAGTGCTCAGCTGAGCCTCTACCTGCTTGCGGGCGTCCGACTCTTCGTTCTTTTGCTTCTTGAGCTGCTTGAGCTTCTTGACCACGTTTTCGGGGGTATCGGCCAGCGACTTGTTGATCGCCTTGAGGGCCTTTTCCTTTTCCACCAGAGAGGCCTTGATGGCCTTCATTTCCTTGGTGTGGGCCACACGCTCGGCGGCCATGTCCTGCTCCCCGCTTTCCAGCTTGGCCTGGGCCTCGGCGCGGGCGGCTTCCGCCTGCTTCTGGGCCTTTTCACTGGCCTTCACCTTCTTCTCCATGGCGTCGATGGCTTCCTTGGCCTGCTCATTGGTCTGCTTGATCTTGCGGTCTGCTTCGTTACCCTTCTGGATGGCAACATCCAGGGCAACCTTGAGTTCGTCGGCACTGCAATCCGGGTCCAGACCCAGGGCGTCTGTTGCGCCCTTCATCAGTACTTGCTTGCTGACCGCAAGTTCCTTCCAGACTTTCAGCTGTATTTCTGCTTCTGCTTGGTTCACATATCACTCCTGCTAACGCATGTGCATGTCAATTGATGGGTGTCGCCATTCGTGGGCGCGCATTCTATCTCATCTGGAAAGCGAATGCTGCACCCGAAGTCAAGCATCGCGGGCCGCCCCTGGGCCGGCCCGCCGACTCCACCCATCGATCGTTCAGGCGGCCCGATAAACGCCGCGACGCGGTGAGTCCAGCTTGCCCTGGCGCTTCAGGTAGCCCAGCGTCTGGCTGATGTTCTTGACGTTCAGGCCGGCTTGTTCCGCCTGAGCACGAATCTCACCGATGGTCATCTCGCCTTGATTGGACACGATCTGGCACAGCACCTGACTGGGGCCGGCTTCGGAAGCGGCGCGACCAGCACCATTGCCACGACCGCTGACACGACCGCCCAGCTTTCTGATTTCCCGATCCAGCGCCGCCAGTTCCTTACGATGCTGCTTCACCAATTCACGGCGCTTCTCACGCAGGGCCTCACGCTCCTGACGACGGGCCTCTTCCTTCTCGGCAGCCTCTTGCTCTTCACGCTGGCGCGCCAGCGCAAAGAGTTCTTCAGACGACATCTCATGAGGGCTCTTCATCTGCTCGGTCATTCTTCTCTCCAGAATCTTATTGAATACATGTTCAACGCAAGCGCCCGGACCATCGGGCCCGGGCGCCTTTTTTCATCCTCGGTCGTCCATGCCTGGCGCCTTGATCACTCCAGACACGCTCCCGTGTGCCGGGCGGATTATGGCATAGAGTGAAAACACTTTCATATTTTTATCATTCCCGAATCACACGGATCTCAAGTTTTGAGAGTGCAACTTTCCAACATTGTTCAACGGCGTTTACACATGCATGCGCCGCTTGCTCTCCTGCCCGCATGCCCAGCACCATGGGCCACTGACCTCGCTGCTTGCGGATATGGACATACTGCCAAAGTGACACCCCAGGGATAGAAACGCCCACCCAGAATTGATGGTTGCTTGCTCAGGGAACGCCACATGACCGGGTTACGTATTGCACGAATATCAGCAAACGCTTATTTTGAGTGGTAGACACAAGAAACCAAGGAGGCATCCATGCCCCAGGATATTCAAACCGACGTCGCCATCATCGGCGCAGGCACCGCCGGCCTGTTCGCCATGAAACAGGTTCGCATGGCCGGCAAGTCGGTGACGATGATAGACCCGGGCCCACTGGGCACCACCTGCGCCCGGGTTGGCTGCATGCCCTCGAAGGTTGCGCTGCACGCCGCCCACCTATGGCACCAACGGCAGGAGATGGCGGAGTACGGCACCCAGGGCATCGAGCAACTCTCGCTGGACAGGGACAAGGCCTGGGCCCGGGTCAGCGCCATGCGCGACCGATTCGCCGGGAAAACAGAGGAGAACGCCCGCAAGGCCATGGGCGAAAACCTGCTGGAGGGACCGGCCCGCTTCGTGGAACCCACCGTGCTTGAAGTGGAACTCCCTGGCGGTGAGCGCCAGGTGGTGCGCGCCCAGGCCGTGGTCATTGCCAATGGCTCCCGCCCCGTAGTACCCGAGTGGCTCGAGCCCATGAGTGATCGGGTCGTGACCACCGACACCCTGTTCGATGTCAAACACATCCCCGACTCGGTGGGCGTGCTGGGCCTCGGCGCCATCGGCCTGGAGATGGGCCTTGCCCTGTCACGCCTCGGGGTGCGCGTCGTGGGTTCCGACATTGCCAGGCTGCCGGCAGGCATCAGCGACCCGGAACTGGGGCAGCGCGTGATCGAGCAATTCAGTGCGGAGTTTCCCCTGTGGTTGGGCGAGAGCGCCGAATTGAGCAAGGAGGAAGACGGGATCCTGATGAAGACATCCCAGGGGCAGGAAAAGGTGGACATGATCCTGGCATCCCTGGGTCGCCGCCCCAACACCGACACCCTCAACCTGGCTGAAGCGGGCTTCGAACTGGACGACAAGGGTCAACTGCGCTTCGATCCCGCCACTCAGCAGGTTCAGGATTTCCCCGTATTCGTGGCAGGCGACGTGAACGGCCACCGCCCCCTGCAACATGAAGCAGGGGACGAGGGCACCATCGCCGGCTTCAACGCAGCCCGGGGCATCACCCGTTTTCGCCGCCGGACACCACTGAGTATCGCCTTCACCCATCCGGACATCGCCGTGATCGGTGAGCGCCTGGAAGATATGGACCCCGACGAGATCGTGACGGGTTCAGCCGATGGCAGCGGCAATGGCCGCTCGGTCATCCTGGGCGCGCAGAGCAATCTGATTCATCTTCATGCCGACGCAAAAACCGGCCGCTTGCGAGGCGCGTCGCTGATGGCCACACACGGCGAACACCTGGCTCATTTACTGGCCTGGGCCATCCAGCGTGGAGAAACGGCACAGGACCTGCTGGCGATGCCTTTTTATCATCCCGTGGTGGAAGAAATACTCCCCGATGCACTGCAGGACATCGTCTCCAGGCTCCCGGAAACGCATGATCTGCCCAAAGGATTTCGCCGCGAGGAATAAACAGCATTTTCACTGAGTTGACGGGGTCTTTCGCGCCCGATGACCGTATTTTGATCGGGCAGGAAGACCCCAGGGTGTGATTTTTCCAGTGATTGCGCTATACTTTGCGGCTCTGTCTGAGGAGCGCTGCAACGGATCATCGAATCCGCCAGGCTCAGACACCTCCTAAAACGGCGCTCGCTGTACCCGCGAAAGTGGTCGGCGAGCTGAAAGTCTTGCTCCCGTCCGACCGCTTCGCACTCGCCCAAAGATTTAAGGAGTGTGTTCATGAACGCAGTCGTTGATAGCCAGAACCACGATTACGCCGTAGCCGATATCAACCAGGCCGATTTCGGCCGCAAGGAAATCGCCATCGCCGAGACCGAAATGCCCGGTCTGATGGCCACCCGTGAAGAATACGCCAAGGACCAGCCGCTGAAGGGCGCCCGCATCGCCGGCAGCCTGCACATGACCATTCAGACGGCCGTGCTGATCGAAACCCTGAAGGCCCTGGGCGCAGACGTGCGCTGGGCTTCCTGCAACATCTTCTCCACCCAGGACCACGCTGCTGCAGCCATCGCCGCCGGCGGCACCCCCGTGTTCGCCTACAAGGGCGAAACTCTGGAAGAGTACTGGGAGTACTGCCACAAGATCTTCGAATGGTCCGACGGCGGCACCCCCAACATGATCCTGGACGATGGCGGTGACGCCACCCTGCTGATCCACCTGGGCGCCCGCGCCGAGAAGGATCTGTCCCTGGTGGACAACCCCACCAATGATGAAGAGCGCGTGCTGTTCGCCCAGATCAAGGAACGCGTCAAGAGCCAGCCGGGCTGGTACTCCAAGGTCCTGAAGAACATCCAGGGCGTGACCGAAGAAACCACCACGGGCGTGCATCGCCTGTACCAGATGGCGAAGGAAGGCTCCCTGCCGTTCCCGGCCATCAACGTGAACGACTCGGTCACCAAGTCCAAGTTCGACAACCTGTATGGCTGCCGTGAGTCCACCGTGGACGCCATCAAGCGCGCCACCGACGTGATGATCGCTGGCAAGACCGCCGTGGTCTGCGGTTATGGTGACGTGGGCAAGGGCGCTGCCCAGTCCCTGCGTGCCCTGTCCGCTGAAGTGTGGATCACCGAAATCGACCCGATCTGCGCCCTGCAGGCCGCGATGGAAGGCTACCGCGTGGTCACCATGGACGAAGCCTGTGACAAGGCCGACATCTACGTGACCGCCACCGGCAACAAGGACGTGATCACCGCCGATCACATGTCCCGCATGAAGGACCAGGCCATCGTCTGCAACATCGGTCACTTTGACTCCGAGATCGACGTTGCCGGTCTGCGCAAGTACCAGTGGGAGAACATCAAGCCCCAGGTGGACCACATCATCTTCCCGAAGGGCAACCGCATCATCCTGCTGGCTGAAGGCCGCCTGGTGAACCTGGGTTGCGGCACGGGCCACCCGAGCTTCGTGATGTCCAACTCCTTCACCAACCAGACCCTGGCCCAGATCGAGCTGTGGGTGCATGGCGACAAGTACAAGAACGACGTCTACGTGCTGCCCAAGCACCTGGACGAGAAGGTGGCTTCCCTGCACCTGGGCAAGATCGGCGCCAAGCTGACCAAGCTGACGGAAGACCAGGCCCAGTACCTGGGTCTGCCGGTGGAAGGCCCGTACAAGCCGGAACACTACCGGTACTGATTGCGGCGCCGTGGGCTTGGGGCGCCTTCGTGCACCCCTGGCACGGCACGCGAGCCAGGCAGCGCCCCTCGGGCGCTGCCACTGGGTGGCCCCGGACTCCGGGGCCTTCCCGTGTCAGCGGCGTCCACAGCGTGCCCGCGCAGCCCTCCCCCGCCCTATTGAATTTCCTTCCCTTGATCGTATTCACCCGGCAAGACCGGCGTGCCCTGCCCTACCGTACCTACGCCATGGGTCTGCCAACGATCGAATGCCTTCCCGCACCACATGCGAGGACCTGACATGAAGACCCAGAAACAGCACGAACGCACGTTCAGTTTCGAGTTCTTCCCGCCCAAGAACGACGAGGGCGCGAAGAAACTCAAGGACACCTGGACCGAACTGGCCAAGCTGGAGCCCCGCTTCTTCTCCGTGACCTACGGCGCCGGCGGCTCCACCCAGGCCCGTACCCTGGAAACGGTACTGGACATCCACAAGAACTCCGGTGTGGATGCCGCACCTCACCTGTCCTGCATCGACTCCACCGCCGAACAGATGCGCGGCATCCTGCAGCTCTACAAGGACAATGGACTACGCCATATCGTGGCTCTGCGTGGCGACCTGCCCTCGGGCATGCGCGACCCGGGCGAGTTCCGCTACGCCAATGAGCTGGTGGAGTTCATTCGCAAGGAAACGGGTGATCACTTCACCCTGGAAGTGGCGGCCTACCCGGAGTTCCATCCCCAGGCCCCGAACGCCCTGAAGGACCTGCAGAACTTCAAGCGCAAGGTGGATGCCGGCGCGGACTCGGCCATTACCCAGTATTTCTACTCGGCGGAAGCCTATTTCCGTTTCGTGGAAGACTGCGAAAAGCTGGACATCAACATCCCCATCGTGCCGGGCATCATGCCCATCACCAATTACAAGCAGCTGGCCCGCTTCTCGGACGCCTGCGGCGCCGAGATCCCTCGCTGGATCCGCAAGCGCCTGGAAGCCTTTGGTGAGGATACGGCATCCATCAAGGCCTTCGGGGAAGAGGTGGTCACCGAGATGTGCGACCAGCTGCTCAAGGCCGGCGCACCGGGCCTGCACTTCTACACCATGAACCAGGCCGGCCCCATCAAGGCCATCTGGAAGAACCTGGGGCTGAAGCCCGAGCCTCGGTAAGATTCGGGGACCACACGGCCCTCACCCCAACCCCTCTCCCGCCAGCGGGAGAGGGGCTTTCAACACCCTCCAGGCTCAAAGTCACCCCCTCTCCAGGGGAGAATGGGTCCAGGGGAGAATGGGTCGAGAACGCCCTAAGCTGTTTGACTCCCTTCTCCCCCCCGAGGGGGGGAGAAGGGCCGGGGATGAGGGGAGCAGCGGGCACAGGGCCCTATGGCTTCAGCCCGCTGACCGTGCGGCGCGCTTGCGCTCATGCTCCAGCAGCAGCTTCTTGCGCAGGCGAATGGAAGTCGGGGTCACTTCCACCAGCTCGTCGTCCTCAATGAACTCCAGGGCCTGCTCCAGCGACAGGCGCAGGGGTGGGGTGAGGATGATGTTCTCGTCCGAGCCTGCGGCACGGATGTTGGTGAGCTGCTTGGCCTTGAGCGGGTTCACCACCAGGTCGTTGTCACGGCTGTGGATGCCGATGATCATGCCCTCGTACACCTCCTCGCCGGGGCCGATGAACATGCGACCGCGATCCTGCAGGTTGAACAGCGCAAAGCCCAGGGCCTTGCCGGCGCCGTTGGCGATCAGCACGCCATTGTTGCGGGGTGCCACCGCACCGGGGCGGAAGGGGCCGTAGCTGTCGAACACATGGTGCAGGATGCCGGTGCCGGAGGTGGCGGTGAGGAACTCCGTCTGAAAGCCGATCAGGCCCCGCGAGGGCACGCGATAATCCAGCCGCACCCGGCCCTTGCCGTCCGGGATCATGTCCAGCAGCTCGCCTCGGCGACTACCCAGCTTTTCCATGATGGCGCCCTGGTGCTGCTCTTCCACATCCACGGTAACCATCTCGTAGGGCTCTTCCTTCTCCCCGTCCTTCTCGCGCACGATGACCTCGGGGCGTGACACGCCCAGCTCATAGCCCTCGCGACGCATGTTCTCGATGAGGATGGACAGGTGCAGCTCGCCTCGCCCGGAGACTCGGAACTTGTCCGGGTCGTCCGTTTCTTCCACCCGCAGGGCCACATTGTGCTTCAGCTCCTCCTGCAGGCGGTCACGGATGTTGCGGGAGGTGACGTATTTGCCATCGCGGCCGGCAAACGGAGAGGTGTTCACCTGGAAGGTCATGTTCACCGTGGGCTCATCCACGATGAGCGCCTTGAGAGGCTCAATGGCGGCCGGGTCGCACAGGGTGTCGGAGATGTAGAGCTCGTCCATGCCGGTGAAGGAGATGATGTCACCGGCACTGGCCTCGGGCACTTCCACCCGCTCCAGCCCCTTGAAGCCCAGAATCTGCAGCACGCGGCCATTACGGACATTGCTTTCCCGGTCCATCACCTTCACCGGGGTGTTGGTCTTGATGCGGCCCCGCTTGATGCGGCCGATGCCGATCAGGCCTTGATAGGAGTTGTAGTCCAGGGAGGACACCTGCAGCTGGAAGGGGCCATCCGGGTCCACCGACGGCGGCGGCACCTTATCGACGATGGTCTGGAACAGCGGCGTCATGTCGCCTTCGGTCACATCATGCTCCAGGCCGGCAAAGCCCTTGAGGGCCGAGCAGTACACCACCGGGAAGTCCAGCTGCTCCTCGTCGGCGCCCAGGCGGTCGAACAGATCAAAGATCTGATCCACCACCCAATGGGGCCGGGCACCGGGGCGATCCACCTTGTTGATCACCACGATGGGCTTGAAGCCCATGGCGAAGGCCTTGGCGGTCACGAAACGGGTCTGGGGCATGGGGCCGTCCACCGCGTCCACCAGCAGCAGCACCGAGTCCACCATGGAAAGCACACGCTCCACCTCGCCACCGAAGTCGGCGTGGCCGGGGGTGTCCACCACATTGATACGGTAGCCTTCCCAGTCCAGGGCGGTGTTCTTGGCCAGGATGGTGATCCCACGCTCCTTTTCCAGGGCGTTGGAGTCCATCATGCGTTCCACCACCTGGGCGCGCGCATCGAGGGTACCCGACTGCTGCAGCAATTTGTCCACGAGGGTGGTCTTGCCGTGGTCCACGTGGGCGATGATGGCGATATTGCGAAGCTTGTCGGTCATGGGAAGTTCGGCCTTCCGGCGGGGCGGTCATTGCGGGGGTGGAGATTATACTCCCCATTGCCGGGCGGCGATATGCGCGTCATGGCATCGTGGAGATCGACATCCCCGCCGCCCCATCCAAACTGGAATGCGTTTACCCCTTGTACTAACATTGCGTCAATTGCACTAACGCACGGAGGTCAACCATGACCGCCTCTACCTCTTCAGCGACGCGTTCCGCCCGATTGGGATTGCGCGCCACGCCCGAGCAGGAAGCCGTACTGCGCCGCGCCGCCGACGTGGCGCACAAGTCGCTGACAGATTTCATCCTCGACAGCGCCTGTCAGGCCGCCGAGCAAACTCTGCTCGACCAACGCTTGTTCATGGTCTCGGGAAGCCAGTACCAGGCCCTGATGGATTTGCTGGAACAGCCCGAACAGGCGAACGAAGGACTGCACGACCTGTTCTCACGGAAAGCCCCTTGGGAGAAGGCGTGAGCTTGATCGGCCCAGAGCCGCTCGGGGCACACCACCGACTCGAAGGCTTCGATTGCGGCAAAACGACGCTCAATGACTGGCTGGTGCGCCATGCCCAACAGGCACAAGGCAGCGGCTTGGCCAAGACCTTCGTCGTCAGCGAAGACGACCACGTGGCTGGTTATTTCAGCCTGACCGTCGGCCAGATCGACACGCTCGATGCGCCGGAGCGCATTCGCAAGGGCATGGGACAGTATCCGATCCCCGTCGTGATCCTTGCCCGTCTGGCCGTCCGCCTGCAGGATCAGGGCCGAGGGATCGGCGTCGGACTGTTGCAGGATGCCATCCGCCGCACATTGCTGATTGCCGAGCAGGCCGGCATCCGCGCGATGCTGACCCACCCCATCGGCGAAGATGCGGCGCGGCTCTACACCCGCTTTGGTTTCATCGACTCACCGCTGCGTGAGCAGCAACTCTTGCTGCTGCTCAAGGACGCCCGCCAGTGGGTCGAGTGATCCGCACTGGGTCAAGCATCGAAGCCGTCGACCACCCGCCACAATTAAGACTCTTATAATCAACAGGTTACGCGCAGACAAATCAAAAGGCATTGTCAGGACAATGTCCGGACACCTACAATTGAGGTATCCAGGAGCAGTCCGGAGGGGCACCATGGGCACCCTGAATCTTTCCAAGACTGAACGCATTGACGTTCGTGCGAGCACGCCAGTCAAGCAACTACTGCAGGAAGCCGCACGCGCCTGCCACAAGAATGTCAGCGAGTTCCTGCTCGACGCGGGCGTGACGGCGGCTGCGCAGACACTGGCAGATCGTCGCCAGTTCATACTGGACGATGCGCAGTGGCAGGCGTTCCAGGAGGCGTTGGATCGTCCGGTGCAAAGCAAGCCACGCCTGAAGAAGTTGCTGCGTGAACCCGGGGTGCTCGGTTGAGCAATGGCTACGCCCCCGTTCGCAAGTTGGCCGCAACGGATCAGGTCGATGCCTTTGACTGCGGCCAGGCTGCGCTGAACCAGTTCCTTCAGCGCCACGCGCTCGTCAACCAGAAGGCGAACAGCGCGCAGACCTACGTCTGCTGCCAGGGTGACGTGGTGGTCGGCTTCTACAGCCTCGCCGTAGGCAGCGTCGATCCAGAAGCGGCACCATCAAGGGTGATGAAGGGGCTGGCACGTCACCCAGTGCCGGTCATGATCCTGGCCCGGCTAGCAGTGGACAAGGAGCATCAGCACAAGGGCCTGGGCCAAGCTTTGCTCAAGAATGCCCTGCTGCGCACGGCACAGGCCGCCGACATCGCCGGTATCCGTTGCCTGCTGGTACATACCAAGGATGATGCGGCGCGGTACTGGTACGAATCCTGGGAATTCGAGCCCAGCCCGACCGATCCGTATCACTTATTCCTGATGCTCAAGGATCTCAAGAGCTTGTTGAGCTGATGTGGTTCGGCAATGCATCGTCGAGGATGGCCGCCACAGCATTTCGTCCGGAGTCCTTGTACTCGAGATACCTCGGAAAACTCATTCGGCATTACCCTCCAGCTCATGCAGCGCGGCTCGGGTCAGGAAGGCCGAGCGGCTCTTGATGCCGTGTAGACTCACATATTGATCGATCTGCTTCACCACACGGCCAGGCAGGGTGACGTTGATCTTTTCCGTCTTGCCCAGATAGGGGGTGATATCGATCTCGACCAGCCCCCACCCCCAGCCGGCGAACTCGGGGTTCTGGCGGTGCTTGGTGATATTCCCGGGCATGGGAATCGCCTTCCCCGCCGTGGCGAGCTCCTCCAGCTGGATATGCGCGACCTCGACGGCCATCTCGTAGGCCTGTTCAACAGTATCGCCTGCGGTGATCGCACCGGGAATATCCGGGAACACGATGCCAGTGGCAGTGTGTTCGTCACCCCATTCAATGGCAATGGGATATTGCATTGCTCTCTCCTGCCGAGGTGAAGTCTGTGTGCAGGGCTACTTCAGCCCGGCTTGTTTCCTGATGCTGTTGACGGTGCCGATGGGGAGATCCTTCTTCGGGTGTGGCACAGGAATCGATCCAGACCTGGTTGGATGCTTGAAGATATGATGGCTCCCCTTTATGCGGTCGAGATACCAGCCGTCAGCTTCCAGTGCCTTGATCAGGTCTCTGCTCTGCACCACCTTGCTCCTGCCCCAACACTGCCGTAGAACATACCTCTGGGGTTATATTACGTCAACGAAATGTGAATGCCTGCCTCACTCAGACAACTTATCGATCATCCGCTTGACCCGATCGGTGCATGTCTTCAGATCCACAGCGCATGGATAGCTCAGTTACCAATGAAGGGGGCAAGTCATCCCCGCGCCTGCGGGGAACGGGCGCCCTGAGCGCGGCAATATCAGTATCTGCCCGGTTCATCCCCGCGCCTGCGGGGGACGGGCTCCAATCAATACGGCAGCACAATGCGCACACGGTTCATCCCCGCGCCTGCGGGGAACGGGAGATTCGGCGGCCTCTCGGTCTAGTTTTGTCCGGTTCATCCCCGCGCCTGCGGGAACGGTGCATGCGGGCGACGATGGGGACAGTATCGACCGGTTCATCCCCGCGCCTGCGGGGAACGGGGCTGGAGCCATTCCCGCAACCGTGTCCACCGCGGTTCATCCCCGCGCCTGCGGGGAACGGACCAGCAGAGCGGCGCCAGGGGGCTTGAGGATCGGTTCATCCCCGCGCCTGCGGGGAACGGGGGCTATACAAAAAGCTGTATTTACTGCCCAGCGGTTCATCCCCGCGCCTGCGGGGAACGGTTACCCAGGCGCACCAAGAAGTGCTGGAATGGCGGTTCATCCCCGCGCCTGCGGGGAACGGCCCCCCCCGACCCCTAAAAGCCCCTGACATGACGGTTCATCCCCGCGCCTGCGGGGAACGGGACAAACCGCCCCGCCCGTGCAGTCTGGCCCCCGGTTCATCCCCGCGCCTGCGGGGAACGGGTGCCGCGCTTGGCCCGTTTGTGGTTTGATGCCGGTTCATCCCCGCGCCTGCGGGGAACGGCCGTGATCCGGTTCGTCGGTGGCTCGATGCAGCGGTTCATCCCCGCGCCTGCGGGGAACGGGGTGAGGCACAGGCGGGCCTTTATGCGCTCGCCGGTTCATCCCCGCGCCTGCGGGGAACGGTGATGTGCATTGTCCCGCTTCTTGATTTGCAGCGGTTCATCCCCGCGCCTGCGGGGAACGGCCCCGCCCCCCAGCATTGGCGACGTGCTGGTTCGGTTCATCCCCGCGCCTGCGGGGAACGGCAGATCGGCAAGGTCAATGATGCCCTGGCCAACGGTTCATCCCCGCGCCTGCGGGGAACGGTCGGGGAGATGGACGGCGATCTGTCGTGTCAGCGGTTCATCCCCGCGCCTGCGGGGAACGGCCCGCCATGGCGCTCAAGGGTCATCCGGCAGACGGTTCATCCCCGCGCCTGCGGGGAACGGGATTCGTTCCTGCTGCGGCACGAGCTGCGGGACGGTTCATCCCCGCGCCTGCGGGGAACGGCGTACCGCGTGGGCCGCTATGACCGCCTGGAGCGGTTCATCCCCGCGCCTGCGGGGAACGGTTCCAGTTCACGCAGGAATCGTTCGGCCTGGTCGGTTCATCCCCGCGCCTGCGGGGAACGGACTCATCAAATGACGCCTACGTGGTTGAGGATCGGTTCATCCCCGCGCCTGCGGGGAACGGTGTGGCCACCCGGCATGCCGGCGCTGCCAGGACGGTTCATCCCCGCGCCTGCGGGGAACGGGCCTGGATACTGCGGTACAGCAGATTTACCGGCGGTTCATCCCCGCGCCTGCGGGGAACGGTGGCCAGATCCTGGCGCGCCCTCTCCTCCATCCGGTTCATCCCCGCGCCTGCGGGGAACGGGCCGGAAGTGTCGGCAAACCCACTTCGGGAGGCCGGTTCATCCCCGCGCCTGCGGGGAACGGGCCCAGCGGGTCGGCCACTACCATTGGCAACCCGGTTCATCCCCGCGCCTGCGGGGAACGGGCTGTTGAGGCTCTACCCGCGCATCACGCTGGCGGTTCATCCCCGCGCCTGCGGGGAACGGTGGCGTGAACTCCCTGGGGAGGACTTCAAGTGCGGTTCATCCCCGCGCCTGCGGGGAACGGCTCCAGTGTGGTTCAGTTCCAGGGGGCGCGTTCGGTTCATCCCCGCGCCTGCGGGGAACGGATCCAGTGTGGTTCAGTTCCAGGGGGCGCGTTCGGTTCATCCCCGCGCCTGCGGGGAACGGATCGGAAAATCGGCAGAGTCGGCATGGATTATCGGTTCATCCCCGCGCCTGCGGGGAACGGTGTTGCCCGGTTCGGTGATAACCAGTCGGTAGCGGTTCATCCCCGCGCCTGCGGGGAACGGTGGATCGACCTGATACCCGTTGAAAATTTCCGCGGTTCATCCCCGCGCCTGCGGGGAACGGATCTCCGGGCCCTCGCCGGACAGGGACAGGATCGGTTCATCCCCGCGCCTGCGGGGAACGGTGGTCATGTTTGCGCGTGACAAGTGACGCACCACGGTTCATCCCCGCGCCTGCGGGGAACGGGTCCTGATTGATGACCTACCGCAGAGCAGCACCGGTTCATCCCCGCGCCTGCGGGGAACGGACCTCGTTGAGAAACGCGGTATCGTCGGTCTGCGGTTCATCCCCGCGCCTGCGGGGAACGGGTCGGCCTGCCGATACGCCTCAGCGGCGACATCGGTTCATCCCCGCGCCTGCGGGGAACGGTGTTGACCCTGAACGTCAAGGGCGCGGGTCAACGGTTCATCCCCGCGCCTGCGGGGAACGGCCAATTGTAGCCACTTGTTTACAAAGAAGAAAATCGTTAGCGGGAATTCCACCAACGATTTTGCTTACTTTTCGAACAGACCGAATTGTTAAAGAGCTTGGAAAATCAATCAGTTGACGGAGGTGGCAGAAATTTCACCAACCTTAGCCCATCATGATCGATCGCCTCACGTCGGTTGGCGCCATAGGTCTGGAACTCGAAACCGGATTCATGGTTGCTGGCCCATGCCATGGCAACGTTGCCATCCTCGGCCAGGGCATCGACCTGCTCCCAGATCATCTCGCGTACGCGCTTGCTGACATCGCCAACATAGACGCCAGCGCGAATCTCCAGCAACCACACTGCCAGCCGGCCGCGCAGGCGCGGCGGCACCGCCTCGGTTACCACCACCAGCATCGCCATATCATTTGCTCCGGTGTCCCTGGTCGCCGATGGATTCCGGCTCGGGAATCGCCGGTGGCATGGCCTCGGGTGCCGGAGGCGGCGGATCTATCTCGCCGGCCGCCAGCACCTCCTCGATCATCGGAATCAGGCGCTGCAGCAGTTTTGTCTGCTTGAAGGCATCACGGCAGGCAATGCGCACCTCGCGTTCAGGGGCCACCGGATTCATTTTCGCAACCCGAAAGGCCGCCGGAACCACTGTCTCGAATTTCACGATATCCGCGATATCGTAGACGAAGCTCTGGGGCTTTCCGGTATGCAGGAAACCGATCGCCGGCGCATACCCCGCTGCAAGGATCGCCGCCTCGGTGATGCCATACAGGCAAGCCGTTGCAGAAGACAGGCACTGATTGGCCACGTCCGAGGTATCCCACTGATTCGGGTCGTAGTGCCTTCCATGCCATTTGACGCCATACTGCTTGGCCAGCAGTTGATAGGTCTTGCGGACCCGGGCGCCCTCCATGCCCCGGAGTTGATCCACGCTACGCCGCGAGGGCGGAGGCTCACCAAAACGCAGCTCGAACATCTTGCGCACTACCTTCAAGCGCAGCTGCTCATCCAGCGCCAACTGCGCCTGATAGAGCAGCCTGTCAGAGCGTGCCCCACCAGGCTGACCGGCGCTGTAGAGGCGAACCCCTGCATCGCCGACCCAGATCAGCAGGGTCCCGACGACCGATGCCAGTTTGACGGCAGCATGGGAGATTCGCGTGCCGGGCTCCAGCAACAGGCAGGCCACCGAACCTACCGGAATATGCATGCGCTCGCCGTTCACCTCATCGATGACGACAAAGGCTCCGTCACGCACATCGATCTGCCCCTTGCGAATGAAGATCATCGACATGCGGTCTTTCTCGGGGATGGGTTTGAGCGGAATGTATCCCATCTCGGCCTCCTTACCGGGTGACAATCAGGGACGGCGCAATAGCAGCAACCCGCAGCCGAAGGCCTTGGCTCGCCCGATGCCCTGGGTCAGCGTTTCGATCAATCGACCCGGGTCAGAGACCTCCAGCAGGCCTTCATAGTCGACGCTGGAAAAGCGGATGGATCGACCTTTTTCCTTGGGCAAGGCATGCTGGCGATAGGCGCCCACTTCAGGTTCCGCCGGCAACCGAAATCCCCAGGATTCGGCGCGCTCTGCCAGCCACCCACGCGCGGCATGATCCATCGCCTCAGTGCAGGCCTGGCTGGTCCGAGCCTTGCCAGCCTCAAAGGGGTACTTGGCCGCCATCAAGACATCGGCACGCCGCCCCCGCTCACCTGCCGCCGACTTAGCCACGGTAGGGTTGGCCCGCAGGCGAAAAGCGAGTTGATCACCAACTTCCAGTGCCGGCGAAAACCGCTTGCACTGCGCCTGGAGCAAGCCAGAAACCGGCACCGGCTCGCGATCGGACAGCACATAAAACAACGGCAAACCTCGCGGTGCTCCACCGCCCTCGGGCTCTTCCATTTCCTGGCGGAACAGGAACGGCCGTGGGCCTTGGTGATCCGGGAATAACCGCCAGAGCAGTTGATGGGCGCCATAGGCCCCGCCCCCCATGATTTCGAACAAGGTCCCCCGAGAGAGGCCGTTGAGATCGACAACTACACGAGAAAGGTACATCAGCGCTCCTCCCTTGCCCGCACCACACGGCGGTATTCCACCCGCGGCCCGAACTGCCAACGGCGGCGATTCAATGGCATATCCCAGACCTCGCTGGACTCCACGCCCTGGCCATTGGCGTCCAGGGCATCGGCGGCGCCTTCCCAGGCATAGAGCGCGCTTTCCGGCAATCTCAGGGCCCTGCTCTCGTCACCCTCACTCTTTCCGCATAGCGGAGGAAAGCCTGCATCCAGAACATCTTGCAGCAGGGCGGATACTTCCCGACGTGGTGCCAGTGGAGCCGCCGCTGGGCACGACTTGCGCCCCAGGTAGAGCGGGAAATGCGGTGCCTTGAGTGCCTGCTCCAGTTGTTCGAGCGTCAGCTCTGCCTGCGGTGTCAACCAGACGGCAACCGTCCAGAGCCCGTCGCAGCGGTAATCACGGCTGGAGAGGATGGTATTGATGACCCTGCGGGGTGCGCTCAATTCGTCCCGCCGGGTGCGGTAGGTCACCTTGGCTTGCGACGCCGGCACCTGCACGGTGTGGTAATCGCGCATCAAGCTGCCGGGCGAGCGCTGCTTGATGGCGATAGCGACACTGTCGCGCAGTTGGCGTTGACCCTCATCATCATCCCGACGCACCCCCAACGCTGCGCCGAGTAGCCCGATGATGGCGCTTCGCCCCGGATAAGTGGCTGTAGGGCGTGACTCGCCCACCGCCGCCTCGCCCCAGCTTGCGAGCGGCGCATAGAGCCGAAAGACCAGATACTCCGTCATGACGGCTCCTTACTGCTCGATGGAGAGAAAATCGATCAGTTCAGGGAGGTTCCCCATGGCCACTTTTCCAGACAGGCATGGCTCCCGGTAGTCGGGGTCGGCGGCCACGACGAAGCGTTGCTCCGCACCTGGCCCATAGGCATCGTCGAAGGCCTGCGCCTGGCGCTCCAGACGTGTAATGGCATCCCGCGCCTGGTCCTGTCCCGAGATAGGGCGAAGAAAGGCGGCCGAGAGCGAACGCGGCTGCTGGTCGCCCTTCTCGGCCAGCACATAGCTGGCGTGAGCGCGGGAGCCAAAGCTGTTCTGCTTGCCCTTCGGCGAGGTCTTCACGGCAGCTTCCACGAGGGCCGCAATGGCACGATCCGACAGGGCATCATCCCCCTTGAGATTCTCTATCAGCTGCCGCCGATCGATACACACATAGCTGTAAAACAGGCCCGCACCAAAACCCGCCTCTCCCACGTGAGCTGCACCTCGATGGTCGTCACCGGCATTCAGATCGTCCACGGCCGTGAAGTAGTCGTCCTCCACCTCGGCGGCATGCACGGTGATCGCGTGGGCGACCTGGCAGGCTGCATCGACGTTGAAGGCCGGGGATGCCGCCAGCATGCGGCCAAACAGTGCAATATCCACGGCGGACGGCTTATGGCGGAGCAGGTCGAGATCCTCCTGCTCCGGCGCGCGATTCTCATCGGCCAGCTTTTCGACCAGGGCATCGACGGCGGCCTGTTCCTCGGGGCCAACGTGGACCAGCTGGCTGGTTTCCAGTTCGCCCTTGGCCACATCGCCGAAGACCTTGGCGATGTCCGTTGCCCAGGCGCGGGCGTCTTTCTCCTTAACGCCCTTTTCCTGCAGGCGCTTTTCCGCCTCGATACCCACGCGCTTGGTGCGCATGCCACGATGCTGCCCTACCGCCTCCTCGAATACTGCCGAGGTGCGCCAGGTGCGCTTCAGGCTCTGAGATGACACTCGCAGTCGCTTGGCACCGCCCATGATGGCGGTCTTGGGTCGCCCCAGGTCGTCACGGTTGAGGTTCGCCGGCGGATAGGCGGTCAACAGATGCAGTTGGATGAAGTGGCTCATTACTTGGCTCCCTGTGTGGTGAACGGATCACTCGTTGTCTTGTCGATAGCCGGCCGTGGCGCCGAAATAGTCATTGGCCCACACAAACCCCAGACGCCGGGTAGGTTGGGGCGATGCTCCGCCCTGATATTCACGCCACCAGAGCGCGATGTTGTCGGCGAGATGCACAATGCTGACACCACGCTTGTCGATCAGCGCCAGGGCACGGCGCAGGCGTTGCACCAGTTCCTCCGGCGTGCCCGCGGTCATCAGCTGCTGGAAGCGCAGCTCGCTCATGTAGGGCTTACCGGTTTCACGTTTCTGCCGACCGAGACCGGCGCCAAGCGGCATCCTGGGCTGTTCCTCGCGAAGCTCAGCCACGACCAGGGCGATACAGGTCCAGACCTGCAAGCGCTGATCACGCTGGTGTTCGGGCTGTTCGTCCTGTGCCGGCAACCAGCGCCACAGGTGGCGGAAAGCCTCTGTGAGCATGGCCGCCTCAATGGTGTCGCAACGTCGCAATGCCGCCCGCATCCCTTTGGGCCAGGGAGGGGCGTCGGTATGGGCCTTCAACGCCTCGGCGGAAAGCGTCAAGCGCTGCCACCAGCGCCGCAAGGCATCGGCTTCTCGACGTTCGATGGCATACAGCCGCTCGGGCACGCGCGGCGGCGCCTCTGCTGCGGGTGCGAGTTCCGTTTCACTCATGACACGCTCTCTTCGGTAGTTGCCGGTTTGGCGCTCAATACGAAGCCACCGGTCTCGGCAAATTGACGAATGACCTTGCTGCCCTTGCTGCGCCCGGCCAGAAAACTCAGCAGCTGACGCCTTGCCGCCGTCGCCCGCTGCAGGTCGACGGCCTCCAGCGCACCACTCAGCGCTTGCTCCTCGAATAGGGCCAAGGCTTCATGTTTCAGCGTGAGGTACCACGCCTCACCCACCCGGGAAGGCAGGCGTGGGGTGTCATCGACGTCCGTTAGCGCCTGCTGGAAAGCGTGCAATGCATGAAAGAAGGCACCCTGGGTGGCGTCATAGAACTGCAGGTCGATATGGCTCATATCGCCCTTGGCATCGGAAGGGCGGGCGAACCAGGCATTCTTGACCTGGGTGCGCACCATCCAGGCCACCTGGCGGGCCAATTCAGTGTACTGTTGCACCCAGGTACGCAGTCTTTCCTGCTGGGCAGGGGGCACGGCCACCAGCGGCATCTCGACGCTGTACCAGCCGCGCGGCTTCATGTTGTCCATGTCGTGGCCGAACGCCCACAAGCGGGCATGCTTGAGCAGGGCGACGATCTCTTCGCCGAAGCGGCGCTCTTCGTCGACGACCGGCACCTTGCCGGCGATGTAATCCTGCACCACCAGAGCCGGTAGCGCGCCGCTGGTATCGGCATCGTGCAATACCAGGTTCGACCAGTGCTGATAACCCAAGCCGCCCGGCTGCCCCTTGGTGGACAGAGGAGGCTCTGAAGGTTTCCTGGGATCACGGCGGTAAGGGGTCAGCGGGTGCAGCCAGGGCCCGTCGTAGTTGGTGCCTTGCTTCTTGGCGCGGATCTGACGTACGGCGCGTGTGGTTTCTCGTCCGCAGATGTCGCAGCGACACGACTCATCCTCGAAAAGCAACCGGAAGCGACGGGGCATCGACCAGTAGGGATGCAGCGGATGCATGCCATCGGGCAACACTTCCGTGCCTTTCTTGTCGCTGACCCGGGTCGGTGCCATCCACAGGAACAAGGTGTCGTCATCGGCGCGCGGCGCCTTCCATGTCTGCCCGGATCGCGTCAGCGCCTTGGGCGTCAGCACGTTCAACCACAGGCGAGACCACAGGCTGGCATCGGGCAATTCGGGCAGCACCAGCGTCGTCAGCGGCCCGCCTCCCCTCAGGCCGACGCGAATGCCTGCCCCACCGGCCGGTGCATTGATTTGCATGGTGAACAACGCCAACGCCGAGCAGTCTTCGCACATCGCATCGACACGCCCGCGCTTCACGAAGAAGTCGGTATTGTTCTTGACGCCGTTCGCCCCGGGGGAGTCGATCAACAGGCCGCTGACTGTGGTTTCCTTGACGTCCTTGAGTGGATCGAGGTCCTGCATGAACCGCGCTCTCTCGCCATCCAGCTCGAAGGCTGTGTTGAAAGGCGCAAAGACCCTTTCCAATTCAGCGATACTCGGCGGCTCGATAAAACGATCCAGCCACTCGCCGTGATCCTGCGGTGGCAGCGCGGTCTGCAAGAGGCCAATCAGGAACTGATGGGCGGCCCCCTGGAAATCGGCCCGGTGCAAAGCGAGGTCAATCACCTCCGGGTCGGCCACCGCGCTGGGCGCACGGTAGGTGGTGGTTCCATCCCGAGTACGAAAAGGCAGCCAACATGCCGTTAATAGATTCATCGCCGCTCCTTGCATCTCGAAAACTCAGAAGGTTGAAAGCAAATCTTTGGCTCGTTCCCCGCGTCAGCGGGGATTCCCGTCCTTTGAAAACACCACGCCCCATCCACCGTCATAAGTGCAAGCAGTATCGGCTTCCACCAGCCACGGCTGGGTAAAGCACAGCGCCTTGGATTGCTCTTGAAGGGCCTCCCACTGGGGCTGGCAGTCGCAGGACAAGCCCGCCAGTTTTTCAGCCTGGCTCTGGCGCAGCTTGACCTGGCTGAGCATGTCGGCGTGACGCTGCCCCTCTGCCCAGAGCGTCAGCTCGCCATCTTCACGATGCTTGAGCAAAACAACGTTGACCGTCGGCTCATCGACCAGGCGCGTCCCGATCTCCTGCTCCTCCTGCCATTGATCAAATTCCGGATGACGAAGGTAGCCCTGCTCCAGCGCCAGGGCGTTAAAACCCGCCATGGAGACCGCATGGCGCCTCATGCCATGCTGCTCGAAACGCGCATCCAGCAGACCATCCGGCACCAGGTCCGCAACCGACCCGTAGACGCTCTCGATCAGGGTCCGCGCCTCATCGGGCATACGGATTGCCCCGAGCTCGCGCAACACGCGCTGCGTCAGCCACAATAGAGAGGTATCGCGATAGACCGCCTGAGTGCCCGGCAAGGTACGCTTCAGCCACTGGGCATCCGGCGTGTCGCTCCATTCCGGTGCAAGAATGGCGAGCAAGGGTTGACGACGCGGGCCACGTGTATGGCGCTGAAGACGCCCGGCCCGCTGAATCAGCAGGTCGATCGGTGCGAGATCACTGACCATGTAGTCAACATCACAATCCAGTGATTCCTGGAAGACCTGCGTACTGATCAGCACCTGGCCGCGTCGCTGATCAGGGTTGGATGCCTTGCCCAGCCGCCCGATCACATCCGACTCAATTCGCTGACGGTCTGTCATCGCGAAACGGCTGTGGAAGAGCAAGCAGCGCTCTGGGTCAGGATGGCTCGCGCGCAGTTGCTCGAAGGCCCGAATGGCGTCATCCACGGTGTTGCGTACCCAGGCAACGCACTCCCCTGCCTCCACCGCCGCCATCACCGTCTCGAACGCCTGCTCCTCGGTTGTCAGCCAATGGACACCCACCTCGCGCGCCACCTCGGGACGCGTGGACAGCGGGACTTCCCGCACCGAGTCATGATCGATCCGGGTCAACAGCGGGAACGCCTGTTCCCGCATCGAGGCCGGGGGCTGCCCCAACCCATGGCGCCACGCCACAGCCAGCTCCTCGCGCATGCCGTGCGGCAGGGTGGCCGTAAGCAGGATGGCACTCCCGCCCTGACGGGCGTGATGGGTCAGCAACTGCTGCAAAAGGGTCTGCATGTAATGGTCATAGGCATGCACCTCATCAACAATCAGCACCTTGCGCGCCAGGCCATAGAGGCGGAGCGACTGATGCCGAAACGGCAACAGCCCCATCAGTGCCTGATCGATGGTGCCGACCCCCACATCGGCCAACAGAGACTTCTTGCGCGAATCGGCCAACCAGCGATTGCAATATGTCGTCGCCGTGATGTCATCGGCGGCGTAATCCTGGTCTTCAGGCTGCTCGGAAGCCACGGAATTCACGAAGGTATCGTTCAGATCGCGGGCGCCATGAGCCAGCACGAAGGAAGGGCGAGACTTCGCGGCATAGAAACGTTGATGCAGGTTCCCCAGTCGCTGGTACATGGCATTGGAGGTCGCCATGGTCGGCAGGGCGAAGTACAACCCCTCGCCATGTCCCGCCGCGAGAAGACGCTGGGCAAGAATGCAGGCCGCCTCTGTCTTGCCGGAACCAGTCACATCCTCAAGGATGAAGAGCTGGGGACCGTCCCCGATAGTCAGGGTTTCTGCTTTGCGCTGCAGTGGGGTTGGCGTCACCGACTCGCCGCCGAACCAATGGGACAGGCCGGTATAGGCCACCGGCTTGGGAGGATCGGCAAAGCCGGACTGTTGGAGCGATAGCTGAGCGCGTTTGAGGGCCAGTGGCCAGTAATCATCCAGTGGCATCTCATCCTGGCGATACTCGAAATGATCTCGATTCGAGCCCAGCCAGTCGCTTAACGTGGCCCAACCAGCGATGGTCCAACTCAGTGCGAGAAAGGCTTCCCGCCATTCCGGTGAGACAAGGTGCTGAACCGGCCAGTCGGGATCGAGCAGTGTGGCCCAGTCCGCGACAAACTGTCGCGCAGCCTCACAATCTGATGCACTGTAGTCATCACCGAAGAAGTCTGCCAGCTCAAGCCGACCCGCCCCGACGGGCTGGCCGTGATGTCCGAACATCGGTGCCAGCACGGCGCGAAGGGTCTCGCTGAGTTGCTGGCGTGTCTTGCGGTGGAGGTCGCAGTCCGGCCAACGCAGCGTGCCGTCCCGCAGCCACTCGATCCAGGACGCCTGCCACAGCAATGCGCCCAGACGATCGTGTCGTTCGGTATAGGCCAGTCGCTCTATCGGAGGCACCAGTTCGCCGCCTTGCGGCCGCGCCACACCCTGAAAGGCTCGCGCAAACTTACCTAGATCATGCAGCCCCAAGAGAAATACCAGGAATCGACGCAGACCTTCAGACGGCAAATCGAGCCGCGCCGCCAGCAACCGGGTCAGTGGTCGCTCGGGAGCCAACAAAAGCCAGCCCACGGCTGCCACATCCAGACTGTGATAGGGCAGAAGATGGCAGCTATCGCCGCCGTCCGCCGGTTGTGCCTTTCCCCAGTAGAGGTAATACGACATTCCTGTCTCTCCGAATGGCAGTCACGCCCTTCAATCCAAAGCCCAACTTGCAATGCAAGTGTCGGCATCAGGCATCATACTGACTAAAATAAGGCTTTGCTCAGGAATCAGGCAATGGCCGCTCTTGAATGGGAAGCAGCTGAGAGGATTCGACAGATGAAAACCCGATATGAGGACATCGCCGCCTACGACACCAAGGATGGTTCGGAGATCCGTGAACTCATGCATCCCCGGCTGCACGGTGACGGGGCACAGAGCCTGGCGGAGGCGTTGGTGCACGTAGGTGCTTGCACCACCCTGCATCGCCACCCGATCACGGAGGAGATCTATCACTTCACTCAGGGCGAGGGGATGATGCAGATGGGGCAGGAGGAATTTCCAGTGACTACCGGTGACACCGTGCGTATCGAGCCGGGCACCGCCCACCGGGTGCGCAACACCGGCAACATTCCCATGCGCATCCTCTGCGCCTGTACGCCGGCCTATAGCCATGAAGACACGGAACTGCTGGAGTAAAACGGCTACGCCGGCCGATCGTTCTCCGGCGGCATCTGCAGATGAAAGCCCTGGTTTTTCAGATTGGCGAGCACCTGCGAGGGATCTTCCCGAGCCAGTCGGCGATCAGGACTGAGAACGAACTCCAGTGCGAACTCCGGCGTGCCAAAAACATTCAGCAAGGCTTGAGGGATGTTGGAGAAATCGTCCTTGGCGGGCAGATAGACGTAGGTGTCCTGCCGCCGCGAGCTGCGATAAACGTAGCACTGCATCATCATTCCTCAGTGGTTTGCAGTTCTTCAAAGATCACTTCGGGTTCCGGCAACTCTTCCACGGGATCGGGACGGGGCTGTACCCGCGGCGAAGCACCCTCCACATCCCAGACTTCCATGCGCCGTACATCGTCGCGACGATATTCAAAGGCCACATGACCGCCCTGCACCACCTGCTGGACAAATAGCGAGCGGCCGGTCACGGCAATGAGATTGCCCTCGCGCACCGCGCCTCCAGCCAGGGTGAGGCGCACACGCTCACCCTCCAGTTCACCCCATTCGGCAGCGATGGCCTCCCGGTAGGCACGCTGCACACGCTGGCCATCCGGAGCCAGCCGAAAACTCTCCGCTGGTGGCAGTGGTCTGGCCGTGGAGGGACCAAAGGGGTCGAACTCAATGATCTCCAGGGGCTCGCCGGTCTCTTCCTCGATCTGTCGCACCAGGGCCTGGTTGGGCAATTCCTCATCCCAGGGGCGGGTCACCGGCATCTGAATATCCAGGCCGATGTCATGCTGGGCCAGTTTTTCCTCAACGGTGCGGTCTGCACCGCCATACAGGGCGGCAGCCACCACCACCAGGCCCATCAAGCTGACGATGAAGCCCAGCCGGGCCCGCCGCAAGTGCAACAGCACGAAGGCCAGCGAGACGCCGGGCACCAGGTTGATCACCCCCCAGAGGAATTCCCGGCGAAACCCGGCCACCACCACGAGGGCGTAGCCCAGAAGCGTGAGCGCTGCGCCTAACAGCAGGGCACCATCCTCCACTGTCATGTACCTACCCTCATGATGGCCGGGGAATTGACAAGGCCCAGAGTATAGCGCGACTGCGTTGCAGTCCGCTCACGCCGGGGTTAGCCTCTCAAACTCAAGAAAACAGTCATTGCAACCTCAAGGAGAGAGGCCCATGCCCAGGGAACATGGCATCACACTCGTGGAACTGCTGGTCACACTCGCGGTGGCCGTCATACTCGCCACCATCGCGCTGCCCGGCTTTGCCGGCCTGCTGCAGGAGCAGCGGCTGATCACCGCCACCAACGATTTCATGGCAAGCCTGCGCCTGGCCCGGTCCGAAGCCGTGCAACGGGGCGAAGGTGTGCTGATCTGCCCCTCGGCGGATGGCAGCCACTGCCAGGAAGATGGTTATACGGTGGGCTGGATCGTGCGTGTGGCGCCTGAGTATCCGGCAGACATTTCCGAACCTGGCGAGGTATTACGGGTGTACGGTGGTCCACCGGCTGCCGTGAGCATCGAGGCGAACGGCACCATGAGCCGGTACATAGCCTATCGGCCGGACGGGCAAACCCGGCAGATCAACGGTGGCTTGCAGATGGGCACGGTGTCCTTGTGTCACGGCGACAAGGGGCGGCGGATCATCATCAGTCGCACCGGCCGGGCTCGGGTTGAAGGTGTGGAATGCTGAGAGGGGCCATGCCCGCCGCCACTCGCGGCCGGGGGCCGCTCCCACGGGAGTTATCCTGAGGCCAGGAGTCTGGAGCCATGGCCCGCCCGCCCTGTGGGAGCGGGCCTGCCCGCGAATGGGATTGGCGGCGAGGTTGGGTGCTGTACCCGCCGCCATTCTCGGCCGGGGGCCGCTCCCACCCGCGGGGCTTTGTTGGCTGTGAATCAGCCCACCCAGGCGCTGCACCAGCCGCCGGCGGCCACCAGCTTGCCAGGGAAGACGGCGCAGGGACCCCAGTCCTCGGCGGTGGGGTCGGTCCAAAGATCACAGTTATCACAGACCTGACCCTCCTCATAGGAGGGGTGGTCGGCATTGGCGGCATCGTGGACATAGTCCAGGGCCTGCGCCTCGGCGGAGTCCTCATCCAGACGCTCCATGGCCTTGGCTTGGGTGCTCCAGCCCAGGCCGGCCACAGGCACGGCCAGCAGGCCATAGGCGCCAAACTTCAGGAAACCACGGCGGCTCACGGTGTGGTCACGATCTTTCATGTCTCTCCTCCTGCACAATGCTTGAGTTGATGAACCTGAAAATCGATGCCCGCCCGGGCGCGTGGCCTGTGAGTCCTCGGTCATCCTGTGTCGCATCTCCCTGCGCGACCACGGTGTGTCGCTGGACGTGACAATCGAAGTCACCCTATCGAATCGGGTATTTCGCTGCAACTCGCGCACGATGGGGATATCCCTCCCCTCACCTGCGTTATCATGGCCCCCGCATAAAGACCTGAAGAATTCCCCATGACAGACTGGACCACGGAATCCGCCCGCCAGACCTACAATATCGATCACTGGAATGGCGGCTATTTCCATATCAATGACCAGGGGCGGGTAGTCGTCAGGCCGCCGGCCCATGCCGGACACCCCGGCGTGGACCTGTACGACCTGGTGGCCCGGGTGAAGCCCATGAACATCGACGTGCCGGTGCTGGTGCGTTTCCCCGACATCCTCACCGACCGGGTGGAACGTCTCACCCAGGCCTTCCGGCAGGCCTTCGAGGAGAGCGAGTATCCCGGGCGCTACACCGCCGTCTATCCCATCAAGGTGAACCAGCAGCGCAGCGTGGTGGAACGCATCCTCACCTATGGTGTGGACAAGGTGGGCCTGGAGGCGGGCAGCAAGCCGGAACTGATGGCGGTGCTGGCCCTGTCGCGCCCGGGCGGCGTGATCGTGTGCAATGGCTACAAGGACCGGGAATACCTGCGCCTGGCCATGATCGGCCAGATGCTGGGGCATCGGGTGTACATCGTCATCGAAAAGCCCTCGGAACTGAAGGGCGTGATCGCCGCCGCCCGGGATCTGGGCGTGAAGCCCTGCCTGGGCATGCGCGTGCGCCTGGCCTCGGTGGGCAAGGGCAAGTGGCAGAACACCGGGGGCGAGAAGGCCAAGTTCGGTCTCTCCTCGGCCCAGGCCCTGCACCTGCTGGAGCAACTGCGGGCCCACGACATGCTGGACTGCATGCAGCTGCTGCATTTCCACATGGGCTCGCAGATCGCCAACATCCGCGACATCCAGGCGGGCATGTTCGAGGCCTCGCGCTTCTTCGCCGAGCTGCACCGACTGGGAGCCCCTATCCAGGTGGTGGACGTGGGCGGGGGCCTGGGCGTGGACTACGAGGGCACCCGATCGCGCAACCTGTGCTCCATCAACTACAGCCTGCAGGATTACGCCAGCAGCGTGGTGCGCATCCTGGCCAACACCTGCCGGGAGTACGACCTGCCCCATCCGGAGATCTTCACCGAGTCCGGCCGGGCCACCACGGCGCACCATGCGGTGCTCATCACCGATGTGATCGACACTGAGCGCCCCCCGGTGGCCGCCGACATCCAGCCCCCGGACGAGGATGCCCCGGCGGTGCTGCTGGACATGTGGCGCCTGTTCGAGCAGGCCGACGACAATGCCCCCACCGAGGTCTTCCACAACATGCTGGACTGGCTGGGGGAGGTGCGCTCCATGTTCACCCACGGCCTGCTGGATCTGGAGCACCGGGCCCTGGCCGAGCAGATCTACTTCGCCACCTGCCGGCGCCTGCTGGCGACCAGAGCGGACCGCCTGCCCCGGGACATCGGCGATGAACTCAATGAGAAGCTGTCGGACAAGTATTTCTGCAACTTCTCCGTGTTCCAGTCCATCCCTGATGCCTGGGCCATCGACCAGATCTTCCCCATCATGCCCCTGCACCGGCTGGACGAACGGCCCACCCGGCGGGCCGTACTGCAGGACCTGACCTGCGATTCCGACGGGCATGTGGATCGCTACGTGGACGGCGAGACCACGGCACCCAGCCTGCCTCTGCATGAACTGCGCGAGCATGAGCATTATCTGCTGGGCATCTTCATGGTGGGGGCCTACCAGGAGATCCTGGGGGATCTGCACAACCTGTTCGGCGACACCGACGCCATCAACGTGGTGCTCAAGGACGACGGGGGCTACGAGGTGGTGGAGCCGGAACAGGGGGACACGGTGGCCGAGCTGCTGCGCTACGTGCACTACGACACGGAACTGCTGGCGGGGGCCTACCGGCAGAAGGTGGTGGATTCCGGCCTGGATCGTGCCCGCCAGGAGCAGATCCTGGGCGAGCTGGATCATGGCCTGTCGGGCTATACCTACCTGGAGGAATGAGGTGCCGCAAACAGATGCGGGCCGTCGAGTGACGGCCCGCATGGGGGGTACGCTCACAGCGCGAGGATCAGATCACTCCGGATCCGCGGGCGGCATTTGCAGGCCACCCTCCCCGTCATCATCGGGGGGTGTGCCCATGCCACCGCCCGAGGGTGCGGGGGGTTCACCCATGCCCCCACCGGGCTGACCACCCGGCGCCGGCGGCGGTGCGCCCGCGCCACCACCAGCCGGCGGCTCGGGCGGTTGCCCCATGCCTCCGCCGGGCTGCCCGCCCGGGGGTGGTGCGGCACCACCCTGAGGTGCCCCGGCACCGTCACCCGGCGGCGGGGGCTCGGCACCCCCTGGAGGCGGAGCGGCGCCGCCGCCGGGGGGCGGGGCAGGCTGTGTGCCCCCGGGTGGGGGAGCGGCCTCACCACCCGGGGGAGGCACTGGTTGCCCGCCACCGGGCGGAGGGGCCGCCCCACCGGGGGGCTCCATGCCACCCCCTGGGGGCGGGCTGTCCGCACCCGGGGTGCCAAAGCCACCACCCGGCGGCTGCCGTTCCATCGCGTCACGATCCGAGGGTTCGAAACCCTGTCCGGCCATCACTGCCAACGGCACCACCGCCAGCAGGGCCAGACCTTTCGCTGAATGTTTCATGGCTGACCTCCCAACGTCGCGGTGATTACTGGCGTTCCTCGGCCATCTGGACCACCTGGTCCAGCAATTCCGGGTCGTTCTGTAGCGCCATGGCCACTTCGTTGTATTCCTCCACGTTCATGCCGGTGGCCTCAACGGCCTCCACCATCTCCTGCTGAGCTTCCTGATGCAGGGCCTGGGCCTGCTCGGCGTCCGCAGCATTTTCCAGGCGCTGGGCGAACTCATCGTTCACCTTCTGCACCTCCACGAAGGCATCCACGAACTCATCGATGGTGTCATCGGACAGATCCACATCTGCCCCGGGCATGGCACCCTGGTGCTCCGGCGGAGGGGCATCCTGGGCGCCCCCACCCTGCTGGCCACCCCAGTCCTGGGCTGCAGCAGTGCCGCCGAGGGCAAACAGGGTGGCGAGGGCGCAGGTCAGTGCTGTCTTGCGAAATTCCATAGGGTCCTCCAGAGGAACATGATCAGAATGTGGAGGAGCTATAGCACGGGCCATGCCAATGGCCCGAAAAAGACAGGAAAAGCCAGTCAGAACAGAACATTAAGAAAGCATCATGGCTCGACGGGCTGCCTCACCCCCGGGGTGAATCTGTATCAAAAAAACACATGGGCCAGAACGTCGGTATCACATTGGCATGAGAGGCCAGAGCCGCGGCCTGGGCAGGCCCTCCCGGTTCCCTTTGCAGGGGGCGGCGGTTAATCCCCTTGCGGGATATCCGGCGCCCGGCGTCGGAGCCTGTCGGCCCCCGCCTCATCCCCGCGCGCTTCCAGCACATCAGCCATCAGCAAGAGGGCCTGCCCCTGGGCACGAGTGGCACGAAAATGCTCGTTCACATATTCCGCCCTGGCCATGGCCTGCTGGTGGTCCCCCTGCTCAAAACGGGCGCGGGCAATCCGTAACTCCGCCTGGGCCAGCCCCTCCCGCAACTCCATCAGATGCGGTGCCACTTCATCACGATAGCCGGACTCCGGAAACTGCCGCACCAGATCACGGAACAACGCAAAGGCCTCCCGAGCGGCGGCCGAATCCTGGTCCGGGTCCGGCACCTGTCCCCCCTCATGCAGGGCCTGCCAGGCAGCAAACCGGGAAAGACCCGCCAGATAGTAGCCATAGTCGGCATGAGGATGATCCCCAAACGCCCTCAGGAAAGCCATGCTCTGCTCCCAGGCGGCATCGAAGGCGCCGTCCGACAGGCACAGATACGCCACCTCGAGCCGGGCATCGGCCATCACCGCCGCCCGGGCTGCCTGGTGATCCGCAAGACCCTCCAGTGCCTGGGTCGCGGCCTCACAGTCCTGCTCGTTCAGGGCACGCTCCAGAGGCGAGTAATCCACCTCGCCGGGCTCGCCCCGGGGCACGCTGGCGCAACCGGTCAGCACCAGGCTCATCACAAGCAGGGCGACAAAGGGAAGGAAGAGATTCGGGAGTGATGATTTCATGGGATCAGGGGAGCATCAGCCAGGCCGGCGACACCTTAGCATGCCATGGCGACAGGAACAGTACTGATTGGGCATAGGCTGGCACTGGAACTCTGTGCCCTTGCCTGGCTGACAACACTGCGGTATTCCACAGTAGTGATCACATGACTCGAGAGGTGGCAGATTTCTCGCGCGCGGCATCCATCTCGGATGACGTGCGTACCGCACCTACGCGTCAACTGTTTGCCTGGGAATGCATTCGACTTTCGGGCTCTTCCGGCAAGCCTTGAGGGAGATCACGGGTCCAGTCCCTTGTGGGCTCCGATGCCTCCGCCGTCAACCACGCGTCGGTCGTCACCACCCAAAACACGTCAACCGTTCCACGGCGTGAGCAACCCCACCACGGCCCCGGTCATCAGCGTGGCCAGCGTCCCGGCCACCAGGGCGCGCATCCCCAGTGCCACCACCTCGTCGCGGCGCTCGGGCGCCATCGCCCCCAGACCACCGATGAGAATCCCCAGGCTGCCCAGGTTGGCAAATCCGCTCAGCGCGTAGATCAGGATGAGTTCGGAACGCGGGGAAAGCACGTGGGAATCCAGCTGCGCCAGCTGCAGGAACGCCAGCATCTCGTTCAGGATGGTCTTGATGCCAAGCAGTGAGCCAGCCACCTGAGCCTCGGGCCAGGGAATGCCCATGAGCCATGCCAACGGCGCCATGACCCAGCCCAGCAGACGCTCCAGACTCAGGTCGGCGCCTCCCATTGCGGGCAGCAGACCCAGCAGGCCGTTGGCCAGGGCCACCAGAGCGATCAGCACCACCAGCAGGGCCACGATCTGCAGCAAAAGCTCCAGGCCCCGCAGGGTCCCGCGGGTGATGGCATCCATGGCCCCGGCGGCCCGGTCCAGCCCCTCGTCCAACGCCCCCTGAGTGGCCGGGCCGGTGGGTGGCACCATCACCGTCGCGATCAGCAGCGCGGCGGGCAGGCTGATGACCGAGGCGATGATCAGGTGTCCCAGTGCATCGTCCAGCACATGACCGATGAAGGTGGCGTAGAGAACCAGCATGGTGCCCGCCAGGGTGGCCATGCCCACAGTCATCAGGGCAAACAGCTCACTGCGGGTCATGCGCGCCAGATAGGGGCGCACCAGGAGCGGGGATTCCACCATGCCCAGAAAGACATTGGCCGCCGTCCCCACCCCCAGGGCGCCGCCGATGCCAAAGCTGCGCTCCAGCACCCGTGAGGCACCGCGAATGATCAGCGGCAGCACGCGCCAGTGGAACAGCAGGGCCGACAGGGCGCTCATGACCAGGATCAGCGGCAAGGCCTGGAAGGCGAAGACGAAGGCCTGCCCTGCCCCTTCGGCCTCAAAGGGCAGCTCGGCGCCGCCCAGGTAGCCAAAGACAAAGGCCGTTCCCGCCTCCGTGGCCTCGCTCAGGGCGATGACCAGTTCGTTGGCCCAGAGGAACAGGTGACGACCACCCGGCACCCACAACAGCAGCGCCGCCAGACCGAACTGCAGCCCAAGACCCGCCACCACTGCCCGCCATGGCATGCGCCTTCGATCTTCGCTGAGTAACCAGGCGATACCGATGAACACCGCCAGCCCCACGACTCCCTGCAGCATTAGCACGAGCGCGCTCCCCCCAGGTTCAAATGCAGGGAGGATAACGCGCGTACGGAAGACCTGGGTATCCGGCAGCGGTCAACCACTGGCCTCAAAGCCCGCTTGCCCTGTATCTTGTGGGACTTTCCCGAGCCCACGAGATGCCTAGCCTCAGATGACCCAGACCACCGCATCCGAACCCCCGCACAGTGCCCACCGGATCGGGCCCATCTACCTGGCGCCCGGGGTCATGCCGTTTCATGGCTGGACCTTCTTCTACGCGGGGTTCGTGTCCATCGGCCTGATCGTGTTCATCACCATCGGGCAGACCTACATCCTCAACGAACACCTGAACATCCCCATCGAGGAGCAGGGGACCCTCAGCGGCGATCTGGTGTTCTGGACCGAGGTGGTGGCGCTGCTGCTGTTCATACCGGCGGGCATCCTCATCGACAAGATCGGGCGAAGGCCCGTCTACATCGCCGGCTTCATGCTGATTGCCGCCTGCTACGTGCTGTATCCCATGGCGGGCTCGGCGGATGACCTGTTCATCTATCGCATCTTCTACGCCATGGGCATCGTGGCCATCGCCGGGGCGCTGTCCACCGTGCTGGCCGACTACCCGGCGGAACGGTCGCGGGGCAAGCTGGTGGCCATCATCGGCATGCTCAACGGGCTGGGGATCGTCATCATCGGGCAGATGTTCGGGGCCTTCCCCGACATTTTCACCAGCCGCGGCGTGAGCGGCACCGATGCCGGTCTTTATACCTTCCTGATGGTAGCGGCTCTGGCGGCGATCTCTGCCGTCATCATCGGCTTCGGACTCAAGCCCGGCGTGCCACCCACCCGGGAGCCCCAGCCTCCCGTGCGGGAACTGCTGGTCACCGGCTTTGCACAGGCGCGCAATCCCCGCATCCTGCTCTCCTACGGGGCCGCGTTCATCGCCCGGGGGGATCAGTCCATCAACGCCACCTTCGTGGTGCTATGGGGCACCACAGTGGGTATCGGCATGGGGATGAGCTCGGGCGAGGCGGTGATGCAGGGGACCATCATCTTCATCGTCACCCAGGTGGCGGCCCTGGTGTCGGCGCCTTTCCTGGGGCCCATCATCGACCGTCTCAACCGGGTGACGGCCCTGGGCGTGTGCATGGCCATCGCCGCGGCGGGGAATCTGGCCATGATCTTCCTGGCCAATCCCCTGGCCACCCATGCCTACGCCTTCTTCATCCTGATGGGCATTGGCCAAATGGCCGTGTTCCTGGGGGCCCAGTCACTGATCGGTCAGGAGGCCCCCAAGCCCAAACGGGGTTCGGTGCTGGCGGCTTTCAATATCAGTGGCGCCCTGGGCATCCTGCTGATCGTGCTCATCGGCGGCCGGTTGTTCGACCAGATCGACCCGCGGGCGCCGTTCATCCTGGTGGGCCTGATCAACTTCCTGCTGATCTTTGCCAGCCTGTGGGTGCGCATCAAGGCGCCCGGCAGGACCATCAGCCAGGTGGAGCTGGACCGGGATACGGGCCTGGGCCCGGAGGACGACCCCTGGATTGATCCCACGCATCGGCCGGGTGGCGGCAAATAGGATCGACCGCGGGAGTGATGGGGTGGTCCGTGACATCACCGATGCATCGGGCGACCCCGAGTGGGTCACCGGCATCGGTCATCCCTCATAGCCGCCCGCTCAAGTTGAGCGGGATCCGCCCTTCGCTGTCCTCCCGCCCCATGAAACTCAGGGCCTGACCCAGCCCGGGTTCGGCCTGTTCCCGTGCACCCAGCCGGCCCTGGATCTGCCAGGGGCCCACCGGGCTCAGGCGAGCGGTGGCCTCCAGGAACAGCGGGCCTCCATGGTCACGGGCCACGGCCCGTAGCCAGCCATCATCATCGGTGCTCAGCTCGGCGCGCAGGTCACCCAGGGGGATGGCCTGGGGCAGCCCCGAGGCGGCCCCCAGCCAGCCCAGGGTGCCTTCGGCACAGGTGAAGCCTGCCTCGTGATGGATGTGCACCACTGGCACGTCGGCCATGATGCGCCCCTCGACGATCACCGGAAAATCCAGAAAGGCATCGGCCAGGTAGGCCGCCGGCAGGTCTGCCCGCAGATTTTCCAGACGAATCCCGTTTGGCCGAAGGCCCAATTGCGCGCTGCCCCCACTGCCGGGCCGGGCGAACTGGATGTGAGTGCGCAACTCGCCCCGCAGCAGTGGCCAGGGAGACACCTGCCACGCCAGCCCCTGAAACGCCAGCGCATCCCAGCGCAGTTGCTGGGCCTCACCGGACCACACAGAACCGGATAGCCCCTCCACGGCAAGATCCGGTGGCAACCAGCCACGGTCACGGGCGACATCGTGGGCCAGGGTGGCGGGCAATGTGGCCAGGAGAAAGACGATGTAGGCGATCAGGCCCACCAGGACATAATGCCAGGGTTTGAGGGAGGGGCTTTTGAGGGGCACTTTTCCGAGAGACTCTGTTGTGATGAATGGATGGGAGGATCCGGCTCACCCGGGGACCGGAGCTATCAGCTTTCCAGCACCAGGCGCACGTTCACCCGCCCACCGGCCGACTGTCGATCCACCACCAGGCTGCTCACCTGGATGCCGTACTGGCGACGCAGCTCGTCCAGCCACAGGAGCATGTCGTCGAAGGGTGTATTCTCCATCCACACACGCACCGTGTTTCCACCCTCCGGCTGCACCCGCCGCAGGGTGCCCGCCAGGGGGCCGGACTGGGCGGTGGCGTCGATGATGCCCAGCAAGGATTGTCCGCCCATGTCGGCAGGGGCCGCCTGGGTCTGGCCGCGGGCGCTGCGGATCTGACCGGCAGCCTGTTCCATCCAGGCCAGATCGGCCTGCAGACGGGCCACGTCCTGCTCCATGGAGTTCACCCGATCACTCAGCGGCAGCCAGACCAGCCAGTAGGGCAAGGCCACACAGAGGAAGAGACCACCCACAACAAGCATGCGCCGATCACGCACCGACTGTTCACGCCACCATGCCTTGATCATGATCCCGAACTCCTGATCAGGATGCGGCTCTCCACCCGGTCATCCCGGGCGCTGGCCGACTGGATATCCACGGACCAGCCCGCTTCCTGCTCCAGTTGCTGCTTGAGACGGTCCAGGCCCTGAAGGTCAGCCAGGTGCAGGTCCAGATCCAGCCGGCCCGCCTGGTAACGCAGGCCCTGGATGCTCAGGCCTTCCTCATTGGCCAGCGCCGGGGCGGCCCGCGTGAGCAGGGCCTGCAGGTCCGAGCCTGATCCGTCGGGCCCCGATGACAGGCCCCTGAGGGCCGTTTCCATCTGGCGCCTGGGATCGACAATACGCCCGCCCGGGAAGGTTTGCTGATACACCTCCACCATGCGTTCTTCCAGGGCCGCCTGTTCGGCCCGCAGGGTCTGAAGGTTCCAGCCCAGGCCAACGAACTGGATCACCACCCAGGCCAGCAGCACGCCGGCAGCGATCCGCCAGGGCCGCCACAGATGATCCAGGGAGTCCCTGGGGCTGTAAGGTCCACAGAGCAGGTTGAGCGGAGGGCGGGAGGGCCAGCGTGAGGCCAGGTGTTCCATCAGCGTCGAAGGTGCCTCGAGGAATGTGATCTCCATGTCATCGGGGTTGCCCAGGGCCCGCAGGTCATCATCCTCGGCCCGGACGGGGCCATGGCGCAGTACCATCAACCGCCTCGGGCGCTCTTCCTCCAAGGCCTCCTGCAGACGCCGACGCAGGAGGAAGGCGGCGTTGTCCCGCTCCATGGTCGCCCCCATGCCCTCCCCCGTGGACAGCCAGGCCCCGTCACCTTCCAGCCACAGTATCCAGGCATCCTCCTCGACGGGCAGCAGGGCGGTCTCCGGGACCACCTGGCCCGGCTGGATGCCAGCTTCGCCCAAGGCATCCATCCAGGCCGTCATGTCGGCGTGGGCGACCACCGCCACCGTCAGGCTGCCATCGTCATGCCGGGCACCGGGAACGAAATGCAGGGTCTCCACGTCATCGGCCAGCTGATCTTCCAGGGCATAGGGCAGTGCGCGGCGCAGCGCCCGGGCATTGCGGGTGGGGATCAGGACACGGGTGATCAGGATCCGCGCCCCGGGGGCGAGTATCCGGCACTCGGCATCCGGCGCCTTGGCCCGCAGCGCGTCGGGCGTGTCGGGAGGCAGGAGCGTGAGGCTGCCATCAGCCGCCTGGATCAGGCCCCGCCAGGTGCCGGCTTCCGGGTCGGGTTTGAGGATCAGGTGACGCTGGGTCAAGGGGTCGGGCTCCTGGGGAATGTCCTATGGTCATTCAGGTGGGCGGGGTGTGGCAAGGGCTTGAACAGCTCATGGGCCACAGGGGATCTGTTCGCGCAGGATCACGCGCTGATCGGCGATGTCCAGCAGACTGCACAGAACGAATCGGCGGCCCAGCAGTTCGGTGCGAACCGCCAGGCGATAGTATCGGGAGGTGAATTCAGCATCTTCATCCTCCTGCCCCGCCTCGAAGGCCTCCAGCAGGATCTCGGGGGCCTCGACGGGATGGATCCGGGTACCCGATTCCGGCAGGGCGGTCACATAGGGCGCCACCTCCCGCCAGACCTCGTCGGTCACATCCAGCACCAGCCGCAGCTCCGTGGGACTGAGCATGGGCTGATTGCCACTCAGGTAAGGGGGATCCAGGGCCGGATAACCCGGATCGTCGGTCTCCGGGTCCAGCCAGTCCCGGATGCGACGGGTGAGCCCATCACTGTCCAGGGTGACACCGGTGGCCTCCATGGAAATGGCATCCAGCAGCTGCACGAAACCCTGGTGAACCGCTTCATCCTCGGTGGCCAGGTTGTTCAGGTTGAAGCGGCAGTGCATGTCCTCGAGCCACACGGTGAGATCGGCATCTTCCAGAACCACCGGTATGGGGGGCGAGAGACAGCCCTCCCAGGGGAGATCGACGTCATTGTCCCGATGCACCTCGCCCAGCAGGGCCAGGGCGTAGGCCTCGGCGCCCAGGGAGAGCTGGTAGGCCTGGTCGTGGGTGAACACATTGGTGGTGCGGCGGATATCCATATGCTGTCGGGTGGCCATGGACACCGCGGCGATGGTGGCCAGCGCCACCACCAGCAGGGCCGTGAGCAGTGCCACGCCCCGCTGTCTGGCCGCTGATGGACGCGTTCCCCTCATCAACGCACCGCAAACAGCCGGGAGACCCGGCCCATGCCGTCCAGATCCAGGATCACTTCCACTGCCAAGGGCAGAGAGGCGTGCCCCCCGTCCAGGCCGGCGGGGGGCCAATAGTCCAGGGCCGCGGTGCCGGCACCATCCCGGTAATGAAACCGCACTTCCCAGTCGCGCAGGGCGGCCGCACCTTCCCGGCTCAGCAGGGGCATGCGCCCGGTGGGCTCCTCGTGGCCACCATCCAGGGCCGACCAGTAAAGGCGGTAGAGGGTGCCCTGCTCCATCTCCCAGGCCACCCGCTGCAGGCTGCTGCGTCCCGCGCCACTGCGGGCGCCCGCGCGGATCAGCTCCAGACGGGGGGGCTCGCGCAACCCCGAGAAACGCAAGGGCGGCCGAAAATCCCCATAGCCGTCCCGGGCGGGCCTTTGGGCAATCTGTTCCAGATCACCCCCCATGAGTGTGAAGGCCAGCTGCACCTGACCCAGGCGCTCGGCGGAGGCCGCCGTCATGGCCTGGGCGTCCAGCACGGTACGCAGGCCGCCATAGGCCATCACCGACACCAGGGCAAAGATGCCCAGGGTGACCACCAGCTCCATCAAGGTGAAGCCCCGTTGAGCGTCCCCTGATCCGCAGGATATAGGCCTCATGGATTCAGGAACCCCGCAAGCCGGGCCAGGTAGGGGGCGTCCGGATCATCCTGGTCGCGTACGGTCACCTGGATGCGCGGCACGGCCCCGAGGCTGTAGCCCGCCACGTCCAGATCCCGGGGCTGGATCTCCACCTCCCAGTACCATTCCCGCTCGGCCATGATCATCGCCCCGCGTCGGGTGCCCCGGGCGGGTTCCTCCATGCCGGCACGGTAGCGGGCCATCACGTTGCTGGCCACCCAGTGGGCGTGGGTGCGGTCACGCAGATAGGCGGCATTGCGGGCGTTTTCGCTGGCCACCTTGATGACCGCGCCCATGGCCACGGCCAGGATGGTCACCGCCACCAGCACCTCCAGGAGGGTGAAGCCCGATTGCCGGCGATAACCGGGCATCATCGCCGGTCCTCCGGGCGTCTCATCTGGATGCGGCCATTGGGCTGGCCCTCGATGATGAAATAGGGGCGACGGGATCGGTCGGCATGCAGATGCAGTTCAAAGGGGGTGATCTCTCCGGTGATGCCCAGGTAGACATGGGGCGCCGGATTGTCCAGGGTGCGATCCAGGCTCACGGCGATGCCCTCCAGACGCAGTTCCAGTTCCAGACCCAGGTCTTCCAGGTTGCGCTCGCGCAGTTGGCGGTCGCCCTCCAGGGGCAACCATTCGTAGGTGCGCTCCCCCACCTCAAACTCCCGCAGAAAGGTGTAGCCGTGGCGGGAGAAGCCCGCCGCCGTCTCCTCGGCGGTGAGGATCCCCTCATCCCGGGCCAGCTCCATCAAGGCCACGATGCGACGTGCCTCCTGCTCGATCATGCGATCACGCCCCCCATCACCCACGGCGATGACGGCAAAGGTGAACATGATGCCGATGATGAACAGCACCACCACCAGTTCCAGCAGGGTGAAGCCCCTGCTGTGCCGGGTGTCAGTCACCCCAGTTGCCGATCTCGGCGTTCATGCCTTCGCCACCTGGACGCCCGTCGGCGCCGAAGCTGTAGAGATCGAAATCCCCCCGGGAGCCGGGATGCAGGTACTGGTACTCGTTGCCCCACGGATCCCGGGGCAGACGGTCGATATAGCCGCCCTGGCGCCAGTTTCGGGCCTCGGGCTGACCCGAGGGACGCTGCACCAGCGCCTGCAGCCCCTGATCCGTGCTGGGGTAGGTGAAGTTGTCCAGCCGGTACAGGTTCAGGGCGCTTTCCAGGGCGCGGATATCATTCTGGGCCTTGGTGATGCGGGCATCGTCCGGGCGGTCCATGACGCGGGGAACCACGATGGCGGCCAGGATGCCCAGGATGACCACCACCACCATGACCTCGATGAGGGTGAAGCCTTGTTGGGGGTGTCTGCGAAATCTCATGGATGCAACTCTCCGTGCTTGATGAGGAATGAGGGCCGGTCCATCAGGTGACCAGCTGATTGAGTTCGAAGATGGGCAGCAGGATGGCCAGGACGATGATGAGTACCACCACGGCCATCACCAGGATCAGCAAAGGCTCCAGCACCCCCATGATCACGGCGATGCGGGTCTCCAGTTCCCGCTCCTGGTTGGCGGCCGCCCGGTCCAGCATGTCGTCCAGGGCGCCGCTGGCCTCACCGCTGCGGATGAGGTGGACGGTCATGGGAGGGAAGTAGCCGGTGCGCTCCAGGGCCACACCGATGCCCGAACCCTCGCGCACCCGCTGGGCCACGGTTTCCACCGCCGCACGCATGGGGCGATTGGCCATCACCTGGGCGGCGATGCGCAGGGCCTCCAGCACGGTCACGCCGCTGGAGGACAAAATGGCCAGGGTGCGGGCAAAGCGCGCGGTGTTGATGCCCCGGGTGAGCCGGCCCACCAGCGGCAGGCGCAACAGCAGGGCATGCCAGGCATGCAGGGGGCGGGGACGCCGCAGGAGGCGCTCCACCAGCAGGGCCCCGAGGGCCAGTCCGCCCAGCAGATACAGCCCATAGTCCCTCAGGCCATCGCTGACGGCAATCAGCGTGCGGGTGAGCCAGGGCAGTTCCTGGCCGATGCCCACGAACACCTGTACCACCTCGGGCACCACGTAGGTGAGCAGGGCCACGGTCACCAGCAGGGCCATGGTGGTGAGGATGGCCGGATAGAACAGGGCCAGCTGGATCTTCTGGCGCATCTGCTGGCGGTTTTCGGTGTAGTCGGCCAGGCGGTCCAGGACCACGTCCAGGTGACCGGACTGCTCGCCAGCGGAGACGGTGGTGCGGTAGATGTCCGGAAACACATGGGGAAAATCCCCGAGCCCCCGCGCCAGAGTGTGACCCTCCATCACGCGTGTGCGCACCGCCATGAGCATGCTGCGGATGCGCGCCTTCTCGCTCTGACGCGCCACGGTGCCCAGGGCCTCTTCCAGAGGCAGGCCGGAGCGCACCAGGGTGGCCAGTTGTCGGGTGACCAGGGACAGATCCATGGCGCTGATGCCACGAGCCATCCCCGGCAGCTGCAGGCGCCGCTTCTCGCGCTGCTGCACCGCCTCCACGGACAGGGGCGTGAACCCCTTTTCCCGCAGTTGCTGCCGAACCTGGCGGGGGGTGTCCCCCTCCAGCACGCCCCGTGCCTGGCGGCCCGTGGGTTTGAGGGCGGTGTATTCGAAGGCGGGCATGGGATTCAGTCTTCCTTGGTGACGCGCAGCACTTCTTCCACGGTGGTGTCCCCGGCCAGGATGCGCCGCACCCCATCCTGGCGGATGCTGGGCCCATGCTGGCGGGCGTGGCGCTCCATGGCCTGCTCCCCGGCCCCGTCATGAACCAGGGTGCGCAGGGCATCGTCCACCTCCACCAGCTCATAGATCCCGGTACGCCCGCGGTAGCCCAGTTGATTGCACTCGGGGCAGCCGGTGGCACGGTACAGGGTAGGCCGCTCCCCTTGGGTCAGCCCCAGTAGGCGGCAGTCGGTCTCGCTGGCTTGATAGGGCTGGCGGCAATGGGGGCAGAGCAGCCGCACCAGGCGCTGGGCCAGCAAGCCCACCAGGGTGGAGGACAGCAGGAAGGGTTCCACCCCCATGTCCCGCAGGCGCGTGATGGCCCCTACGGCGGTGTTGGTGTGCAGGGTGGAAAACACCAGGTGACCGGTGAGACTGGCCTGCACGGCGATGTGCACCGTATCCACATCACGGATCTCTCCCACCATGACCACATCCGGATCCTGGCGCAGGATGGCCCTGAGGCCGCGCGCAAAGGTCATATCCACTTTGCTGTTGATCTGCGTCTGACCCACACCGTCCAGGTAATACTCGATGGGGTCCTCCACGGTGAGGATATTGCGCTTGCGGTCGTTGAGCTGGGTGAGCGCCGCGTACAGCGTGGTGGTCTTGCCCGAGCCGGTGGGCCCGGTCACCAGGATGATCCCATGGGGGCGAGCGATCACCCGCTGCATGGCCTCCAGGGAGTGCGGCTCCATGCCCAGATGGGTGAGGTTCAGGCGCCCGGCCTGCTTGTCCAGGAGGCGCAGCACCACCCGCTCCCCATGGCCACACGGCAGGGTGGACACACGCACGTCCACGGCCCGGCCCGCCACCTTGAGAGAGATGCGGCCATCCTGTGGCAGCCGCTTCTCGGCGATGTCCAGGCGGGCCATGACCTTGATGCGGGAGATGATCAGCGGCGCCAGCATGCGGGGTGGCTCCAGGACCTCACGCAACACCCCATCCACCCGGAAGCGCACCGTCAGGCGGGCCTCGAAGGGTTCGATGTGGATATCCGAGGCATTCTCCTTGATGGCCTCGGTGAGCAGGGCATTGATCAGGCGGATGATGGGGGCGTCATCTTCCGTTTCCAGCAGATCCTCGGGCTCGGCCAGGCTCTGGGCCACGCTGTCCAGGTCGTCTTCCTCGCCCATGCCCTCCATCAGCTGCATGGCATCGTTGGCACTGCTCTCGTAGCGTGCCCGCAGGATGGCCTCGAAACGGTCGGCGGGGGCCGGCTCCAGCTTCAGGGGCCGACCCAGGTGGCGGCGCAGTTCAGCCAGGCTCTGACTGCTCACATCCTCGCGGCAGACCACCCGCACCGCGGCCCCTTCCTCGTCCATGACCACCACCCCGTGGCGACGGGCAAAACCGAAGCTGACGCCCCGAATCTCCGGAGCCGACTCCGTTTCCGGCGGGGCGTCCGGCATAAGTTCGCCGGGGATCTCCAGTTCGTGACGGGCGTTCATCGGCGTGAAGGCGGTGGCTGGATCGACAGGCCCGCGGCCCGGGCCTGGCTGCTGGCCTCGAAAGGGGGTGGCAGGTGCAGGAGTTCATCCCATTCAGGCAGAACGGGCACGGCATCATCGCCCATCATCAACACCCCCAACTCCCGTGAGTAGAGCTGCTCGGCGCGCATGTGATTGTATTTGCTGGCGGTCAGCCCCGCCTGGGTGGCCCGGTCACGGACGATCACGGGGCGCAGGAAGACCATGAGGTTACGCTTTTCCTTGCGTGAGGACTCGTAGCGGAACAGCCGCCCCAGCCCCGGGATGCTGCCCAGCCCCGGCACCCTGCTCTCGCTCTGCACCAGCACGTCGTCGATGAGGCCGCCCAGCACCACCATGTCGCCATCGTCCACCATGACACTGGTGCGCAGGCTGCGGGTATTGGTGATGAGATCAGCGGCGTCCAGACTGGCAACCGTGGGCGCCACCTGGGAGACCTCCTGCTCGATCTGCAGCTTGACGGCATTGCCCTCGTTGATCTGCGGCTTCACCATGAGCTTCACACCCACGTCCTGGCGCTGAATGGTATCGAAGGCCTGCCCGGACTGCTCGATGGCACGCCCTGAACGGAAGGGCACATTCTGACCGACGATGATCTCCGCCTCTTCGTTATCCATGGTGAGCAGGCTGGGGGTGGAGAGGATGTTGCTGGCCGAATCACTGGCCAGGGCGTTGATCAGGGCCGCAATGGTGGTACGGCCCGAGTAGCCAATGCCCCCCAGCGCAAGCCCGCTGCCAAAATTCACATTGGAAAGATCGCCTGATTGCAGCCCGCCGGCCAGACCGATCAGGCTGGGACTGGCCCCCTGAAAGTTCAGGATGCCGATGCCATCCCGCTCGGAGCCCACGGCCCATTGCACACCCAGCTCCCGCGCCCGCTCCGTGGACACCTCGGCAATGACGGCCTCCACCAGGACCTGGGCACGGCGCACATCCAGTTGCCGGATGACGGCACGCATGTCGCGGATGATATCCGGCGGGGCGTTGATCACCACGGCATTAGTGCTTTCATGGGAATGGACGTGAATGCTGGGGGCCTGATCTGCGGCACCGCCGGAGAGGAAGGAACCGGCCAGGCCGGAGAGGACATCGGCCACATCCGCGGCATTGGCATAGCGCAGGTACACCACCTGGGTGTTGCCCCCTTCCACGGGGATATCCAGATGGGAGATCACCGCGCGGATGGCCACCCGACGCTTGGGCTCGCCGCCCAGCAGGATGCTGTTGGTGCGCTCATCGGCGATCACCCGCACCTGGGCCGAGGAACGCTGACGACCCTCGGCCGACTCCATGGTGGTGACGATGCGCGCCACCTCGGTGGCCGAGGCGTGCTCCAGGGGGATCACCTCCATGTCCTCGCGGCTTTCCTGGTCGATGCGGCCAATGATCTCCACCAGGCGGTTGACGTTGCTGGCGGTATCGGAGACCACCAGTGTATTGGATTCCGGCGACGCCGCCAGATGGCCGCTTTGCGGGACCAGGGGGCGCAGGATGGGGACCAGTTGCGCAGCATCCACGTGGTTGACCGTGATCACGCGGGTCACGTAGTCACCTCCACGGGCCTCCCTCGGGCCGGAGATGGTCGGAACCTCACCTTGCTTGGCGATGGCGTCGGGTACCAGGCGGACCACGCCGTCGGACTCAATGGCGGCAAACCCATGCACCCGCAACACCGAGAGAAAGATGTCGTACAACTCCGAGCGATCCACCGGACGACCCGACACCAGGGTGACACGTCCACGCACCCGGGGATCGACGATGAAGTTGGTACCGGTCTCTTCGGAGACGTAATCGATCACCGCGTTGATGTCCACGTCGCGGAAGTTGAGGGTGGCCTCCGAATTGTCACCGGCCAGTGCCAGCAGGGGCGCCACGCCCAGGCAGAGCAGCAAAAGACCCATCAGGGAGAGGCGGGCGCGGCGTATTGTCGTCGCAGGCCATGGCCGAAAATCAATTAGCACGTTGCGTCCTCTTGTCCGATGTCGGGATGGCGTGGGCATGGGTCCGGGTCGGTTGTCTCACGGGCGACCTTCATGAACCCAGGGGCAGTGTCACCGTCATCACCCGCCCCTGCCGTTCCACTTCCAGGGTGACCTCACGTGCCTCGGACAGTTGCCCGGCCAGGGCCTGTGGATCATCGATACTCCCCACGGCCACGCCATTGATGGCGGTGACCACGTCCCCCGGCCTCAACCCGGCCTGACGGAACAGGGCCGCATCGCGCCGGGGAGCGATGGAAAAGCCCTTGATGCTGCCCTGCTCCATTACCGGGCGGATGCGTACCGCCTCCATGAAGCGGTTGGGATTCTCCAGCCAGTTGTCACGGCGTGCGGCAAGATCCGCCGCCAGCCCCGCGTCCACGGGCGCCCTGCCATCGGATGATTCGATCTGTGAGACCGTGGGCCTTGAGGCGCCTCGCTGCACCGCAGCCTCCCCCATCTGCTCCCGGGGCAGTCGCAGCATCTCGAAACGGCCTTGGCGGGAGAGGATCACCCGGTCCGCAAAGACCTGTTCCAGGGTGGCATTGCCAGGCAGGGAGGCACCCACCAGATAATGTCTTTCATCCGTGCCCTCTCCGGAAATAAGGGCCACACCCAGGCCGGGATCAGCAAAGGCGATCACACCCTTGAGGCTCAAGCGCAGGCGGGTTTCCGGGGCTTCGGTGGGAACAGGCGGCGACTCCACGGTGCGCTCGGCCTCACCAAACAGACTCAGCCGGGCCACACGCTCCAGACCATCATCCCGGCGCTCCTGAGTGATGATCGGAGGCGACTCCGGGCGGGCAGACGCAGCAGCCGACATGGGTGCCGATGAGGGGGCCACCATGTCCCAGGTCACGCGAGCCAGGGACCAGGCCAACAGGATCACCAGTGCCAGCGTCACCCAGGGCGCAAGGCGGGTCAGATCATTCGGCTTGGGCCTGAAGCGCCCCGGGCCAGCAAGGCTGGACACACTGAACATGGAGAGTGACCGTGTGAAAGAGAGGGTCTTGAGGTCCCGATGCTATCACGCGCTTACGCATTGGCAATACGCATCGAGGTCCGTCACAACGTGGAACTTGAGCTTTGGTTTATACTCTGCCAACGGTCAAAGTCTGATGACATCAGAAGGCAGGCACATGGACATCAGGAGGAAGGGAGAACGGCGGCGCTATGACTCACGCCCCTCCTACCCGTTCAGGGACAGCCAGGGGGTGTGGGTCACCCGCAACCGGCGTCGCCAGCTGGATCGGCGCGCCAGCAACGGCAACGGCCCACTGGCAGAGGCCGAGGCGGTTACATCCAGGCCGCCAAGGCAAACCGGCTCCGTGCTGGACACGGCACAACGCTCATCCCCGGCACTGCGTAATCTAAAGGGGCGAAGCCTGCTCCTACATTACCAGGACGTGGTGGTCAATCTCTACGAGGGCAAGGATGACTTCCTGTTGGGCCGGCGCAACACCTGCGACCTGGTGGTTCCGCAGGATCACGTCTCCAGGGAGCATGCCCGCATTGTCCATCGCGACGGACGCTTCATGCTCATCGAGCAAAGCCTCAACGGCACTTATCTGCAGCAACCCTCGGGCGAGGAGCGACTGATTCATCAGGAGACCATTCCGCTCAAGGGCTCGGGCTACCTGAGCCTGGGTCGCCCGCTCACGGATAACCCCGACAATCTGGTGTATTTCTATTGCCGTGAGGCGAGCAAACCCGACGCAGGCTGAGCATCAGTCAGGCAGCGATTCCAGCAGCAGGGATCGCCCCGTCATCTGCTCCGGCTGCTCCAGCCCCATCAGTTGCAGCACCGTGGGGGCAATGGCGCTCAACCCGGCGCCGGTCATCAGGCGCCAGCGCTCCTGGTCGATGATCATGCAGGGCACGGGATACATGCTGTGCTGGGTGTGGGGCTCACCGGTCACCGGGTCGATCAGTTCCTCGCAGTTACCATGGTCAGCGGTCACGATGGCTGAGTAGCCCTGTTCAATGGCCGCATCCAGCACCCGGCCCACTTGTGTATCCACGGCCTCAACGGCGGCCACCACCGCCTCGTACACCGCCGTGTGGCCCACCATGTCGCCATTGGCGAAGTTCACCAACACAAAGTCGTACTGACCGCTCTCCAGCGCCTTGATGGTGGCGTCGGCCACTTCCGGCGCACTCATCTCCGGTTTCAGGTCGTAGGTGGCCACCTGAGGCGACGGGATCATGACGTGGTCCTCACCCTCGGCCGGTTCCTCCACACCCCCATTGAAGAAGAAGGTGACGTGAGCGTATTTCTCGGTCTCGGCGCAGTGGAACTGCTTGAGACCCTGACGGCTGATGATCTGGGCCAGGGTGAGCTCCGGGCGCTCAGGGGGGAAGGCCACGGGCAGATCGAACTGGGCGTCGTACAGGGTGAGACAGGTCACCGTGACGGGCTGGAAGCTTCCCCGCTCGAAGTGCTCGAATCCGGCCTGGCTCAGGGCCGCCGTGAGCTGACGCGGCCGGTCGTTGCGGAAGTTGAAGAACACCACCGAATCACCCTCCTTGATGGTGCCCTGCTTCTGGATCACCCGCGGCTTGATGAATTCGTCGGTCTCGCCGGCCTCGTGGGCACCGTTCAGGGCGGCGCGGGCATTGGATGCCTTCACGCCCTTGCCATGCACCATGGCATCGAAAGCCAGCTGCACGCGATCCCAGCGCTTGTCACGATCCATGGCGTAATAGCGACCGCTGACCGTGGCGATGCTACCACCCACCTCCTTGAGCACGGCTTCCAGTTCCGGCAGGTAGTTGGGGGAGGCCTTGGGAGCGGTGTCACGGCCATCGGTGATCATGTGCACCATGGGCTTGACGCCGTGCTGGCCGCACAGCCGGATCAGCGCATGCAGATGCCGGGTATGACTGTGCACGCCACCATCGGACACCAGGCCCACCAGATGCAGGGGTCGACCAGCGGATTTGGCGGCCTTGGCTGCCGCCACCAGGGCGTCGTTCTCCGCGAAGCTGCCATCGTCGATGGCATCATCAATTCGCACCAGATCCTGACGGATCACGCTGCCGCAACCCAGTGTCAGGTGCCCTACCTCGGAGTTGCCCATCTGTCCATCCGGCAGCCCCACTGCACGACCTGCCGTCTCGATCACCGTATGGGCATTCCGGGCGAGGAAGCCGTCCAGGCGCGGGGTGTTGGCATCATGGAAGGCGTTGTTGAGTTTACCGGGATTGACCCCGACGCCGTCCATGATGATCAACAGAGTGGGACGACGGGGGGTGTTCGGGGATGACTGCGACATTCAGGTGTCCTGTCGTTGACGATTGCGACGTTCCTCGGCCTCGGCACGGTCGAGTTCTTCATCCATATCGGACTCGGACAGGGGACCATCGGTTGCATCGCCGGGATCCCTGTCCTCGGCCTCGGCCTTCTTCTTGATCATGATGCGGGAGAGGATGATACCGATCTCGAACAGCACCCACATGGGCAGCGCCAGCAGGGTCTGGGAGATGATGTCCGGCGGTGTGAGCACCATGCCGACAATGAAAACGCCCACGATCACATAGGGGCGCTTGGCCGCCAATTGCTGGGGTGTGGTCAACCCCATGGCCACCAGCAGGATGGTGGCGATGGGCACCTCGAAGGCGATGCCAAAGGCCAGGAACAGCAGGATGATGAAATCCAGATAACGGGAGATGTCCGTCATCACCGCCACGCCTTCCGGGGCGGATGCGGTGAAGAAGGCAAAGATCAGCGGGAAGACCACGAAGTAAGCGAAGGCCATCCCCAGGTAGAACAGCAGGGTGCTGGACACCAGCAGCGGCACCGCCAGGCGCTTTTCGTGCTTGTACAGGCCCGGCGCGATGAAGGCCCAGGCCTGGTAGAGCAGAAAGGGCACCGAGATGACGATGGCCAGCATCAGCACCAGCTTGAAGGGGATCAGGAAGGGCGCGGCCACCTCGATGGCGATCATGCTGGCGCCTTCCGGCAGGTGGGCCATCAGCGGCCCGGCCAGATAGGTGTAGATGGTGTTGGCGAACGGGAACAGGGCCAGGAACACCACCAGGATGCACAGCACGCTGCGCAGCAGTCGCGTGCGCAGTTCAAACAGGTGCGAAAGGAGGGTGCCCTCCCCCTCCTCGCCGGGTTGGGCGGATTCAGACTTTTGATTCATCTTGGGACTTCGCCGGCTTGTCTGGATCGTTTCCGTTGCGGGATGCGTTACCCTCTTCCCTGGCCTTGATCTGGTCGGCGGGCTTGGGGAAGTCTCCGCTGCCGTCTTCCTTGATCTCTTCCTCCATGGACTTGACCTTGTGCTGGGTCTTGTCCACTTCGCGGCGCAGGTCCTGCTCGGTATCTTCCATCATGGTCTTGAGGCGATTGATTTCCTTTTCCTGGTCCTGAAGCATCGCCTTGAGCTCGTCGGTGCGCAGTTCCTGCTCGATATCCGAGCGCACGCTGCTGACGAAGCGTTTGATCTTGCCCACCCAGCGCCCGATCTCGCGGGCCAGCTTGGGCAGGCGCTCCGGACCCACGACCAGGAGCGCCACCAGGGCGATGATGATCAGTTCCCAGAATCCGAAATCGAACATGCGCGCGCGTCAACCGACGTTTGAGGGTGGCCGTGGGGCGCCCCGTGGGGCGGCCCAGGAGCTGTTTCAGGACTGGCGTTCGCCTTCCTTGGGCTTTTCTTCGGTCGCCTGGGAGTCGAATACGCGACCGCCCTGGTCTTCCAGGGGCTTGCCTTCTTCGGGCTCGCCCGGTTTGCCGGCGGTGGTGTCGCCCTCGGTTTCACCGTCCTTGACGGACTGCCGGAAGTTCTTGATGGCGCTGCCCAGATCGCCGCCCATGTTGCGCAACTTCTTGGTGCCGAACAGCAGGACCACGATGACCAGAATGATGAGCAATTGCCAGATGCTGATGCCGCCAAAACCCATGTGTTGCCTCCTGATGACTTTGAGGATGCCTGAATGCAGGCGCCGATATGCCGGTTATACCAGAAACCACCCCTTCAGGTCGCCCATCCTATGGGCTTAGCCCTGGCGGCTGGCCTTTTCCTCAAGGCCCGAGAGGCCGAAGCGGCGTTCCAGTTCGGCCAGCACCTGTTGCGGGCCGAGGCCCTGGTGGGCCAGCAGGACCAGGCTGTGGAACCACAGGTCGGCCATCTCGTGGACCAGTTGATCCGGCTCGCCATTCTTGGCGGCCACCACGGTCTCCGTGGCCTCCTCGCCCACCTTCTTGAGGATGCTGTCCAGCCCCTTGGCATACAGGCTGGCCACGTAGGAGCTGGAGGCGTCGGCGCCCTTGCGCGACTCCAGCACCTGGGCCAGTTGCTCCAGCACGCGATCATCACTCATGGGACTTGCCTCCCCCGTAGATGGCGTCGGGGTCCTTGAGCACCGGGTCCACGTCCACCCAGTGGCCGTCCCGGTATTGGTTGAAGAAGCAGTGATGCCGGCCGGTGTGGCAGGCGATGCCACCCTTTTGTTCCACGGTGAGCAGCAGGGCGTCGTAATCGCAGTCCAGGCGGATGTCATGCACCACCTGCACATGCCCGGAGCTCTCGCCCTTGTGCCACAGTCGGCCCCGGGAGCGGGACCAATAAACGGCCTCGCGCTTTTCCAGGGTCTGCGCCAGGGCCTCGCGATTCATCCAGGCCATCATGAGGATCTGGCCGGTGCCCTTCTCCTGGGCGATGACCGGGATCAGGCCCTGGTCGTTCCAGCGGATGATGTCTAGAGGATTCTGTGTCATGAGTCCTGAGCCATGGGGGCTGTAGGCCCCAGGTTACTGAGTGTCTTGGGGGGGATTGAGGGGCAAACCCGTGCAAGCTGCCCGCCGCTGCCCCTCATCCCCGGTCAGAGCCGGACTTCCACGCCCTGGGCCCGCATGAACTGCTTGGCCTCCTCCACCGTGTGCTCGGCAAAATGGAAGATGCTGGCCGCCAGCACCGCATCGGCGTGCCCCTCGGTGACGCCATCCACCAGGTGCTGCAACTCGCCCACCCCACCGGAGGCGATCACCGGGACGCTCACCGCATCGGAGATGGCCCGGGTCAGGGGCAGATCGAAGCCCTGGCGGGTGCCGTCGCGGTCCATGCTGGTGAGCAGGATCTCGCCGGCACCGTTGGCCACCATGCGCTGGGCCCATTCGATGGCATCCAGGCCGGTGGGCTTGCGGCCACCATGGGTGAAGATCTCCCATCTCAAGGGCTCGCCCGGCGCGGAGACCTGCTTGGCATCAATGGCCACCACGATGCACTGGGAACCCACCTTGTCGGCTGCCTCGCGCACGAAATCCGGGTTGAACACGGCCGCCGTGTTGATGGACACCTTGTCAGCACCGGCGTTGAGCAGGCGACGGATGTCGTCCACCTTGCGGATGCCGCCGCCCACGGTCAGGGGGATGAAGACCTCCTCAGCCACCTGTTCCACCACGTGGACGATGGTCTCGCGCTCGTCGGAACTGGCGGTGATATCCAGAAAGGTGATTTCGTCAGCGCCCTCGGCGTCGTAGCGCCGCGCCACCTCCACCGGGTCACCCGCATCGCGGATGTCCACGAAGTTCACGCCCTTGACCACCCGACCGCTGTCCACGTCCAGGCAAGGAATGATGCGCTTGGCTAGCATCGGCTTGCGCCCTCCTCAGCCGCTGGCATGCTGATCCACCAGAGCCTGGGCCTCGGAGAGTTTCACGCCGCCCTCATACAGGGCACGCCCCACGATGACGCCGTCGATACCCTCGTGGGCCACTTCACACAGGCGGCGGATGTCCTCGATGGACGTGACGCCGCCGGAGGCAAACACGGGCACCTTGACCGAGCGGGCCAGACTCACCGTGGAGTCGACATTCACGCCCTGCATCATGCCGTCCCGGGAGATGTCGGTGAAGATGATGCCGGCCACGCCATCCTGCTCGAAGTGCTGGGCCATATCCTCCACATCGTGATGGGAGAGCTTGGACCAGCCGTCGATGGCCACCTTGCCGTTGCGTGCGTCCAGGCCGACGATGATGCGGCCGGGGAATTCCAGGCAGAGGTCGTTGACGAAGTGGGGCGCACTGACCGCCTTGGTGCCGATGATCACCCACTGCACGCCGGCATCCAGATAGACCTGCACGGTGTCGTCATCGCGGATGCCGCCGCCCACCTGCACCGGGAGGTCCGGGAAGCGGTTGACGATCTCGCTGATGATGTCCGCATTGCGGGGCTTGCCGGCAATGGCCCCGTCCAGATCCACCAGGTGCAGGCGTCGGGCGCCCTCGTCCACCCAGCGGGCAGCCATGTCCACCGGGTTTTCGGAAAATACCGTGGAGTCATCCATGCGCCCCTGGCGCAGGCGCACGCACTTGCCTTCTTTCAGGTCGATGGCCGGAATCACCAGCATGATCACAATCCCCTGGGTTGGTCTCTAAACGCCGCCGGTCCAATGCATGAAGTTCTTCAGCAGGGTCAGACCCGGGGCGGCACTTTTTTCCGGGTGACACTGGATGGCAAAGATATGGTCCTGGGCCACGGCCGACGCAAACGGCAGGCCGTACTGCGTGGTGCCAGCCACCACCTGATAACTGGCGGGCACCACGTGATAGCTGTGCACAAAATAGAAGCGGCTGTCCTGATCGATGCCTTCCCACAAGGGATGGGCACGGGTCTGGTGAACCTGATTCCAGCCCATGTGCGGGATCTTGAGACGCTGGCCCTGCGCGTCCACCTGATGATCCTCGAAACGGCGCACGCCACCGGCGATCAGCCCCAGACAATCGGTGCCGCCATTTTCGTCGCTTCGGTCCATGAGCACCTGCAGGCCCATGCAGATACCCAGGAAGGGGCGCGTGGTCGCCGCCTCGGTGAGCACGGGGATGAGTTTCCGATCCCGCAGCGCCGCCATGCAATCCCGGGCTGCCCCCTGGCCGGGGAAGACCACCCGGTCTGCCTCGAGGATGTCATCGGCGCCTTCCACCAGACGCACCCGGGTATCGGCGGGGGCCACATGTTCCAGGGCCTTGACCACGGAACGCAGGTTGCCCATGCCGTAATCGACCACTGCGACAAATTTCATGGGATCAGGATCTTCAGCAAGGTCTTGGGAAGGATTTACAGGCTGCCCTTGGTGGAGGGTGTCACCCCCTGCATGCGGGGATCCGGCTCGGCGGCCATGCGAATGGCACGCCCAAACGCCTTGAACAGGGTCTCGGCCACGTGGTGGGCGTTGTGCCCCCGCAAGCTGTCCAGGTGCAGGGTGACACGGGCATGGTTCACAAAACCGTGGAAAAACTCCTCGAACAGGTCCACATCGAAGTCACCGATGCGGGCACGGGGGTACTCCACGTGATACTCCAGGCCCGGGCGACCGGAAAAGTCCACCACCACCCGCGACAAGGCCTCATCCAGCGGCACATAGGCGTGGCCGTAGCGACGGATGCCCTGCTTGTCCCCCAGGGCCTCGGCAAAGGCCTGACCCAGGGTGATGCCCACATCTTCGACAGTGTGGTGGGCGTCGATGTGCAGGTCCCCCTCGGCCTGGATGCTCAGGTCCAGGCAGCCATGGCGGGCCACCTGATCCAGCATATGGTCCAGGAAGGGAACGCCCGTGGCGAACTCGCCGCGGCCCTGACCGTCCAGGTTCAGGCGCACGTCGACGCGGGTTTCCAGGGTATCTCGCTTGATCTGAGCTGTGCGGGGATTCATGGCTAAGACAGACCGATGGGTAAAGCGGCATCCTAACACAGCCGGCGCCAACACAGTGGGGAACAAATTCGCATCTTGCTTGTCTTGGGCACCCACCTTCGGTAAGGTGCCAAAAAAGTGCAATATTGACTTCGGTTGTGTTCAGGCGGTCATTGCACCGCGGGAGTGGTTGAACCGACATGTCGGCCCCGAAGATTCTTGACCTCGGCAGTCTCAAGCAGGCCTGCAAGAGTTGCAGCCTCCATGACCTTTGTCTGCCGCTTGGAGTGGGAGATGAGGAGCTCCAGATGCTGGAGCGAATCATCAACCGCCGCCGCCCACTGCAACGCAAGGATCACCTGTACCGACCGGGTGACCGATTGCACTCCATCTACGCAGTGCGCTCCGGCACGGTGAAGACCTACACCCTCACCGACGATGGCCAGGAACAGATCACGGGCTTTCACCTGCCCGGCGAGTTGCTGGGGCTGGATGCCATCAGTGACGGCGTCCACCCCTGCGCCGCCCGCGCCCTGGAAACCACCAGCATCTGCGAGATCCCCTTCGATCGCCTGGAGGAACTCTCCGTGCGCATCCCGGGGCTGCAGCACCAGCTGTTCCGCATCATGAGTCGCGAGATCCAGACCGACGAGCAATTCATGATGCTGCTGGGCAAGAAGGCCTCCGACGCCCGCCTGGCAGCTTTCCTCCTGAGCCTGTCCACCCGCCTGGGCATGCGCGGCTTCTCCCGCACCGAATTCAACCTCACCATGTCCCGCAACGACATTGCCAATTACCTTGGCCTGGCGGTGGAGACCGTGAGCCGGCTGTTCACCCGGTTCCAGAGTGCCGGCCTGATCGAGGTGAACCGCAAGCTGATCACCATTTTCGACCTGGAAGGCCTGCAGGTGGTGGCCGGCGCCCAGCCCGTGGAAGAACTCCGGAACTGCCCGGGCCAGTGCGAGGGCGATCAGCCCCAGGGAAACTGAAGGCTTTCTCCCTTCCGGGAGATCAAGCCCCCGCTTGTTGACGCGGCTACTGGCTCTCCACCTGCAGCCCGTGCAGCCTCAGGCGGGCGCGCAGCGTATTGCGTGACATGCCCAACTCCTCGGCCACCCGACTTCGGTTGCCCGCGAAGGCCTCCAGCAGGGATTGCAATGCGCGCCCCTCCACTTCCTCCAGCATTTCCCTCACCCGCCCACCCGCAATGGCACGCTGAATCAGCGCTGCCAGGGCCGTTTCGGAGCAGGTATCGTCGCCTCCTTGCGTATGGGTCCCAGGGAACAGTGGAAGATGGTCGATGCGACCTACCCGGGTACGTACCGCGGCCTGATAGACGATGTTCTTTAGCTCCCTCACGTTCCCGGGCCAGTGATAGGCCACCGCCTCCGCCTGAGCCTGCTCGGAGATGTCGGTAATATGCAGACCCAACTTCAGGTTGGCGTCCGACACAAAGGCGCGCAGCAGGGCCCGAACATCGTCGGTCCGTTCGCGCAGTGCCGGGATGTGGATGGGTAACTGAGAAAGCCGATAATAGAGATCTCGGCGGAATCGCCCAGCCTCCACGTCCTGCTCCAGATCGCGGTTGGTGGCGGCAATGACGCGTACATCGGCGGCCCGGGGCTCGGAGTCGCCCAGACGATGGAACTGCCGGTCCTCCAGGAAGCGCAACAACTTGGCCTGAAAGGCCATGGGCATGTCGCCCACCTCATCCAGCAGCAGCGTGCCCCCGTGGGCCGACTCGATCCGGCCCACACCATCCGCAATCGCGTTGGTATAGGCTCCACGGGCATAACCGAACATCTCCGCCTCCAGCAGCCCTTCGGGTATCGCGGTGCAGTTGATGGCCACATAGGGCTGATGGGCCCGGACGGAATGACGATGTATGCAATGGGCGGAAACCTCCTTGCCCACCCCCGTTTCTCCCGTGAGAAGCACGTTGAGATCGTTGGAGGCGGCAACACCCAGTTGCTTGTAAACACTGAGGATCTGCGAAGACGTGCCGAGTATCGCCGGGCAATCCTCCCGCAGCACGTCCGCGTCGGTGCTGTCCAGGCAGCTCATGCGGGCCTCGCCGATGGCCTTCCTGAGTTGGTCGCGGCACAGAGGTTCGGTCAGCACATCCAGGGCGCCCAGTCGGGCGGCGAGGATCACCTGTTCGGGCGCAAGCCCATCCCCCACCAGAATGGTCGGCTGGGCCCTGCTGGATTCCATGACGGCTTCAAGACGTGGCAACCCCGGAGCCTCTGCCCCGCTCTCCCGAACGAGTGCCACTGAGGCGCGCTCCGCAGCAACCACGTCTTCCGGGCGCGCATGGTTGAACACAAGGCCCTGTTCACGCAACCAGCGCTCCAGTTTCCTGCACTCGTGGCCGTGCCAACCGATCAGCATGACATTGCCGGTCATGGTATCCATCGCTCTCCTCCTGGCCCCGCCACGTCTGCTGACTACCGCATGGCTTATGTTTGTGCCTTTACGGTATAAGCATGAGGATCGCACCGATAAGACACATTGATTATTATCAATGGAAATACCTGTATAGCCAGAGTGGCTTTAGGGGTCAAGCGCCGGTTGCATCCAGGCTGGGCGTCTCGAGCAAAAAAGAGCCCCCTGGCGCATTACGGGCGAGGGGGCTCAGGAGACCCCTCATGGGGCCTGGAGGATCGCTCAGCCGGCCTTAGCGGGGGCGCACGTCATGTACCCGGCTGATATCGGCCTCACCGCCCGGGCCATGACAATTGGCGCAGCCCTCCTGCATGGGGTCCGGGTTGTCCAGGGTGGCCGTGACGGAGCCACCGCGCTGCAGGATATGGTCACGCAGCCAGGCTTCGTCGGTATGACAGGAGGTGCAGACCGAGGCGATGGGACTGAACCGTTCGTGCTGGTGGATATCCGTCACGTTGTTGTCGGCACCGAACTGACCGGTTCCAGCGTTGGTGAAGTTGGCGTTATCCCAGTCGAAGGTGCGGATGCTGGAGCCGATCACGCCCGCCTGCAGGGGCAGCTGGTAGCTGTCCTCCACGTGGCAGGTGTTGCAGTTGCCCACACTGCCCGGGAAGTGAGCCTCGCCGTCCCAAGGACCTTGTGGGTCCCATGCACCTGCCGGTGTATCCCGGTCCAGCGGACCGCCGAAGACATTATCGCGAAGCTGAATCCCGTCACCGCCCATCTGTGCGCGGTGGACATGGTGGATCATGCGCTTGAAGTCCTTGGACTCCTCGAACTTGCGGTCGTAGATCCCGAGATTGCCCAGGCGGCCAAAGGTGATGAAGGGCTGGGTACCTGCCGAGATATCCGTATTGCTCGGGTTATGACAGAGCACGCACAGCTCCGGGCTGTTGCGACGATTGCCGCCATGCTTGGCAAAGCGAATGTGGCAGGAGCGACAGGTTTCCTCCACATCCACCACCTTGCGCCGGGGCTCGGCCACGGCGTTGCCGATGGCGAACTCGGTGGTGCGGTGCAGGGCGTTGACCAGTGGGGTGCGACCGTCGTCCCAGACGCTTTCCACATCCCCCAGCTCATCCAGGGGCACCACCTGATTTTGCACCGCCACGGTGCCCACGCCATGCTCGGGCAGGTTCGCCGCCGCCTCGGCCGACAGCGTATAGGTCACCTCGTAATAGCCGTTGCTAGCCTCATTGATGATCAATGAGGTGTCATTACCATCATCGCTCCAGCAGGCCTCATTACAGCCCACATCCTCGGTCCTTCCAGGCCAGTTGGGGTGGGTGGATTGGGTATAGTCTGCGGAGATGAGCCCGGAGGCATTCTGTTCCCGCCAGCCTATGACAAAACCCAGCTGGAAACGGGCGTTGTCATCGTGACGCAGGAAGGTGTTTTGGCCATCATCACGCACCCGCAGACGGAATCTGATCGTGCCCTGCTCGCGATCCAGGGCGGCCCCTTCGGAGCCGAACTCAATGGTGAGTTGATCCTGACGGATGGCAGCGCGGGTGAAGCTGAGGTGGGCACGGTTCATATTGACGTGGGGAAACGGGAAGTTGCGAGGTTGAGCGATTCCACGCAGTCCAATGTTCTCGGTGTCAGGTCCGTCCACGTTGTTATGGCAGCTGCCACACTCATTGTTCGTATCAAACAGGCTCTGGCCCTCGTGATGCGCCCCGAACGACATACCACCGCGCCATTCATCGCCGGTGAAGCCTGCGCGGTGCCCACTCCTCCAGTCGCCCCGGTAACCCGCTGTGCTGGCCCCGAAACGTTGGGCCATCAGGGCCGGCAAGCGCTCATCATCCTTGCTGTCGTCGTACCAATAGACGTTGTCATGGCAGGAGGCACACACTTCCACGGTGCGGGCGCTGCCCTCATGCCAGTTGTCCCCATCCGGGGTGACCACGGCCAGTTGTTGACGGGCCAGGCGGTCCTCGCCTCCGGCCAGCAGCACCAGCTCGTCATGGGTGTCCTGGCCCATATGGCATTTCACGCAGTTGTCGATGCCATAGGAATAGGTGCGGCCCAAGGGTTCACCCGCCCGATCGACACCATGACTGACGTAGTTGCCTGCGGGTGCCACCGTCTGATTCTCATGCACGGCCTGCGGGAAACGCAGGTTGCTGAAATCGTTGTTCCGGATGAAGTAAGGCACGCCCGCCTGCACACTGGGCAGGGTCCCGCCCCGATGGATCTTGTGCACCATCTGCTTGAAGTCGACGCTGCGGCCGCTGACCGGATCGACACTGCCCGGATTGTGGCAGGTGACACAGTACTGGGGCTCCACCCGATTGCCGCCATGCTTGGCCAGGGTGCCGTCGTGACAGGTGTTGCAACTCTCCAGGGAGATGATGTCGCGGGTGGCGTCCACGCCGTGCATGGGGGTCTCGCCGGTGGCCGGTATAAAATCAAACCAAGCGTTGGTGGCGGGCAGGCCGCCGCCCAGTTGCATGCCGACGCGGTGGGTCCAGTCCGGATTGTAATCCACCGTATAGGTGAGGGTGTCGCCGGAGCCCTCGATGCGCACGCCTCGGGGCAGTGTGGTGCCGTCGGCCCAGGTGCAGCGCACATCGGTTTCCAGGTCGTCCGAAAACGCATGTCCACTGTGCGAACCGTCGTCGACGCAACGCCACAGGTTTTCCAGATTGTCGCCCGTGATGGTTCGCTCCGCGTTGGTCACATCCAGACTGAAGGTATAGCGATACTCGCCATTGCCCAGGTTCTCGAGTGTGCCGTTGTTGCTGTTCTCCACGGCCCCCTGGATGGCATTGCCGAACATGGGAGCGCCGTCGGGGTTGTTGTCGGAAACGGCGTGCGCCCAGCCCGTGGGATTCACCTGCCTTTCCCGAGTGATGTAGTTCACCCAGTCGTAACCCACACCATACCGACTACGCGGTGCCAGCTTGGCGAAGGTGAAGCTGGCATTGTCCAGATCCGTGATGGGGACGCCCGTATCGTCCAGGAGTGTGAACTCCACCACCGGGTGTCCGTCCTCGACGCTGGCGCTGGTAATGCTCAGACCAAGCCCCTCCGCCGGCGCGGTGGCCACGGGCGTGGTGGTGGGTTCATCCACTGAACCATCGAAGCCGTCGTCGCTGGGCAGACAACCCGCCAGGATCAGGGCAAGGGTCGCCAGCAAAAGGGTGACCAGGGCGCGTGGCGTACGCCGGTTCGCCGATCGTGATCGGATGAAATCATCGGTCATGGATGACATGCTCCCCACCTCCGGGTCTTGACGGTCTTGCGGCCAGGGTTGGCGTGCGTTGCCTGAGTGTTGTTGGTAAGACATGGTGTGTGGCCCTCACCCCAACCCCTCTCCCGCCAGCGGGAAAGGGGCTATCAAGTGACTCCGCTCCCAGTCAGCGGGAGAGGGTCTTTGTTGTTTTCAGAACCGGTAGCGCAGGGCGCCGGCGATCAGATGCGTGGTGTAATCGGGGCTATCCTGGTCCAGCAGGATCAGGTTGCCCACGCCGGTCACGCCCACGCCATCGACTCCCCAGTCCTTCTCGCGGTAGCGCTCCACCATGTAGCGCAGACGGAAATCCAGGTTCTCGTTCACCCTGTAATCCCCGTAGAGGCTGAACTGGGTGAGTCGGCTATCCAGGCTGGGATAAACACCCCCTCCGCCGCCCTCCACCAGGGTGCGCAGGCGTCCGGAGGTTTCCACATGCAGGACCTCGGCGCCCACAGTGAACCGGTCGGGCCTCAGGTCGTACTCGCCCCCCACCCCCAGGGTGACGGACTCGTCGTCACGGTCGGAACGCCAGTTTCGGGGGTCGGCAAACGCCAGAGCCTCGCGTCCCGCCTGGCGGGCCTCGGTGCGTTCATAGGCATAGAAGCCGTAGGTGGTGATCCGATCAGTGGGCACCCAGGACAGGTCCACGGCCCACACCTGGCGTTCGGCCTGCTGCAGGCCCAGTTCCGAGCGGGTGTAGTCATCGTCGATCCACTGCACGCGCGGGGTCACCTGGATGCGGTCGGTGACGTGAAAGCTGGCATAGGCGCTGGCGGTACGCCGGTCCCGGTCGGCCAGATAATACTGACGCAACTCTTCGGGGCCGGTCTCGCGCTCGTACTGGGAACCCCGCTGTTCGGCGTAGCCCAGTTCCACGTTGAGGCTGGTTCGGGGCAGTGCCCGGCTGCGCACGCCGATCCGGTAGGCGGTCTCGTCGGTATCCTTGCGGTCGGAGAAGGTGCGTTCACGCTCGTCCCGGACCACGCCCAGGTTCAGGTGAGTACGGTCCTGCACCCGGTAGCTGGCATCCAGGTGGTAGCGGTTCTGGGTGTAGCTGACCGGGCGGGTGGCCACCACACGGTTATCCAGTTCGTATTCGTAGGCATTGGTGCGGTTGTCCCGGTCGTCGTAGCGATAACCGGCCCTCAGGTTGACGCGCGGATGGGGCCGACCACTGGCTCGAAGGTTTACCAGCGTGGTGTTGATGCGTCCGTTCAGTGATCCGGGCAGCCCCGCCACATCCTCGACGAAACGTTCATCCTGGGTCATGCGTCCCAGGGCCACGTCTGCCCCCACACGACCGGTATCGCTGAAGCTGTAGCCCAGCGAACCGGTCACCTGGTGGAACTGATTGTCCGGCTCCAGGCTGACGGTGCCCACCGCATCCCCCGCTCCCGACCAGTCCGGGCGCGTGGCATCGGGCACGTCCAGGCTGCGACCGTCCCGCTGCGAGAAGACGGATAGCTGGTAACCCAGACGGCCCTGGAGTTCGTCACCGTCATAGGTGACATCCGCCTCGAACCGGGTGGTCTCGTAATCCACCGGCACCGGCACCAGGGAGGAACGCTCCTGGGTCCAGAAGTGATTGTTGTTCACGCCGCGGATGATGGTTCCGTCCTTGCGCTCGTGATGCACGGCCGTGCTGGCTCGCCAGCGGGTATCCAGGTTGACTCGTCCACCGGCGCCCAGGCCCTGGCGCGAGGTGCCCAGGGTGCGCTCGGTCAGGAAGGCGTCGGCCACTTCCCGCCCGCCGTCCTCGGGCAGGCGCAGATTGCCGGACCCACTGCCCCGATACGGGGTGCCCAGATTCCGGTAGAGGGTGTTGGGGATTTCCCGGTAGTAAAAGAAGCTGCTGTAACGCCCCTGGTCGCCGGCATCCAGACGCAGGCTGCGTGAATCCAGCCCCAGGTTGCGGCCCTCCAGGCGCCAGTAGCGGGCACTTTCACTGTTCTGGGCATCCTGCCCCTGGAGCAGGAAGCCCATGTCCAGAAACCACCCTTCCTCGTTCACTCCGGTGAAGCGCCCCAGACGGACGGAGTCGTTATCCAGATACCCCAGCCCCAGACGAACCGCCCGCCGCACCGTGTGCTCCACGCCCGGCCGATCGGCAATGGCCGCCGCGGCCTCCTGGGCGGCTTCGCGCACTTCGTCGTCAGGCTGGGCCCAGGCCGGAACAGGGATCAGACCCAGGGCACACAGGCCCGTGATCAGCGCCGTCTTTCGTGATGCATGCATGAGGTGTTCTCCTCTCGTCCCCCGGTTGCCGTCACCCGCGCCATCACTCCTTGAAGACATGGCCGCGGGGATGGTTGGTGCCGTGGATCTGGCTGTGGCAATTGAGGCAACTGCGCCCCTGTACACGGAAGTCCATGCGGGCTGCACTCAGACCCACGTCGGAATGAGTGCCCAGGTGGCATTGCTGGCACAGACCGGGCGATCGAGCCTGAAGCAGGGGGCGATGAATGGAGCCATGGGGATCGTGGCAGGTCACGCAGGACTCCCGGACCGGGTTGTGCTCCCAGAGGAAAGGCCCGCGTTTCTCGGCGTGGCAGTTGAAACAGGTCTCGTTGATCGTGTGCCCCACCAGCTTGTTGGGGCCGGGCGTGCCATGGGGATTGTGGCAGTCGGTGCACTCCATGATCCCTTCCGGGACCGGGTGATGGGAGGGTTTGCCGAAGTCGGCCCGACGGTCCAGGTGACAGCTACCGCAGACCTCCATCTGGGTGTCGGCCTTGAGCAGCCTGGGGCGCTCGTTGTGCATGGCGTGACAGTTCACGCAGGCCAGGCCGGAGAATTCGTGCGTGCTGCCCTTCCAGTGGCGACGCGCCCCCTCTTCATGACAGCTCAGGCAGGGCTGGTTAAGACGCTCGGGGCTCTCCTTTTCGATATTGAAGAGGGTTTCCATCCCCGGGCCGTGGCAGGCGTTGCACATGCCCTGGGAGAACGGCGTGCGCTCATCGGCCGTGAACGCGTGGGGCGAATTGAAGATGCGCTGAACGTGCTCCTCGATCTGCGCGGTGCGGTCCACCACCACCTCCGGGATCTTGTCCACTCCCCGGATCGGTCGTTCAGGATCCGCCTCGGTCGCCCAGACCGTAGCCGGGCCCGCGGTCGCCAGCGCCACGGCCGCGACGATCAAAATCAGCCATTGCCTCATTACTTCCCCCTCTGATGTCTGGTCCTTTGTTGTTGGAGATCCCCCCCGGCAGTGGGTCGCTCGGGGGCGATTCAGCGGACGGACCAGCCTTCGGTGAGAGGAACAGCAGGAGTCGTGCCAAAACCATATAAATGGTAATGGATTGATTACACTGTGTTTTTATGAGGTCATTCGAAACGAGCCCGGGTAACTATTGATCAATCGCAAGCAGGGGCGATCAAAAGGTCACCAGGGGAGAGGGTCTGGGTGAGTCGCCCTCACCAGCTTTTCGGCATCAGGGGTGACTCACCACCTTCATGCGTGAGGGTCAGCGGGCGGAACCCGCAACGACAAGGTGACCGGCCCATCATTGATGAGCGAGACGGCCATATGGGCTCCGAACTGGCCCGTGGCGACATGCGGCCAGGCGTGACGGGCCTGGCTCACCAGCTCATTGAATAGACGCTCTCCTTCCTCGGGCGGGGCTGCGGGGGTGAAACTGGGGCGCATGCCCTTGCGGGTGTCGGCGGCCAGGGTGAACTGGGGTACGAGCAGCAGGCCACCCTGGATATCGCGGACGGACAGGTTCATGCGACCCTCGGCATCCTCGAACACCCGGTAACCCATCAGGCGCTCCAGCAGGCGTTCGACCTGGGCGGGGCCGTCGCCCCGCTCCACCCCCACCAGCACCAGCAGGCCTGCGTCGATGGACCCGACTGTTTGACCGTCCACCTCCACGCTGGCGCGCGTCACCCTCTGCAGCAGGCCGATCATGCCAGACGATCCGCCAGGGCGTTGGTGGCGGCCACCAGTTCGCGGGTGATGCCTGGCTCGCTGGCGGAGTGACCGGCATCGGGCACGATATGCAGATCCGCCACCGGCCATGCCTTGTGCAGGCCCCAGGCCTGATCCACGGGACAGACCACATCGTAACGGCCATGCACGATGGTGCCCGGGATATCGGCGAGCAGATGGGCATCACGGAGCAACTGGTCCGGCTCCAGAAAGCACAGGTGCTTGAAGTAATGGCATTCCACCCGGGCCAGACTCAGGGCCACATAAGGGTCCTGGAAATGCGCCACCACGCGTGGATCGGTGGTCAGGGTGGCGGCCCGGCCCTCCCATTGAGACCATGTCTTGGCGGCCGCCATGCGCGCCACCTCGTCATCGCTGGTGAGCCTACGATAGTATGCCTCCACCATGTCATCACGCTCTGCCTCGGGAATGGGCTCCAAATAGTCTTCCCAGTAATCCGGGAACAGTCGTCCGGCCCCGTCCTGATAGAACCACTGGATGTCCTGGGGCCGGCACAGGAAGATCCCCCGCAGGATCATGCCCAGCACCCGCTGCGGGTGGCGCTGGGCATAGGCCAGGGCCAGGGTGGAGCCCCAGGAACCACCGAAGACGACCCAGCGATCGATGCCCAGATGCTCGCGGATGCGCTCCATGTCGTCCACCAGATCCCAGGTGGTGTTGTTCTCCAGGCTCGCGTGAGGGGTGGAACGGCCGCAGCCTCGCTGATCAAACAGCACGATCCGGTACCGGGCGGGATCGAAGAAACGCCGGTGCCACACATCACAACCGGCGCCCGGCCCGCCATGGAGGAAGATCACCGGCAACCCCGAGCGGTTGCCACACTCCTCCAGGTACAGACGATGAGTGTTGTCCACGCTCAGGTGCTGGGAACCATGGGGCTGGATGCTGGGGTAAAGAAGATCGCTGGGCATGGGCGCTCACCGCTGAAGGGAAAATCCTGGCCCGTATTTTAAAAGTAATGACACGATCCATGTGTTGGAAAGTTCAAGAAATGGTGGCATTGACGCCCCGGCCAGGCGGCGCCCTGGGGCAGCGCCATGAGACCAGGCATCGACTGGCGTGAGGGAGCAAAAACAGGGGGTTTTCGGGGCGACGACGCCGTGTAGGAAAATCCTTACAGAAAAAACCCGCAAAACGGCAAAAAAGGGGCTTTTCAGGCGTTACAGACCCGACACTTCGTGTGGGATCATATTCCCCATGGTGCAAGACGCGCCGGGCAAGGAACCCTGGATTGCCGGGATCAAGGATTGAAACCAGCCAGGCGTGGAAAGAATCCACTTGGGAGGCAAGGACGCCGCTTCAATCACCTTATGCCAGGATGGCATGGCCCTCGTCAGGGATGGCGAGGGTTTTTTTTGCCCGCAAGACGCAGCGGTCTTCCCCGGGCTTGCCCACCGCCCACCCAGTGGTTATCGTCGGTCAGCCATGACCCAGCCCACACGCCCTTCCCGCTCTCTCATCCGCTGCACCGGCCGCGCCATCGGCGATTTTCGCATGATCCGCGAAGGGGATCGACTGCTCCTGGGGCTCTCGGGAGGCAAGGATTCACTCACCCTGCTGCATCTTCTGTTGTATTTCCAGACGCGGGCACCGGTGCACTTTGAACTGGGCGCGGTCACCATCGACCCCCAGACCGGCCTGACCGACAAACGAGCGCTGATTCCCTATCTGGATGACCTGAAGGTGCCCTACCACTACGTGAGCGAGCCCATCCTGGAGCGGGCCGAAAAGCATCTGGACAACCATTCTTACTGTGCCTTCTGCTCGCGCATGCGCCGTGGACTGATCTACCGCACCGCCCGGGAGCACGGATATACGGCGATCGCGCTGGGCCAGCACCTGGATGACCTGGCCGAGAGTTTTCTCATGAGCGCCTTCAACGGAGGGCGCCTGAAGACCATGAAGGCTCATTACCGGATTGAAAGCGGTGACCTGCGGGTGATCCGCCCACTGGTCTATGCGCGAGAGCGTCAGATCCAGGATTTTGCCCACGCCGCCGCACTGCCCATCCAGGACGAGAACTGTCCCACCCGCTACGGCACGCCCACCCAACGCCCGCGCATGAAGGCCTTGCTGGCCCGGGAGGAGGCCGATAACCCCCATCTCTTCAAGAGCCTGGTGCGCACCTTGATGCCGCTGATGTCCGTGGGCCTGGATGACGTGCCCCAGGCGGATGAGGCCGACGCACCTGGCGCCGCCAACCCAACGGAGGCGGTTGTTTCATGGAAGCCCTGATCCGGCTGGCCTTCGCCCTGCTGGCCCGCCTGCCTCTGAGGGTCAATCACGCCCTGGGGGCGGGCCTGGGGTGGCTTGCCTGGGGATTGCGTACTGACCTTCGGCGCGTGTCGCTGATCAATCTGGGACTGTGTTTTCCCGAGCAGGACGCCGGCTGGCATCGGCGCGTGGCCCGGGCCAGCCTGATGGAAACGGGCAAGACCCTCACGGAAGCCCCCTGGCTGTGGCATGCAGGGCCGCAACGGATCGCGGCCCTGCGCCAGGCCGGCGAGGGCGAAGCGCACCTGACCGAGGCCCTGACACAGGGTCGGGGGGCCTTCTTCGTATCGCCGCATCTGGGCAGTTGGGAATATTCCGGATTACAGGCCGTGAGCTTCGGCCCCATGACCAACCTCTACCGCCCGCCACGCATGCAGGCCCTGGATGCCCCCCTGCGGGAGGCGCGCCAGGCCACCGGTGCCCAACTGGTACCCACGGACCGCCGCGGCATCCGCCTGATCAAGGAAGCCCTGGCCCGGGGGGAAATCGTCGGCATGCTGCCGGATCAGACCCCCAAGGGGGCTCAGGGGGTGTTTGCACCCTTCTTTGGCCAGCCAGCCATGACCATGACCCTGCTGCCCAAGCTGGCGGCCCACCGCCACACGCCGGTGGTCTTCGCCTTTGCCGAACGCCTGCCCCGGGGCCTGGGCTATCGATACCGGTGCATCCCGGCGCCGGAGGCCATTTACGACCAGGACCCGCAGGTGGCCGCAACAGCAGTGAATCAGGCGGTCGAGGCGCTCATACGGCAATGTCCCGAGCAGTACATGTGGAGTTACAAGCGGTTCAAGGTCAGGCCCGCCGGCACGCCCGGGCGGTATTGATGCGGGCATTCATTCATCAATGAACGCCACGGCCACCTCACGATCACCCACTCGCACCACACGCCCATGAACCAGGGGCGGTGCCTCACCATCCCCCAGGGCACCCTCCACACGCACCTGGATCCGCTCCCCCATCACCGGGGCATCCTCACCTGCGACCAGCAGCAACACGCCATTGCCGCTCAGATCACGGGTTTGAACCCTGCGGGCGGGGCGACCCTCACGAAACAATTCCACCGCCACCTCCACTGGCAGACGGGGATGCTGACGCCGATCCGATTCCATCTCTTCAAGACTCCCAAGGGCTGGCACGGTCCGGCAACTTGGCGGACAGGGCATTCATGACAATAGGTTCTTATAACCTCATTTATCCATATTGGATCAATCGCCATACCTGGCTATATATTGATCCATCGCAAGTAATTCGCGATTGGACCCGGATTGCTTCTAAGGATATGCTGATATTGAATTTAGGTAGCCACCCAAGGGTCGGCCGCCTCAGACGAGAAGACCAAACACCTGGAGAAGCTTGCCCGTCATGATACGCAAACACATTACATCCGCCACCCTTGCCCTGGCTGCCATCGGCGCCGTATCGGTAGTCCAGGCGGACGTCACCCGGGGCGAACTGATGGCCACCACCTGCTTTGCCTGCCATGGCACCGACGGACACAGCGCCGGATCCATGCCCAGCATCTACGGGTATCCCCCCGAGATCATGATCAATCAGATGAAGGCCTTCCGTGATGGCCGGCGTCCGGCCACGGTCATGGATCGTCATGCCACCGGCTACACCGATGAGGAAATCGAACTCATCGCCGAATACCTGAGCCGACAATAACAAGCAGGGGGCTTCACATCATGCAACAGCGATTTTCACGCAGAAACTTTCTCCGTGCACTGGGGGCCGGGGGAGCCGCCACTGCACTGGCCGCCTGCGGCACCATGCCGGGAGCGCGCCGTCGCGGCCCCAACGTGGTGGTTGTGGGGGGCGGCCCCGGAGGCGCCACCACGGCCAAATACCTGAAACGGTTCAACCCCGGCATTCAGGTCACCCTGGTGGAGCCCAAGGCCACTTACCATACCTGCTTTGGCTCGAACTGGGTGCTCGGCGGCCTGGCCGAAATGGACGACATCGCGCAGACCTACGGGGCGCTGAGGGACCGGCACGACGTGAATATCGTGCAGGATACGGTCACTGCCATTGATCCCGATGCCAGGCAGGTACGCCTGGCCGGGGGAGACACCCTTTCCTACGACAAACTGGTGGTCTCCCCGGGGATCGACTTCCGCTTCGACGCAGTGGAAGGCTACAGCGAGGCGGTCTCCCGGGACATCCCCCATGCCTGGAAAGCGGGTGAGCAAACCCGCATCCTCAGAGATCAGTTGCGCGCCATGGACGATGGCGGGGTCTTCGTGCTGGTGGCTCCGGGCAATCCCTTCCGCTGCCCCCCAGGGCCCTATGAGCGGGCCAGCATGGTGGCCCACTACTTCAAGCAGCACAAACCCCGCTCCAAGGTCATCATCCTTGATAACAAGGAGAACTTCTCCAAGCAGGGTCTGTTCATGGCCGGCTGGGAACGCCTCTACGGGGACATGATCGAATGGGTGCCCAGTTCCCAGGGTGGCCAGGTGGAGCAGGTGGACCCCGAGACACGCACCGTGTATTCGGACGGGGGACTGACCCGCTTCCGCGCCGACGTACTCAACTTCGTGCCGTCACAGCAGGCGGGTGCCATCGCCCGGGAGGCCGGCCTGGCAGACGACACGGGCTGGTGCCCGGTGGATCAGCTCAGTTTCCGGTCCGAGAGACACGAGGATATCTTCGTGATCGGGGATGCCTGCATCGCCGGCGCCATGCCCAAGTCGGGACACTCGGCCAACACCCAGGGCAAGGCGGTGGCGGCGGCCATCGTGCGGGCCATGAACGATCAGGACATGCTGCCGCTGTCCACGGTGAACACCTGCTACAGCCTGATCGGCCCCGATTACGGCATCACGGTGGCGGCGGTGTATCGCTTCGAGAATGGCGGTATCGCCGGGGTACCTGGTTCAGGCGGCGTGAGCCCCTCTGAAGCCAGCGATGCCTTCCGGCGCCAGGAGGCCCGTTACGCCCAGGGGTGGTACGACAGCATCACGGCGGACACCTGGGGCTGACAAAACCCGGGGCAGACCTGTGGGCCTGCCCCGGGGCCCGCGATGGCGTTGGGGCTTTGGCGACCGGGGGGCACCCCCACGGCCCCTGGTTTCCTTAGCCCTCAGGCGTTGAGATCGGGGATCAACTGGCTTTCCAGTCGAGCGATGGAGTCCTTCAGGATGAGCTTGCGTTTCTTCAGCCGGGTCAGGCGGATCTGATCCACGAACGGCCCTTCGGACAGGCGCTCAATGGCCTCGTCCAGGGCACGATGCTCCTCTTTGAGTTCACTCAGCCGCGTTCGCACCGAGTCCAGATTCGGGATAGTCAAGCAGAATCCTCCGCCAGGGGGTCGGCGACATCATCCCAGATCCCCGGCGTGGGCGCCATGCCCTGCACCCAGCCCCGCGCTCGATCATGACAGCGGGTACACGCGGTCGGATTGCACCAATTCCCGGGCAGGGCCTTCCGCCAGGGCCGGGGCAAACAGATAACCCTGCCCCACCTGGCATCCCAACTCACGCAGATGTGCAGCCTGACCGACTGTCTCGATACCTTCGGCCACAACGATCTTGTCAAGGGCGCCGGCGATGGAAATCACTGCCTGGATGATGGCGGCGTGGCCGGCATCCACACTCAGACGACGCACGAATGAACGGTCAATCTTGACCACATCGAAGGGAAAGTCGCGCAACTGGCTCAGGGAGGAGTAACCGGTGCCAAAATCATCAATGCAAAGGGACACGCCGATGGCCTTCAGGCCCTCCATGACCTCCAGGGCCTGGGCGGCATTCTCGATCAGGGCCGACTCGGTGAGTTCCACCTTGATGCAGGCCCCGGGTATCTGATGGTGCTCCAGAGCTGCGGCCAGCACAGACACCAGTTCCGGATCCCGCAACTGCTTGCCCGACACGTTCACATTCACGGGCAGACAGGGGGCGCCGACGGCGGTGCGTTCCAGATGCCAGCGGGCCGCCTGGGCCACGCTCTCCCGGATGACCCAGCGCCCCAGGGGCAGGATCAGGCCACTGTGCTCGGCCGCGGGGATGAACACATCCGGGGGAACGGCCTTGCCGTCGGCGCTCCGCCAGCGGGCAAGGGCCTCAAATCCGACCAGACGCCCCGTATCCAGGGCAACCAGGGGCTGATAATTGAGCTGGAACTCATTGTGCTCCAGCGCCCTGCGCATGGCGTTTTCCAGGTTGAGCCGCTCCACTGCACGCGTGTGCATGGCGGTATTGAAAAAGGCGCTACCGCCCCGGGCCCGGGACTTGGCCTGGTACATGGCCGTATCGGCGTTGCGCAGCAGCTCATCGGCACGCAGATCCTCATCCGTGCTCTTGGCGATCCCCATGCTGAAGGTGATGAACAGCTCCTCATCTCCCGCCCGGATGGGTTCGGCCATGGCGTCGCGGATGCGTTGCACCACCTTGTGGATTTCGTCTTCGTCGGGCAGATCCTCCAGCAGCACCGTGAATTCATCGCCCCCCAGGCGCGCCACGGTGTCGCCAGGACGCAGCAACCGCCGCAACCGCTCAGCCGCCTGCACCAGCACCCGGTCCCCCATGGCATGCCCCAGGGAGTCGTTGATGGTCTTGAAGTCGTCCAGGTCCAGGAACAGCACCGCAAACTCGAAATCGGCACGACGGGCCCGATAAATGGCCTGTGTGAGCCGGTCCAGGAACAGGGTCCGGTTGGGCAGGCCGGTGAGGCCATCATGCAAGGCATCGTGCCTGAGCCGCTCCTGGATACGCCGCTGCTCAGTGATGTCCGTCATGGAGCCGGCCATACGATGGGCCACCCCCTCGTCATCACGCACCGCCAGGCCACGAAAGCGCATCCACAGGTAGCCATCATGCTCATGCAGCACACGGTGGTCACTCTCCAGCCAGTCACTGCGTCCCTCCAGGTGGGCCTTCACGTCCCGCCTCAGACTGGCCACGTCGTCGGGATGCACACGCACGAACCAGGCCTCCGGGGAGTCCCCCAGGTCCACATCCCGGCAACCCAGCATGGCCTTCCAGCGGGGCGAGAAATAGATGCGGTCGGTGTCCAGGTTCCAGTCCCACAGACCATCATTGGCCCCGGCGGCCGCCAGCTCGTAGCGCTCACGCTCCACCGACAGTTCGTGCATCTTCTCGGTCAGGGATCGGTTCTTGCGCCGCACATCCTGTTCCAGGGATTCCAGGCGATCCGCCAGACCGAGGGTGATGCGCTCCAGCAGGGTCAGTTCATCGGGCAGTCGTGGGCGGCGATGTGAGAGATCCAGTTGCTCCCGGGCTGCCGCGAAGCGATGCTCCGCCAGCAGGGGAAGCAACCCGGCCACACGCCGCAATCGTGCCAGGGGTTGCCGGGTGAGGGCCACCACAGCCAGCATGAAGACCATCAGCCCGGCCAGACCGATGAACAGGTTCTGCCAGCGGGCCGCCGCGATCTGTCTTCGAGCTTCGGTGACGTCCGAGATCACGACCGCCAGGACGCGATCCTCCGAGTGGGTTCCTGGCAGGTCGAAGGGCATCATTTCGAAAGAGCGATCCCCCAGCACCGCCTCTCGACGCCCCTGCCTCTCCATGGTGCCTTTTACCTGCTCCAACGTCTTGTCCTCCAGCAGCGGGCGCAGCACATCCTGACGGGTGAGGGCCACCAACTGCCCCCCCTGGCTCTGGGGACGCAGGTCCAGCGTCCCATCCGGCAGTGCCTTGCCCTCGGGATCCTCGATCAGGGCAATATCCAGCTGCGAGGTTCCCTGGAAGGCGAGCACCAGATCACCCAGGGTACGGCCCAGCACGATGGCGCCCAGGGTCCCCTCCTCCCCCAGGATCGGCGCCACGGCCTTGGTCAGGCACAGCCCCTGGCAGTGGGTGAACACCAGCGGCCGTTCAGTGGCAAGCACCTGGTCGACGGCCCCCCGCATCTTGGGGCAGTCCTCGCAAGATGGCACCCCCACACTGGATTGCAGCATGACTTCCCCATCGGCATCCAGAAACGCCGCCAGTGCCAGATCCGCGTCCATCTGCAATGATGCCCAGAGCGGGCGAAAGGCCGCTTCCAGTTGGCTGACGTCCCCCGCCTGCAAGGCCTCGCGCACGCCGGACAAGGCGGGGACCAGATGGGCCAGGCTCAGCAGCTCCGCATGAGACTGCTGGGAAAGCCCCTCCAACTGTTCCAGGGCACGGGTCTGCTCCAGGGCGCGCTGCCCTTCGTACTGCTGTTGCAGATTGTAATGACTGAACAGGGCAAAGGTGGCCAGCAGCAGGAGCAGCAACACGCCGAAGATGGCCAGAAACTTCCACTTCAGGCTGACAAATCCCTGGGAGATGGCTTCCTGGTACATGATCAGAAGGTGAACGAGGCTTGCAGGGCAAACAGATCCCAGCGAGCCTGGCCGCCGCCCTGGTCAAATTCCGGGTTGTCCGCGAGCGGTGTGAGGGCGGTGCCATCAATGTGGTGCCACTCGGCCCGCAGCAACCATTGGGGTGTCGGCCGCCAGCCCGCGCCCACGGTCCATTGATGCTGATAGAAGCGATGTGGCTCACGCCCCGCCCCCGGAATTCCCAGTAGGCCGAACTCCCGGGACTGACGTGTGCCGCTGCGATCACTGGTGTCATTCCAGTGCTGTTCGTGGCGCACGAAGCCCTCCCATTGGTGATTGAAACGATAGGTACCCTGCAGGTAGTAGCCTGCCTCGGTAAGCGCACCGTCCGTCAGCGGCCCGTAGCCCTTGGGGTGCAGGCGCCGGATCACCCCCTCGGTGGTCAGACTCAGCCGCTCCCGGTTCCACTCGGCGCTGAGCACCAGGGCATCCACCGCAGTCTCACCCGGTTCGAGCGTGCGAGGCGGATCACCGGGGCGATACTCGGTGCGCACCCGGGAGTAGGTGGCCCCCAGTCGCAGTGCACCCCCATCCCGTTCATACAGCAGGCGGGCGTTCTGACCGCTGGTCAGCCTGAGCTTCCCCGAGGCATCCTGGGTGCGCAGGAAGGCCGCCTGAGTCTCGTCCTGCATGGTGGTGGGGACGGCCAGGCCCAGGTCGAACTGGAACAGGCCCCGGTCGGTGAACCACTGCCAATAGGTATGTAATCCGTCCACACCGGTATAGAAGTCCCGGAGACCCAGCCCCTCCACGTAGATGGTCTGGGGAAGGAGGATCCCCGGCCGCGTGGTGGCCACGTCCCGGGTCTCGTTGTAAAACCCGATGGGGATCTTGGCGCGACCGAGGCGCACACCGCCAATCACCGACCCGTCCAGCAGCCGATAGTCCACAAAGCCGTAGTCCAGGCGAGGATCGCCGTCATATAACTCACCCGCGCGGCGGCTCACCACCTGGGCCGCCAACGCCAGAGAGGGGGTGACCATGTAGCGGGCATTGAGCCCCAGTTCCGTCAACTCGAAGCTGCCGTCCCGGCTCGGCCCGTAGTAGTCGTTGCCACTGGAATACAGATACCCCTGACTGATAAATCCGTGCAGTTCCACTGGCCCGCCGGCCTGCGCCTGCGCCACCCAAAGGCCCCACAGCGCGACCAGGAAGATGCAGATTCCCTTGCCCGAGCGTTTCATCACCTCGCCTCCATGCTGACCACCCGAACGCCCGGATGGTCTACCGGCCCCGTCACATAGCCCACCCCACCGGGGGTCTGACCCACCCGACGCAGCATCTCCTGACGGGACTCCACGGTGACCGGGCCGCGGCCCGTCCCGGAGTAGATCACGCGATTCCAGGCATTTTGCAATTGGTAGGGGAAGACGCCCAGCACCTCCTTGCTGAAGGCCTCGTGGTCCGGGTGACGACTGTCCAGCACGAACACGGTGAGGCGTTCTCCTTGGAAGGTCTGCAGGCGCATGCTGAAGATGGCACGAAGCATGGGTGGGGTGATGGAGTTGTCCGGGAAGGATTCGTGGGCGATGACCACTGGAGGGGGCGCCGCATTGGCCGCCGGTGCCACGAAAAGCACTGCCAGCAAAAGGCAAACAAGGCCCGCAGCCCTCAGTTCCCTGAAGAAGCGATCATCCCCTGCCATCCTGTCCCTGACTACCCCATGTGCGGGCCCTTTGTGCTGTCTGCCTGCGTGGTGTGATCTGCCTGACTCATGCCCACGGCTTACACGCGATCGACGTGCTCAAACCTTATCCCAAGCCCCGGATCGCGTCCACTGATGACGCACCCACCATGACAGATGGCGGTCTGGCCTTCCACCTGAGTATGATGAAGAGCCATTGCAGTCAGATGAGCGCCCCGATGGCCCAGAACCCACCTCATGCCGATCCCCATCATGACCATACCGCCTGCATCCGCAGCGCCATGGACAGTGCCGAGCGCCTGTGCCGGGAACGGGGCGTGCGCCTGACCCCCTTGCGGAAGCGGGTGCTGAAACAGATCTGGCAAAGTCATGAGGCGGTGAAGGCCTATGAACTGATTCATCAGCTCAGCTCGCATGACCACACCGTGAAGCCCCCCACCGTGTACCGGGCGCTGGATTTTCTGCTGGCCCAGGGCCTGGTGCATCGTATCGAGAGTCTCAACGGTTACGTGGGCTGCATCCAGCCGGAACAGGCCCATGACACGCTACTGCTGATCTGTCGGCAATGCGGCGTGGTGACGGAATTGGCGGATGCCGGGGTGACTCAGGCATTGCGCGAGAAGGCCTCGTCCCAGGGTTTTGCACTGGACCAGCCCATTGTGGAGGGGCGGGGGCTTTGCCGGCAATGTGCCGAGCAGCGGGGGACCCAGGGCGATGGCGCGGGAGAAGGGTAGCGGCACCCCGACCCGCTCACCCCACGCTCACCAGTAGTTCTCGGTGGTGATATGGCCCGGCTCACGGCGCCGGTTGCGCGTCATCCCTCTCGCCTTGAGCACGGCGCTGGTGTCGGCCACCATATCCGGGTTGCCGCAGATCATGACCTGGGACACATCCGGCGTCAGCGGCAGCCCCGTATGCCTCTCCAGCAGCCCGTTCTCGATGGCCGCTGGCACCCGCCCCGGCAGGGCGCCCCGAACCTCCTCGCGACTGACGAAGGGTACGAACTGGAATTGGCTGCCCCGATCCCGGAAGCCCTGGATGGTCTCCTGGTAGGTGAGTTCCTCGGCGGTACGCACGGCGTGCACCAGCACCACCTTGTCGAAGCGTTGCCAGGGCGCCTCTGTCTTGAGTATGGACAAATATGGACCAAGCGCCGTACCGGTGGCGAACATCCACAGCACGTCGGCGTCGGGGATCTCGTCCATCACAAAGAAGCCATTGGCCCTGGACATCAGTTCCACCGTGTCTCCAGGGCCCAGCTCCTGCAGGCGATTGGTCAAGGATCCTTCCGGCACCGTGATGAAGTAGAAGTCCAGCGGCCGCTCATCGGGCGCATTCACGTACGAATAGGGCCGGGCCACGCGCTCGCCGTCGATGGTGACCCCCAACCGGTTGAACTGCCCTGCCTTGAAATCGTCCACGGGGGCCTCCACCCGCAGCGAGTACAGTCGCTGAGTCCAGCGCTTGAGTTCAACCACCTCACCCGTCAACCAACCTGCCATGACATTTCCCTTGGCCCTTGATGGGCCTCAATCGATCTATCTATAACGTGTCGCTCCCGGACGTTTTTTTCAACGCCCCGGGATTTGGGGTTATTCTTGAGCCATGCTTCCTTTCAGTATAGACAGTCATTCCCATTTCGATGTGGAGGCCTTCGAGCCCGACCGGGAGGCCTGCTGGGAGCGCGCCCGCGCCGCCGGCGTCAGGGCCCAGGTGGTACCGGCCATTGGTCGTTACAACTGGGAGAGGGTCCGCGACGTGGCCCATCGCTACCCTGGCATCCACCCGGCCTATGGTCTGCACCCGGTCTATCTGGACCGGCATCGGCCCGGGCACCTGGACGAACTGGCTGACTGGCTCGGCCGCGAACCGGCGGTGGCCGTGGGCGAATGTGGTCTGGATTGTTTTGTTGAGGGCCTGGACTTTGATGTCCAGTGGACATACTTCACCGCGCAACTGGACCTGGCAGTGCAGTTCGGATTGCCCGTGATCATCCACGCCCGCCGCGCCGTCGACAAGGTGACCCGGGCGGTGCGCGAAAGGCCAGAACTTACCGGGGTCGTGCACAGCTTTTCCGGCAGCCGCCAGCAGGCCGACAAGCTGCTGGAGCAGGGAATGCTGCTGGGTTTTGGCGGCCCCATCACCTATCCCCGTGCCCAGCGCCTGCGGCGCCTGGTGGGCGAGCTGCCACTGGAAGGCATCCTGGTGGAGACGGACGCCCCGGATCAGCCCGGTGTCTCTCACCGGGGTGAACGCAACGAACCCGCATTCCTGCCCGAGATCATCCGCACCCTGGCTCAGTTGCGTGAAGACGACCCGCTCAGGGTCTCCCAGGTCACCGCTGACAATGCCCGCCGCCTGTTCCAGTTGCCCGCCGACCTGCCCATTCAACCCGACGCTTGAGCCACCCGTGACCGACACACCCGACATCCACGAACGCACCCGCATGCTCCTGGGAGACGCAGGCCTGGAACAGTTGCGCCGCCGCCATGTCTTCATCGCCGGCTTGGGCGGGGTGGGTGCCAGTGCTGCCGAGGCCATTGCCCGGGCTGGTGTCGGCCGCATCACCCTGCTCGACCACGACGTGGTGGGCCCCTCGAACCTCAATCGTCAACTGGTGGCATTGCACTCCACTCTGGGGCGCCCCAAGGCCCATGTGATGGCCGAACGCATCGCTGATATCCACCCGGCCGCGCGGGTGATCGTGCGGCAGGACTTCCTCAGTCCCGACAATGTCGCGGACCTGCTGCCGGCAGATTGCGACTTCGTGCTGGATGGCATCGACTCCATTGCCTGCAAGGCGGCCCTGGTCCATACCTGCCAGCAACGCGGTCTGTCGGTCATTTCCAGCATGGGTGCCGGAGGGCGGCTTGATCCCACCGCCGTTCGCGTGGGTCCGTTGGCGACAACCGAGAAGTGCCCCCTGGCGCGTGAGCTGCGCAAGCGGCTGCGTCGACTGGGGGGACATCTGGACTACCCGGTGGTGTATTCCACCGAGACGCCCATCAAGGGAAGCGAACATCGACCCATTGATGGGCAGGTATCCGGCCGCCCCCGGGCGGTGAACGGCACGATCTCCTATCTGCCCGCCTTGTTCGGGCTGACCCTGGCAGGTGAGGTGGTGAGAGGGCTCCTCGCCAGCCATCCCCTCCCCTGAGACCCTCGGGCTGGTCTATAGTCTGGGTTTGAAGACGCAACAGGACCTCGTGTCAGGGAAACTCATGAGCAAGACTCTTCTCCGGCCCTCTGCCGGCCCATCCCGGATGAAGGGCAAACCAGCGCCCGATGATCTGGAGCGCGTCATCGCCCAGGTCCATGCCATGGACCGAGCACCTGATGCCTGGCAGGGCAGTGATCAAGTGCCCACCATGATTCCCTATATGGCCAAGGCTGTGGACGAACTGAAGCGCATTTATGTCAGTCCGCGGCTCAAACAGTGGATGAGCGGCCAGGACAAGGGCCGGTTTCTCAAGGATCATGACCGCTGGCTGACTCATCTCCACCCGGATGACCGGGAGGCGGTCCTCGACGCCCTGGGGCAAACCCGCGAGACCCAGCGTGCCTACTGCCTGGAATACCGGCTCCAGGACCTGGATGGTCGACCCCACTGGGTTCGAGACATGGGGGCCTACATCCACGACGGGCGCCCCGAGCGGGCCGTCATCCAGGGCCTGATGATGGAGATCCCGGATCCACACGATGGCGCGCAACCCGCCCAGGCCCATGAGACCAGCCCGCTGCCCGTGCCCTCCGGCCCCACGGAGGCACCGCAACTGGCCAGGCATCTGCACCAGCTTCTGGACCAGGCGCCCATGGCCCTGTTTGCGGTGGATGATCAGGGGCAGATCACCTACGTGAACCAGCAAGCACTCACGCAACTGGGTTATGCACGCCCCGACCTGCTGGGCCACGCTGCCCATGGGCTGTTGCTGAAGGCCCGCGAGGACGGCACGCCGGTCGCCTGGCCAGACTCACCACTGCATCAAGCACTGTGCAGCGGCCAGGCGCTGGAACGGCTGGAAACCGTGCTTTGGCGCCGGGACCGCCGGGCCCTGCCGGTCCACATGGCGATCACGCCGCTTCGCGCGGGGACCGCCGCCAGCGGCGCGGTGATCACCTTTCAGGACGCCACGGAATACCGCTCCATGTCCACCCAGCTGGACTATCAGGCCAGCCACGATCCGCTCACCGGCCTGCTCAATCGCCGCGAACTCATGTTCCGTCTGGAGCGCGCCCTGCACGATGCAAGGCGTCAGCATGTACAGCACGCCTTGCTTTATCTGGACCTGGACCAGTTCAAGCTGATCAACGACACCAGCGGCCACCAGGCCGGAGATGAACTGCTTCGTCGCATTGCCACCCTGCTCACCGATCATGCCCGCCAGGGAGACGCGCTGGCGCGCCTGGGGGGAGATGAATTCGCGGCGATACTGCACGAGGTGACCCCCGAGCAGGCCATGCGTCTGGCCGAGGAAATGCGTGAACTGGTAGAGAACTACCGCTTCCACTGGGAGAACCGCCAGTTCTCCCTCACCGTGAGCGTGGGGCTGGTGCCTGTGAGCCGCGAGAGCAGCAGCGGCATCACCCTGTTGTCCGCGGCCGACACCGCCTGCAACGCCGCCAAGGACACAGGCCGTAACCGGGTGCACGCCTTCAAGAAGGACGACACCGGCCTGATGCGAATGCAGGGGGACATGCACTGGGTGAGTCGCATCCACTCGGCGGTGGAGGAGAACGGTCTGCAGCTCTTCTGCCAGCCCATCCGACCGGTCGCTCCAGAGGGAAAAAAGGCGGGGACACACTTCGAGATCCTGGTGCGCATGCGGGATCACGATGACAAGCTGATCCCGCCATCGGCGTTCCTGCCGGCGGCGGAACGCTACAACCTGTCCACCCGCATTGACCGCTGGGTGGTGCGCCAGACGCTGGACTGGATGTGCGACCAACGTGATCGCATGGACCATCTGGATGCCTGTGCCATCAACCTGTCGGGGCATTCGGTGGGCAACAGTGAGTTTCTCAAATTCCTGCTGGAGGCCTTGCAGACATCCAATCTGCCACCGGAAAAGCTCTGCTTCGAGGTCACCGAGACCGTGGCGATATGCAATCTGGACAATGCCCGGCATCTGTTCTCTTCCCTGGGCTCGCTCGGCTGCCGTTTCTCCCTGGATGACTTCGGCAGTGGCATGTCCTCCTTCGGCTATCTACGCGACCTGCCAGTGCATTACCTGAAGATCGATGGACTGTTCGTGCGCGACGTGGCTCAGGACGAGACCGACCGGGCGCTGGTGCAGTCCATCAACGACATCGCCCACGTGATGGGCAAACAGACCATCGCTGAATTCGTGGAATCGGATGCCATCCTGCAGGTCCTGCGGGAGATGGGGGTGGATTACGTTCAGGGTCATCACATCGGTCACCCGGTACCACTGCACTCCATCACCCTGGGCGACAGACCTTGAGGGTGGCCGATCCTATTCCCGGCGCAGGATGCGGTCGACCAGGGAGTCTGCCAGCCGACTGGGGCGGAACGTCTTCCTGAGAACGGCCCGGTCATAGCGGGTATCCACCCAGGTGAGCAGATCCATGGGTTCTCGTTCGGCATCCCGCAGGTAGCTCTCGAAGAACCAATCCAGCAGACCGGTCTTGGCCCATCGGTAATGGAAATAGGGCCAGAGTCGCAATTGCCGGGTCTGGTCCAGAGGCATGCCCTCCATCCAGTGCAGGTAGAGGGTACTCATCACGCCCACCCGGTCGGCGCCGGACTTGCAGTGAAACCACACCGGATATTCGATGCGATTGAGAAGCTCATGGGCGGCGCGTATCGACTCAGGCGATGGAAGGCTGCGAGAGTGCAGCTTGAGGTGCTCAAGGGATACCCCGAGGCGTTGGCAGGCATCCGCCTCCAGGGCCATCATGGAGTTGTCCGGCTCCTCCCCCCGCAGGTTCACCACGGTGCGGATGCCATGCCGGGGTATGCGCTGGCGCAGATGTCGGGGTGAGGGCTGGCCGGAACGAAAGGCACGATGCGATATCCGGTGGAAGTTGGACAGCCCGAACTCCCTCACCCATCCGTCATCGGCCCAGAGGGCATGCACATGAGTGCGCGCCCTCTGGGTGCGCGTACTCAGATCAAAGTGGCTCATGGGGCGTTGTGATGACCTTCAGACCCGGGCTGGGTCTCTGTGTTGCTGTGTATCCCGCATAAGGCGTTGGTATGGGACTCGATCCATTCTTCTGCGTCGGCCATGATGTCCTCGGCCCGGCGGCCTTCCGTGGGGATGGGCGGCCCGATCTGCATGCGAATGGTGCCGGGATACTTGATGAAGCTGCCCTTGGGCCAATATAGCCCGGCGTTGTGGGCCACGGGGATCACCGGGCGACCGCTGCGGGCCGCCAGCACAGCGCCACCCAGCTTGTAACGCCCCCGTTCTCCGGGCGCGGTGCGGGTGCCCTCCGGAAAGATCACCACCCAAAGTCCCCGCTGCAGCCGGTCCTGGCCCTGGCGGACCAACTGGCTGATGGCCTTGCGCCCGGCCGAGCGGTCCACGGCGATGGGGTGCACCAGGGACATGCCCCAGCCAAACAGGGGGATGCGCATCAACTCCCGCTTGAGCACCCAGACCTGTGGCGGGATCACCCGTTGCAATCCCAGGGTCTCCCAGGTGGACTGGTGCTTGCACAGAAGCACCTTGGCTTCCCCGGCAAGGTGTTCGGTGCCGGTGACTTCGAAGCCCAGGCCGCAGGTGACCTTGAGCCACCAGACATTGAAGCGGGTCCATTGTGAGAGGACACGGAAGCGGCCATGCCAGTCCAGGAGGATGAGAAAGGGGAATGTGCAGGCGAACACGATGGTGGAACCGGAAAAGCCGGCCCAGAACAGTGTGGCGCGGAGGTATAGCAGCGGGGTGGGCTGTGGACGGGTCACGGGGTCATTTCAGGGGTTTTGGGCAGGCTGCATGATAACCAGCGTGGCCGGTGCGGGCCAGTGTCGGGGCTGGGCCGGGCTGGACTGGGCTGGGCTTCGGAGATGGCGTTCTCCCGAGGGGGTGGGTTCCTTGCGGCGGGACGCCGTGAATACCTCCCTGTAGGCTTGTTCGCCGCATCCATGCGGCGAACACCCGCCTCCAGGAACCCACCCCGTCGGGAGAACTGGATACGTCAGTGGCTTCGCTCGGGAGGGCCTCCCTGGGATGGGGGACACTGACGGAGAAGGGCCTGTACCAGTTCTGCCAGATCCTCGTAGACGGGAATGCCCTGGGGGATACGGCCTTCGGCCAGGGCCCTGGCGCCGTTGCCGGTTTTGACCAGCAGGGGGCTGCAGCCGGCGATGGTGGCGGCCTTGATGTCGCGGGGGGAGTCGCCCACGGCAGGCACGCCGGTCAGGTCGATGCCCAGGTCGCGGGCCACTTGGTGGAACAGGCCCGGCCGGGGCTTGCGACAGTCGCAGCCATCGTCGGGGCCATGGGGGCAGTGATAGATGCCTTGCAGGGAGCCGCCGGCGGCCTCCACTGCATCGGTCATGCGCGCGTGGATGGCATCCAGGGTGGCGGCGTCGAACAGGCCGCGGGCCAGGCCGCTCTGGTTGGTGACCACCACCACCCGCCAGCCGGCCCGGCTGAGCCGGGCGATGGCCTCCAGGCTCCCGGGCAGGGGGATCCACTCCTCCGGTGACTTGATGTAGTCGGGGGAGTCCCGGTTGATGACGCCATCCCGGTCCAGCAGGATGAGCTTCATGGCACCCGGGACAGGTCCGCCACCCGCAGGAACAGGCCCGCCAGGCGGTTGAGCAGGGCCAGGCGGTTGTCCCGCAAGGCGGTGTCCTCGGCCATGACCATCACCTGATCGAAGAAGGCGTCCACGGGCTCTCGCAGGCTGGCCAGCTCGGTGAGCCCCTGGGTATATTCACCGGCGTCGAAGTGGGCCGAGACGGGTAACCACAGGGCCTCGAGCCGTTCATGCAGGGCGCGCTCGGCGTCTTCATGCAGTCGCTCCGGGTCCACCTGCTCGGGCAGGTCGCCTTCCACCTTGCGCAGGATGTTATGGATGCGCTTGTGGGCTGCGGCCAGGGGTTCCGCCTCCGGCAGGCCCAGGAAGGTTTCCACGGCCCGCACCCGCTGGTCGAAGTCCAGGGGCCGGGTGGGACGCACCGACAGCACGGCGTCGAACACCTCCGGGCGGATGCCACGGTCGTGATAGTAGGCGCGCAGGCGTTCCATGATGTAGTCCAGCACCTGGGGAACGGCCTCCATGGCCGGCACGGTCTGGCCGTAACCCCGGGCCGCGTGCTCCAGCAGATCCTTCAGGTCCAGGGGCAGTTCCGCTTCCACCAGGATGCGCAGCACCCCCAGGGCGGCGCGGCGCAGGCCGAAGGGGTCCTTGGCGCCGGTGGGCTTGAGGCCGATGGCGAAGATGCCCACCAGGGTGTCCAGGCGGTCGGCCAGGGCCAGCACCCGGCCCACGGCCTCGCCGGGCAGGTCGTCGCCAGCATGGCGGGGGAGATACTGATCCTCCAGGGCCCGAGCCACGGCGGCGGCCTCGCCGTCGTAGCGGGCATAGTGGCGCCCCATGGTGCCCTGCAATTCGGTGAACTCATACACCATCAGGGTCTGCAGGTCGCACTTGCACAGGCGCGCCGCGCGTCGGGCTTCGCTCTCGGGGGCGTCGATCTCCCCGGCCAGGTACGCGGCCAGTTGCTCCACCCGCTGGGTCTTGTCATACAGGCTGCCCAGCTTCTGCTGGAAGACCACGTGCCGCAGGGCGTCCAGGTGGCTTTCCAGAGGACGCTTACGGTCCTGGTTCCAGAAGAATTCGGCATCGGCGAAGCGGGGACGGATCACCCGCTCGTTGCCCTCGCGCACCCGCTCGGGCTCCCGGGAGTCCACGTTGCTGATGGTGATGAAGTGGGGCATCAGGCGCCCCTGGTCGTCCACCACGGCAAAGTACTTCTGGTTGTCCTGCATGGTGAGGATCAGGGCCTCCTGGGGCACGTCCAGGAAGCGGGACTCGAAATGGCCCGCCACGGCCACTGGCCATTCCACCAGGGCGGCCACTTCATCCAAAAGAGCCTCGTCCAGCACGGCGCGACCGCCCAGTTCGGCGGCGGTCTGCTCCACCTGCCCCCGGATGGCCTCCCGGCGCGCATCGAAATCCGCCAGCACATGGCCCTGTCGGGCCAGCAGGTCCGCGTAGGCGGAGGGTTCCGGCACAGGGAGCGGATCCGGGTGGTGGAAGCGGTGCCCCCGGGTCTCGCGCCCGGCGGGGATGCCCAGGATGGTGCCCGGAATCGGTTGGTCCCCCAGCAGCAGGATCACCCAGTGCACGGGGCGCACGAATTCCGCATCGCCATCACCCCAGCGCATGCGCTTGGGGATGGGCAGGGCGGCCAGGGCGGATTCCACGACCCCCGGCACCAGCTCGGCGGTTTCGCGACCAGGTTCCACATGGCGATGCACCAGCCAGGCGCCCTTGTCGGTCTCCATGCGCTCCAGGGCGGACACCTCCACGCCGCAGGAGGCGGCAAACCCCTGGGCCGCCCGGGTGGGCTGACCCTCGGCATCGAAGGCGGCACTCACCGCCGGTCCGCGGCGCTCCATGGCCTGATCCGCCTGGCGCAGCGGCACCTCCCGGATCCACACCGCCAGCCGGCGCGGCGCGGCATAGGCCTGACCCGCCCCGACCTTGAGCCCCGCCTCCTCCAGGCCCCGGGTCACCTCCCGGGCAAAGGCATCGCGCAGTTCCCGCAGGGCCTTGGGCGGCAGTTCTTCGGTACCGATCTCGATCAACAGATCCTGTGCATCACTCATGTCTTACCCCTGTCCGCCTTGCGCCTGACCATTGCCCTCATTGCCCCCATTGCCCTGGAGCATCGGGAAACCCAGGGCCTCCCGGGCCTCGTGGTAGGCCTTGGCGACGCTGCGGGCCAGTTCGCGCACGCGCAGGATGTAGCGCTGACGCTCGGTCACGGAGATGGCGCGGCGGGCATCCAGCAGGTTGAAGGTATGGGAAGCCTTGAGCATCTGCTCGTAGGCCGGCAGGGGCAGCCCCTGCTCGATCAGGTGGCGACTCTGCTGTTCGCAGGTCTCGAACCAGGCGAACAGGCGCTCCACATCGGCGTGCTCGAAGTTGTAGGTGGATTGTTCCACCTCGTTCTGGTGATAGACATCGCCATAGGTCACCACGCCCTGCGGCCCCCGTGTCCACACCAGGTCATAGACGCTCTCCACCCCCTGAAGGTACATGGCGATGCGCTCCAGGCCGTAGGTGATCTCGCCGCTCACGGGCCGGCAGTCAAGGCCGCCCACCTGCTGGAAGTAGGTGAACTGGGTCACCTCCATGCCGTTGAGCCACACCTCCCAGCCCAGGCCCCAGGCCCCCAGGGTGGGCGACTCCCAGTTGTCCTCCACGAAGCGGATGTCATGCACCAGCGGGTCGATGCCGATGGTCTTGAGCGAGCCCAGATACAGCTCCTGGAAGTCCGGCGGAGAGGGCTTGAGCAGCACCTGGAACTGGTAATAGTGCTGCAGGCGGTTGGGGTTCTCCCCATAGCGTCCGTCGGTGGGGCGCCGCGAGGGCTGCACATAGGCGGTGCGCCAGGGCTCCGGACCCACGGCGCGCAGGAAGGTGGCCCAGTGGAAGGTGCCGGCCCCCATCTCCATGTCGTAGGGCTGGAGCAGCACGCAGCCCTGCCGGGCCCAATAGTCCTGCAGGGCCAGGATGAGCCCCTGGAAGGTTGAGACGTCTTGAGAGGACATTCAGATCGACCCGAAGTGATTCGTGATTGGCATGCGGGCCGCCGGCCACGCAAGGCGTCGCATTATAACGGCGTCGGCAGCAGCCAGACCAGCGCCGTCCCGTGGGAGCGGCCCTTGGCCGCGAAGTCTTTCCACAGGCGAAGCCCCATGACCATCCGGCCCTTCCGAGGGGGGTGTTCCTGGAGGCGGGTGTTCGCCGCATGGATGCGGCGATCAAGCCTACAGGGATGTATTCACGGCGTCCCGCCGTAAGGAACACCCCCCTCGGAAGGGCCTGCCCCGATGCCAAACCCAGGTGCTCATGCCAGATGCGCCCTTCGCGGCCAAGGGCCGCTCCCACATGGAACGGGATTCCACGGGTATGGTGCAAGGCCGGTTACTGTCCCGCCCCAACATGAGGCATGCTACCCTGGCATGCACTATCCTGGTGCAGGCCGGTGACCCCATTTCGGGCAGACCGCCCCGCTCAGGCCCATATTTCGACCACTCACACCATGGCACGGTCCATGCATCATCCCGACCGAACGTTTTTCAACGCCCCTGCCGACTGATCAGTGGGCAACCCATTTCAAAGTGGCAATCATTCAAGTCCCTGGAGGAGCACGCATGTCAGCAAGCGACGTACTCAACATGATCAAGGAACACGACGTGAAATTCGTCGACTTCCGTTTCGTGGACAGCCGCGGCAAGGAGCAGCACGTCTCCGTCCCCGCCCACACCATCGACGAGGACGTACTGGAAAGCGGCAAGATGTTCGACGGCTCCTCCATCTCCGGCTGGAAGGGCATCAACGAATCGGACATGATCCTCATGCCCGATACCGAAAGCGCTGTCATGGATCCCTTCTTCGACGAGCCCACCCTGAACCTGCGCTGCCAGGTGGTGGAACCGACCACCATGCAGGGCTATGACCGCTGCCCCCGCTCCCTGGCTCAGCGCGCCGAGGCCTATCTGGCCAGCACCGGCATCGCTGACGGCTGCATGTTCGGCCCGGAGAACGAATTCTTCGTCTTCGACGACATCAAGTGGGGCACCTCCATCCAGAACTGCTTCTTCCAGATCGACTCCGACGAGGCCAGCTGGAACTCGGAAAAGGTCTTTGAAGACGGCAACATCGGCCACCGCCCCACCGTGAAGGGCGGCTACTTCCCGGTACCGCCGGTGGACAGCCTGCAGGATCTGCGCTCCGCCATGTGCATGGCCCTGGAAGAAATGGGCCTGACCACCGAGGTGCACCACCACGAAGTGGCCACTGCCGGCCAGTGCGAGATCGGCGTGGGTGCTGCCTCCCTCACCCGCAAGGCCGACGAGGTACTGATCCTCAAGTATGTGGTGCAGAACGTGGCCCACAACTACGGCAAGACCGCCACCTTCATGCCCAAGCCCCTGGTGGGTGACAACGGCAGCGGCATGCACGTGCACATGTCCCTGTCCAAGGACGGCCAGAACCTGTTCGCCGGCGACAAGTACGGCGGCCTGTCCGAAACGGCCCTGTACTATGTGGGCGGCATCATCAAGCATGCCCGCGCCCTGAACGCCTTCACCAACCCCTCCACCAACAGCTACAAGCGTCTGGTGCCCGGCTTCGAGGCCCCGGTCATGCTGGCCTACTCCGCCCGCAACCGTTCTGCTTCCATCCGGATTCCGTGGGTGTCCAGCCCCAAGGCCCGCCGCATCGAGGTGCGCTTCCCCGACTCCACCGCCAACCCCTACCTGGCCTTTGCTGCCATGCTGATGGCTGGCCTGGACGGCATCCAGAACAAGATCCACCCGGGCGAAGCCATGGACAAGAACCTGTACGACCTGCCCCCGGAAGAGGAAAAGCAGATCCCGCAGGTCTGCGCCTCCCTGGAACAGGCCCTGGACGCACTGGACAAGGACCGCGAGTTCCTGACCGCTGGCGGCGTTTTCACCGACGACATGCTCGACGCCTACATCGACCTGAAGATGGAAGAGGTCACCCGCATGCGCATGACCACCCACCCGGTGGAATTCGACATGTACTACAGCCTGTGATCACCTGACCCCTGAGGTCATCGTGATTCAGTAAGGAGCCCCCGGCAACGCCGGGGGCTCTTTTCTTTGGGCGCTTGTCCGTCCAGCACCCCTGCGGTATCGTCAAGTCATGAACGCGCGCCTGACCACCCTGCTCCTGCTGCTCACCCTGGCCGCACCGGCAATGGCTGAGGTGTATCGCTGGACCGATGATCAGGGCAACACGGTCTTTGGCGATACCCCCCCCGATGGCGTGGACGCCACTCCCATGAACGTGCGCAGCCCCACCGTGACGCCGGGCTTGCCGAACGCCCGCGAGATCCTGGAGCGCCCCACCCCGCGCGAAGAGGCACAGGCGCGGGAACAGGCACGAAGCGCCGGCTACACCGGCATCAGCATCGCCAGCCCCGGCGATGATGACGTGGTGCGCACCAATCTGGGCGAGGTGAATGTGTCGGTCCAGGTGGACCCGGAACTTCAGTCCGACCAGGGCCACCGGGTGCGGATTGTCCTGGATGGTCAAACCGCCGCCGTGGGCGAGTCCACCCGATTCACCCTGGAGGAGGTCACACCGGGCACCCACACCCTGAGGGCCGAAATCCTGGACAGCAACGACCGGACGCTGAAGGCTTCCGAGGAGAGCACTTTCCACCTGCTACGCACCACGGTGCGACAGCAGACCCGACCCGGTGGAAACTGAGCCCGCCCCCCTCTCCCGCGCCTGGCGCTGGAACCCTTGCCGCGTGGCTACCTGCCTGAAACCGCCCTCACCTTCCAAGCTTCGCCCCTGCACATGGCAGGCGGACCTGGCCTGCACCATAATAGTGCATAGGCGCGTGCGCCCGGAGCCATACGCACCATCTTCGTGATCTTTGCCCGCACCCGAAAATGGCGCCACGCCTCGCTCCGGGGTCGGGCCACGCCCGATCACGGTGCATGCATCCATGCTGGTTCGGTTTTTGCAAAAGGAAAAGCCATATGCCCCAGGATCACACACTGCACCGACATCTGCTGGAGAACCTGACCACTGCCATCCTGGTGGCGGATGAACGACTGCGGCTGCATTTCATGAACCCCGCGGCCGAAATGCTCATGGAGATCAGCCTCAACCGCGTGCGCGGCCTGCCCATGGGCGACCTGTTCCGGGAGGACGAAACGCTGCTGGTCAGCCTGCAGCAGTCACTGAACACAGGGCATCCCTTCACCGAACGGGAACGCCTCCTGGCGCTGCACTTCGAGCGGGAGGTCACGGTGGACATCACCGTATCGCCCATCTCCGAGCCCGGCAGTCCGCGGCGCCTGCTGATCGAGCTGGTGCAGGTGGACCGCCAACTGCGGATCACACGGGAAGAACAACTTCTCAATCAGCAGTCTGCCTCGCGGGCCCTGCTTCGCGGCCTGGCTCACGAGATCAAGAACCCCCTGGGCGGCCTGCGGGGAGCCGCGCAGTTGCTTGAACGGGAACTACCCGACCCGGAGCTGCAGGAGTACACCCGCATCATCATTGGCGAAGCCGACCGGCTACAGAACCTGGTGAACCGCATGCTCGGTCCCAACAACCTGCCCCAGCGCCAGCACCAGAACATCCACAAGGCGCTGGAGCACGTGCGCAACCTGGTGAGCGTGGAGGCCCCCGAAGGTGTTCTGATATGCACGGACTATGACCCCAGCATTCCCGACGTCAACGCTGATCAGGACATGCTCATCCAGTCCATCCTCAACATTGTCCGCAACGCAGTGCAGGCTGTGGGCGAAGAGGGTGTCGTGCGACTACGCAGCCGCGTGCTGCGTCAGTACACCATCGGCCAGGTCCGCCACAAGCTGGTGGCCCTGATACAGGTGATCGACCATGGCCCCGGCATCAGTGAGGAGGTTCGCGAACGCATCTTCTTTCCCATGGTCTCGGGCCGGGACGGAGGCACGGGACTGGGCCTGTCCATCGCGCAATCCCTGATCAACCAGCACGGCGGGCTGATCGAGTGCACCTCCCGCCCCGGCCAGACCGTATTTTCCCTGCTGCTACCCGTGGAGTTGAAGGATGACTAATCGAGAGCATATCTGGGTCATTGATGACGATCGCTCGATTCGCTGGGTCCTGGAACGCACCTTGAGCCGCGCGGGCATCGAAGTCACATCCTTTGCCTCCGCCGCCGAGGCCCTGCAGGCCCTGGAACAGGACGTGCCCGACGCCCTGATGACCGACATCCGCATGCCGGGCATGGATGGACTGGAGATGCTGGGAAGACTGCAGCGGGATCACCCCGAGCTGCCAGTCATCATCATGACCGCCCATTCCGACCTGGAGAGCGCCGTTTCTGCCTACCAGGGCGGTGCCTTCGAGTACCTGCCCAAGCCCTTCGATGTGGACGATGCGGTCTCCCTGGTGCGTCGAGCCTGCCAACTGCGCAGGGAACGTGGACGCGATGCCCCCGAGGACACGGAAAAAACACCGGAGATCATCGGCGAGGCCCCCGCCATGCAGGAGGTGTTCCGCGCCATCGGGCGCTTGTCCCGATCCAACATCACCGTACTCATCAACGGAGAATCCGGCACGGGCAAGGAGCTGGTGGCGCACGCCCTGCACCGCCACAGCCCCCGTGCACACATGCCCTTCATTGCCCTGAACACCGCCGCCATCCCCAAGGATCTGCTGGAATCCGAGCTCTTTGGCCACGAAAAGGGGGCCTTTACCGGCGCTCAGAGCGCCCGGCGGGGGCGCTTCGAGCAGGCCGATGGTGGCACCCTGTTCCTGGACGAGATCGGTGACATGCCCGCCGAATTGCAAACACGGCTGCTGCGGGTGCTGGCGGATGGGGAATTCTATCGTGTGGGGGGGCATCTGCCGGTCAAGGTGGATGTACGTATCATCGCCGCCACCCACCAGAACCTGGATTCCCGGGTCAAGGACGGCCTGTTCCGGGAAGATCTGTTTCACCGCCTGAACGTGATCCGCATCCACGTCCCCTCCTTGCGGGAACGCCGCCAGGACATCCCCCTGCTGCTCAATCACTTCCTGGGACTGGCAGCCTCGGAACTGAACGTGGAACGCAAGGTTCCCCTGGCTGAGGTGCAGGATTACCTGTCCACCCTGGACTGGCCCGGCAACGTGCGGCAACTGGAGAACATCTGTCGATGGCTGACCGTGATGGCCTCGGGGCGGGAGCTCCACATGAACGACTTGCCGCCAGAGCTGCATGAACGCTCTGCCGACGCAGAGATCAGTGGCTGGGAAGACGGCCTGGCCCAATGGGCGGAACAGGAACTGGCGCGTGGAAACTCGGCGCTGCTGGAGCAGGCCACCCCGGCCTTCGAGCGCATCATGATCCGCGCCGCCATGAAAAAGACCGGCGGACGGCGCCAGGATGCCGCGCGGCTGCTGGGATGGGGGCGCAATACGCTGACGCGCAAGATCAACGAACTTCACATGGACGAGGGACAGGACAATCCCTGAAAGCGGCCTACTCCGTACTGGCCTGAGAGGTCAGCGGGATTCAGCCCTGCCTCACACGGACAATCACATCCACCCCCTCCACCTGCGTGCCCTCGGGCAGATCAGGCAGATTGCCGATGTCCACGTGTTCCAGGGCCAGGTCCTCCAGGTGACCTGTGTCCAGGTGATACATGTGATGATGCGGGGTCAGGTTGGAGTCGTAAAACAGCTTGGCCGGGTCAACGACCACCTCGCGCACCAGACCTTTTTCCGCGAACAATCCCAGCGTGTTGTACACCGTGGCCTTGGACACCCGGTAGCGGCGTTCACTGGCGAGGGCCAGTAGCTGCTCGGCGGAGACATGCTGCGGCCTCTCGAACAATAGTTCAGCGATGTCCAGGCGTTGCTGGGTCGGCGTGATGCCGTGATCCCTCAACCGTTTGACTACGGCCTCTCTATCGAGCATGGCGAATGCACTCCACTACAGGTCATACCCCAGTATAACCGTCAGCTAGACAAAGTCTAGTTCGCGTTACTCCGCCGAACCGAAAAATCCGCCCGATCGATCCGGTAGGGGGATGGATCACAGATGGGGGCGTGCCCCATGATCAGGTCCGTGAGCAGGCGACAGGCACCGATACTCATCACCACCCCGTTCCGGTAATGGCCGGCGTTCACAAAAAGCCCCTCCACTTCCGGATGCGGACCAATGTAAGGGATGCCCTGGGGTGAGCCCGGGCGCAGTCCGGCCCAATGTTTCTCGATGGGCAGATCCGCCAGGGCCGGCACCAGACGGGCTGCGGCCTCCCGGAAGGTTTGAGCGGCCGCCTCGGTGATGGATTTGTCAAAACCCACCCTTTCCAGCGAACTGCCGGCCAGCACGTGGCCGTCGCGTCTCGGGATGATGTACTGGTCGTCGTTCAGCACCATGCGGCTGAGCAGCCCGGGAGGGCCACGGAACAGGATCATCTGACCACGCACCGGCTCGATGGGGGGTGCCCCCAGGGACAGCAGCAGCCCCCCGGTCCAGGCACCGCCCGCCACCACCACACGCTCGGCCAGGAGTTCACCCTGCTCGGTGATCACGCCGGTCACTCGGCCACTGCGCACCCGAAACCCGCTCACCGGCGTACGCGGACGGATATCCACGCCGCGCCTCACCAGACTATGCTGCAGGGCCCGCATGAGCCGGGGATTACGCACCTGGGCCACCCGGGGCATCCATACCCCCTGATCAAAGCCTTCTGCGAGCGCCGGCTCACAGCCATGCACAGCCGGCTGATCCAGGGCCTCCAGTTGCACATCCGGCCAGCGGCGAGCCCAGGCTTGAGCCACATCCCACTGGCCGGGATCGAGCACCAGCAGGCCGTTTTGCGTCCACTGGGGGTCTTCTCCCGTTTCCTGAAGAAGTTCGTCGGCGAAAGAGGGAAAGGCCGCCTGCGTGAGACTGGCCAGATGGGTCACGGGATCGGGGAAACGCCAGGGATAAAGCGGAGAGAGGATGCCGCCACCGGCCCATGAGGCCTCCTGCCCCGGCTCCTGGCGATCCAGCAGGGTGACGTCCAGGCCCTGATCATGAAGCATGCGGGCGGAAAGCATGCCGATCAGACCGCCGCCCACCACGATGCAGTCAGTCATGAAATCACCCGCTGAGGAAAATGGGCCAACGCCGGAAAACGGAGGGGAACTGGAGCGGGTGATGGGAATCGAACCCACGTCATCAGCTTGGGAAGCTGAGGTTCTACCATTGAACTACACCCGCACGACACCCATAGTGTATGCGGTTACATCGCGGTTCTCAACGGGGAGATGCGGCACCCCGGGAGCCGCTGGATCGGTTAACATAGCCGCCTTTTCCAATCCCGAACACTCCCATGATGGAACTCATAGTGAATGGCGAATCGCGCCAGGTGTCCGAGCAGCTGACTGCCGCCGGCCTGGTGGAGGATCTGGGCCTGACCGGACGCCGCCTGGCGGTGGAGGTCAACGGTGAACTGCTGCCGCGCAGCCGGTTCGACCAGCACCACTTCAACCCCGGCGACCGCGTGGAAATCGTCCAGGCCATCGGCGGCGGCTGACCCCCTCACTGACCAGAGATTGCACACGGTACCCCCATGTCGAGCAAAGCCACTGAAAACAACACGCCCCGGGAAGACGCACTGATCATCGGCGGCACCACCTACCGTTCGCGCCTGCTGGTGGGCACGGGAAAATACAAGGATCTGGATGAGACCCGCGACGCCATTGATGCCAGCGGTGCCGAGATCGTCACCGTGGCCATCCGTCGCACCAATATCGGGCAGAACCCGGGCGAGCCCAACCTGCTGGACGTGATCTCACCGGAGCGCTACACCATCCTGCCCAACACCGCCGGCTGCTACACCGCCGACGATGCCGTGCGCACCTGCCGCCTGGCCCGGGAACTGCTGGATGGCCACGACCTGGTCAAGCTGGAGGTGCTGGGTGATGAACGGACCCTGTATCCGGATGTGGTGCAGACCTTGAGCGCCGCCGAAACCCTGGTGGCCGACGGCTTCAAGGTGATGGTGTACACCAGCGACGACCCCATCCTGGCCAAGCGCCTGGAAGAGATCGGCTGCGTGGCGGTGATGCCCCTGGCCGCCCCCATCGGTTCGGGCCTGGGCATCCAGAACCGCTACAACGTGCTGGAAATCGTGGAAAACGCCCAGGTACCCATCCTGGTGGATGCCGGCGTGGGAACGGCCTCCGATGCCGCCATTGCCATGGAGCTGGGGTGTGATGGCGTGCTCATGAACACGGCCATTGCCGCGGCCAGAAACCCGGTGCTGATGGCCTCGGCCATGAAGAAGGCCATCGAGGCAGGGCGCGAGTCGTTCCTCGCCGGCCGGATGCCCAAAAAACGTTATGCTTCGGCTTCTTCACCGCTGGAGGGGACGTTTTTCTGAAGCCCTGAGGTATCGAGCACATCATCATGACCGCCACCCAAACGCCCCCACACCATCGCCCCATTCGCAGCTTCGTGCGTCGGGAAGGACGCCTCACCGTGGGGCAGCAGCGGGCGCTGGATCTGCTGTGGCCCCGCTGGGGCCTGGAATTCGCGCCCGAGCCCCTGAAACTGGAGGCCCTGTTCGGGCGCCGGGCGCCGGTGACCCTGGAAATCGGCTTCGGCAATGGCGAATCCCTGGCGCAGATGGCCGCCGAGCACCCGGAGCGGGATTTCATCGGTGTGGAGGTGCACCGCCCGGGCGTGGGACATCTGCTGCAGCAGGTGGAAGACCTGGGTCTGACCAATGTGCGTGTGGCCTGCCATGACGCCGTGGAGATGCTCAACCGGCAGATCCCGACCCAAAGCCTGGACCGTATCCAGGTCTATTTCCCTGACCCCTGGCCCAAGAAACGCCATCACAAGCGGCGCCTGGTGCAGCCGGCCTTTGTGGCGCTACTGGCCAGCCGGCTGCGCGAGGGTGGCATCCTGCACCTGGCCACCGACTGGGAAGATTATGCCCGGCACATGCTTGAAGTCATGCAGCAGGCCGGGGATTTCGCCAATCAGGCCGCCGATGGCGGTTTCAGCCCGCGCCCCTCCTACCGCCCCCTGACCAAGTTTGAACAACGGGGTCAGCGACTGGGACATGACGTCTGGGATCTGGTCTATGAACGCACACGCCCAAAGCGATAACCCCGCCCCTCCCGACAGTTTCCGCGCCCGGGCCGGACGCTGGATCGAAAGCCCGCGCATCCAGAACCTGATCGTGGCGATCATCGTCCTGAACGCCATCACCCTGGGGCTGGACACCTTCGAGGTGGTTCAGGTGCACGCAGGGAGTGTGCTGCAGTGGATCGAGCGCACGGTACTGACGATCTTCGTCTTCGAAATTGCGGTCAAGCTGTATGCCTTTGGCTTCCGCTTCTTCCGCAGTGGCTGGAATGTCTTCGACTTCCTGATCGTGGCGGTTTCGCTGCTGCCGGGCACGGGGGCCTTCAGCGTGCTGCGGACCCTGCGTATCCTGCGGGTACTGCGCCTGCTCACCAAGATCAAGCGCCTGCGCCATGTGGTGGATTCCCTGCTGCGGGCCATCCCGGGCATCGGCTGGATCGCCGTACTGCTGATGCTGGTGTTCTATGTGTTCGCCGTGATGGGGACCCGGCTGTTCGCCGACAGTTTCCCCGAGTATTTCGGTCATCTGGGACGCAGCATGTATTCCCTGTTTCAGGTGATGACCCTGGAGAGCTGGTCCCAGGAGATCTCACGCCCGGTGATGGCGGTATACCCCTACGCCTGGATCTACTTCCTGGCCTTCATCATGCTCACTGCCTTCACGGTGCTCAATCTGTTCATCGGCATCATCGTGAACAGCATGCAGGAGCAGCACTATGAAGAAGAGGAAAACCGCCGCCAGGAGCAGGATGCCGCAGCCCGGGAAGAGCGCGACGAGTTGATGGCCAAACTGCAGGAGATCAACGACCGATTGGCGCGCCTGGAGTCCAGCGGCCGCACGCCGCCTACCTGACGATCAGCACCGGGCAGGGGGCATTGCCCACCACCCGCTTGGAGACACTGCCCATGAACAGGCGTTTCAGGGCAGTGTGCCCGTGACTGCCCATCACCACCAGGTCGGTGCTGCGGCTGCGGGCCACGTCCGCGATCACTGCTTCCGGGCGCCCCTGTTCCACCATGCCATCCAGTTCGATGCCCGCCGGGGCCAGTTCCTGCTTGAGCATGTACAACACCCGCTGCACAGCCTCTTTGGCCCGTGCACGTCGCTCATCGCTCTCATCCCCCAGGGTTGCGGAGAGCACCGTCAGGGGCAACCCGGTGGACAGGGCCAGGCGCGCAGCGGTGGCGCAGGCTGCGTCCGCATGGCGAGAGCCATCGGTGGCCACCAGGATGCGTCGTCGCAGGGGTTCTGATCCCGGCGGCGCCACCAGCACACTGCAAGGGGCATGACCGATGATCCGGTTGGTGGAATCCCCCACCACCAATCGCGCCAGATCACTTCGATGGCGGCGCCCCACGACCACACAATCCACGTTTTCGTCTTCCGCCAGGCGGACCACTGCGATGCAGGGATCCGCCCCATGACGCAGCATCACGCGGCACTCGATGCCCTGCCTTTCTGCCTCCTGCTGAAGCGTTTCCAGGGACTGTTCCACCTCACGAGTCTCTGCATCGACGCGCTGCGGAGCCATGGATTCGTATTCCGGATTGGTCAGCACCACCCGGAGGACCAACAGTTCGGCGCCACAATGCTGCGCCAGACTCATGGCCAGGGCACGCGCACCGTCACTGTGTTCCGTGCCATCAAAGGCCAGCAGGATCTTGCGGAACCGGCCGACGGGGGACAACTGGGATTCCATGAGACACTCCACCTAGGGCGATGTTGTGAGCATAGCGGAATTGAGGCGGGACGAACCAGACGCCCACTCTTTCAAGCCAGGCATAAAGACATTACACTGCTTATGCCCGCACAGGATATTCATATAATAAAATGCAAGAGATTGCCTTCACACCCCAGATGATGGTGGTGCTGGGCCTGCTCGGCCTCACCATCGTGCTCTTCGTCACCGAGGTGGTGCGCATCGATGTGGCCGCTGTGTCCATCATGGTACTGCTGGGACTGCTCAGCCTGGTGCCGGGTCTGGAGTCCATCAGTGATCCGCACCGGCTCTTCGATGGCTTCGCCAGTAATGCGGTCATCTCCATCATCGCCGTCATGATCATCGGCGCCGGGCTGGACAAGACCGGCATCATGTCCCGGGTGGCCGGCCTCATCATGCGCTCCGGCGGCACCACGGAGAAACGCGTGGTTCCCATGATCTCGGGCACCGTGGGGGTGATCTCCAGCTTCATGCAGAACGTGGGGGCTGCGGCCCTGTTCCTGCCCGTGGTCTCGCGCATCAGTGCCCGCACCGGACTGAAAATGTCCCGCCTGCTGATGCCCATGGGGTTCTGCGCCATCCTGGGCGGGACGATCACCATGGTGGGGTCCAGCCCGCTCATTCTGCTCAACGACCTGCTACCGGAGGGCATGGAGCCCTTTGGTCTGTTCGACGTCACCCCCATCGGCCTGGCCCTGGTGGCCACGGGCATCCTGTATTTCGTGCTGCTGGGCCGCTTCGTACTGCCCGTCACCAGGGGCGAGCAGCCCACCGCCGAGAGCACCGAGGAATACTTCCAGCGTGTTTACGGGCTGGATTTCGTCATCCGCGAGGTGCGCCTGGAGGACCACAACGGCCTGGCCGGACGCACCGTGGGCGAACTGGAGGCCGAGTACCCGGTCATCGTCATCGGCGCCTTCATGAACGGGGAACTGCGGGTAGGGCCATGGAGCGGCCTGGTGCTGGAGCCCAACGCCCACCTGGCCCTGCTGGGTCGCCACGAGGCCCTGGAATCCTTTGCCGCCCGTAGCGCCAATCCCCTCAAGGACCGACTGGACGTCTTTGGTGATGCCCTGGCGCCCAACCAATCGGGCATTGCCGAGGTGGTGCTGCCGCCCGGCTCGGAGCTCATCGGCAAGAAGGTCACCGACATTGCCATGCGCAAGACCTATGGTCTCTCGGTGCTGGGTATCCACCGGGGCGAGGAGACCATCCGCAGCGGCGTACGTGAAGTCCCCCTGCTGGCGGGCGACACCCTTGTCTGCCACTGTCGCTGGGATTCCCTGGCGGATATCGAGAAGAACCGTGATTTCGTGGTGATCACCAGCGAGTATCCCCGCGAGGAGTTGCGCCCGCAGAAGGTACCCTTTGCCCTCACCTTCTTCCTCATCGCCCTGGCGCTGATACTGTTCACCGATCTGCGTCTGTCGGTGGCCCTGCTGGTGGGTGCCGTGGGCATGATCCTGAGCGGTGTGCTGAGCATGGACGAAGCCTACAAGGCCGTGAGCTGGAAGACGGTGTTCCTGCTGGCCAGCCTCATCCCCCTGGGCGCTGCCGTGGAGCAGACCGGCACCGCCGCCTGGATCGCCCATCAGACCCTGACCTACCTGGGCCAGGTGTCCCCCTGGGTGCTGCAGGGCACCCTGGCCATCCTGGCCACCTTCTTCACGCTGGTGATGTCCAATGTGGGCGCCACTGTACTGCTGGTGCCCCTGGCCGTGAGCATTGCGGTGGCGGCCCAGGGCATGGGCATGGACGCGGATCCCAGGGTGTTCGCACTGACGGTGGCCATCGCCACCTCCAACTCCTTCCTCATCCCCACGCACCAGGTCAACGCCCTGATCATGGGCCCCGGCGGCTACCGCGTGAAGGACTTCATGAAGGCCGGCGGCATCATGACGGTGCTGTTCCTGATCGTATCGCTGGTCATGCTCAATCTGGTTTTTTAGTCCATTTACCTACACACTATAGAGCTGACTGGCATAAAGATTCCGATCCCCCGGCCAGGACCGGGGGACATATAACCAAACCTTAGCCATCAACCATCAAGCCATGAAGGAGTCAAACCCATGTCCAGGAAACACCCGATTGTGGCCGTCACCGGTTCATCCGGCGCAGGCACCTCCACTGTCAAGAACGCCTTCGAGCACATCTTCCGCCGCGAACACATCAACCCGGTGATCATCGAAGGCGACAGCTTCCACCGCTACAATCGGGTGGAGATGAAGCAGGCCATGAAGGAGGCCGCCGCCCAGGGCAACAACCACTTCAGCCACTTCGGCCCGGAAGCCAATCTGTTCGACAAACTTGAGGAGATGTTCAAGACCTACGGCGAAACCGGCGGTGGCAAGAAGCGCTACTACATCCATAATGAGGAAGAAGCGGACAACCACAACGGCCGCCTGGGCACCAGCCTCAAGGCCGGGGAGTTCACCCCCTGGGAAGACATTCCTGACGGCACCGACCTCATGTTCTACGAAGGGCTGCACGGTCTGGTGACCGATGGTGACGTGAGCGCCGCCCAGCACGTGGACCTGGGCATCGGCGTGGTTCCCATCGTCAACCTGGAATGGATCCAGAAGATCTTCCGCGACAATGCCGAGCGCGGCTACACCGCCGAGGCCATTGTCGACACCATGCTGCGCCGCATGCCCGACTACGTGCACTACATCACGCCCCAGTTCTCCAAAACGGACATCAACTTCCAGCGCGTGCCCATGGTGGACACCTCCAACCCCTTCATCGCCCGCGACATCCCCACGCCGGACGAGAGCATGGTGGTGATCCGCTTCCGCGACCCCAAGAAGTTCGGTGTGGATTTCCCCTACCTGCTGAACATGCTGCATGACTCCTTCATGTCGCGCCGCAACACCATTGTTGTCCCTGGCGGCAAGATGGGCCTGGCCATGGAGGTCATCCTCGCCCCCATCATCGCCGGCATGCTGGAGAAGCGCCGCTGAGGTTTCGGGGGCCATCCGTCCGTCCCCCTGGGAACCCATGGCTGTACTTCCCCTTTCCTTGAGGGATGTCGGGGTTCGTGGGAGCGGGCCTGCCCGCGAATGGGATTGGCGGCGAGGTTGACCTTCTTGCCCTCAGCCCTTCGCGGCCAAGGGCCGCTCCCACGGGGGCTCCTGCGGGGGTTGTTCCCGGGAGTTCCCGTGGGGGTGTCCGGGGGGCTGGATTTATTCGGGCGGGGGCCGGGTTGTATCCTTCCGGGTTCACGCATCGCGGGAGAAGATCATGCAGACCAAGCCACTGGGACGTTCCGGCATCCAGGTGAGCACCCTGTGCCTGGGCACCATGACCTGGGGCGAACAGAACACCGAGGCCGAGGCCCACAGCCAGCTGGACATGGCGATGGAGAGGGGCATCAACTTTATCGACACGGCCGAGATGTACCCGGTGCCCCCCAAGGCCGAGACCCAGGGCCTCACCGAGCAATACCTGGGCACCTGGCTGGCCCGTCGCGGCCGGCGGGACGACCTGGTGATCGCTTCCAAGGCATCAGGCCCCAGCGAGAACTTCAGCCACATCCGCAGCGGACCGCAACTGGACCGCCCGCACCTGGAACAGGCCCTGCACGACAGCCTGCAACGGCTGCAGACAGACTACCTGGACCTGTATCAGATCCATTGGCCCTCACGCCCCACCAACTACTTTGGCCAACTGGGCTATCGGCACCAGGACGACGCCGGCGCCACCCCCATTGCCGAAACCCTGGAAGTGCTGGCCGATTTCGTGCGCGCCGGCAAGGTGCGCACCATCGGCATCTCCAACGAGACCCCCTGGGGTCTGATGGAATACCTGCGCCTGGCAGAGCAGGCCGACCTGCCCCGTGTGGTTTCCATCCAGAACCCCTACAACCTGCTCAACCGCAGCTTCGAGGTGGGTCTGGCGGAAATGGCCATACGCGAAAACGTGGGCCTGCTGGCCTACTCACCCATGGCCTTCGGAGCCCTGAGCGGCAAATACCTGGACGACGCCCCACCGGACGGACGCATCACCCTGTATTCGCGTTTCGTGCGCTACTCCGGCGAGACTGGCGTGGCCGCCACCCGCGAATATGCCGACATCGCCCGACGCCACGGCCTGAGCCCGGCCCAGATGTCCCTGGCCTTCGTGAACGCCCAGCCCTTCCTCACCAGCAACATCATTGGTGCCACCAAGCTGTCTCAATTGGAGGAGAATCTCGATAGCCTGGAGGTCACATTGAGTGAGGCGGTGCTGGAAGAAATCGAAGCCATGCACGAAAGATATCCTGTTCCGTGCCCCTGATTGAGCACGCCCACCCTCACCCCAACCCCTCTCCCGCCAGCGGGAGAGGAGCAAGGAGAACCCCATGGCCAGAACCGAATCCCGAATGATCGACCTGGGCACCCGCGCCCCCGACTTCAACCTGCCCGACCCGTCCACCGGCAAGACCGTTTCCCTGGATGACTTTCCCCAAGCCAAGGGCTATGTGATCGCCTTCATCTGCAACCACTGCCCCTTCGTGCAACTCATCCGCCACGAATTCGCCCGCTTCGGCCGTGAATACACCGACAAGGGGCTGGCCGTCATCGCCATCAACTCCAACGACGCAGACAATTTCCCGGAAGACAGCCCGGAAAAGATGCAGGACGACGCCCGCCGCTTTGGCTACACCTTCCCGTATCTGTTCGACGAGACCCAGGAGGTGGCCAAGGCCTATGACGCCGCCTGCACGCCGGACTTCTACCTCTTCGACGCCGACCGCAAGCTGGTTTACCGAGGCCAGTTCGACGACTGCCGCCCCGGCAGCGACGTCCCCGTCACCGGCAAGGACCTGCGCGCCGCCGCCGACGCCCTGCTCGAAGGCCAGCCCATCCCCCAGGACCAGAAACCCAGCCTCGGCTGCAACATCAAGTGGAAGGAGTAAGGGCAGATCCGCGCCACCCCGCCCTCAACACAACCCCTCTCCCGCCAGCGGGAGAGGGGCTTTGGCCGCAGCGATGAATTCATGGCGCCCTGCAACCAAAAGCCGCTGCAGTCACAAGATGTCCTCGGGGGCGGGTGCCTGGGAGCGGGTGTTCGCCGCATGGATGCGGCGGTCAAGCCTACAGGGACGTATTCACGGCGTCCCGCGGACAGGCACCCGCCCCCGAGGACATCGCTACCCTGATGCCAAACCCAGGCACAGGCACCCCACGGCACACCATAAAGCAAAGCAAACAAAACCAGACTCAGTGCCCGATCAACGCATCCAGATGCACACAGGCCGACCGCCCCAGGGCTGACAGGGCATACCCCCCCTCCAGGCAGGACACCAGCCGCCCCTTCCCATGCCGCTTGGCCACCGCCTTCAACTCCCGGGTCACCCAGGCGTAGTCATCTTCCACCAGGCGAAAGTCCGCCATATCCTCTTCCCGATGACCATCAAAACCCGCCGAAATCATGATCAACTGCGGCCGGAAGGCCTCCAGCGCCGGCAACCAGTGACCCTGCACCGCATCCCGGAACTCCTTGCCCGTCACCCCCCGTGTCAAAGGCACATTCACCAGATGCGGCGAATCCACCGCCTCACCGGTATGGGGGTAAAAAGGATGCTGGAAGGTGGAACAGAACAACACCCGCGGCTCGTCACGGAAAATATCCTCCGTGCCGTTGCCATGGTGGACATCGAAATCCACCACCGCCACCCGCTCCAGCCCATACTGAGCCAGGGCATGGGCCGCCCCCACCGCCACATTGTTGAAGATACAGAACCCCATGGCCCGCGCCCGCTCCGCGTGATGCCCCGGCGGACGCACACTGCAAAAGGCACTGCTGACCTCGCCGGACATCACCAGGTCCACCCCCAGCACCGCTGCACCGGCCGCCCTCCGGGCCGCCTGCAGGGTGTGCTCCGTCATCACCGTATCGCCTTCGTCCAGGCACACCATGTCGTCCGGTCCGGGCGCGGACGATTCCACATAGTCCACGTAATCCGCTGTATGCACCCGCAGCAACTGCTCGCGCGTCACCAGTGGTGCATCATAATGGCTCAGCAGCATGCTGATCCCCGAGGCCAGCATTCGATCGTCAACGGCCGAAAGACGTTCGGGCACCTCTGGATGGTGGATGGCCACACGGTGCAGACTGCAATCATGATGCGTGATGAAGGCGATGGTCATGGGCGCAACTCCTTGGACTTTCACCCATGGTAACGCGAAGCGCGAAAAGACGAGATAGGCTCAAGCGATTTCGTTTGTTCGGGCCATGGGTCCCCAAGCGGTTTCGCCGCACCGCAGCATCACCCATACTATACTCAGAGAGAATCTCTAAGGGGGCGATCAGCAGCACAATCATGGGACCACATTTCCTCAACCGAATTTTCGCACCACGCAGCATCGCCGTGATCGGTGCCACCGAAAGAACCAATGCCCTGGGAAGCCTGGTGTTTGCCAACCTGGTGGATGCCGGCTTCAAGGGCGAGCTGTATGCGGTGAATCCCAAGCATGACAAGGTGCACGGACGCCGCTGCTATCCCGATGTGGAGGCCATCGGACGGCCCGTGGAGTTGGCCGTGGTGGCCACGCCGGCACGCACCGTGCCCAACGTCCTGCGCCACTGTGGCGAACATGGCGTGCGCGGCGCAGTAGTGCTCTCCGCCGGTTTCAGTGAATCCGGTCGGGCCGGCAAGCGCCTGGAAGAGGAGATCATGGAGATCTCCCGGGAATACGACCTGCGCCTGATCGGCCCCAACTGTCTGGGCGTGATGAGACCGGGGCGTGGGCTCAACGCCACCTTCAGCAAGAACAAGGCCCTGCCGGGGAATCTGGCATTGGTGTCGCAATCCGGCGCCATCTGCACGGCCATCCTGGACTGGGCCGAGAGCCAGGAGATCGGCTTTTCTGCCGTGGCCTCCATGGGCGATGCCTCTGATGTGGATTTCGGCGACGTGCTGGATTATCTGGCCCTGGACCGGGAAACCCGCAGCATCCTGCTCTACGTGGAAGGCATTCACAACGCCCGGCGTTTCATGAGCGGCCTGCGTGCGGCGGCACGCATGAAGCCGGTGATCGTCATCAAGTCCGGTCGCCATGCCGAAGGTTCCCGGGCGGCCATGTCCCATACCGGTTCCCTGGTGGGCGCCGACGATGTATTCGACGCCGCCCTGGAGCGTGCCGGCGGTGTGCGGGCCATGACCATCCAGCAGCTATTCTCCGCGGCCCGTATCCTCTCCAGCGGTTACCGGGTGGAGGGCAACCGCCTGGCCATCATCACCAATGCCGGCGGCCCCGGCGTCATGGCCACCGACCGGGCCGTGGAACTGGACGTCAACATGGCCCGCTTCAGTACCGAGACCATGGACAAGCTCAACAAGGCCTTGCCGGAGCAATGGTCCCACGGCAATCCCGTGGACATTCTGGGGGATGCCGATGCGGAGCGTTTCGAAAACGCCATGACCGCCTGCCTGGAAGACAGCGGCGTGGACGCCTCCATCGTCATGCTCACCCCCCAGGCCATGACCGACCCACTGGCCGTGGCCGAGGTGACCTCCCGGATCGCCAAAAAGGTGAAGAAACCCGTGCTCGGATGCTGGATGGGGGATATCCAGGTACGCGAGGGGCGGGATCACCTCACCCGTGAACGCCTGCCCCATTTCACCACCCCCGAAGCCTCGGTGGAGGGGTTCGCCTACCTGGCGGCACACAAGCGCAACCAGCGCCTCCTGTTGCAGGTACCCAGCCCCCTCAGCGATCGTGGCCGCACCGATGTGCACGGCGCCCGGCTGATCATCGAAGGGGCCCTCTCCGAGGGCCGCAAGCTGCTCAGCACCCTGGAGTCCAAGGCGGTGCTTTCGGCCTTCCGCATACCGGTCACCCAGACCATGCGGGCCAACACCGCCGGCGAGGCCCTGGTGGCTGCAGGCACCGTGGGTTACCCGGTAGCCATGAAGATCGATTCTCCCGACATCACACACAAGTCCGACGTGCAGGGCGTGCGCCTGAACATCGCCAGCGCCGAATCCGTGCGCAGCGCCTTCCAGACCATGGTGGAGGACGCCCAGCGCCTGAAGCCCGGGGCGCGCATCAATGGGGTGACCCTGGAGCGCATGCACCAGAGCACCTACGGGCGCGAACTCATGGTGGGTGTGCTGCGCGATCCGGTGTTCGGTCCGGTGATCAGCTTCGGCTCCGGGGGCACCTCGGTGGAGGTCATCAAGGACCGGGCCGTGGCCCTGCCGCCGCTCAACGAGGTGATCATCGAGGGCATGATCGCCCGCACCAAGGTGGCCAAGCTGCTCAAGGAATTCCGCAACATGCCGGCGGTGGACGAGCAGGCCCTGGAGCAGGTGCTGCTGAGGGTGTCGGAGATGGTCTGTGAACTGCCGGAGATCCAGGAAATGGACATCAACCCGCTGATCGCCGACGATCGCGGTCTGGCGGCAGTGGATGCCCGCATCACCGTGAACTTCCCGCCGGTGATGCCGGATCGCTATGCCCACATGGCCATCCACCCCTACCCGGCCCACCTGGTCAACCAGTGGCAGTTACCCGATGGCACCAATCTGACCATTCGGCCGATCCGGCCGGAGGACGCAAAGATCGAACAGGAGTTCGTGCGCAACCTCTCGGCGGAGTCCCGTTACAACCGCTTCATGCAGGCCGTTCACGAACTCACCCCGCAGATGCTGGTGCGTTTCACCCAGATTGATTACGACCGGGAGATGGCCCTGATCGCCGTGCAGGAACGCCCCGACGGCTCCGAGTTGCAGGTGGCCGTGGCCCGTTACACGGCCAACCCGGACCAGCAGAGTTGCGAGTTCGCCTTGGCGGTGGCCGACGAATGGCAGGGCCGGGGCGTGGGCTCACATCTGATGAACGAGCTCATGGACGTGGCCCGTACCCGCGGCCTGCGCACCATGGAAGGCGATGTCCTCGCCCAGAACACCAACATGATGGCCCTGATGCACCGCCTGGGCTTCAGCTCCCGCAACAGCCGGGAGGACGAGGGCATCAAGCTGGTGACCAAGCGGTTGTAGGGGGCGGTGCCCGCCGCTCCCCTGATCCCCGACATTCTCCCCCGAGGGGAGAAGGGAGATCCCTCCTGGGGGGAAGGGGGTTATGGCCCCTCTCCCCCCCGGGGAGAGGGGTTGGGGTGAGGGGGCGAGATCCCGAACAGCACCGCATAAAACAGCGGCACCGCCAGCAGCGTCAGCAGTGACGCCAGCGCCAGCCCGAACATGATGGCAATGGCCATGGGCGCCCAGAAGGGCCCGGACAACGCCAGCGGCAACATCCCCAGCACCGTGGTAGCCGCCGCCAGCAGCACCGGTCGCACGCGGCTCACCGCCGCCTCCACCAGGGCGGCGTAGGCATCGTCGGATCGCTCCATCTCCAGATCCAGCTGCTCCACCATGACGATGGCGTTCTTGATGATCATCCCCGACAGGCTCATCACCCCCAGCAGGGCCATGAAGCCAAAGGGCTGCTTGAACAGCAGCAGGCCCGCACTCACCCCCACCACACCCAGGGGAACGGTCAGCAGGATGATCAGCGATCGCCGGTAACTGTTGAACTGGGCCATCAGCACCAGGGCCATCAACCCCAGCACCACCGGTACCGGTTGCAATACACCCCGCTGGGCTTCCAGGGATTTCACCGGCTCACCGTCCCACTCGATACGGTAGCCTGATGGCAGATCCAGATCTCCGGCCCGCTGCCGAAGATCACGAAGCACCTCATGGGCAATGGCCCCCGGCACGAGATCCATCTGCAGGGTCACGCTGCGTTCTCGATCCATGCGCCAGATGGAGGCGTCATCCCACACCACCGACACATCGGCCACCTGCAAGAGTGGCACCGGTCGGTGACCTTGCTCAGGCCAGATCACCATGGTCTCCACCTGGGTGGGGTCGGTACGATCCTCCAGGGGGAAGCGCCACTTGATGGGAATGCGCTTGTCATCCTCGATATAAACCCCGATGGGCTGACCGGCAAAGGCGGTGGCCAGCGCCTCGGAGATGGCGGCACTGGAGACATTGGCCCGACGTGCCCGTTCCTGATCCACATCCACCTGGATCTGCGGCGTCCGGTCGCGCCAGTCCAGGCGCACATGATCCAGACGAGGATCACCCGCCAGCAACGCCCGCCCCTGTTCCGCCACAGCCCGCAGGGTATCCCGTTCCGGGCCAATGATGCGCATCTCGATGGGATAGCGCACCGGATCCCCTAACTGCATGGGCCGCACCCGGGGCTCGGCGTCGGGGAAGCGCTGATCCATGAACCCTCGGGTGGCGGCCATCATGGCATCCAGGTCATCCACGGCCTTGAGGTTCACCAGGATCTGTCCGAAGGCCGCATTGGGGTGCTCGGGCAGCATGGGCAGATAGAAACGCGGCGCCCCCTCGCCGATGAAGGCCGTGGCGGATTCCACCTCGTCCCGTCCCTGCAGCCAACCCTCGATAACCGCCATGTCTTCGGATGTCTGACTGATGCGACTGCCCTCCGGCAGCCAGTAATCCACCATGAACTGGGCCCGCTGGGCAGGCGGGAAGAAGATCTGCGGCACCAGCATGAAGCCGATCAGGGAGAGCACCAGCAGTCCGACGATGCCCGCCAGGCTGACACGACGCCAGTGCAGCACACCGCCCAGCAGGCGGCGAAAACCCCCATACAGGCGCCCTCCATAGGGGTCATCGCCCTCGCTGCCCTTGGCCGGTGACTTGAGCCAGCGGTGACACATGACCGGCGTGACGGTGATGGCCAGCACCCAGCTGAGCAGCAGGGAGAAGCCCACCACCCAGAACAGGGAGCGGGTGAACTCCCCGGTGGCGGTATCGGTGAGGGCGATGGGCGAGAAGGCCAGCACGGCGATCAGCGTGGCGGAGAACAACGGCCAGGCGGTCTCGCTCACCGCCTCCTGAGCTGCCTGCAGGCGATCCATGCCCCGCTGCATCTTCACGAAGGTCAGCTCTGCCACCACGATGGCGTTGTCCACCATCATGCCCAGCACGATCACCAGCGCCCCCAACGAGACCCGGTGCAGGTCGATGCCCGTGCCCCACATGACAATGAAGGTGGCCAGAATGGTGAACGGCACGCCGGCACCGACGATCAGGCCCGTGCGCAGCCCCAGGGCGATGAGCAACACGGCGATGACGATCACCACCGCCGTGACCAGGTTGATCATGAACTCGCCCACCGCCGCCTCCACCTCGCGGGGCTGGTTGGCGATGATGCCGAAGGACATCCCCACGGGCAGGGTGGGTTCGATCCGCGCCAGGCTCTCGCTGATGCGCTCCCCAAGATCCACCACGTTCACACCCTGGGTGGGTACGATGCCGATGGCCAGGGCGTCCTGCCCCTCATGGCGAAGCAGGGCCTGGGGCGGATCCGAGAAGCCTCGGCGCACCTCGGCAAAATCGCGCAGATACACCAGGTTGCCGGTAGCCGGACTGCGGATGGAGAGGCTGCGGATTTCCTCCAGGGACTCGAACACGCCACTGGCGAAGATGCGGACCTCCCGAGGGCCCATCTCCACAAAACCGGCTGGATCCACCACGTTCTGTCGGTTCAGGGCCTGCACCACCTGATGGGGAGTGAGGCCCATTTCGGCAATCTTCTCTCGGGAGGTCTCCACGAAGACCCTCTCCCCCTGCTGCCCGAACAGCTCCACCTTGGCCACGCCGGGCACCCTTAGCAGCTCCCGGCGCACGTTGTCGGTCACCCGGTCGAGCACGTCATAGCCGTAGCCCTCACCGCTGAGGGCAATGAGCAAGGCGAAGACGTCGCCGTAATCGTCGTCCACGAAGGGTCCTCGCACCCCATCGGGCAGTTCGCGGGCAGCCTCATTCACCTTGTGGCGCAGCTCGTCCCAGATCTGTCGCAATGATTCCGGGTCGTGACTCTCCTGGATGTCCACGAAGATCACCGACACCCCGTCCCGGCTATGGGACTGCACCTGGTCCAGTTCGCCCAACTGCTGGATCTTGAGTTCAATGCGCTCGGTCACCTCCTGCTCCACACGCACCGCCCGAGCCCCCGGATATTCGGTGTAGACCACTGCGGTGCGCACGGTGAACTCCGGATCCTCGAGTTGCCCCAGCTGGGTGTAGCTGAAAACGCCCACAAACACGATCAGGGCCACCAAAAAGCCCATCAGGCGGCCCCGCTGGATGGCCCAGACAGCGGCATTCATCGGCGTGCACCCCGCATCTCATCCTCGGTGAGCACCCGTACCGTCTGACCCTCGCTCAGGTGCTGCACCCCGGCAGTGACCACCTGCTGGCCAGCGTGCAAGTCACCGAGGACGCGGACTCCATCCCGCTCCAGCGGGCCCAGGCTCACCGGGCGTCGCGTCACCGTCTCCCCTGCCTCGTCCAGTACCCAGACGTGGGGCTGACCTTCGTGGTCGAACACCGCGGTCATGGGCACATGGAAATAGCCCTGTTCGTCGGCCTCGGGCAATCCCGCCCGGAAGTCCAGACGAGCGGTCATGCCAGGCAGGATGCGCTGGTCCGGGTTATCCACCACGATGCGCACCGGATAGGTCTGGGTATCCTCATCCACGTCCACGCCCACGGCCCGCACCCGGCCTGCATAACGGCGGCCCAGGGCGGCGAAATGCACATCCACGGCAGTGAGCCGGTCCCGGTGCACCACCAGGGTCTCGGGCATGCCCACCCGCAGTTCGATCTCCTCCAGGTCGTCCAGGACGAAGACCACCCGTTCCGGGCTGGCCTGTTCATGGGGTTCGATGTTGCGGCGAGCCACATGGGCGTCGAAAGGAGCCCGCAACACCGTGTCCTCCAGGGCAGCCCGGGCGGTGGACAGGCCCTCGCGGGCCGCATCCCGCTGGCCCTGGGCCTGACGGAAGGCGGAACGCAGGCCGTCGTAATCGGCGCGACTGATGGTGCCGTCCCGCACCAGATCCTGGCCGCGTCGGTAATTGACCTCGGCCTCCTCCAGTTGGCCTTCGGCAGCCTCCAGCTGACCCTCCAGTTCACGCACCTTGAGGCGGTAATCCCGATCATCCAGCCGAGCCAGCACATCGCCCTCCATCACCCGGTCGCCCAGGTCCGCGTGCACCAGGACCACCTGGCCGGACACCCGGAAGGCCAGGGCCGTGCGCTCGGCGGCCTCGGCCCGGGCACTGAAGGTGCGGGAGGTCATGTCCTCGGGGGGCTCAAGGGTGAGGGCCAGCACCGGACGCTCCGGGGGATCCTCACGCATCTCCGGGGGCTGGTCGCAGGCGCCGAGCAGCATGGTGGCGGCGAGCACTAGCAACAGGAGCCCGATGGCATCCCTGGTAGGCGTGGTGTGGTTGGGCATGGGTCGTTTCCTTTCTTGCTGCGCCACAGTGTAACGAGGCATGGTGTTGCCGGGCCATCCTAGTCGTAATGCCAGCTTCGTGGCCGAGGGCCGCTCCCGAAGGGAGCTTGTGGCCTTGCGGTAACGGGGGCACATTTTTTCGGGGTGGCTGATAATTCTCACTGACGCATTCATCAGAAAGCGCTAATGTGAGCACCATGAAGATGAATCGTTCAATACTGTTTGTGTGCCTGATTCCGGCACTGTTGGCCGTGACCCTGCTGGGCTCCGGTTGCCGCCACGATCAGGGCGCATCCATGCCCGACCGCACCCTGATCGTCCATGTTCAGAACCGCACTTCCGAGACCATCCCCAAGGTGGAGATCGGCTATGCCAATGTGGACACCCAGCAGACCACCACGCTCCTGCAACTGGAAGCGGGAAAGACCCGCACCATCGTGCTGAACCACGAACCCGGTCTGGGCTACAACGTGGAGGCCCATCTGGCCAATGGCAATGTGCTGGAGATCTGCGGTGGTCGGCACCGGGAGAGTCGGGTGATGCGCGAAGTGATCACTCAGGAGTCGATCCTGTCGGGGATCGGCAAGCCTTGATGGTGCCTGTTTGAGGGCTTCGGCCGGGAAATGGGGTGAGGGTGGTCTTTGGAATTATCGCTGAAGATCCACCAGGATCCGCCCGTGCACATCCCCTGCCAGCATCCGCTTGCTGGCTGACTCCAGATCCTCCAGCCCGATCTCCTCGGTGACGATGTCATCCAGATGAGGGATGGCCCAGTCGGTAGCCAGACGCCCCCAGACCGCCGCGCGTCGCTCCGTGGGATAGTTGCTGGAACTCACCCCAAGCAAGGATACACCCCGCAGGATGAAGGGCATCACCGTGGTGCGCAGCTCCGCTCCGCCCGCCAGCCCGATGGTGACGATATTGCCCCACTCATCCACCGTGCGGGTGAGCCAGCCCAGGATCTCGCCGCCAACGGTATCCACCGCCCCCGCCCAGCGGGCCGTCTCCAATGGGCGCCAGCCCTGGGAGAGACCACGGCGGTCCATCACCTTCACCGCGCCCAGGGACTTGAGCCAGTCATGCTGGCGGGTCTTGCCGGACAGGGCCACCACCTCGTAGCCCTGGGCGGCCAGCAGGCTCACGGCAAGGGAACCCACTCCGCCACTGGCCCCCGTGACCAGGATGGGCCCCATGCCCGGGTCCTGATCGTTGGCGCGCAGGCGCTGCAGGGCCAGGGCCGCCGTGAAACCGGCGGTGCCCAGGATCATGGATTGCCGAAGGTCCAGACCCTTGGGCACGGGCACCACCCAGTCGGCGGGCACGCGGATGCGACCGGCAAAACCGCCATGGTGGATCTCGCCCAGCCCGCAACCGGTGACCAGCACGGGATCGCCGGCCTTTAAGCCGCTCTCCTCGGCGGCGGAGAGCACTTCGCCGGCAGCATCGATGCCGCCGACAAGGGGCGAGCGCCGCAGCACCCGACCGCTGCCGGTGATGCCCAGGGCGTCCTTGTAGTTGAGCGAGGAGTAACGGACCGCCACCTCTACCTCCCCGTCCATCAACTCCGACGGTTCCATGTCCGTGAGGCTGACACGATGGGACCCAAGGACCTCGTCACGGATCAGCAGGGCTGGGAAAGTGGAGGTCATGACGATCAGAACCGATAGCGCACGGCGGCGGCGAGGATGTGGACGTGGCCTTCGGTGGTGCCGGTGAGGTCGACGGTGGAATCAAGGGGCAACCCACCTCCACCAGGCGATGGAAGTTCAGCATCCTCGAAGAATTCCCTTCTCAAATCCAAAGACTCCCGGGATATATCGATGTAGGTGTAAGCCACGTCAAAGCCCCAGTTGGGCCCCTGCTCGTAACTGGCCCCGAACGAGTACCATGTACGGTCACCATCGGGGGTGCGGGTGGTGCGATACCCGTCCTGGGTGGGCGTACGGTCATACTGGAGGCCACCGCGCAGGGTCCAGCGGTCATCAAGTTGGTATTCGGCGCCGACGGACAGTGCCCAGCTGTCCTTGTAGTTTTGCTCGACCACATTGTCCCGGCGGTCGGAATCGAAACGGACGCGAATCTCATCGAAGTTGGACCACTTGAACCACTTGTACTGGGCCATCAAGGTCCAGCGATCATTCACTTCCTGACGGAGACCCAACGCCACCATATCCGGCAAGTGCAAGTCAGCACTGCCATCTTCACTGAATCCCTCGTTCCCCAGCGCCGCCAGGGTCTGTGGACTGCGCACCCTGGCCTTACCGTCCAGGGTGTGCTTGATACCCTGTCGATAGTGCAAACCCACCCGGGTCGTATCGGTGGCCTGCCACATCAGGCCTAGATTGAAACCGTAGTCCCAGCTATCAGCGTCCAAACGCTGCTCTCCATCAGTGACAACCGAGGGACCCTCGGGACCTGCCCCGGGATCCGGGATGGCGTTCTTCAACGTGGCATCCGCATACTGGATATCGATACCTCCACCAATCGCCAGTCGATCCGTAAGCCGGTAAGCCAAGCTTGGCTGCAGGTTGAGCACCTTCAGGTCGGTTTCGGTGGAATCGTAGCGGGCGAAGAAGTCATCGTCATAATGATTGGCCAGGCCGAACGGGGCAGTGAGGCCAAATCCAAACCAGATACGGTCATCATGCTGGTGTGAGATGAATAGGTTGGGGACAGGTGTGGGGTCGTAGGGGTTACCGCCCCCCCCGCCTTCATATGAGCCGTTGTACCCGGGGATTGGCCCACCCATTTCTGGTGGTAACGGTAAGCCTTGACCGCTGGCCGTCGACCCCCCATCGCTCACATCCGCCTTCGGCACCAGCAAATGCACCGCCGCCTGCACCTCGGTGCCCGGCAGGAACACCATCCCCGCCGGGTTGAAGAAGATGGTGCTGGAATCCTGAGCCACCGCCGCCTCGCCGGCGAAGGCGCGGCCCAGGCCGCTGACGCTCTGCTCCTGAATGTAAAAGCCCGCTGCCTTCACCGGTGAGTGCCACAGGGTGGCTCCGGACAGGGCCAGCGCGCCAGCCACGGCGCAGGACAGGGCGTTGCGAGACTGAATGAAAGACATGTATCCCCCTTGGGTGATTCTTTTATGATTTTTATAGGTTCGGCAACGGATCAGCGCTTGCTGTGGGCCTCGTACATGGCCTCGATCTGCTTGCTGTAGCGCTCCAGGATCAGCGCACGCTTGAGCTTCATGGTGGGTGTGAGCAGGCCGTTGTCCACGTCCCAGGGCTCCAGGGTGGGCGTGAGGCGGCGTACCTGGGCGTAGCCATGGAAATCGGTCAACTGCTTGCCGGCCCGCTCCAGCAGGGCCTTTTCCACCTTGCGGCTGTACAGATCCTCGCTGCTATCCGGATCCACCTCCAGCTCCTCGGCCAGCTTTTTCCACTCATCCGGGCCGAGCACCACCAGGGCGGCGAGATAGGGCTTGCCCTCACCCAGCACCATGGCCTGCTCAAAGATGGGATCCAGGGTGATGGCCATCTCCATGTCCGCCGGGGGCACCTTCTCGCCGTTGCCCAGCACCAGGATCTCCTTGATGCGACCGATGATGAAGATATGGCCCTGCTCGTCGATGCGCGCCTTGTCGCCACTGTGCAGCCAGCCGTCCTTGTCGATGGTGTCGGCGGTAGCCTCCTCGTTGTTCCAGTAGCCCTGCATCACCGAGGGGCCACGCACCAGCAATTCCTCATCCTTGCAGATGCTCACCTCCACGCCGGGCAGTGCACAGCCCACACTGGCGGGAACATTATCGTCGGGCCGGTTGACGGCCACCACCGGGCTGGCCTCGGTCATGCCAAAGCCATGGAACACGGGCAGCCCCAGGCCGATGAAGAATCGGGCGATGGGCGGGGGCAGCGGCGCGCCGCCGCAGACGGCATAACGCAGACGCCCGCCCAGGCGCTCTGTCACCTTGCCGGCAACGATCTTTTTCAGCAGCGGCCATAACAGCAGCTTGGGATGCCAGCCGACTCGGCCCTGCTCGTGCTCGAAGCGGTGCCAACCCACGGAAACGGTGGTGTGAAACAGGAAGCGGGCGAAACCGGACTTCTCCTCCAGGCCCGAGGTGATGCGCCCGTAGATGCGCTCGTAGATGCGCGGTACAGAGATGAGCACGGTGGGGCGCAGGTTCATCAGATCCTCCGCCAGACCCTGCACCGAGCGGGCAAAGGCCACCTGGGCACCCACCATCATGGGCATGTAGCAGCCGCCGGTGCGCTCCAGGGTGTGGGACAGGGGCAGGAAGGAGAGGAACAGGTCCTCGCCACCCATGGGGGCGCACTGCTGAGCGGCATAGGCGTTCTGCAGGATGTTCTGGTGGGTGAGCATCACCCCCTTGGATCGGCCCGTCGTGCCCGAGGTATACACCACGGTGGCCAGGGAGTCGGGATCCACATCACGGGTGATCAGTTCATGATCGCCCTCGGGGGCCCATTCATCCAGGGACTTGAGGCGCGTGTCCTCGGGGAATTCTCCCGGGTCCACCGCTTGCACGGTGACGATGCGATTGACCGTGTCCAGCCGCTCGCGAACCTCCTGGAGGCGCTTCCATTGCTGTCGACCGCCCAGGAGCAGTAGCTTGGCCCCGGCATCCTTGAGGATATAGGCGATGTTGTCGGGCCGGTCATCGGTGTATAGCGGCACCGTGATCAGGCCAAGGCCAAGGCAGGCCTGGTCGAAGATGACCCATTCCTGGCAATTGCGCAGCATGACGGCGACGCGGTCGCCCGGAGAAAGGTCTTCCTTTTGCAGTGCCGCCTGCCAGCGGGCCACCTGCTCGCTCACCTCCTGCCAGGTGCGTGACACCCATTCGGAAGTGGCCTGATCATACTGTTTGTAAGCCACCGCATCGGGGCTTCGCTTGACTCGCTCCCTGAACAGTCCGGCCAGGGTCCTCGCCTCCCCTGGCGTGACCACGTGATTGGGCTCGCCCATGTTGACTCCTCTGCTGACGGGGTACTTGGCCCCGGGTTCTTGCCCTGGAGGGGATCCCGCTCTGCGCCGCCTCATCGCGAGACCGCGCATGATTTCCCCGGGTTTCGCCTGAATATATCGCGACTGCCCAGTATAATCACTGGATGGGCCATTTTGGTGTGCTGTGTCAGTTCAACGCGTCGGCGGCCCACAGGCGGGCCCGCAGACCCCAGCCGGTGGCAAAGCCACGCTGGCGAAAGCGCACCTCGCCATCGGCGTTCACCACGAAGGTGGCCGGCACCGCCCCCACGCCGAATCGGGCGGACAGGGCACCGGTCTCGTCCACCAGCACCGGATGGGTATAGTCGTTCTCCTGCATGTATTCCCGCAGCGCCTGGGCATCCCCGGACTGCATGGCCACGGTGAGCACGGGCCAGTCCTGACTGATGGATTCGATGGCCGGCTGTTCCACCCGGCAGATGCCGCACCAGGTGGCCCAGAAATGCACCAGCACCGGCTGGCCCTGATAGTCCGACAGGCTCACCGGTGAGCCGTCCAGCAGCACGCCCTGCAGCGGCGGCGCCTCGCCGGAGACCATGTCCCGCTGCAGCCAGGCCTTGATGGCCAGAAACACCAGCAGGATGATGATCAGTTCCAGTCCGCGGCGCAGCCAGCGCCGCCGTCCGGTATGCTTGGGAGTGTCACTCATGGCTGGGAGATGGGCGCCTGCCGCGCAAATGAAGGGTTGATCGAACGCCATGGGAAGAACATGACGGGTTGATACCGGTCAAAACCATTATCAACAGGCCCAAGGCCTGCCCGCAAGCCAACGGGGACTCAAGATTCATGACCACATCCACCGTACAACCGCTGCGCCACTTCAAGGTTCCGGAAACCGCCTGGGTGGAACGGCAGATGCCTCACTACACCGGCGCCGAGCGCGAACGGGTGATCGAGCGCATCAAGACCCTGCTCAAGGAGCAGGAGGCCACCCTCGTGGCCCACTATTACGTGCACGAGGACCTGCAGATGATCGCCGAGCAGACCGGCGGTTGCGTGTCCGACTCCCTGGACATGGCCCGTTTCGGCAAGGAACACCCGGCCTCCACCCTGGTGGTGGCGGGCGTGCGCTTCATGGGGGAAACAGCCAAGATCCTCAGCCCTGAAAAAAGGGTGATCATGCCCACCCTGGAGGCGGAGTGCTCCCTGGACTTGGGCTGCCCGGCAGATGAATTCATCGCCTTTTGCGATCAGCATCCGGATCGCACGGTGGTGGTTTATGCCAACACCTCTGCCGAGGTGAAGGCGCGCGCCGATTATGTGGCCACCTCCAGCATTGCGGTGAAGCTGGTGGAGCACCTGAAGAACGAGGGCAAGAAGATCCTCTGGGCTCCCGACCGCCACCTGGGGGCCTATATCCAGAAGACCACCGGTGCCGATATGGTGCTGTGGGATACCGCCTGCGTGGTGCACGATGAGTTCCGCACCCGGGCCCTGGTGGACCTGAAACAGGAGCACCCGGATGCCGCCGTGCTGGTGCACCCGGAGTCCCCCGCCGGGGTGATCGAACTGGCCGATGCGGTGGGCTCCACCTCACAATTGATCAAGGCGGCCCGGGAACTGCCCCATGAGACCTTGATCGTGGCCACCGATAGCGGCATCTTCTACAAGATGCGACAGGCGGCACCACACAAGACCTTCCTGGAGGCGCCCACTGGCGGGCATAGCGCCACCTGTCGCAGCTGCGCCCATTGCCCGTGGATGGCCATGAACGGCCTGGGCAATCTGCTGGAGGTGCTGGAAAAGGGTGGCAACGAGATCCACGTGGACGAAACCGTGCGCCAGGGGGCGCTGCGCTCGACCCAGCGCATGCTGGACTTCGCCAGCAGCCAGCACACGCTGGTGCTGGGACGTGGGGACGCCTGATCCCATGGCGCTGGCGGATCGCTGCCTGGCCACGCGCTCATGAGCAGCAAGGCAGGAGCGCAGCCCGTCATCCCCATGGCGGTGTTTCGCAAGATGGTGGCTCAGTTGCCGGCGGAGGAGCTGTCCCGCCTGCCGCCAGAGAAGCTGCCGGAGAACATCCCCCTGGATCTGGTGGACGAGGCACCTTACTACTCCCGTCGCGCGGTGGAGGGGCTGATCCTGTCGGCCAACGCCTATCATCTGGAGCGGCGGCTGCACATCCAGGAGCAATACGGTCCAGAGGTGATGAGCGCCCTGGACAAGTCCCAGGTGGTGGGCAACACCGCCAATGTGAAGATCTTCTGGCAAAAGCTGGAGGACCTGGGACGGATGTACGAGCAATGGCGCAAGGATCCAGGCCCGCAGAATCTGGACCGTCTTGGCAATCAGATCCGCACTCTCAATGCACTGCTGCTGGACGTGCGCGCCGAGAACGCAGACACCACCCGTTCTGCGCAGTTGCTGCGGGAGCAGGTCTGTGGTCCGGAGCTTGAAGCCATGTTCCAGCAGGCCATCGAGCGCTTGCACGAGCACAGCGAGCGCATCGAGAACCTGCTGGCCCGGTATTTCCGCATCCGCATCACGGTGGCCCAGCACGAGATGCAGGTGCGGCTCAAGCAGATCAACACCCTGGACCGGCAGGCGGAGAACCTGCGCGAGCAGATCGAGGATCTGCGCACCCAGCTTGAGGACTCCCAGACCCTGTGGCGCCGCGCGGTCAAGCGACTGCACGCCGACCAGCAGGCCGAGCATCTGCAGTCGCGCATCATGGCACTGGCAGGTGAACTACGCTCCCGCGAGGTGAGCATTTCGGAGACCCAGCTCACCCAGTGGCTGGATGCGCTGGTGGACGCGGCCCTGCACCCCCTGACCCGACCCTCGGTCTCCAGCCATATGGGCGACGGGCGCATGGCCCTTTACAGCCTGCTCAGCCGCTATTGTCAGCAGCAGGAGAACTCTGCCCGACAGATCGCCCGCAACCCCTTCCTGCAGGTGGACCCGGCCCAGGCCATCCGTTTCGTGCTGCTCTCCGAGCAGTTCATCCTGGATTATTTTCGCAAGAAGCGGAACGAGACCACGGCCTGGATCAGCGACGTGGCCCAGGTAAAGAGCGAGGATCTGGACGGTCTGGAACGGGAAATACTCAGCGAGTTGAAACGTTCAAGCCGGTTCAAGCGCAAGCCCGGCGGGTGAGGACCTGAAGCGGCCGGTTTCAATACACCTTGGGCTCACCTCGCGGGCGGGTCTTGAAGAACCGCAGCGTCCACAGATACTGGGCCGGATCGCGACGAATCAGGGCCTCCAGGGCGGCATTCATGCGGGCTGCATCCTGCACGTCGTCGCCGGTGGGAAAATCCGTCAGGGGTTTGGCCATCACCATCTCGTAACGGTCCGCATCGATCCGATAAAAGCCCATGCTGGGCACCACCGGCGCGCCGGTGAGGCGCACCAGGCGGCCCAGCGCGGGGATGGTGGCCTTGGGTTCGCCAAAAAACGGGGCAAACACGGTGTGTGCGGGCCCCAGGTCCTCGTCCGCCAGATAGTAGAACACCTTCCCCTGCCGGGTGTGACGAATGGCCGGACGCAGGCCCTGATCCCGGGCAAAGACGGCAGCACCATACTGGGAACGGCTGCGGGTGTTGATCCACTCGATGATGGGGTTCTTCATGGGCTTGGCAAAGGAGACACCGCCGCATTCCAGGCTCAGCCTCAGGCCACCAAAATCCAGGGCCGGGGCATGGGCGGCGCAGACGATGGCCGGCTGACCCTGGCGCTGCATCTCCAGCACACCGGCTTCATCCACCAGATGGATGCGCGCCCGATGGCGCCGATGGCTGCCAAACCAGAGCAAGGGATAATCCACGAAACACTGCCCGAGAATGCGGAAATGCTGGCGCAACACCTTCTCGCGTTGTTCTTCCGACCATTCGGGAAAGCACAGCCGCAGGTTCACACGACCCACATGCCGACGACGCCCGCCAGTCACCCAGGCCAGCCAGCCCACTGCCCGCCCCGCGACCCGGCCCACGGGCCGTGGCAGCCACATGATCACCCAAAGCAGGGCAATACCCAGCCAGGTGCCCCAGTAGCGCGGGTGCAGCATGGCCCATTCGAAGCAGGTGCGGTAGCCCTCCGGGGCCTGCACCGCGGTATCAGTCATGGCTCCCCTCTTCCGCCGCGATCCGTTTTTCCACTCGTTTGCGGAAAATCCGCATCTCCTTGGCCGCCTGAATATCCCCTCGTGACTCGGCCACGGTGATCCCTTCATTGTAGGCATCCAGGGCCTCGAACAGCGCCCCACTCTCGTCCAGGGCCCGCCCCAACAATTTCCAGGCGGCAGAGTAGGCCGGATCATGGCCCACAGCGGCCCGCAGATGGATGGACGCCTCTCCGGGGCGACCGTCGGCCAGATAGGCATTGCCCAGGGAAAAGCGCAGCAATTGATTATCCTGACCGTCGGCCAGCATGGCCTCGAAGCGTTCGATATTGGTCATGTTTGGCCCGTTCGTTTTACAGAATGTGCAACAAGTATAACGTCAACCGAAGCGGGCAAAACCCGGAGAGGCCTACAGGAATGTCACGCTGACCTGAAACAGGCGCTCCACCTCGTTGACGCGCTGCTTGTCGGTGAGGAACAGAATCACGTGGTCCTCCGATTGCACCACGGTGTCGCGGTGGGCAATGATCACCTCATCGCCGCGCACCAGGGCGCCGATGGTGCAGCCCTTGGGCAGCTTGATCTCCTCCACCCGGCGGCCGACCACCTTGGAGGTCTTGCGGTCCCCATGGGCCACCGCTTCGATGGCCTCGGCGGCGCCGCGACGCAGGCTGTGCACGGCCACCACATCGCCGCGGCGCACGTGGGTGAGCAGGGCGCCGATGGTCACCTGCTGGGGGGAGATGGCGATGTCGATCACGCCGCTCTGTACCAGTTCCACATAACTGGGGCGGTTGATCAGTGACATGACCGTACGCGCGCCCAGGCGTTTGGCCAGCATGGCGGAGAGGATGTTGGCCTCGTCATCATCGGTGACTGCCACGTAGACGTCCGTGCCCTCGATGTTCTCCTCCATGAGCAGTTCCTTGTCGGCAGCATCCCCCATCAGCACCACCACGTGATCCAGGGTTTCGGCCAGCTCCTTGGCCCGCGCCGGGTTGCGTTCGATGAGCTTGACGGAAAAATGGGGTCCCAGGTTCTGGGCCAGGCGCTTGCCGATGTTGCCACCCCCGGCAATCATCAAACGCCGATAGGGCTTGTCCAGGCGCCGCAGTTCACTGGTGACGGCCCGGATATTACGCCGTGCGGCGATGAAGAAGACCTCATCATCCACCTCGATGACCGTGTGGCCCTCGGGGAAAATGGGCTTCTCGCGCCGGAAGATGGCTGCCACCCGGGTCTGCACACCCGGCATGTGGGTGGCAAGATGCCTGAGTTCCTTACCCACCAGGGGGCCCCCATGATAGGCGCGCACCGCCACCAGGGAGACCCGCCCGTCGGCAAAGTCCAGCACCTGCAGGGCACCGGGATGCTCGATGAGGCGCTGAATATAATTGGTCACTACCTCCTCGGGACTGATGAGCACATCAATGGGCAGCGACTCCGGGCTGAACAGGGCCCGGTACTGCAGATACTCCAGGCCCCGCACCCGGGCGATCTTCGTGGGGGTATGGAACAGGGTGTAGGCCACCTGGCAGGCCACCATGTTGGTCTCATCGGAATTGGTGACCGCGATGATCATGTCCGCATCCCTGGCGCCGGCGCTGATGAGCACGTCCGGATGGGAGGCAAAGCCAACGATGGTGCGCAGATCCAGGCGGTCCTGAAGGGCCTGCAGGATGTCCGGGCGGGTGTCCACGACGGTGATGTCGTTGGCCTCGTTGGCCAGGTTGTGGGCCACCGTGCTGCCCACCTGGCCCGCGCCCAGTATCAATATCTTCATGGTTCAGTCCCGGGACTTCTTCGGCTCGATGCCAAGGGCGCGCAGTTTACGATACAGATGCGTGCGTTCAAGCCCCACCCGCTCTGCCAGCCGGGTCATGTGACCATCCACCTGCTCCAGCTGACGCAGCAGGTAGTCCCGCTCGAACTGTTCGCGGGCCTCGCGCAGCGGCAGTTGCGTATTGGGCTCCGGGCTCTCCCGGTGTTCCACGGGCTGGGGGGCAATCCCGGTCAGCGCCGCCTCCACCTCGGCCGCATCCACCTCATCAGCATTGCCCAGGATCAGCAGGCGCTGCACCAGGTTGCGCAGTTCACGGATGTTGCCCGGCCAGGGGTGGCGAGCCAGGCGGGCCCGGGCACCGCCGCTGAAATGGCGCCGTGGCAGGCCCTCCTCCTGGTGAAAGGCCTGAACGTAATGCTCCAGCAGTTCCGGTATATCGTCCACATGCTCGCGCAGCGGCGGGATGTGCAGGGGCACCACGCTGAGGCGGTAGTAAAGATCCTCGCGGAACTGCCCGGCGGTCACCCGGGCACGCAGATCCTCCTGGGTGGCGGCCACCACGCCCACATTGACGGCAATGGGATCGCTGCCCCCCACACGGGTCATGCGCTGTCCCTCCAGGGCGGTGAGCAAGCGACCCTGGGTGTGCAGGTCCATCTGTGCCACCTCGTCCAGGAACAGGGTGCCGCCGCTGGCCTGCTCCAGCAGACCGTAGCGGATACGATGTCCCTGCTCCTGACCAAAGATCTCCACCACCGCCTCGTCGGCGCTCATGGCCCCCACCGGCACCTCCACGAAGGGCCGCGCAGCCCGGGCGCTGCAGGCGTGCAGGTAACGGGCGAAGGTCTGCTTGCCCACCCCGGCCTCGCCGGTGATCAACACCCAGGTATCATGCTGGGCAATGCGGCTCACCTGATCGCGCAGGGCCTGCATGGCGGTGCTGGACCCCTCCGGCTCGACGGTGTTGTGGGAACGCCGGCGCAGGCCGATGTTCTCCCGGGTGAGACGGTCGGCTTCCAGGGCCCGCTCCACGGTGAGGGTGAGCTTGGCCAGGGAGAGCGGTTTTTCCAGGAAATCATAGGCCCCCAGGCGAGTGGCCTCCACGGCACTCTCCACGGTGCCATGGCCCGACATCATGATCACCGGGCTGGGTTGCCCCCCGGCCTCGATCCATTCCTTGAGCAGGGAAATCCCATCCCCATCGGGCATCCAGATGTCCAGCAGAATGAGGTCGAAGCGGCGCTTGCGGCGCTGCTCACGGGCCTCCTCCACGGTACCGGCCACGGCCACGCCATAGCCTTCGTCTTCCAGGATTTCCTGTACCAGACCCCGAATATCCGGTTCGTCATCCACCACCAGGATGTAGGATTCGCTCACACTGCCTCCCGAGACTCATGGGTATCGGCAGGGCTGTTTTCGGAGAGCGGCAGGTTGATGCTGACCACCACGCCACCCCCGGGGCGATTGGCCGCCCGCACCATGCCGTTATGCTCTTCAACCAGTTTCCTGACGATGGCCAGGCCAAGCCCGGTGCCCTTGGGCTTGCTGGTCACATAGGGTTCGAACAGCCGTGTCATCATGTCTTCCGACAGGCCGCGGCCATTATCCAGCACGAGGATTTCCACCATGTTGCGGTGACCGTCCACCTCCTGGCGGGTCTGGAGCGTCAGGCGGCCATCGTCCATCCCTTCCAGGGCCTCCAGGCCGTTCTTGATGAGATTGTGCAGCACCTGACGCAAGCGGCCCGCATCTGCCCGCAGTGGCGGCAGGCGCTCATCCAGGCTCAGCTCCACACGCACGCCAATGTCGCCGTGACGATACAGCTCGGCCACCTCGCGCACCAGTTGATTCAGATCCAGGGGCTTGATGGCCAGGGCCGGGGGCCGGGCATACTCACTGAAGGCGTTGACCATGGCCTTCATGGCCTCCACCTGATTGATGATGGTCTGGGTGGAACGCTGCAGCATGCTGGCCTCGGCCTCCTGGAGATGCGGGTGCAGCTTGCGCTCCAGTCGCTCGGCAGAGAGCTGGATGGGAGTGAGCGGATTCTTGATCTCGTGAGCCAGCCGCCGGGCCACCTCTGCCCAGGCAGCATCCCGCTGGGCCTGGATCAGGGTGGTGATGTCGTCGAACACCACCACCGGGCCGCCGCGCAGCCCGCTGCTATGGGACAGCCAGACTCCCCGGCACATGAGCACCTTGCGACCTCCGGAACCGAAGGCGGTGAGCTGCTCGCTCCACTCAGGCCGTCGCGAGGAGAAATGCGGCCCCAGTTCTTCCTGAAATCGCTCCACCACCCCGGAGTGGCGGGCAATCTCACCCAGGTCATGGCCCAGATGGCGCTCCAGATCCACCTCCAGGATCTGCGAGGCGGCGGCATTGGCGGTGCGCAGGGTGAGGCGGCGATCCAGGGTGATGACCCCGGAGGAGAGATTCTGCAACACCGCTTCCAGGTACATGCGCTGACTCTCGGCCAGGCGCCGGCTGCGTTCCACCTCGTCGCGGGTGGCGGCCAGGGTGGCGGTCATGGCATTGAACGAGCGCACCAGAAAACCCAGTTCGTCGTTCTGGGTGACGGGGAGCTTCTTGTGATATTCACCGGCCGCCACGGCGCGGGTGCCCTCGGCCAGTTCCTGGATGGGCGCCACCAGACGTCCGGCCGAGTACAGCGCCCCCCAGACCGCGGCCATCACCGACACCAGCAGGGCCAGGGACAGGGTGATGGTGAAGCTCTGCTTGATGGGGCCCCGCAGATAAGCGAATTCCTTGTACTCGGAGAAGGCATCCTGGACGCTGTCGGCCAGCACACTCATGCGTGGCGCCACCGGATACACCGCCTGCAGGATGCGGCCGTCCCCGGAAGGAGTGCGGCTGGGCACGGGCGCAACCACGCGGATGTGCAGACCATCGTCATACACCGGCTCCAGGGCCGAATAGGTGCGTCCCTGGGAGAGGATCATCAGCACCTCCCCGGCGGGCAGTGTGGGCAGGCGCTGCAGGGTGGCGCCACTGGTGTAGGCGATGATGCGATTGTCGGCGCCGAACAGGGTGAGTTCCATGGCCCGGCTGTCATCGCGCATGTCTCCCAGACGCAACGCCGCCAGGCCCTGGGAGACGTCCATCAGGTCCCGGGCCAGGGACTCGGTCTCCTGGGTGTGCTGGCGCACGCGCAGATCCAGGGAGGAGCGGGACAGCTCAAGGGCATCCTCCAGGGCCTTTTCCACGCGCACGTCGAACCAGCTGTCGATCCCCTCGTCCAGAAAGGTGATGGAGAAGTAATACACCACCATCACCGGCACCAGGGCCAGCCCCACGAAAAGGGTCACCAGCTTGAGGGTGAGCCGCGACCCGGGCTCATTGCGCAGCACCCGGCGGGTCACGAGAAACAGCTTGGTGCCGATCAGGGCGGCCATGAAAACCAGGGCCAGCGAGTTGAACAGCAGCAACCAGATGTAGAGACGCTCGAAGCGTTCGGAGTTCTGGGCCGCATCGCCCATCACCAGCAGCGACAACAGCAGCACCACGAAGATGATGCCCATGGGCACCAGGCCCAATGATAATCGTCTCAGCGCAGTGACCATGTGTACCAGTCGCTCGCCGGGCTCCAGTCACGCATCACGTAACCGCGCACACGCAATGGCAGGGGCAAGGCATCCACCCGGAGCCGGGCGCGCACCCGGGCCTCATATTCCTGCCCATCCTGGAGCAGCGAGGCATCCAGCAGCGGCAGCTCATCCAGTTCCCCCAGGGTGAACAAGGCCGACTCCAGACGGTAGAAGGTGCGCTTCACGCCCGTATTCAGATGGGTGAGCACGTACAGGCGGCTCAGGGCATGATATTCCAGGCGATAACGCTGAGAGAGCTCGGCCACGGTGGCGTCCCAGATCCAGTCCCGCCCGCGGCTGATCTCCACCTGCACCTCGAAGGTGAGCTTCACCCCATTGTGCAGCGCCTCCTCCAGATTGGGGGTGAGGCGGTAATCGATGGTGGCGTTGAGCAGATACAGGCCGTTGGCCAGTTCGGTGTGGGCGGATCGGACCTTCAGGGGCGCGTCACCGGACAGGGCGTTGATCGGCAGGGCCACCAGCACGGACAGCAGGCACGACAGCAGCAGCGCCCGCAAGCCGTGTATTCGGGCCTGTGACGCCAGGAGGGTCAATGTTTGATCAGCCGGGCGTAATAGAAACCGTCCATTCCCTGATCACCGGAGAGGATCTGGCGACCCGCAACCTGAGCGCGGCCCCAGGGCGCCTGCAGGGGGGATTCGCTGGCCGAGGGTTCGTCCTGGAGAAATTGGGCCACGGTCAAGGCGTTTTCATCCGGCAACAAGGAACAGGTGACATACAAAAGCATACCCCCAGGTGCCAGCAGGGGCCAGAGCGCACGCAGCAATCGGGCCTGCTCGGCAGCCAGGGCGGGGATGTCCGCGTCCCGGCGCAGCAGCTTGATGTCCGGGTGTCGACGGATCACCCCGGTGGCGGAACAGGGGACATCCAGGAGGATGCGATCGTATGGCGCCCCCTGGTGCCAGTGGTCCGGCTCGGCCCCGTCGCCGCTCACCAGGCGGGCCTGATACCGGCCCCGCTCCAGGTTCTCCCTGACCCGATCCAGGCGCCCGGCATGGGCATCCAGCGCCGTGACATCCAGGTCGCCACCGGCGTGTTCCAGAAGGTGCAGGGTCTTGCCCCCCGGGGCCGCACAGGCATCCAGCACCCGCTGCCCCGGGCGGCAGTCCAGCAAGGGTGCCGCCAGTTGCGCGGCGGCGTCCTGAACCGATACCTCGCCGTCCTGAAAACCAGGCAGGGCCTCCACGGCCACCGGTTCGGACAGGGTGAGGGCCGAGGGCACGTGTTCATGAGGCTGTGCCTGGACACCCTGCCTTTCCAGCCGGGCCTGATAATCCTGGCGCGATCCCCGGTGCAGATTCACCCGAAGGGTCATGGGGGGATGGGCGTTCATGGCCTGACAGAGGCGGTCGGTATCATCCCCATAGGCCCGCTGCAAACGGGCGAACAGCCAATCCGGCAGGGCATGACGCACGGCGGGCGAGGCATCCACCTGCTGCCCCCGGGCCTCACCCTCGCGCTGGGCCCGGCGCAGTACACCGTTGATCAGGCCCACGGCCCAGCGCTTGCGCAGGCTGCGGCCCAGGTCGGCGGTCTGCTGGATGACGGCATAGTCGGGAGTGTTCATGTACTGCATCTCGAACAGTCCCATCAGCAGGGCACAGGCCACGTCCTGATCCCTGCCCCGCAGGGGTTTGTCCATCCAGCCATCGAGCATGGCCTGCAGGCGGCGGTGCCAGCGCAGGGTGCCGTAGCACAGGGCCTGGGTCAGGCCCCGATCCCGGGGTGGCACCTGCTGCAGATGATGTGGCAGGGCATCGGAGAGGGAGGCACCGTCCTTGAGGACGCGCAACAGAACCTTGAGGGCCGCTTCACGGGGTGACATGTGTTGTCCTATTGTCCCAGCACGCGGCCCAGCAGGGAGCGTCCATTCAGGAATTCCCGGGCCGACAGCGGCTTGCCGCCCGGCAATTGCAGGCGGGTGATGCGCAGCAAACCCTCGCCGGTGGCCACGTCGATGCCCTGGGGGCCTTCGGCAACCACCGTGCCCGGCGCCGCCGTGGCCTGTCCCGCAGGCAGTTCCGACATCCACAGGCGCAAGGGCTGCCCTTCGTGAAGGGTCTGGGCCACAGGCCAGGGGTTGAAGGCGCGCACGCGACGATCCAGACAGACGGCTCGCCGTGTCCAGTCCAGTCGGGCCTCGGCCTTGCTGAGCTTCTCGGCATAGGTGACCCGGGCCTCGTCCTGGGGGTCTCCCCGCAGCGATCCGGCCTCCAGGCCTTCCAGGCCCTGGAGCAGCAATTGCGCGCCCTGGGCCGCCAGCGTGTCATGCAGCGTGGCCGCTGTGTCCTGTTCGGTGATGGGGCAACGGGATTTGAGCAGCATGTCGCCGGTGTCCAGCCCCGCGGCCATCTGCATCAGGGTGATACCGGTCTCGTCATCTCCGGCCAGCAGGGCACGCTGTATGGGGGCGGCTCCACGCCAGCGGGGCAGCAACGAGGCATGCAGGTTCACGCAGCCCAGGCGGGGGATGTCCAGCACGGCCTGGGGCAGAATCAACCCATAGGCTGCCACCACCATCAGGTCCGGGGCATGGGCCCGCAGGGTTTGCTGATCGGCCTCGTCACGCAGGCGCTCGGGCTGTTCCACGGGGATTCCATGGGCCTGGGCCAGTTGCTTGACGGGGCCGGGCTTGAGCTTGCGCCCCCGCCCGGCGGGGCGGTCCGGCTGGGTGTAGACCGCCACCACCGTGTGGGGGGAGTCGATCAGGGCCTGCAGGGCGGGCACGGCAAAATCCGGCGTGCCGGCATAGACAATCCGCATCAAACCGCCTCGCGCTGCCGCGTGGCCCGATTGGGGGTGCCGTGGCGGTTGGTCTTTTCCAGTTTCTTGCGGATGCGATCGCGCTTGAGCTTGGACAGATGGTCGACGAAGAGCTTACCGTCCAGATGGTCGATCTCGTGCTGGATGCACACCCCCAGCAGGCCACTTGCTTCCATCTCGAAGCGCTTGCCATTGCGGTCCAGGGCCCTCACACGGATGCGCTCGGCACGAGTCACCGGTTCGTAGTAGCCCGGCACGGACAGGCACCCCTCCTCGCAATCTGCCTCTCCCCAGCGATCAACGATCTCCGGGTTGATGAAGCACAGAGGGCGCAGGCCCTGGCCCGAGCGCTCCTCGGAGCCCTCCTCGGCCACGTCCATCACGATCACGCGGCGCAGGACGTTCACCTGAACGGCCGCCAGGCCAATGCCCTCGGACGCGTACATGGTCTCGAACATGTCGTCCACGAGCTTGCGGATCTCACCATCCACAACTTTGACCGGGTCGGCCTGACGACGCAGCCGGGGATCGGGAAAACGCAGGATTTCTAGTAGTGCCATGACCGCCTATCCGCTCAATGGGTGTATTTGTGCAGCGTCAAAACCATTTCTGCTAAAGTTGTGATTTCATCAGAACATGCCGTCCGAGCTTGCGCTCAGGGGAGCCGGGACGGCCGCAACCCGCCGTGGATCGGCGGGAAAACCGCATCCGGGCCATTGGCGCCCCGGCGACGAGGGGGAACGATGTTCGCTCCATATCCGCTGCGTGTCGGACACGCGATGTCCGTCGTGACGCTTATTCTAGCGTTCCTGGCCTCGGGTTGCGCCACCGCGCCCGAACCTTCACCGGAACCGGAGCCCGAACCGCCCCGGGTGCAGGCACCACCGGAGCCCGAACCGGAACCGGAAATCCGCATTCAGCCTACCGCCCCCGAACGCTACGTGGTACAGCCGGGCGACACGCTCTGGGACATCTCCAACCACTTCCTGCGCGATCCCTGGTACTGGCCGGAGTTGTGGGTGGCCAATCCGCAGATCCCCAATCCCCACCTGATCTACCCCGGCGATATCATCACACTTTACTACGTGGATGGGCGTCCGCACCTCACGGTGGATGGCGGCCCTCGCGTGCGGCCCACGGTGAGACTCTCGCCCCGGGTGCGTGCCGAACCCCTTCCACCCAGCCTGGATGTGCCCATTCAGGCGCTGCAACAATTCCTGGTGCGTCCTCGTATTGTGACAGAGCAGCAGATGGAAGATTCCGCCTATCTGCTGGCCTCTCAGGACGAACGCATGGTGTTTGGTGCCCATGACCGCGTCTATGCCCGACGTCTGGCCGAAGATCCCCTGGGCACCCGCTACAATGTCTACCGCGCCGGCGGAGAACTGCGCGACCCGGTGACCGGTGAGATGCTCGGTTTCGAGGCCATCCCCGTGGGCGACGCCGAACTGGTGCGTGAAGGCGATCCGGCCACGGTGGTGCTGACCCGCAGCGACCGGGAGGCCCTGACCGGCGACCGGCTGCTACCCCAGGACGACAGCGACCAGGCCTTCCTGTTCACCCCCAGCACGCCCGACCCTGATGCCGAAGGGCAGATCATCTCCCTGTTCGATGCCATCAGCCAGATCGCCCGCTTCCAGGTGGCCGTGATCAACCTGGGCGAACGCGAGGGCATTGAACGCGGGCATGTGTTTGCCACCTATCAGTCGGGTCGCCAGGTGCGCGACCGCTTTGCCGGGCGCGGCAACGAGACCGTGACCCTGCCGGACGAGCGGGTGGGCCTGATGATGGTCTTTCGCACCTTCGAAAAGGTGAGCTATGCCCTGGTGATGGAGTCCACACATCCCATCGAGCGCGGCTATGCCGTCAAGCATCCCTGATCACTGACGATCCCTCGGGGCGAGACCTCCGGTTTCGCCCCGATCCGGGATGCCCCTTCTCTTCCCCCTTCAAGCTTGAGACCTGTACAGACCATGGACACGGCCGTCCTCTCCTCCTGGCTTCACCTGTGGCATACCCCCGGCGTCGGGCCCGCCCTGTTCCGGCGCATCCTGGAACAGTACGGCACTCCCGAGGCCTTCCTGCGAGCCCCACGCGGGGCCTGGCGGGAACTGGAGCTGCGTGATGAGGCCATCGCCGTCCTGGAACAGGATGCCCCGCCACCGGGCGTGACCGCCGACCTGGACTGGGCGGCGAGCGATCGGCACCACATTCTGCTCCTTGAGGATCCCGGTTACCCGCCCCGCCTGCGGGACATCGCCAGCCCCCCGCCTGTACTGTATGTGGTGGGGGACCCCCAGGTGCTGCATTGGCCCATGCTGGCGGTAGTGGGCAGCCGTCACCCGACCCCGGGCGGTCGCGAGACCGCCAAAGCCTTCAGTGCCCACCTGGCGCGCCAGGGCCTGGTGATTGCCAGCGGCCTGGCCCAGGGGGTGGATGGCGCCGCCCATGCCGGGGCCCTGTCGGCAGGAGGTCTGACAGTGGCCGTCACCGGCACGGGGCCGGACCGCATCTACCCCGGCGCCCACCGGTCGCTGGCCCAGCGCCTGGTGGCCGAGGGGGCCATGGTCACGGAGTTCCCCGTGGGCACGCAGGTCAAGCGGGAGCACTTCCCCCGTCGCAACCGCATCCTGTCGGGCCTGAGCATCGGCACCCTGGTGGTGGAGGCTGCGGCCCGCAGCGGGTCCTTGATCACCGCGCGCCGCGCCGTGGAACAGGGCCGCGAGGTCTTCGCGATCCCCGGCTCCATCCACAACCCCATGGCCCGGGGCTGCCATCGTCTCATCCGCGAGGGCGCCAAACTGGTGGAAACGGCCGATGACATCCTGGAAGAACTGGGAGCCCAGGCGCTGGTCCCCGCCGCATCCCTGCCCAGCGCCAGGTCTGCCTCCGTGGGTAAAGGCCCCCATGACGATGCGTCCGGGGAGACGGAACCGGACCATGCCAGGCTGCTGGAAGCCATGGGGCACGACCCGGTTTCGGTGGATCAGCTCGTGGGACGCACTGGATTGACCGTGGCCATGGTTTCCTCCATGCTGCTGCTCATGGAGTTGCGCGGCCAGGTGGCCTCCCTGTCCGGTGGTCGTTACGTCCGCCTGTAGCCGGAATAGCGAAGATGAAAGAGAACGTGCTCGACGTACTGATGTATCTGTTTGAAAATTATATAGACGACGATACGGAGCTGGAGCCGGATCGCGAGCAGCTGCACAACCTGCTGCTGGACGCCGGCTTCCCGGTCGCCGAGATCAACAAGGCGTTTGACTGGCTGGAAAACCTGGCCAGTCAGGACTCCTCGCTCAGGACCCTGCACACCGACTCGGCGCTGCGCCTCTATACCGAGCCCGAAATGAACCGCATGGACGCCACCAGCCGTGGCTTCCTGCTGTTTCTGGAGCAGAACGGCGTCTTGAGCCCCTCCACCCGCGAGGTGGTGATCAACCGGGTCATGGACCTGGACACGGAAGAAATCGGCCTGGATGAACTCAAATGGATCACCCTCATGGTGCTCTTCAACCAGCCCGGCCAGGAGGCCGCCTACACCTGGCTCGAGAGCCTGATGTTCGAGAACCCGCCGGAGTATCTGCACTGACCCCCTGCCACACAACACAGGTAGCCAGGACATGAGCAAGCACCTGGTCATCGTCGAATCGCCCGCCAAGGCCAAGACCATCAAGAAGTACCTCGGAAACGATTTCGAGGTACTGGCTTCCTATGGTCACGTTCGTGATCTGGTGCCCAAGGAGGGCGCTGTGGATACCGAAGATGGTTTCCGCATGAATTACCAGGTGATCGAACGCAATGAAAAGCATGTGGAGAGCATCGCCAGGGCCCTGAAAAAGGCTGACAGCCTGATTCTGGCCACTGACCCCGACCGCGAAGGAGAGGCCATTTCCTGGCATCTCTACGAGTTGCTGAACGAACGGGGCTTGCTCAAGGGCAAGGACGCCCAGCGGGTGGTATTCCACGAGATCACTCAGCGGGCGGTGCGCGAGGCCATTGAGCACCCCCGTGGCCTGTCCAACGACCTGATCAACGCCCAGCAGGCGCGCCGCGCCCTGGACTATCTGGTGGGCTTCAATCTTTCGCCGCTGCTGTGGAAGAAGATCAAGCGCGGCCTCTCCGCCGGACGGGTACAGAGCCCGGCCCTGCGCATGATCGTGGAGCGTGAACAGGAGATCGAGGCCTTCGTCAGCCAGGAGTACTGGACGGTGGATGCCCATGCAGCCAAGGACGCCGAAGGCTTCACGGCCCGGCTGCAGGTCTATGCGGGCAAGAAGCTGGAACAGTTCGACATCAACAACGAGGCCGATGCCCAGAAGGCCCGCGAAATCCTGCTGTCGTCCGCGAACGGTCGCCTGCATGTGGCCAAGGTGGAAAAGAAACAGCGGCGCCGCAACCCGGCCGCCCCCTTCACCACCTCCACCCTGCAGCAGGAGGCCTCGCGCAAGCTCGGCTTCTCCGCCAGCCGCACCATGCGTGTGGCCCAGCAGTTGTATGAGGGCATCGACCTGGGCAGCGGGCCCATCGGGCTGATCACCTACATGCGGACCGACTCCTTCACCCTGTCCAATGACGCCATTCAGGAAATCCGGGGGCTGATCGAGGAGCGTTACGGCAAGCAGAAGGTGCCGGATAGCCCGCGCATCTACAAGACCAAGTCCAAGAACGCCCAGGAGGCCCATGAGGCCATCCGTCCCACGTCGGTGCAGCGCCTGCCCGACGAGGTGAAATCCCATCTCTCCCAGGACCAGGCCCGGCTCTACGACCTGGTGTGGAAACGCACCGTGGCCTGCCAGATGATCCATGCCACCCTGGACACCGTGGCGGCCGATCTGCAGGCGGGGAGCGCCGATCACGTCTTCCGGGCCACCGGTTCCTCCGTGCGCGACCCGGGCTTCATGGCCGTGTACCGGGAAGACCAGGATGACACCAAGGTGGAAAGCGACGAGCGCCTGCTGCCGGAACTCAAGGAAGGCGAGGATATCGACCTGCGGGACGTGCAGGCGGATCAGCACTTCACCGAACCCCCGCCGCGCTACTCCGAGGCCAGCCTGGTGAAGGCCCTGGAAGAGCATGGCATCGGACGTCCCTCCACCTATGCCTCCATCATCAGCACCCTGCTGCAGCGGGAATATGCCGAGTTGGTGAACCGGCGGTTCATACCCACGGACATCGGCCGCATCGTCAACACCTTCCTCACCCAGCATTTCACCCAGTACGTGGACTACGACTTCACGGCCCGGCTCGAGGATGAACTGGACGAGATTTCCCGGGGCGAGAAGGAGTGGGTGCCGGTGATGGAACGGTTCTGGGACCAGTTCCACGAACAGGTCAAGGAGAAGGACGCTTCGGTCACCCGGGAAGAGGCCGTGCAGGCCCGGGAGATCGGCACCGATCCCAAGTCGGGCCGACCCGTCTCGGTGCGCATGGGCCGCTACGGGCCCTTCGTGCAGATCGGCACCAAGGACGACGAGGAAAAGCCCCGTTTTGCAGGGCTGCGCCCCGGACAGAAGATGGACAGCATCACCATGGACGAGGCCATGGCCCTGTTCAAGCTGCCCCGCGAACTGGGCGAGACCCCGGAAGGGGAACCGGTGCTGGTGAACATTGGCCGTTTTGGCCCCTACGTGAAATTCGGGGATCGCTATGCCTCCCTGAAGAAGGAAGACGACCCCTACACCATCGAACTGCCCCGTGCCCTGGAACTGGTGGCCGAGAAGAAGGAAATCGACGCCAACCGCTTCATCAAGACCTTCGAGGAAGAAGGGATCCAGGTGCTCAATGGCCGCTATGGCCCCTATATCACCAACGGTGCCAAGAACGCCCGCATTCCCAAGGATCAGGAACCCAAGGACCTGACCCTGGAGCAATGCCAGGAACTGCTCGCCGCCGCGCCTGAAAAGAAGGGTCGCGGTCGCAAGGCCCCGGCCAAGAAGGCGGCGACCAAGAAGGCAGCCACCACCAAGAAAACCACGACCAAGGCGAGCACCACGAAGAAGGCCTCGAAAGCATCGTCGGACACCGGCAAGACGGCCACGAAGGCCGCCAGCAAGTCCACCACCAAGGCCAAGACCGCCAGCACCAGCAAGAAGTCCACGGGCAGCGGCACCAAGGCCAAGGCGTCCACGGGGAAAGCGAGCACCCGTCAAGGCAAGAAATCGGCCGAGGACAGCACGGCCGGCGTCTCCAGCGGCACCTGATCACAGGCAACGGGAATGGCCAGACTGACCCGGGACGTGCAGCACGCCGCCGCCATGATTCGCGGTGGAGGCTTGGTGGCCTACCCCACCGAGGCCGTGTTCGGGCTGGGCTGCGATCCGCGTAATGAGCTGGCGGTGCACCGTCTGTTGACCGCAAAACACCGCCTGCCGGACAAGGGACTGATCCTCATCGCTGCTGATTTTTCCCAGCTGGCGCCCTTTCTGCGTCCCGTGGAGGCAGCCCTCCAGGCGCGGGCCATGGCCACCTGGCCGGGCCCCGTCACCTGGCTATGGCCATGCCGCCCCGACGTGCCCCCCTGGCTCACCGGGGATCGGGACGTACTGGCCGTGCGGATGACCGATCACCCCCTGGCCGCGGACCTCTGCCACCAGGCCGGTCGTGCCCTGGTCTCCACCAGCGCCAACCGCTCCGGAGAGCCCCCGGCCCGGGACGCGCACACCGTGCAGCAGACCTTGGGCAAACTGCTGGACACCATCCTGGAAGGTGATACCGGAGGCCGTGACAAACCCAGCGAGATCAGGGACCTGGTCACGGGAGACATCGTTCGGGATGGCTGACATGACTGAACAGGGATCATGAGCGACGCGCCCCGACTCACGCCCATCCTGGACTACTTCCGTCACCTGCAGGCACACATCTGCCGGCACTTGGCGGAAGTGGACCCCCATGCCCCCTGGGTGGACGATCGCTGGGAACGTGCCGAGGGTGGCGGTGGACGCAGCCGGGTGCTCAAGGGCGGTGCAGTCTTCGAACAGGCAGGGGTCAACTTCTCCCACGTGCGCGGCGCCCGCCTGCCGCAGACCGCCAGCGCGCGACGACCGGAACTGGCCGGACGCAGCTTCGAGGCCACCGGTGTCTCGCTGGTGATCCACCCCCTGAACCCCCATGTGCCCAGCTCCCACGCCAACGTGCGTTTTTTCCTGGCCGAGAAGCCCGGCGAGGTGCCGGTGTGGTGGTTCGGCGGTGGCTTCGATCTCACGCCCTATTACGGCGTGGAGGCCGACTGCGTGCACTGGCATGAGAACGCCCGACGGGTGTGTGAGCCCTTCGGGGAGGATGTCTACCCGCGGTTCAAGGCGGGCTGCGATGAGTACTTCTTCCTGAAGCACCGCAACGAATCACGAGGGGTGGGCGGCCTGTTCTTCGATGACCTGAATGCCTGGGGTTTCGAGCGCTGCTTCGAGTTTGTCCGGCGGGTGGGGGATGGCTATCTGGATGGCTTCGGGCCCATCGTCGAGCGCCGCAAGGACACGCCGTACACCCCATCGCAACGGGATTTCCAACTGTACCGGCGAGGACGCTACGTGGAGTTCAATCTGCTCTACGACCGGGGGACGCTGTTCGGTCTGCAGTCGGGGGGGCGCACCGAGTCCATCCTCATGTCCATGCCACCGCTGGTGCGTTGGGAATACAACCATCAGCCGCAGCCGGGCAGCCCCGAGGCGGAACTGGTGGAACGATTTCTCCAGCCCAGGGACTGGCTGAATCCCTCAGACCGCCATCAGGGCTGAGTGGGCTCCACGTCCACGAACTCATTGATCACCGTATCCGTGCGGGCATCCACCTCGTACAGGCGCACGGCATAACCCCACAGATTGGCCAGGTGCTGGAGCACGCGCCGGGCGTCCTTTTCCTCCAGCAGACGGCCATCCTGGGCACGATGCTCCAGGATCAGCTTGCGATCCCCCGCCAGGTCAACGTCCACCACCTGGATGTCCGGCTCGTGCCGGGCCAGATCGTACTGGGCCGACAGGGCCCGGCGCACCTCCCGGTAGCCCGCATCGTCGTGGATGGCCTCCACCTTCAGGTGGGGCTCGGCCGCGTCGTCATGAACGGCGAACAGACGCATGTCCCGCATCACCTTCGGCCCCAGGAACTGCAGGATGAAGCTCTCGTCCCGATATTCCGCCCAGGCGTGCTTCCAGGTGCCCAGGAAATCCCCGTTGCCGGCGATGTCCGGGAACCAGCGCCGATCCTCTGCCGTGGGAGCAAGGCACATTCGCTTGAGGTCCTGCAGGATGTTGAAGCCCAGGGCATAGGGGTTGATGCCCGAGAAGCGCGGGTCGTCGAATTCCGGCTGGAACACCACGTTGGTGTGCTGGTGCAGGAATTCCATGAAGGCCCCTTCGGTCACCTGCCCGGTCTCGTACAGCCGGTTCATGATGTGATAGTGCACCGAGGTGGCGCAGCCTTCGTTCATCACCTTGGTCTGCTTCTGCGGGTAGAAATACTGCGACACCATGCGCACGATGCGCAGGATCTCTCGCTGCCAGTGCTCCAGCTTGGGGGCCCGTTTTTCCAGAAAATACAACAGGTTTTCCTCGGGCAGACCCAGGGCCTGATGACGTGCACTCACATCCTGGGCGCCAGGCTCCTCATCTTCGTCACCACGACGCGGCAAGGTGCGCCACAGGTCGTTGAAGGTCTGTTCCTCGTAGCGGGCCCGGTCCCGCTTGCGCTGCATTTCCTGCACCAGATTCAGTGGCTGTCGACGCGGGTAACGGTGCACCCCGTGGGACATCAGGGCGTGGGCGGCATCCAGCACCCGTTCCACCTCCCAGCGTCCGTAGCGTTCCTCGCACTGGGCCACATAGGACTTGGCGAAATCCAGGTAGTCCAGTATGCCCTCGGCATCGGTCCAGGACTTGAACAGGTGATTGTTCTTGAAAAAATGGCTGTGCCCGAAGGCTGCATGGGCCATGACCAGGGTCTGCATGGTCATGGTGTTCTCTTCCATGATGTAGCACAGGCAGGGATTGGAGTTGATGACGATCTCGTAGGCCAGACCGGTCATGCCCTTGCGGTAATACATTTCGTCGCGGGCAAAGTGCTTGCCGAAGGACCAGTGACGGTAGAACAGGGGCATGCCCATGGAGGAATAGGCATCCAGCATCTGCTCGGAGCTGATCACCTCCACCTGGCTGGGATAGGGATCCAGGCCCATCTCGTCCACGGCGATGCGCTCGATGGCGTCGTGGGCCCGTTTGATCAGGGCGTAATCCCAGTCGGCGCCGGTGTAGAGCAAGCAGGCATCATCAGTGATGGTGTTCATGGTATCTGGTCTCCTGATTGTCCGGTCATTCGGCCCTCTCCCACCACAGCGGGCACCTACCTTCTCAACTCCACCGGCGTGAACAGGTCCCGGAAGACCGGGAAGATGTCTCCCCGGTTGCGCACCTTGCGCATGGCCAGGGGGCGTCCGGAAGTTGCCAGGCGCTCGTACACCTGCCACAGGTCCGTGGTCATCTCCCAGCCGCGGTCCTCGGCCACCTCGATGTAGGCGAAATACCGGCACACCGGCAAGATCACCGACTCCATCATCTCCAGCACCGCCGGGTTGTCAGCGGGGGTGTTGTCCCCGTCGGAGGCCTGGGCGGCATAGATGTTCCAGTCCGCCGGGTCGTAGCGATCCGCCACCACCTTGCGCATCTCCTCCAGGGCCGGCGACACCAGGGTGCCGCCCGTCTCCCTGGAGTAGAAGAAGGTGTCCTCATCCACCTCCTGAGCGATGTGCGTGTGGCGTATGAAGACGATGTCCACATGCCGGTAACGCCGCTGCAGGAACAGATACAGCAGCATGAAGAAGCGCTTGGCCAGATCCTTCATGTCCTCGGTCATGGAACCGGAGACGTCCATCAGACAGAACATCACCGCCTGGGAGATGGGCCGGGGTACCGGGGTGAACCGGTTGTAGCGCAGGTCGATGGGGTCGATATAGGGGATGGACCGGGTCCGCCGGGTGACTTCCTCCCGCATCTGGATCAGGTCCCGCAGCCGCTCGGGCTCCTTGCCGGTGCGCTCCAGGCGGTCGATCTCCTCGTCCAGGGCGCGGGTCTCCTCCCGCTTGGGACGACGCAGGGCCAGGCGGCGGGACAGGGAATTGCGCATGGTCCGTGCCAGATTGAGATTGGAGGGCGAACCGGACACGGAATAACCGGCGCGCTGAATGCCGTGACGCTCCACCTTCGTCACCTGGGTGTGCGCCAGGTCGGGCAGCTCCAGGTTTTCGAAGAAAAGATCCAGAAACTCGTCCTGACTCACGGTGAACTGGAACGGATCTTCCCCCTCGCCCTGGGGGCTGCCGCCACGGCCACCGCCCCCCTGGCCACCTTCGGGTCGAGCGATGGTGTCTCCGGCGACGAACTCCTTGTTGCCCGGGACCACATGGTCACGCACGCCACGGCCGGTACCCTTGCGGAAGCTGGGCTCCTGCAGGCCGTCGGCGGGGATGCTGATCTCCTCCCCGCCCTGACCGATGTCCGCCACCTTGCGACGCGACGACACATCCCGCACCGCGTCCAGGATCTGACGCTTGGCACGGCCGATGAAGCGCTGGCGGTTGGCCAGGCTCTTGTCCTTGGGGTTCAGACGGCGGTCGACGATATTCACCACAGGGGGCGCACCTCCCGCAGACGGGGCTTGATCAGCCTGCCTGCTTGACTCGCATGTACCATTCCACCAACCGGCGGACCTGGCGTTCGGTATAGCCGCGTTCCACCATACGCTGCACGAAATCGTTGTGCTTGCGCTCCATCTCCGAGTCCGTCTTGGCCCCGAAGCTGATCACCGGCAGCAGGTCCTCCACCTGGCTGAACATGCGCTTCTCGATCACCTCGCGGATCTTCTCGTAGGAGGTCCACGAGGGCATCTTGCCGCCCTGAGCCGCCTGCGAACGCAGCGCGAACTTGACCACCTCGTTACGAAAATCCTTGGGGTTGGCGATGCCGGCGGCCTTCTCGATCTTGGTCAGCTCCTGATTCAGGGACTGACGATCCAGAAGCTGACCGGTGTCCGGATCCTTGAAGTCATGGTCCTCGATCCAGGCATCGGCATAGGCCACGTAACGCTCGAAGAGGTTCTGCCCGAAGTCGCTGTAGGACTCCAGATAGGCCTTCTGGATCTCGTTGCCGATGAAGTCCGCGTACCGTGGCGCCAACTCGGCCTTGATGAACTCCAGATAACGCCGTTCGGTTTCCTCCGGGAACTGCTGGCGACGAATGGACTGCTCCAGCATGTAAAGCAGATGCACCGGGTCGGCCGCCACCTCGCGGGTGTCATAGTTGAAGGTCTCGGAGAGCACCTTGAAGGCGAAGCGGGTGGACACCCCATCCATGCCCTCGTCCACGCCGGCCATGTCCCGGTATTCCTGCATGGACTTGGCCTTGGGATCGGTATCCTTGAGGCTCTCGCCGTTGTAGACCCGCATCTTGGAGAACAGGTTGGAGTTCTCGTGCTGACGCAGACGGGTGAGCACCGAGAACTTGGCCAGCATGTCCAGGGTGGCGGGAGCGCAGGAAGCATCGGCCAGTTCACTGCTCTGGATAAGCTTCTCGTAGATCCGCGTCTCCTCGTTCATGCGCAGGCAGTAAGGCACCTTGACCACGGAGATGCGGTCGATGAAGGCTTCGTTGTTCTTGTTGTTCTTGAAGGCCTGCCATTCCGATTCGTTGGAGTGGGCCATGATGATCCCCTGATAGGGGATGGCACCGATGTTCTCCGAGCCCACGTAGTTGCCTTCCTGGGTGGCGGTGAGCAGGGGGTGCAGCATCTTGATGGGGGCCTTGAACATCTCCACGAATTCGAGGATGCCCTGGTTGGCCCGGTTCAGGCCGCCGGAGTAGCTGTACGCATCGGTGTCGTTCTGGCTGTAGAGTTCCAGCTTGCGGATGTCCACCTTGCCCACCAGCGACGAGATATCCTGGTTGTTCTCGTCGCCGGGTTCCGTCTTGGACACGCCGATCTGCCGCAACCGGGAGGGGTACATGCGTCCCACGGAGAATCGGGAGATGTCGCCACCGAACTCGTCCAGGCGCTTCACCGCCCAGGGGGACATCAGCCCGCTCAGGCGCCGACGGGGAATCCCGAAACGCTCTTCCAGATCCTGCCCCATGGCGGGATCGAACAGCCCCAGGGGGCTCTCGAACACCGGCGATACCTCATCACCGGCCTTGAGCACGTAGATGGGGAATTTCTCCATGAGCGCCTTGAGCCGCTCCGCCAGGGACGACTTGCCGCCCCCCACCGGCCCGAGCAGGTAGAGGATCTGCTTGCGCTCCTCCAGGCCCTGCGCCGCATAGCGGAAGAAACCCACAATGCGCTCGATGGTCTCTTCCATCCCGTAAAAGTCCTCGAATGCGGGATACACCTTGATGGTGCGGTTCATGAAGATACGACCCAGACGCTCGTCCTTGGCGGTGTCCACAACCTTCGGCTCACCGATGGCCTGTACCAGGCGCTCGGCGGCAGTGGCGTACCGCATGGGGTCGTCCCGGCATCCTTCCAGGTACTCACTCAATGACATGTCGGCCTCCTGCCGCTTCTGATAGGAACGTGCATACTGAGCAATCAAGGCTTCGGCCGAATCCATCGCAATCACCCCCTTGTTGGAGTCCGATCTCACTGTGCATTCCCCATGCAAGGGAGATACCACAGTCAGCAATTGTCGCACCCGAGTCACCAGGCTGCCCCGTCGCGAACGGGGCCCGGATGGGGACAGCCTGCATGGGATCGTGGGTGGGATGCCCGGGCCTTCTCAAAGCGTGGCCCGTGGCTCGTCTGTTGAGTTGGACGCTGACCCGGGCGCGCAGTTCCTGTGCATACCCGGGTTTTTGCCTCAGGATTGTGCAGGCGGACCCCACACCGGCAAGCCGTTAAGATACCGTGCCGGACGTTTACTGAGCATAGACCATGGCAGCGAGCATTCAGTGCCCACTGGCCGAAGACCCAACTTCCCCGATCCCGGGGACCGGAGTTCAACATGGAACCCAAAGACAGCACCCGAAACGAGGCCTTCAAGGGTTTCACCAACGACGCCTGCCCGTTCATGCCCTGCCACCAGGGGGTGAAACGCGAATTCAATTGCCTGTTCTGTTACTGCCCCCTGATTGCCTACGAATGCCCCGGCCCCTACCGCGTGATCACCGACCGCCACGGCATGCGACGCAAGGATTGCAGCCCCTGCAACCTGCCCCATAACGGCTATCTTCAATCGTGGAGCTTCATCCAGAAATGGCTGGAGCGACCGGTGCTTTGGGACGGTCACGAGCAGACCCGTTATCAGGTGGACCTGCCCGAGGATGCCGAGCCCCGGCGTGGTGGGCCGCAAGGGGAGACTGATTGACGGAGATCAGGTGAAGCCAGGGCCAGGATACCCAACTGTCCACCGAGGTTGACAGTCTTTAAAACGCGCGGGTAGGATCAAGCGATCCGGGGACCCAAGGAATCTGCCCCGCCTGTATTGTTCGTCTCCGCCCGCCGGGCGGGGGCGATGAATCCTTTTCGCGGGAGCGTACGTATGCGAATCCTCTTCGTCCATCCGAACTACCATTCCGGTGGCGCCGAAATCGCCGGTAAATGGTCACCCGCCTGGGTGGCCTACCTGGCCGGGTATCTCAAGACTCATGGCTACGAGGACTACACCTTCGTGGATGCCATGACCGACGAGATCTCCGACGAGGATCTGCGCAAGATCTTCGCCGAAGCCCAGCCGGATATCATCGCCTGTACCGCCGTGACCCCCGCCATCTACAAGGCGGAGGAAACCCTCAAGATTGCCAAGGAAGCCTGCCCCAATGCGGTCACGCTGCTGGGCGGCATCCACGCCACCTTCATGTTCCAGCAGGTGCTCACTGAAGCCCCCTGGATCGATGCCATCATCCGAGGCGAAGGCGAAGCCGTCACCCTGGACCTGGTGCGCACCGTGGACGAGGGTCGCTGGCCCGAGGCCCGCAGCGAAGTACGCGGCATTGCCTACGTGGAAAACGATCAGGTGGTGGCAACCCCCGCCGCCCCCACCATCCGGGACGTGGACTCCATCATCCCCGACTGGGGCGTGCTGGACTGGAAGAAATACATCTACATCCCCATGGGCGTGCCGGTGGCCACCCCCAACATGGCACGCGGCTGCCCCTTCACCTGCAGCTTCTGCTCCCAGTGGAAGTTCTGGCGTGACTACCGGGTGCGCGATCCCAAGAAGGTGGTGGACGAGATCGAGATCCTGGTCAAGGAGCATGGCGTCGGCTTCTTCATCCTCGCCGACGAAGAGCCCACCATCAACAAGGCCAAGTTCGTGGAGTTCTGTCAGGAACTCATCGACCGCGACCTGGGCGTGCTCTGGGGCATCAACACCCGCGTGACCGACGTCATGCGCGACGAGGATCTGCTGCCCTTCTACCGCAAGGCCGGTCTGGTGCACATCTCCCTGGGCACCGAGGCGGCGGCACAGCTCAACCTGGACCTGTTCGTCAAGGAAACCACGGTGGCCCAGAACAAGCGCGCCATCGAACTGCTGCGCAATGCCGGCATCGTCACCGAGGCCCAGTTCATCGTCGGCCTGGAGAACGAGACCGCCGAGACCCTGGAAGAGACCTTCAAGCTGTGCATGGACTGGAATCCCGACATGGCCAACTGGGCCATGTTCACCCCCTGGCCCTTCTCGGATCTGTACACCGAGATGGGCGACAAGGTGGAGATCCACGACTTTGCCAAGTACAACTTCGTCACCCCCATCATGAAACCCGCGGCCATGACCCGGGGCGAACTGCTGGACCGGGTGATGCACAACTATCGCCGCTTCTACATGAAGAAGGCCTTCCTGGGCTATCCCTGGGAGCGCAACCCGCTGCGTCGCAAGTACCTGCTGGGTTGTCTCAAGGCCTTCTTGAAGAGTGCCTTCGAGCGTCGCTTCTACGACCTGGGCAAGGCCGGTTACTGGGGCCCGCAGTCCCGCAAGACGGTGGACTGGAAGTTCGACCACTCCCGCAAGCTGGTCAAGCCGGACGCCCAGCTGGAAGAGCAGATCGTGAAGTGGAAGAGCGCCCCGGCCCGCAAGCGCGGCGGCAAGCCCGCCAAGGCCGGTGCGGCTGCCGAGGCCACGCAGATGGATCCGTCCCAGGTGAAGATCTGCGGCGGTGGCGATCAGCAGCTTGAAGAGAGCCTGGATGACGCCAAGATCAAGGAGAAAATCAAGGAAAACGCCTGACCCCTCGGGCTGACCTGCTCTAACCTGATCCGCAATTGTAAAGGGCGCCCCATGGGCGCCCTTTTTCTGTCCGCTGAGGAAAAACCCCGTGATCGATGACCCTACTGCCCCCATCGACTTCCCTGCCCTGCCCCAGGCCGGCCCGCGCCAGGCGAAGGCGCTGATGATCCAGGGCACCAGCTCGGACGTGGGCAAGAGCCTGCTGGTGGCCGGCCTGTGCCGGGCCTATGCGCGACGGGGCCTGAAGGTGCGACCCTTCAAGGCCCAGAACATGAGCAACAACGCCGCCGTCACCGCCGACAGCGACCTGCCGCCGGGAGCCGACGGCCAGGTACCCCGGGGCGAGATTGGTCGGGCCCAGGCGCTGCAGGCCCGGGCCTGCGGCGTGGAACCCTCCATCCACATGAACCCGGTCCTGCTCAAGCCCCAGACCCTCATCGGCTCCCAGGTGGTGCTGCGCGGCCGGGTGCTCGGCAACTGCCGCGCCAAGGTCTACCACAAGATGAAGCCGCAGTTGCTGCCGGCGGTGCTGGACAGCTTTCACCGCACCGCCGCCCAGGCGGACCTGGTGCTGGTGGAGGGTGCCGGCAGCGGTGCCGAGGTGTACTTGCGCAAGTCCGACATCACCAACATGAAGCTGGCGGAACTGGCCGACCTGCCCGTGGTGGTGCTGGGCGACATCGATCGCGGCGGTGCCCTGGCGGCCATCGTGGGCACCCATGCCCTGCTCAACGACGATGAAAATGCCCGGGTGGTGGGTTACATCATCAACAAGTTCCGGGGCGATCTCTCCCTGTTCGAGCCCGCCTGCGAACTCATGACCCAGCGCACCGGCTGGCCCTGGCTGGGTGTGGTGCGCTGGTTTGAATCCGCTTCACGACTGCCGGCGGAGGACTCCCTGGCCCTGGAGCGACCGGCGGAAGGTGAGGGACACGGTCTCAACATCGCCGTACCGCAGCTCTCCCGGGTGGCCAATTTCGACGATCTGGATCCCCTGGCGGCCGAACCGGGCGTGAGCGTGAACTGGGTGAAACCCGGCACGCCGATCCCCCGGGAAACCGATGTGGTCATCCTGCCAGGCTCCAAGTCCACCCGCGCGGATCTTGAAGTGATGCGCCGCGAGGGCTGGGACATCGACATCCTGGCCCATGTGCGCCAGGGCGGGCGCGTGGTGGGCCTGTGCGCCGGATTCCAGATGCTGGGCCGTGTGGTACGCGACCCCCAGGGCATCGAGGGTGAGCCCGGCGAGACACCGGGGCTCGGGCTCCTGGACGTGGAGACCGAGATCAGCGGCGAGAAACAACTCATCGACCTGGATGCCAGGGATCAAGCCAGTGGCTGTCGTGTCACCGGCTACGAGATGCACATGGGCCGCACCCACGGCGCCGGCCTGGATCGCCCCTGGCTGATGCTGGAGGACAAACAGGGCAAGCCCCGGCCTGAAGGCGCCATGTCTGCCGATGGTCGGGTCACCGGCGCCTATGTGCACGGCATCTTCGGCAATGATGATTTTCGCGCTCACTGGCTGCGCCGCGTGGGAGCCGAGGCCTCCACCCTGGACTACGAGGCCCGCGTCGAGGCGGCCCTGGAAGCCCTGGCGGATCACTGCGAGGACAACCTGGATCTGGACGCACTGCTGGCGCTGGCGCGATGACATCTAAGCTGAACATGGCCCGGGTGCTCATGATCCAGGGCACCAATGCCGATGTGGGCAAGAGCCTGGTGGTGGCCGGCCTGTGCCGGGCCTTCACACGGCGCGGCCTGACCGTGCGCCCCTTCAAGGCCCAGAACATGAGCAACAACGCGGCGGTCACGGTGGACTCGGATGCGCCGCCCCGGGCCGATGGCACACCGGTGCGCGGCGAGATCGGCCGGGCCCAGGCCCTGCAGGCCCTGGCCTGTGGCGCACCCAACTCGGTCCATATGAACCCGGTACTGCTCAAGCCCCAAAGCGACATGGACAGCCAGGTGGTGCTGCGGGGCCGGGTGCTCGGCACCTGGTCCGCTGCCGGCTATCAGACCATGAAGACGGACCTGCTGCCCGCCGTGGTGGACAGCCTGCACCGCCTGGCCGCCGAGTCGGACCTGGTGCTCATCGAAGGGGCCGGCTGCGGTTCGGAACGCTATCTGCGGGCCCGGGACATCACCAACATGGGCCTGGCCGAAGCAGCGGACATCCCGGTGATCCTGCTGGGCGAAGATGCCCGGGGCGGCATCACCGCCTCCGTGCTGGGATCGCACCAGCTGTGGACTACCTCGGAACGGGCCCGCGTCCAGGGTTATCTGGTGAACCGCTTTCGCGGCGATCCGGCCGTCTTCGCCCCCGCTGCCGAGGACATGACCCGCGCCACCGGCTGGCCCAACCTGGGCCTGATCCGCTGGTTCGACGGCGCCGCCCGTCTGGCCCAGGAGGACTCCCTGGCCCTGGACCAGCAACATTCAAGTTCAGGTCCCGGCCTTCGCATCGTCGTCCCGCGCCTGCCCCGGGTGGCCAATTTCGACGACCTGGATCCCCTGGCCGCCGAACCGGGGGTGGACGTGCGCTGGATCCCACCGGGCCAGCCCCTGCCCCGGGATGCGGACGTCGTCCTGCTGCCCGGCTCCAAGGCCACCCGCAGCGACCTGGAATGCCTCTACCGGGAAGGCTGGCATCATGACATCCACACTCATGTGCGCCATGGCGGCCACGTGGTGGGCCTGTGTGCCGGCTACCAGATGCTGGGTCGGGTGATCCGCGACCCCGAAGGGATCGAGGGACCGGCCGGCGATACCTCCGGCCTGGGCCTGCTGGACATGGAAACCACCCTCACCGGCGACAAGCGCCTGCTGGACCTGGACGCCCGCGACCGGCTCAGCGGCGAGGCCCTCACCGGCTACGAGATGCACATGGGCCGCACCGCCGGCCCCGCCCTGGAGACTCCCTGGTTGATCCTTGAGGACACCGAAGGCACCCGCCCCGAAGGTGCCCGATCGGCCAACGGGCGCATCATGGGGGGTTACGTCCACGGCCTCTTCGCTGCCGACGGCTTCCGCCGCCACTGGCTGGAAGGCCTGGGTGCAAAAACCTCCGGGCTCAATTACGCTGAACGCGTGGACGCCACGCTGAATGCCTTTGCCGACCAACTGGAAGCGGACCTGGACCTGGATCGGCTCTGGGAGCTGGCGCAGCCACCGGGGCTCAAATAGCGCCAGAGGGACCGCTGTCAGGGGATACGGCGTCGGAGATAACCTGCGAGAAAATGATGACATCACTGGTATTCGAGGCCTGCCCATGAACCGTATTGCGATCATTGGTGCCGGTATGGCCGGACTGGCTGCCGCACGACGCCTGGCAGACCAGGGGCATGACTGCACGGTGCTCGAAAAAAGTCGGGGCCTGGGCGGGCGCATGGCCACCCGCCATGCCGACGCATTGCGATTCGATCACGGGGCGCAATACTTCACTGCGCGAGGCGAGTCACTGAAGGCATACGTGCGAGGCTGGCAGCAGGAGGGGGTCGTCGCGGAATGGGGACCAGACCGACTGGTCGGTTGCCCCGGCATGACCGCGCCGGCCTGGGCCATGGCCCGCGGCCTGAGCATTCATCGCAACTGCCGGATCACACATCTGGAACACCGTCCGGAGGGCTGGCAACTGCACACCGAGCCAGGACCGGATCATGAGGCCCTGGCAAAACCCTTCGACGCCGTGCTGCTGGCCATTCCCGCACCCCAGGCCATCACCCTGGCCGCCACCGCGGGGATCGAGTTCCCGGCGATGGCGCAGGTGCGCTACGCCCCCACGATCACGTTGATGGCCGCGTTCGATCACCCCCTCTCATTGCCCGATGTGGCATTCGAGCCCACCGAGGGGCCGTTGGCATGGATCGCCCGCAATGCCACCAAGCCGGGGCGGGACACCGAGCCTGAGACTGTGGTGGCCCACGCCGGCAGCGAATGGTCACGGACCCATGTGGACACGCCTGCCGAGGAACTGGGCGAACCCCTGCTGGAGGCCTTGCGCGCCATTGTGGGCAAGGCGCAACCGTTCCATTGGCAGGTTCACCGCTGGTTGTATGCCCGTGTGGAACAGGCGGCCGGAACGCCATGCCTGTGGGATGCCCAACAGCGGATCGGCGCCTGCGGCGACTGGGCCCTCGGCGCCCGAGTGGAAGCGGCCTTCGACAGCGGCGAGGCACTGGCTGCCGCGGTGATCCGGTCCACAGGGGTCGACCAGGGGCAGGCCAAAGGACCCAACCCGGGACCCTCTGCCTGACAGCCACCATTCCTTCCTTGACCGGGAAGCCCCTGGGCGCTCGCAAACTACGAGCGGATGTGAGCGCCGCACGTCTTTTGCGTGTGCTGCAGGCACTGTGTTTGGGTCGGATCTCATGTCATCGAGTTGCACCCGACACGCTTTGTCTTCACCTGCTTGAGCCCCTTGCCTGCCCGGATCATTCAGAATCGGCATGGTTGTCCGAAATCATCTCCGCCGCCCACCTTTCGGCTTGAAGCCATCCGGCTTGCTGGCAATCCAGCGGGTGAACGTGCTGATGTCCGGGTGGCTGAGCAGGGCCTCCAGGGTGTTGTACTCCCGCTCCAGGGTTTTCTCATCCAGTACCCGGTGAACCTGGCTGTGACATGGGCGGCAGACCCAGATGACCCGCTCCCGCACCTCCACACGATCGAACATCCGCTTGTTGCGCCGATTCCGGTGACGGGCCCGCGGAATCAAATGGTGGCGCGTCAGATGCTCCACGGTCCGCCCGCAGAGCTGGCAACCAGTCGAGTGAACGTCTTCCGGCTCGGTGGTCGACATGGCCGGTCATGACTTGGGCAGCACATGCCCGCCGATGACCTTCGATTCGCCCCCCGCCTCGCCTTCGATAATCGACGACAACAGGCCATAAGCGACCCTCCAGTGCGTCGCCCCTACCTGCACACCGGCTGTCTTCGGGTTCAGCTTGGTCACCTCCCCGAACAGCTCGTTTCCCTTGCGGTCCTTGAAGGCCACCTTGTCACCGATCCGGAGGGTATTTCGGTCCAGTTTGCCGCCGGGATTCGAGATGGCCACATCGGCGCCATCGAGGTTGATGAAGTGGAGCGGGATGCTCCAGCGCTGGCCATCGTGGCGGTCGGCCACCAGGGCCCTGGTGGTTTTCAATTCGATGATGCTGGCCTCGATCAGGCGGTTTTGCTGTGCATCAAAGTACTCGATCTCCTGCCCCACCTTCAGCGCACGCCGAATCTGCAGGATCCTTTGAGGGTCTTCCAGGTTCCGCTGAATGGCCTGCTGGAGACGGTAGAGTTCGAAAAGGGACGCCTTGTTCAAGGCCTCAAGGATCTGGGAATAGTTCATCAGTCTGCGCCCTCCGTCGCCGCTTACCGCCCGAACAGGTGTCTGAGCATCTGACCGCCCTGCCCCACCGGGTCCTCCCGGATCATGCCCTCGCGTTCCGCCATGAGTTCGAACAGGCCCTCCACGGTCTTGTCGTTCACGTAGGCATCCAGGTCGAAATCCCGCAGCCCACTCATCCCCGGCAGCCGGTTGCCGACGCGGTCGATGAGACGGGAGAGCGCCTCGGTGGCGCCAGTCTCTTCCAGGGCGCGCCGGGTCTCGGGGAGCAGGGCCTGAGTGACCCGCTCTCCCTGTCGATCCTGCAGATGCCGAGTGGCCCCATCGGAGGACCCCAGGATGGGTTGCACATCCTCGAAGCGCACATCCCGGATAGCCTCGGCCAGGATGGGGCGCGCGGCCGGCGCGGCCCGCTCCGCTGCTTCATTGATGGCCGCTTCCAGATCGTCGAGTTGCTGCGACAGGCCCAGGCGACTCAGCAGGCTCTGTGCGTCTTGCAGCACCCCGGGCAAGGGGATTTTGATGCCCGGATTGTCCAGGAACCCGCCACTTTGCGAAGCTGCGGATACGGCGTGATCACTGCTGCTGCCGAGCAACTCCCTCAGGCCCTCCACCTGCCCCGATGCAGGCCTTTCGGCGTCGCCGCCCGGCAAGGCTCCGCGAAGACGATCCGCCCAGTCGGCCTGAGCAGCCATCGGCAGCGCCAAGGCCATCACCAGGGCAGCAATCAAGCCAGTGGAATGGATCTTCATCGTATATTTCCTCTTCATTGTGCTGCCTCTTCAGTGCTGCCACGGTGCCAGATCAGAGGGTGACGCATCAGGTGCTTCATGTCTCCCCCGCACAGCCATGCACTCGCCGACGGGAGCATTTTAACCCGGGCGGAGGCATGGCTGAGGCACAAGTAACCCGCATTGGGAAGCGGTGGCCGTCCCTCGTTCAGCGGTCCGTTTCGGGGAAGAGATCGAGCTGACCGGGAGCGGGCGGGGTGCGTCGGGTGGTGGTGCGTGCAGAGGGTCGGCGACGGCTACCATGGCGCTGTTGGATGCCGTCACGCTCCTGGCGCGATGCCGCCTCGCCACGTACCCCTTTGAAGCGCGCGCGGGCCTCTCGCGCCGCCTGCTCATGATCCACGATGGGCGCCGGATAGTCGTGGCCGATGCGACAACCAAACTCACGCTGCAGCGCCGCCGGCATGCGCCATGGCTGGTGGATCCAGTCCCCCGTCACCCGCGCCAGTTCCGGCACCCATTTGCGAATGAAACGACCCTCCGGGTCCTGATCCACCGACTGCTTCACCGGATTGTAAATGCGCAGGGCGTTGATGCCCGTGGTGCCGGATTGCATCTGCATCTGACTGTAGTGAATGCCGGGCTCGTAGTCGGTGAAAACCCGGGCCAGGTGCAGTGACGGCTCGCGCCAGTGCAACCAGAGGTGATAGGAGGCGAAGGCCACCACCATCGCGCGCATGCGGAAATTGATCCAGCCATGGTCGCGTAGCGCACGCATGCAGGCGTCCACCAGGGGATATCCCGTGAGACCCTGCTGCCAGAGCCGCATGCGCTCCACGTCGAACGCGTCCTCGCGCAGACCGTCACAGGCACGGTGCAGATTGGCAAACTCGATGGAGGGCTGATCCTCCAGCTTCTGCATGAAGTGGCAGTGCCAATGCAACCGTTCCTCGAACTGACGCAGGGAACGCTGCCAGGCCGTGCGTTGGCGATCCCCGGCAGGCATCTCACCCACCTGGGCCTTGCGCTCCCGGGTGGCCTGCAACACCCGACGCAGCGACAGCGTGCCATAGGCCAGGTGCGGGCTCAGCCGTGAACTGGCCGTCCAGGCCTTTTCCGGGCTGCTGATGCCGCCGGCATACCGCTGGCCGCGCGCCTCAAGGAAGCCCCGCAGGACGGCATGACCGGCCTCCAGCCCGGGCGCCTGAAGCGATATGGGAAGATCCGCCGCCACACCCGCCGGGCAATCCGGCAAGGTCTCGATGCCGCCCACCACCCCATGGCAGGGTGTGAGCGATTCGGGGAGTGCGGCCACAGGCTCGCCCATCAATTGCTCCCATTGCGCCGCCCAGCCATCGCGGCTACGGAGCGGGCGAACCACGCCATGCTGACGATACTCATGCCAGGGGATGCCACGCTCCCGCAGTCGGCGGGTGACCGCCCGATCCCGATTGAAGGTCCAGCCATTACCGGTCTCCTGGTGGCTATGGACCGCCGCAATCGGCAGTTCCTCGCACAGCCGGTCGAGCACCGTCCCGGCCTCCCCCTCACGTAAGATCAGCGGCTGTCCGAGCTCGCGCAAGCCCCGGTCCAGATCCCGCAGGCTGGCGCGAATGAAATCCCAGTGCCGACGACTGGTATCCGGCTCATCCCAATAGCCCGGCTCCACGATATAAAGTGGCAACACGGGCCCGTTCTTTGCCGCCTGGCAGAGCGGGGCATGATCATCAACGCGAAGATCACGTTTGAACCAGACCAGGTGTATCGGGGCGGACATTGTGGATCTCCTTGCACGTATTGCCGCTGATCAAGGGTGATGGAGCTGCGGCAGTGCGCGGGTTGTGTGGCAACATCATGCATGGATGATCATGCAGCGTGCGACGGCATCGTCCGATAGACCGCCTCCAGGGGAGTTTGTGCCGCTGAAGCTCGCGCCCCCTGGATCCGCTGTTGCGCTGAAACACCCCCGGTGCGAGGCTAATGGACTCCTTCCATGCCCTCAGTGCCCCACGCAATGCCCGCACACACCCATGGCTGACCATCACGAAACCCTGCGCGACAACGACCTCTTCCCTCCGAACCATGCCGCCGCACTGGAACGCCTTCAGGCATTCGTTCCGGGCGCTGGGCGACGCTATGCAGCGGAGCGCAATCGGGATGCCGGGCCGGGGCGGCGGGACAATGTCTCGATGCTCTCGCCGTATATCCGGCATCGTGTTCTGAGTGAACGGCAGGTGATCCAGGCCGTGCTGGCTCAGCACAGCGCCGAGGGGGCCGAGAAGTTCATCCAGGAGGTGTTCTGGCGCACCTACTGGAAGGGCTGGTTGCAAATGCGTCCGCAGGTGTGGCGGGCGTTCCTGCGGGAACTCGCGGCGGATCGGGCGCGCCTGGAACAGGATGCGGGACTGCGGTCGGCGGTCACTGCGGCCCAGGAGGGTCGTAGCGCGGTGGAAGGGTTCGATGACTGGGCTCGCGAGCTGGTCCAGACCGGATACCTGCACAACCATGCGCGCATGTGGTTTGCCTCCATCTGGATCTTCACGCTCGGATTGCCCTGGACGCTCGGGGCCGAGTTCTTTCTGCGCCATCTGCGCGATGCCGATCCGGCATCCAACACCCTGGGGTGGCGATGGGTCGCCGGCATCCAGACTCCGGGCAAGACCTACCTGGCCCGTGCCGACAATATTGCCCGTTATACCGACAATCGCTTCAGGCCCGACAACCTGGCCACCGAAGCCCAACCGATCCGGGAGGAATCCCCCCCACCGCCCACGCCCCTGCCAGCACCGCCAACACTGCCCCCTGGGCAGCGGGTATTGCTCTTGCTGCATGGCGACGACCTGGGCGGTCATGAAGCATTGCCCGCCGGAATCGATGTGGGCGGGATCGCCGTCGCCCGGCAGGGTCATCCCGATGACCCGTGGCCCTTCGGGGAGGCGACCGCCCGCTGGTTCGCGGTGCTGGCCGAGGATGCCGCGCAGCGGGCCAGCAGCGCCCTGCAACAACCGGCAAGCGTATGGCCCCACCTGGATGCCGACAACCTGCGCGGGGCCTGCGACCAGGCCAATGCTCGGGCGATTGCCACCCCGGAGGCGCCTGTGGGACCGATGGCCGATGCGCTCGCGCGCGTGGCTGCGACATTGTCGGTCGATGGAATCCAGCTCATCCCATTACGCCGCGAATGGGATCACCTGGCCTGGCCGCATGCCACCCACGGTTTCTTCCGCTTCAAGCGTGAGATCCCTGATCTCCTGGCCCGCAATGCCCTCACACACCCATGATGTCCTCATCAAGCGATCTTCATTCCAGTCAGCGCCTTTGCCTCAATCGCACCAGTCTTCGTGAACCAGGCCCGGAACACGACCAAATTCACGCACGTTGTTAGTGACCAGCGTGCAAGCAGACGAAATCGCGTGCCCTGCGATCGCCGTATCGTTCGGCCCGATGGGCGTACCTGACTTGCTCAATTCGCGCATCACTTCCACTGTGGCGTCCACTGCCTGCCGATCCCATGGCAGCACTGCATCGAGGCGCTTCACAAATTCATCCACCAGCATCCTGTGTCTGGCTGATGCCTTCCTGCCGATCTGCCCGTAACGCATCTCTGCGTAAGTCACGGCAGATACAACGATCCGGTTCCCCGCCTCAACTTCAGCCGCCAACCGCTGGATCACCGAGGCCGGGTGCTCTCGCATGATGAACGAGCAGATACAGGTATCGAGCATATAGGTCGTCACAGATAGAACCTGCCCTCATCGCCAACGACAGTGGGCCGATCTTTCAGGAAGTCGTCGTCAGCCTTTGGTAGGTCATGCAAAGACGACCAGGAAGGTCGCGCGGGGCGAAGCGTGATCACGTCACCCTCCTTCGTGATTTCCAGCTCCCCAATGCCGTCATAGGCCATGTCGGCGGGCAGGCGAACTGCCTGATTCTTACCGTTCCTGAAAATTGACACGGTACGCATCTTTGGCACCTCCAAGCATATGCTTTACATATGTCAATGTAGTAGCCGGATTAGAGATATGCAAGGCATATGCTGATCAACCAAGCATTCCTCGCATCAACGGGTTGTCTTCAAGAAACATCTGGGGCCCCTGAGCGACCGGATGCGAGAGCCGGCACCCGCAGACCCTCGCCCCCAGCCCCCATATGCTGTACAACACGTCCCGTGCCCCCGCGGATATCGATAACGCCCCATTCAACGACCTCCACAATGCCCTCACACACCCATGATGTCCTCGTGATCGGTGGTGGCCTGGCGGCCCTGTGTGCCGCCATCTCGGCGCGTGAACACGGGGCCACGGTGCAGATGGTGGACCGCGCGCCGACGTATCAGCGGGGCGGCAACTCCCGCCATTCGCGCAATCTGCGCATTGCCCATGAGGCGCCCTCGGCCCTTTTCCCCGGCCGCTATACGGTGGAAGAGTTCGTCGAGGACCTGCGCCAGACCAGCCAGGGGTGCTGTGATGACGCGCTCACACGCACCCTGGCCGAAGGTTCGCTGACCTTGCCGGCATGGCTGCAGGCACAGGGTGTGCACTTCGAGCGCCCGGCCCAGGGCACCCTGCCCTGGTCGCGCAAGACGGCCTTTTTCCTGGGGGGTGGGCGCAACATGATCAATGCCCTTTTCGCCCGCGCCCAGGCCCTGGGTGTGGACATCCTCCAGGACACGCGGGTGGAGGATGTCGTCCTGGAAGACCGGGAGGTGCATGAAATCCAGGCCCGTCAGCACGATCAACCGCTGACGCTACGGGCCCGGCGCGTCATCGTCTGCAGCGGCGGCTACCAGGCCGACCGGGAGGCCCTGGCCGCCACGCGGGGCGATGCGGCGCAAGGCTTCATCGTTCGTGGCAGTCCGCATGTACGGGGTGAGTTGCTGCTGTCACTGCTGCGCCAGGGGGCGGCTCCCAGCGGCCAGCCCGGGGCCTGCCACCTGGTGGCGGTGAATGCCCGATCACCGGATGCGGACGGCGGCATCGTCACCCGGGTGGACGGCATGCCCTGGGGGCTGGTGGTGGATACCCATGGACATCGCTTTCGGGACGAGGGCGAGATCATCTCCCCCAGACGCTATTCGGCCTGGGGCCGCTGGGTAGCCGAGCGCCCCGATGCCCGGGCCCATCTGATCCTGGATGCGCGGGGTCATGCCCGGGCGCCCACATCCATTTATGCGCCGGTCGTGGCCGACACCCTGGAGGCCCTGGCCATGCAGCTGGGCATACCGCCGCAAAATCTGGTGAACACTGTCGAGTGCTATCATCAGGCGCGGGTTCCCGGTGGTGATGATCCCGAGACACACCACACCCAGGGACTTGAGCCACCCAAGAGCCGCTGCGCCCTGCCCCTGTCCCAACCGCCCTACTTCGCCCACACCATGGCGCCCGGCGTGACCTTCACCGGCCATGGCCTGAGGGTGGACACCCAGGGCCGCATCCGCCGCAGCCAGGACCCAACCTGCCAGACGCTGCTGGCCGCCGGCATGATCATGTCGCCAGCGATCCTGGGCACCGGCTACGTGGCCGGGGCAGCGCTCACCATCGGAGCCGTCTTCGGTCGCATCGCGGGGGACACGGCGTCACGGGGTTGAGGTGGCCCGGGCGATGATGAGGCAGGAGGCTCGATGGCCATGTCGGGACAGCACCGTGAAAGCTTCAACCTCCAGTCCGGCGCCGCGGATCTGGGCCTCCAGCTCTTCCCGGTAGGTGACCCGCCCGAAATCGATGCTGGTCAGCCGCCGGAGCCAGGGCTTTAAGGTTTCCATCCAGCGTGAGCGGCGTTCCTGGATGGTCTGGGTGAAGAAGATGCACCCGCCAGGGTTCAGCAGGTCGCAGCAATGCCGCAGGGCCTGTTCCGGGTGGGGCAGGAGCATGAAGCTGGCGGAAAAGTACACGGCGTCGTATGGCCCGCCCCGATGCTCATGGACCGACTCGAGCCGCACCTGAACCCGGTCCTCCACGGGCGACCCCCGCAGCCGCTGCCGGGCGCGCTCCACGTAGTCGGCATCGATGTCGATGCCCGTCACGCGCAGCGCCTTGTCCCTCAACCGCCCGGCATTGGCCAGCAGCGCCCCCGCCGTGCCGATACCCACATCCAGCAGCACCGCTCCCTCCGGTATCCGCTCCAGCACCTCGGCATACCAGCGCGAGGTGAGTTTCAGGATCAATCTGTCGTAGATAATGCCTCGAATCATGAACCTCTACCCATGGCGGCGAAAGAGCTTGACATACCATATTTGGTATATATACTACAATGGGTATGTGGGAGGTCTACGAGCATCGAAAAGTTCCTCGCCAGCTCGGCAAGATACCGGGAGAGGTTCTGCTGCGATATGAAAAATGGAAGGATATTGTTCAGCTGTCAGGGCCGGATGGGTTGCGAGCAATCCGGGGCTTCAACGATGAGGCCTTGAAAGGTGAGTGGAAGGGCTTCCGATCTTCCCGCTTGAACAAACAGTATCGCGTCATTTACACGATTGAACAGCACAACATCCTGGTGAAAGTGGTTGAAGTCACGCCGCACGACTACAGGAGCAAGTGACATGCAAGATTATCAGAAGGCCAAGAAGAATGTGGAAGTCACCGTGGGTGAATCGGTCCGTATCATTCGCGAACTTCAGGCGTTAAGTCAGAATCAACTGGCTGAATTGACCGGCATTCCCCAGTCCACCCTCTCGGCAATCGAGAACAACCGCGTGAGCCTGGGCGTTGAAAGGGCCAAGGTATTGGCAAAGGCTCTACGCTGTCATCCTGCTGTTCTGGTATTCCCTGGCTGGGAAATCGACAACAATCAAGCAGCCTGATCACAACGGCCCCGCACGACTCCCGAGGCATGCATGACCCAGGATCAGTGGCTCATTCTCGCCATCCTGACCGCGACGGTCGCCATGTTCCTGTGGGGGCGCTGGCGTCACGACATGGTGGCGGCCGGCGCGTTGCTGGCCTGTGTGCTGGCGGGTCTGGTGCCCACGGGCGAGGCGTTCGCCGGGTTCGGCCATCCGGCGGTGATCACGGTGGCCTGCGTGCTGGTGCTCAGCCGTGGGCTGCAGCTCTCGGGCGCGGTGGATGTGCTGGCGCGCAACGTGATGCCGGCCCAGTCCGGGCGCCTGATCAGCCTCATGGCATTGATGGGGCTCGGGGCCTTCCTGTCGGCCTTCATGAACAACGTGGGCGCCATGGCGCTGCTGATGCCGGTGGCCATCCATCTGTCCCAGCGCCTAGAGCTCACCCCCGGACAGGTGCTCATGCCACTGGCCTTCGGCACCATCCTCGGCGGCATGACCACGATGATCGGCACCCCGCCCAACCTAATCGTCTCCGGCTTTCGCTCCGAAGCCGGGCTGGGCAGCTTTGCCATGTTCGACTTCACCCCCATCGGCCTGGCCGTGGCACTGGCGGGTGTGCTGTTCGTCGCCCTGGTGGGCTGGCGACTGGTGCCGGCACGCAAGCAGGCCGGCATCGAGGGTTTCGAGTCGGGTGCGTATGTCACCGAGGTGCGTGTCCTGGAAGACAGCAAGGCGGCGGGCCTGCGGTTGCGGGAGATCGAGGCCGAGCTCGCCGATGTGGATGCGCAGATCATCGGCATGGTGCAGCGGGAGGTGCGCCTCATTGCCGCCAACCCCGGGCGCCGGGTGCATGCCGGCGACATCCTGATGATCGAAGCCGAGGCCGAAGCCCTCAAGGATGTGCTGTCCATCCTCGGCCTGAAGCTGGAAGAGGAGGTCAAACCCGAGAAGGAGGATAAAGCCTCCGAAGAGGATGATGATGAGGAGGAGGAGGATGAGGAGAAGGGCAAGGGGGAAGAAAAGGAGAAGGAGAATGCCGCCGCCTCAAGGGACAAGGACTCAGACAAATCCGGCAAGCAGGAAAACGGCGATGAGGCCGAGGCCACCGAATCCTCGCCGAAGTCCGGCGATCTGGTGCTGATGGAACTGGCTGTGCTACCCAACTCCCCCCTGAACGGACGCTCGGCCAGCGACATCCTGCTGCGCACGCGCTATGGGGTGAACCTGCTGGCCCTGTCCCGGGAGGGCCAGCGCTCCATGAAACGACTGCGTTCCATGGCCTTCCAGTCCGGGGATCTTTTGCTGATGCAGGGCCCGCCCGAATCCATCTCGGAGTTCGCGTCGGACAATGGCTGCGTGCCCCTGGCCGAGCGGGAACTGCGCATCCCCAACAAGCGCAAGATCTGGGAGGCCAGCCTGATCATGCTGTTTGCCATCGGCGGCGCCGCCTTCGGGCTGTTGCCGGCGGCCGTGGCCTTTGCCCTGGGCGTCCTGGCCTCCATGGCCCTGCGCACCGTGCCGCCACAGGCGGTGTATCATGCCATCGACTGGCCGGTGATCGTGCTGCTGGCGGCCCTGATACCGGTGGCGGGCGCCATGGCAACCACCGGCACGGCCGACCTGATTGCCCGCCTGCTGATCGAGAATGTGGCTCAGGGGCATGCCGTTGTCGGCTTGGCGCTGATCCTGGTGGTCACCATGTTCCTGTCCGACCTGATGAACAACGCAGCCACCGCCGCGGTGATGTGCCCCATTGCCATCGGCACCGCCAACGCCCTGGGGGTGAGCCCCGATGCCTTCCTGATGGCCGTGGCAATCGGCGCCTCCTGCGCCTTCCTCACCCCCATCGGTCATCAGAACAACACCCTGATCCTGGGCCCGGGCGGGTTCCGTTTCAGTGACTACTGGCGGCTGGGGCTGCCGCTGGAGATCATCGTGGTGGCCATCGCGGTGCCGCTGCTGCTGGTGGTGTGGCCGCTGTGACGGAGAGGAAAGCCTTGCAACAATCCGAACCCGACAAAGAAGCCGAGCCCCGCCGGGTAATGCAATTGTGCAACGTGTGCAGCTTCTGCACCGGACTGTGCGACGTCTTCCCCGCCTCGGAACGCCGGCCGGATCTGACCGGCGCCGATCTGGATTATCTGGCCAACCTCTGCCACAACTGCCGAGCCTGCTGGTATGCCTGCCAGTATGCGCCGCCCCATGAATTCGCCATCAACGTGCCCGCCACCCTGGCCCGTCGCCGCACGCAGAGCTACAGGCACTACGCCTGGCCGCGGCCCCTGGCCGCCCTGCTGGCCCGCAGCGGGCTGGCCACCACGCTGGTCAGCCTGGGCGCCACGCTACTGATCCCCCTGCTCACCCTGCTGCTGGTGCCCTTCGACACCCTGTTTGCAATCCACCAGGCCGAAGGGGCGTTCTATGAGGTCATCCCCTGGGGCGTGATGAGCGCGGTGGCAGCCCTCACCTTGGGGTTCTCCGTGCTGGCGGTGATGGTGAGCGTGATGCGCTACTGGCGGGACATCAGCACCCAGGGGCCGCCGGCCATCCCGGTATGGCGTGCCCTGCCCGCGGCCGCCCGGGATCTGTTCACCCTGCGCAATCTGGATGGCGGCGGCGGGGGCTGCAACGACCGCGATCATCGGTTCAGTCAGGTGCGGCGACGCTTTCACCACGCTCTGTTCTATGGCTTTCTGCTCTGCCTGGCGGCCACCACCGTGGCTGCGGGCTATCACCACTTTCTTGAGTGGCAGGCCCCCTACCCCTTCTTCAGCCTGCCCAACCTGCTGGGTACCGTAGGCGGAATAGGCATGATGGTGGGCGCCACGGGTCTGGTATGGGTGAAATGGGGCGCCGATCCGGAACCCACCGCCACCGAGACCCTGCCCGCCGACTACGCCCTGCTGGTGCTGCTGTTCGCCACTGCCGCCACCGGGCTCATCCTCATGGCCCTGCGGGAGACGCCTGCCATGGGTCTGCTGCTGGCCTTGCACCTGGGCACTGTGCTGGGGTTTTTTCTGATGATCCCCTACAGCAAGTTCGTGCACGGGGCCTATCGCGCCGCCGCCCTGCTGCAGGCTGCCCGGGAACGTCCCCTTCATCGGAGCGTTGCCGGCTGAAGGCCCCGGGTTTACAGTCGGACCTGACGGATGAAGGCCCCGCGCCGCACGGGAGGCGGGCGGGAGAGACAAACAACAAGGAGGTTGCACCATGCGCATCACCGACTGGCCCGCCAGCGAGCGGCCCCGTGAAAAACTGCTGGCCCAGGGGCCCGAGGCCCTGTCCGACGCGGAGCTGCTGGCCATTTTCCTGCGCACCGGCGTGAGCGGACTCACCGCCGTGGACCTGGCCAGGGATCTGCTCAACCGGTTCGGCGGACTGCGGCCGCTGCTGCAGGCAGACATCAAGGACTTCTGCAGCGCCCGGGGCCTGGGCGAGGCCAAGTATGCCCAGCTGCAGGCGGTGCTGGAGATGGGGCGCCGGCATCTGTCCGAGTCCCTCAAGCGGGGCGATGCCATCACCAGCCCCGAGCACACCCGTCGTTATCTGGCGGCGCGGCTCAGGGACTACCCTTTCGAGGTGTTTGCCTGCGTGTTCCTGGATAACCGGCATCGGGTGCTGGCCTTCGAGGAGCTGTTTCGTGGCACCATTGACGGGGCCAGCGTCCACCCGAGGGAGGTGGTGCGCCGGGCCCTGCATCACAATGCGGCGGCCCTGATCCTGGCCCACAATCATCCCTCGGGCATTGCCGAGCCGTCCCGCGCCGACCAGAACATCACCGAGCGGTTGCGCGACGCCCTGGGCCTGGTGGATGTACGCGTGCTGGATCACATCATCGTCGGCGATGAACTGGTATCGTTCGCGGAGCGAGGGCTGATATGACAGCAAGGGTTGGGTATCACCTGGGCCTCACCTCCCAGGGCCGGGAAGTGGAACAGGCCACCCTGCCCCTGCGCGGGCATTTGCCCGACTGGCTGCAGGGGGTGCTGCTGCGCAATGGGCCCGGCCTGTTCGAGGTGGGCGGTTACCGCTGCCGGCACTGGTTCGATGGCCTGGCCATGCTGCAGGCCTTCATCCTCAGGGACGGGCGCGTGGGGTTTCGTAACCGGCACCTGATCACCCGCACCCTGGAGCAGGCCCGACGCAGCGGACGCATCGAAGGCTCGGGATTTGCCACCGACACCAACCGCTCCCTGCTCAAGCGCCTGCGGGGCATGATGCGCCCCAACCTCACCGACAACGCCAACGTGAGCATCGCCCACCTGGCGGGGCAGACCGTGTGCCTTACCGAAACCCCCCTGCCCGTGGCCTTCGATGCCGACACCCTGGAGACCCGGGGCATCCTGCCCTTTGAGGACAACACCACGCTGCACATGAGCACCGCGCATCCAGTGGCGGATCACCATGGCGGCGATCTCTATGGCTTCGGCATACAATTCGCGCTCACCAGCCACTACCTGCTGTACCGCATCCCGGCGGGCAGCCGCCAGCGCCGCATCATCGCGCACCTGCCAGTGAAGACCCCGTCCTACATGCACAGCTTCGCGGTCACCGAGCATCATGTGATCCTCAGCGAGTTCCCCCTGGTGATCCGCCCTGTGGATATGCAGATCACGGGGCGGCCCTTCATCGAAAACTTCCGCTGGGAGCCCGACAGGGGCACCCGGTTCCAGGTCTTCGACAAGCACCGCGGCACCCACCTGGGCACGTGCGTGGGCAAGCCCTGTTTTGCCTTCCACCACATCAATGCCTTTGAGGACCAGGCCGGCCGGCTGCAGGTGGACCTGGCCGCCTATCCCGATGACGGCGTCATCCGCCGACTCTATCTGGAGCCCCTGTGCCAAGGCTGGCAGGAACCGGCCTGCGGGCAGGCCTGGCGCTTCACCCTGGATCTTCGGGATGGCAGTGCAACCCGCACCCGCCTCGCCGAGCGCGGCCTGGAATTACCGCGCATCCATGGCGATCGCTGCAGCGGACGTGACTATCGCCATGTGTACGGCACGGGCAACCATGTGCCCGGTGAGCTGACCGATGAGTTGGTCAAACTGGATGTCCGCCAGGGCACCCATCTGACCTGGAGCGAGGCCGACTGCTATCCCGGGGAACCGGTGTTCGTGCCCCGCCCGGGTGCCGATGACGAGGATGATGGCGTGCTGCTGAGCGTGATCCTGGAGGCCGCGGCCGGCACCAGCAGCCTGCTGATCCTGGATGCGCGCACCCTGGAGGAGCAGGCCCGGGCCACCCTGCCGTTTCATCTGCCGTTCGGCTTTCACGGGGAGTTCCTGCCCGATCAGGGATAGAGACCCATCACAGATAGGGGGTCAGCAGGCGGGCCGTGCCATCCCGCAGGCGGATGGGCAGGGAGCGTTGATCCGCCTCCTGCAGGGTCAACCGCCTCGCAGCGGTCAGGCGCTGGTCCACCCAGTCGCTCAACTCCCGGCCCAGATCGGCGTCGTAACACTCCATGTCGAATTCAAAGTTGAGTCGCAGGCTGCGCGGATCCCAGTTGGCCGAGCCCATGAGCAGCCAGTGGCAGTCCACCAGCAGGAGCTTGGTGTGGTCGAAGGGGGGCGGCGTGAACCAGATGCGGCAGCCCCGCTCCAGCAACTGCCAGTGCAGGGCCTGGGAAGCCCAGTGCACCAGCACGTGATTGTTGCGGGCAGGCAGCAGGATGTCCACGCGCACGCCGCGCAGCGCGGCGGCATTGAGGGCCGACATGAGCACGTCATCGGGCAGGAAGTAGGGCGTCATCACCACCACCCGCTCCCGGGCCTCGCCCACGGCCGTGTGCATGAATTGACGCAGGGGATCCCGGTGCTCGTCCGGTCCGTCAACCACGCCTCGCACCAGGGCCTCTCCCACGGGTTCCAGTGGGGGAAAGAAAGCAGGATCTGTCAGATGCTCGCCGCAGGAGAAGTGCCAGTCCTCGTTGAAGATGGTCTGCATCTGCGCCACGGCGGGGCCCTCCACCCGGAACTGGACATCCTGAATGGCGTAGGGATAGGGCGCCCGGCGTCGATGCCCCTCGCGGATGTTCATGCCGCCGGTGAAGCCGAGGCTGCCATCCACGATCAGCAGCTTGCGGTGGTTGCGCAGGTTGAACACGGCCAGGGTGCGCGGCAGGTGCATGGGCAGGAACAACTGGGCCGGCACCCCCCGCTGACGCAGTTCGCGTACCACGCTGCGGCGGCTGTAGCGGGCGCCGACCCCATCAATGAGCACCCGCACGGCCACCCCTCTGGCGGCGGCCGCCACCAGTGCCTCGATGAATTCCTCGCCCGCCGGATCATGATCGAAGATGTAGGTGGACAGGCAGACTCCGGCGCGGGCCTCGCCGATGGCCTGGAGCATGGCGGGATAAGCCTGCTCGCCGTTGATCAGGGCCTGCAGCCTATGGCCCGACTGCAGGTTGAAGGGGCTGAGGGCGTCCCCGGCCCGGGCGAGACGCCGCCAGCGTTCGGGCACGAGGGTGGCGCCGTCAACGGGACTCGATTGGCGGTGCAATCCGTCGTGCCGCAGGGCCTTTGCCTGGCGGGCAATGCGGTTCACCCCCAGCAGCCAGTAGAGGATGGAGCCCAGCAGGGGCAGCAACATGATCAGTCCCACCCAGGCGATCACTGCCCGGGTGTCGCGTTTGTAGATCACGGCGTGTCCGGCGCTGTACACGGCAAAACCCAGCACACCCAGGGCCGTGGCGCTGGCCACGAGGGCCTGCCAGTCGAACAATGAGGGCTCCTTGGAGGGAGAATGACGGTGAAACCATACCAAGGAGTGGGGCCGTGACCAATGTGTGGGGGGTGGAACTTTCGCGGGCAAGGCCCGCTCCCACAGGGGCCCCGTGAAGGGCTGGGCTGCGTTACCATGAAACTGTTTCACGCCATCTCAGGGATCATCCATCCGTGTCTGAACACGCTTCCACCGAACTCACCGATCGCCCCACCAGCCTGAATCTGAGCGTGCTGGGACGTCTGCTGGATTTTGTCCGACCCCATGGCTGGCGGGTGCTCGCCGCCATCACTGCGCTGGTGGTGGGTTCGGGCGCGGTCCTGGCCTTCGGTGCCGTGCTGCGCCTGGTGATCGATCGGGGGCTCACCGCCGGCAATGCCGACGCCCTGAACCTGGCTCTGATCCTGTTGCTGGGAGTGGTACTGGTCATGGCCGTGTCGGTGGCCCTCAGGCTCTACCTGGTCACCTGGATCGGTGAACGGGTGGTGGCGGATCTTCGCCGGGCCGTGTTCGCCAAGGTGCTGCGCCTGGATCCGGCGTTTTTCGAGATGACCCGCACCGGCGAGGTGATCTCCCGTCTGACCACCGACACCTCTCTGGTACAGGTGGTGGTGGGCTCCACCCTCGCCATTGCCATGCGCAACGCCCTGTTGTTCGCCGGTGGCCTGGTCATGCTGTTCATCACCAGCCCCAAACTCACCCTTTGGGTGATGATGGGGGTACCGCTGGTATTCATCCCCATCTGGATCCTGGGGCGCCATGTGCGTCAGCTCTCGCGCCAGACTCAGGATCGGGTGGCGGACATCGGCGCCTATATTGACGAGACCCTGTACGGCATCCGCACAGTGCAGGCGTTCTGCCACGAAGCCGTGGACGCGGTGCGTTATGGTCGGCAGGTGGAGCGGGCCTTTGATGCCGCCATCCGCCGCACCCAGGTGAGTGCCCTGCTCAGCGCGGTGGTGATGCTGCTGATCTTCACTGCCATCAGCCTGGTGCTGTGGGTGGGGGGGCACGATGTGCTGGCCGGGCGCATGACCAATGGCCAACTGGCGGCCTTCGTCTTTTACGCCGTGCTGGTGGCCGGTGCCGTGGGCGCCCTGAGTGAGGTCATCGGCGAGTTGCTGCGGGCGGCCGGTGCTGCGGAAAGGCTCATGGAGCTTCTGGACACCGAGCCCACCATCAAGCCTCCGCCGCACCCCAAGGCCCTGCCACAGCCACCCCGTGGGCAGGTGATCCTGGACCAGGTGGTATTCCGCTATCCCTCAAGACCCGAACCCCCTGCCCTGGCGGGTGTTTCCCTGACCCTGGCGCCGGGCGAGAAGGTGGCACTGGTGGGGCCCTCCGGCGCGGGCAAGTCCACGGTGCTGCAATTGCTGCTGCGGTTCTACGACCCCGAATCGGGTGTGATCCGGTTCGATGGTGTGGATGTACGCGAGACCGACCCGCCGGACCTGCGTCAACGCATGGCCCTGGTGCCTCAGGATGCGGTGATCTTCGGGGCCAATGCCTGGGAGAACATCGCCTTCGGCATGCAGGATGTGACTCAGGAAGAGATTCGCGCCGCCGCCGACGCGGCTCATGCCAGCGAGTTTCTGGATCAGTTGCCAGAGGGCTTTGACAGTCATCTGGGTGAGCGGGGGGTGCGCCTCTCCGGCGGTCAACGCCAGCGCATCGCCATTGCCCGCGCCATCCTGCGCGATCCGGCCCTGCTGCTGCTGGACGAGGCTACCAGCGCCCTGGACGCGGAGAGCGAGCGTCTGGTGCAGGAGGCCCTGGAGCGCCTGATGGAGGGCCGCACCACGTTGATCATCGCCCATCGCCTGGCCACGGTACGCAAGGCAGATCGGATCGTGGTGATGGATCAAGGGGCGATCGCGGCGGTGGGTACCCACGATGAGCTGGTGGCTGCCGGTGGGCTGTATGCCCGCCTGGCGGCACTGCAGTTCCGGGATGGGGCTGATGAGGCGGGGGAGGTCTTGCGGACGGGAACGGATTGAGGTGATCAAGCCCCTCTCCCGCCAGCGGGAGAGGGGTCGGGGTGAGGGTGGGATCGGCCGTCAGGCACGCACCAGCAGCACGTCGGCATCCTTCACCTGGTGTACCACCCGCCGGGCCACGCCGCCCAGCAGGGCATCCTGCAGCCGATTGCGGCCGTGAGTGCCCATGACCACCAGCTGTGCCTTCCACTCCAGCACCGCGCGATCCAGCACGTCCGGCGCATAGCCCGTGCGCAAGTAACCCTCCACCTGCTCCGGGCTAACATCGCAACTCATGAGGAAGGCATCCAGCTCCTGCTGGCGCTCCGCCCGCACCTCCGACTTGATGCGCTCCACCTCTTTGCGTTCCACCCGATTGCGCAGCACATTATCCAGGGCATCCAGGTTGTGGGCATGCACGGCGTGCAGCTTCTTGCCCGGCGCCAGCGATGCACCCAACTCAAGAGCAGAACGGGTACGTTTGGAGAAGTCCACGGGCACCACCACGCGCTCATAGGGGCCATCCACCGGGCGTTTCACCACCAGGACGGGGCGATCCGTGTGGTGCACCAGGTTCTGGGTGGTGGTACCCAGCAGGACATCCTGCAGGGTGCGATCCCCGTGGGAACCCACCACGATGAGATCGGCACCACAGCTGCGGGCCTCCGCCAGGATTCGCTTGTGCCCCTGACCCTGAATGCAGTGATAATCGATATCTTCGTCATCGGATGCCCCCAACGCCTGCATGCGCTCCCGCATGGCCACCTCAGTAGCCTCTGCCAGGTCGGTCATCATGTCCCCGGGGCTGCCACGCAGACGACGCATGACCTCCTCGTTGACCACAGGGGCATTCAACACATTGATCACCCGCAGGTTGGCGCCATGATCCCGGGCCAGTTGCAGGGCGCGTCGACCGGCATCGTCGGCACCGGGCGACAGATCAGTGGCATAGAGGATCTTTTCGAGTTTCATGGCATGCTCTCCCGCACGACGCGCAGGGATGCCCGCCGCACCGTGGATGGATATGTTCGATAGGTTACCAGTGTCGCATAGCCACAAGGACATGCAAGCCACTTCGGCCACGTGCCCCGGACACCCACCCGGGCGGCGGATGGAAACGGGGCATTTCGGGTATCATGGGTCACCGAAATGCCGCTTGCCGGCCCGTCTGTTCATCCTTTCTCCCGCCCGGCAACCGGGCGCTGTTTCGGGGAATCCGCATTGCCTGCCCGTCATCTTGCCATCGTGCTGTATTGCGCGGTTCTGGTCTTTTCCGCCCTGTATGCCCCGCAGCCGCTGCTGCCGGTACTCGCCGACGCCTTCGCGGTGAGCGAGGCCAAGGCCTCGCTGCTGATCACCGTAGCGCTGCTGCCGCTGGCGGTGGCGCCCATTGCCTACGGTTTCCTGCTGCAGCGCTTTTCGGCCCGGCGCCTGCTGATCGCCGCCACCTGGCTGCTGGCCGCCACTCAGGCCCTGGCGTTCTTCGTCACCAGCTTTGAACTGCTGCTGATGCTGCGTCTGGCTCAGGGGCTCATCATCCCGGCCATGCTCACCTCGCTGATGACCTATCTGGGGGCCAGCGCCGCGCCGGGGCAGGTGGCCCGCGTGATGGCCCTGTACATCGCCGGCAGCGTGATGGGCGGTTTTCTGGGGCGCATGGCCTCGGGGCTGATCTCCACGCATCTGGGCTGGCGCTGGTCATTCCTGTGCCTGGCCGGCGCCATCGCCCTGTGTGCGCTGCTGCTGCAGCGCCTGCGCAGCGACCCGCCAGCCAGTTTCCAACGCCTGGAGCTGGGTGCCATCCTCAAGGTGCTGCGTGAGCCCACCTATCTGCGCCTTTACCTGGTGGTCTTCTGCGCCTTCGGCGCCTTTGCCTCGTTGCTGAACTTCCTGCCCTTCCGCCTGGTGGAACTGGGCACGGGCCTGAACGAGACGGGCATCGCCCTCATGTATGCCGGCTATCTCATGGGCGTGGTCACCTCGCTGCTGTCGTTGCGTCTGTCGGACTACATCGGCGGCACCGTGAACACCATGATCCTGGGCACGGCCGTGTTTCTGGCCGCGCTGTTGTTCTTCACCGGAAGTCAGGTCTGGGTGATGTTCGTGGGCATGTTCGTGCTGTGCGCGGGCATGTTCCTGATCCATTCCCTGGCCCCGGGAGTGCTCAACCAGGGGAACGACGGCCAGCGGGGGGTGGTCAATGGGTTGTACATTGCCTTTTACTATGCCGGAGGCGCCACCGGTTCCTTCCTGCCGGGGTATCTCTATCACGGGCTGGGCTGGCACGCCTACCTGGGATCACTGGCGGTGATCGTGGGACTGGGGGCCTGGCTGCTATGGGGACTCAAGGGGAAACTGACGCATGCGTGAGAACAAAAAAGAAGAAAAGCAATCCGGCGGGCTGCCTCGCTGGGCCAGGCTGCTGGTCACGCCCCTGATCCTGGTGGTGGCGGGCGCATTGATCTGGAGCCAGTTACCGAAGGGGGCCTACTCCACCGACCTGTCGCGCATTGGCGATGGACGCCCCGCCCTGGTGCTCACCTACGACGCGGCTTACATGACCGGGATGCAGGTGATGGATCTGATGGACCGGATCCGGGATGAGTATCGTGATGAGGTGGAGTTTCTGGTGGCCAACCTGGGCACCCCCGATGGCCGGGATCTGGCCACGCGGTTTCGGGTGAACGACGGCGCGGTGATACTGTTTCGGGGCGACGGACAACCGGTTCAGTTGCTGCAAAGCCCGCGCCATGAACAGGTTCTGCGCGATGCCATGCACGAACATCTGGGCGTCTCGCCCGCCCGGTAGCGACGCCACCCACTCTTCCCGGAGACGCCCGACATGCCCGATCATAACCCCCGCATACGCTTTCCCGGCTCCCAGGGTAACGAGCTCTCCGCACGCCTGGACATGCCCGAGGGTCCTCCACGTGCCTATGCCCTGTTTGCCCACTGCTTCAGTTGCACAAAAGACATCCTGGCAGCAGTGCGCCTGAGTTCGGCCCTGCGGGCCCACGGGATCGCGCTGCTGCGCTTTGATTTCACAGGGCTTGGCAATAGCCAGGGTGACTTTGCCAACACCAACTTCAGCTCCAATCTGGAAGACCTGCGGCGGGCCGCCGATTACCTGCGCCAGGAACACGAAGCCCCACAATTGCTGATCGGCCACAGCCTGGGCGGGGCGGCCGTGCTGGCCGTGGCGGAGGATGTGCCGGAGGTACGCGCCGTGGCCACCATCAACGCCCCCAGTGATGTGGCCCACGTGACTCATCTCTTTGGCGAGGACACCCTGGAGGTCATTCGGGAGCAAGGGGAATCGGAGGTGAACCTGGCGGGGCAGAAATTCCGCATCCAGCGGCAGTTCCTGGAGGATCTGGACAGCCACAAGGTGCTGGATCAGGTGGCGAAGCTGCGGCGGCCTCTCATGATCTTTCATTCGCCCCACGACAAGATCGTCTCCATCGATCATGCGGCGCAGATCTACCGGGCTGCCAAGCATCCCAAGAGCTTCGTGTCCCTGGATAACGTGGACCACATGCTCTCCCGGCCCGCCGACTCCAGCTACGTGGCATCCCTGCTCAGCGCCTGGGCCGAGCGCTTTCTGGACCCACCGGAGCGAGAGGAATCAGGGGATCACGAGCGGGGCGTGCTGGTGGCGGAAAACGGTGTGGGTCCCTACGCGCAGACCGTCGAGATCGGCCCCCATCGGATCAACGCCGACGAGCCCGAATCCATGGGCGGAAAGGATCAGGGCCCGGCCCCCTATGAGTTCCTCATGGCGGGCCTGGGTGCCTGCACGAGCATGACCCTGCGCATGTATGCGCAGCGCAAGGAACTGCCTTTGGAGCACGTCTCGGTGCGCCTGCGGCATCGCAAGGTGGAGGAGGAGAGCGAGGACGGCGGCAAGCCCGCTCAGCGGGACCAGTTCGACCGGGAGATCACCCTGGATGGGGACCTCACGGACGACCAGCGCAAGCGGCTGCTACAGGTTGCCGATCGCTGCCCGGTACACCGCACCCTGGAATCCGAGGTGCGTATCCAGACGCGGCTGGGGGATGAGAGAGTGGAGTGAGGTAGTGCGGTTCCCCCGGCGTTGGGGGAGCCCGGTGTTGGCGGAGCGGCGGAGCGCGTCGGCGCTCTCGACCGCGGCGCCACGATCCATCAGTGCTTGTAACGGTAGCTGATGCGACCCTTGGTGAGGTCGTAGGGGGACATTTCCAGCTTGACCTTGTCGCCGCTGACCACGCGGATGCGGTAGCGACGCATCTTGCCGGAGGCGTAGGCCTGAACATGGACGCCATTGTCCAGTTCCACCTTGAAACGCTGATCGGGCATCACGTCGGTGACGGTGCCTTCCATTTCGATGAGATCTTCTTTATTAGACATGGTTGTACCTCGCACGCATGGGAACGGGGAATTGCAGTCCATTCCCGGGGCTTATGATGAAGTGAATCGGTGTGTCGACCAGACAGCCAGGGCCGAGACGTTATTCGGGCTGCTTCCGTTGATGCAGATTGGCGGTCCCTCAGCCGGTGATGACCGGCCAGGCCGCAACCCCGGATCGTCAGTGCAGGATGGTGCGCAGGCTGCCGGGCGTGGCCGTTGCCAGGATCGGAAACGTTCGGCTAATCCACGCCCTGAATGGCCGATGATTTCTTGAAGTCGCGCACAGTATACATGAATCGTCAAGGCGTTTCAGGGGCTTGCGCTGAATCGATGACGGCCCCTGGAGAAAACCCGGGACGCCGGGGGGCGTCCACGGGTCATGAAGGACGGCCTTCAGGAACTGCTGCCAGGCGAACTCACGGTGCCGCTCAGGGGCTTGTCAGCCTCATCGGTCTTGGCAGCCGTTTTGGCCGGCTCACCGGCCGGGGCCGTGGCAGCCCCCTGCCCTGCCGGCGTCTCCGCCGGCTTGGCGTCAGTCTTTACCTCAGGCTTGGCCTCAGGCTTGGCCTCGGGTTTGCCTGCCGCCTTCGGTTCGGACTTGGGCTCGGGTTTGCTTTCGGGCTTGGCAGGTGACGACGTCGCTGCCTTGGAGGGTGCAGGACGACCGGCGGGGCCGGACTTCGCGGCAGCCCTTTTGGCCTGGGCGGCCTTTTTCTCCTCGGCGGCCTTCTTTCTCTGCTCTTCGGCCTTGGCCTTGCGAGCCTTGGCTTCCTCAGCGCGGTCGGCCACGGCCTTGATGGCCTCTTCCACCGCCGTCTTGGCCTTGGCGGCCGAAATGGGCTGATCGATGCGGATCACCCCCAGAGGCAGCTCGATATGTGCGCAGACCTCTTCCAGGAAGTCGTCCGGGTCGTGCACCAGGCCCTTGCGCCGTGCGCTGCGGCAACGAATCGCGCAGACCACGTCGAAGCTGTCCTTCTTGCACAGGACGAAATCGAAGGTTTCGTCGTCGATGCGCTTCTGCGCCGTTTCCTTCAGCGGTTGATCGGGGGTGGGCTTGACGGCCACCACTTCGCTGGCTGTCAGGTTGGGGTAGATACGATGCTGGTCACCGAAACTCTCTTCAAGGGCCTTGAGGACCTCGATCTCCTTGGGGGTGAGCAGCTTCTCTTCGCGCTGGTAGGCACCGGAATTGGGCGGGGGTAGGTCCACCCGGGCACGATACTGGGTATAGAAAGCGATCGCCGCCGCAGCGAACAACAATATGATCAGTACTTCCGCCATCACAACATCCCTCCATCGGATTAAATGGAAATCCGGGCAAGGGTCCGGTTTTGTTCGCGCTACGGGCCACTTCCCGGCAACAGATTCTGACCGGCCTGAAAAAGGCACAGTCGTCCGATTTTGTAGGCCGTGGCGAACGTATTACAAGCCAATTAATAGGGTTTTTTGAGGGATATCGGGTCTTGGGCACTTGAAATGTAGCGGCCCAAGGTTTTTCAGGGCTTGCCGACCAGCCCACCCAGGGCCTGCAACAGGCCATCCACCTGCGCTCTGGAATGGGTGGCGCTGAGCGTGACACGCAGCCGCGCCCTGCCCTGAGGAACGGTGGGAGGCCGAATGGCCGGCACCAGCAACCCCTGTTGAAGCAGGCTATCGCTCCATTGGACAGCCCGCTCGGAGGCTCCGACCACGATGGGTTGAATGGGCGTGGCGCTCTCCATCAGTTCCAGGCCCAACTGCCCTGCGCCCTCCCGAAACTGCACCACCAGATCACGCAAATGCCCCCGACGTTCAGGCTCTTGCTGCACGATGCGCAGCGAGGCCCGGGTGGCCTCGGCCACCGCAGCGGGCATGGCAGTGGTGTAGATATAGGTACGTGCCGACTGGATCAGGGTTTCGATCAGGTCCTCGGGGCCGGCCACGAAGGCACCCGATGTACCCAGCGCCTTGCCCAGGGTGCCCATGAGGATGGGCACCTGATCCTGAGAAAGCCCCAGATGCTCCAGGGTTCCGGCTCCCCGCTCACCCAGCACGCCGATACCATGGGCATCGTCGGCCATCAGCCAGCACCCGTGGGTATCGGCCAGCGAGGCCAGGGCCTCCAGCGGCGCCAGGTTGCCATCCATGGAGAATACCGCGTCGGTGCTGATGAAGGTCTCGCGATCCTCCTCCCTGGCGGTCTTGCCCAGACGGCGGGCGAGATCCCCGGCATCGGCGTGATGATAGCGGCTGAGCCGGGCACCGCTGATCATGGCAGCATCGATCAGCGAGGCGTGGTTGAGGCGATCTTCGAACAATCGATCACCCCGGCGCAGCAGTGCCTGGGCCACGCCCAGGTTGGCCATGTAGCCGGTGGAGAACAGTAATGCCCGGTCCCGGCCGGTGAAGGCGGCCAGTTCATCCTCGAGGGCATGATGGGCCCGGGTGTGTCCGTTCACCAGATGGGCGGCACCCGCCCCCACACCATAGGTCTCGGCCCCTTGTCGAAAGGCCCGGATCACCTGCGGATGATTGGCCAGACCCAGATAATCGTTGCTGCAGAAGGCCAGCACGGGCCTTCCGTCGATCACCTGCTCCGGCTCCTGCGGCCCCTCCAGGATGCGCCGGGACCGGTACCGGTGCTCGTTGCGCAGGGCCTGAAGGGGTGCCTTGAGATCCCGGGTCACGCGACCCGGGTTTCGTCGTCTGCCGTGCGCTCCACCTCCAGGGTATTCACACCCAGGCGGCGGAAGAGCTGCTGGTCGTGGTTTTCGGTGGCGTTGGCGGTGGTGAGCAGTTTCTCGCCGTAAAAGATGGAGTTGGCACCGGCAAAGAAGCACAGGGCCTGCATCTCGTCGCTCATCTCGCTGCGACCGGCAGACAGGCGCACATGGGAGGTGGGCATGATGATGCGGGCCACGGCCACCACCCGCACGAACTCCAGCGGATCCACCGGCTCGGCGTCGGCCATGGGGGTGCCCTCCACCGGTACAAGATTGTTGATGGGCACGGATTCCGGATGACGCGGCAGGTTGGCCAGTTGCTGCAGCAGGCTGGCACGATCGCGGCGGGACTCGCCCATGCCCAGGATGCCGCCGGAACAGACATTGATGCCCGCCTCGCGCACGTGGGCCAGAGTGTCCAGGCGATCCTGATAGGTGCGGGTGGTGATCACCTCGCCGTAATACTCCGGCGAGGTATCCAGGTTGTGATTGTAGTAGTCCAGGCCGGACTCCTTGAGGCGACGCGCCTGCATCTCGGTGAGCATGCCCAGGGTCATGCAGGTTTCCAGGCCCATCTCGCGCACGCCGCGCACCATCTCGATCACCCGCTCCAGATTCTTGTCTGTGGGGTTGCGCCAGGCGGCCCCCATGCAGAAGCGTGTGGCACCCTCGTCCTTGGCCTTACGGGCCTCGGCCAGCACCTCTTCCACGGGCAGCAGTCGCTCCCGTTCCACGTCGGCATCGTTGTGGGCGCTCTGGGAGCAATAGCCGCAGTCCTCGGAGCAGGCCCCTGTCTTGATGGAGAGCAGGCGGCTCACCTGGACCTGATTGGGATCGAAATGGGCCCGATGAAGGGTATGGGCCTCGAACAGCAGATCATTGAAGGGACGATCCAGCAGGGTGAGGATCTCGTCCACCGTCCAGTCGTGACGGGTTTCAGCCATGGTCAGGCTCCTTGGGAATCTCGACGTCTTGCCAATGCTCCCGGTTGATCCGGATGATGTCGCGGATCGACCAGGGGATGATGATGAGTGCGGCCACCAGCCAGTAGATCCGGAAATAGAAGATCTCGGGCGGGAAGAAGGTGCCGATGACGATCAGTGCCCCCATGAAGGCGTAGTAACGATAGGCCGCCTGCTGGGTGTAATACCCCACCCGCTCGTCCGGATGGTGCCGGTTCAAGGCGTACACCAGCATGGAGCCGCCGAACCACAATACCAGGGGCACGATCCCCATGATGGCCGCGATGATCGTGGCCACGCCCACCTCGCCCGTCACCAGAAACAGCGGTACCCCGGCCACGGAGACGGCGATGATGGTGCCATAATTGAACAGCTTGGCCGATCCGGCACAGGCGCGCGCGGAGACATGGCGGGTGGCGGCGGGCTGGGACATACTCGGACACCTGGGAAAAACGGCCGGCCCGTTCGGTCAACGGACAAACCTCGAATATACCGCAACCGTGAGCGAGGTGACAGGGAAGTGAATCGACTGATTTCGGAAGTACGGCGCCTGGGCGCCGCCTGGATGGCGCGGGCCTACCCGCCCGTGTGCCTGCTCTGCGGGGCCGCCGGGGACGATGGGCTGGACCTGTGCCGGCCCTGTGCCGCCGAACTGCCCCGCCCGGGCCACGTCTGCCCCCGCTGCGGCCTGTCCCTGGGGAGTGATTCGGCGCACCCCTGTGGTCACTGCCTGACCCACCCACCCGACTTCGATAATGCCTGGGCGGCGCTGAGCTATCTGTGGCCGGTGGATGACCTGGTGGGACGCTTCAAGTTTCACGGGCGCCTCAACCACGGTCGGCTGCTGGGCGAGCTCATGGCCCGGGAACTGGCGCCGCGGGTGACCCGCCCGGACTGCGTGATCCCGGTGCCGCTGCACCCGCACCGAATACGGGAGCGGGGCTTCAATCAGGCGGTGGAACTGGCGCATCCGCTGTGCCGCGCCCTGGACTGCCCGCTGGAGGCCTTCGCGGTGCACCGGGTTCGCGCCACGCCACCCCAGCAGACGCTGTCCGCGAAACACCGTCAACGCAATCTGCGGGGCGCCTTCCATGTGGCTGAAGGGTTTGCGCCGGCCCACGTGGCCCTGGTGGATGATGTCATGACCACCGGATCCACCCTGGACGAACTGGCCGGCTTGCTGAAGACCCGCGGCGTGCAGCGGGTGGATGTCTGGGTGCTGGCGCGGGTGCCCGACCCGGCTAGAGGACACCCCGAACCAGATAATCCATGGCAATCCCGGCAAACACCACCGCCCCGAACCAGTTGTTGTTCAAAAAGGCCTTGAAACAGCCCTTGGGGTCACGGTCATGGATCAGGTACTGCTGGTAGATGGCCAGGCCGGCCGCCGCCACCAGGCTCAGGGTGAAGATCATGCCCAGCTCTGCCTGCATGCCCACCAGCACCAGGGCGATCAGCACCAGCAACTGCAGCAGGCCGATGATGCTCCGGTCCGACTCGCCGAACAGGATGGCGCTGGACTTGACGCCGATCTTGAGATCATCGGGCCGGTCCACCATGGCGTACATGGTGTCGTAGGCGGTGGCCCACAGGATGGTGGCCACGAACAGCAACCAGGCCAGGGGCGGCGGGAAGGCCCCCGTCTGGGCAGCGAAGGCCATGGGCACGGCCCAGCCAAAGGCCGCGCCCAGATGCACCTGGGGCAGGTGATGGAATCGCTTCATGAAGGGATAGGTGCCCGCCAGCAGCACCGCCACCACGGACAGGGCGATGGTCAGCGGGTTCATCAGCAGCACCAGGCCGAAGGCGATGATGGAGAGCACCACCGCCACGCCCACCGCCTCGGTGGGGCTGATCAGGCCCATGGCCAGGGGGCGATCGCGGGTGCGGCTCACATGACCGTCGATGTGCCGGTCGGCGAAGTCGTTCATGGCACAGCCGGCGGCGCGCATCAGGGCCACACCCGCCACGAACACGAACAGCACCAGGGGATCGGGCATGCCCTCGGCGGCGATCCACAAGGCCCAGAGGGTGGGCCATAGCAGCAGCAGGGTGCCCACGGGACGATGCATCCGCGTGAGCAGTGCATAATTGATCAGCCGGCCCTTCAGGCCCCCATTGGATGATGCGGTCTCGGTGTTCACGGGTATCGACGCATATTGGGTCAGTGGCAGTCGGTGGCCAAGTGTAGCAAAGCCCGGCCGCCCTTTGCGGCCCAGCTCTGGATGCTGTTCAAACCGCTTTGTCTGGTCGCGCAGCTCTTGGTCGAATTTCCCTGCATCGGAAGATGGCGACTCAGGAATCGTCAGGATCCAGGGGCTTTGAATGCAACAACATGTGCTCCACTTCCTCGGCCGGCATGGGTCGGCTGAACAGATAGCCTTGTCCCTGCACGCAGCCATGATCCAGCAGGAAGTCCCGTTGCACCGTGTTTTCAATGCCCTCGGCGATGACCTTCAGGCCCAGGGTCTCGCCCAGTCCGATGATGGCGCGGATGATGGCGGCATCCTCGGGATGGTTGGCAGGGTCCTCCTCCATCTCGAAGACGAAGGATCGATCGATCTTGATGGCATGCACCGGCAGGCGCTTGAGATAGTTCAGGGAAGAGTACGCAGTGCCGAAGTCGTCAATGGAAATGCGGATCCCATGACCATGCAGCTCGGTCAGGGTACGTATGGTCTGGTCAATGGAGCTCATGGCCGCGCTCTCGGTAATCTCGATTTCCAGGTCGCCAGCGTCCAGGCCGGTTTCGGCCAAGACGGTGAGGATGCGCTCGACAACGCCGGGTTCCCGGAACTCGCGCGCTGACAGGTTGACCGCCACGGGCACCGTCGGGACACCCCGGGCCTTCCAGTCGCGAATCTGCTCGCAGGCCTGTCGCAGGATTGCCGGCCCCAGCGAGAGGATGAAGCCGGTCTCCTCCGCCAGGGGAATGAAACGACCCGGCGAGATCATGCCCCGTTGGGGGTGGCGCCAGCGCACCAGGGCCTCCAGGCTGAGCGCACGTCCACTGACCAGTTCCACCCGGGGCTGATACACCAGATGAAATTGGTCCTGCTCCAACGCAAGCCGCATGGCCTGGTCCAGTTCCATGCGTTCCTGTAGCGCCGCGTCCATTTCCGGGATGTAGAAATGGTAGCAGCGGCGACCTTCGGCCTTGGCGCGATACATGGCCGCGTCGGCATGACGTACCAGCTCCTCGGGGCAATCACTGTCGCCGGGGTAGACAGCAATACCGATACTCACGGTGATGGAAACTTGCTGGGATGGCAGCGACACCGGCTGATTCAGACTCGCCTGGAGCTTTTCGATCACGGGGATCACGTCCTCCACATGCGTGAGGCTGGACAGCAGCAGGATGAATTCATCGCCGCCGAAGCGGGCCACCGTGTCTTCCTCGCGCAACAGGGTGCGTAGACGTTGCGCGATGTGGATCAGCAGTTGATCGCCTTGGGCATGGCCCAGTGAGTCGTTGACCACCTTGAAATCATCCAGGTCGATGAACACCACGGCCACAGTCTGCTGATCCCGTCGGGCCTGGGCGATCGCCCGATCGATCCTGTCCAGCATGACGCTGCGATTGGGCAAGCCGGTCAGCGGATCATGGAAGGCCAGATACTCCAGGCGCTGGGTCAGGGCGCGCTTGTCCGAGATGTCCTCCGCCAGCTTGATGTAATGCGTCACCTCACCACGGGCATTGCGGATCGGTGAAATCCGGGCCTGCTCCCAGTAAGGCTCACCCGAGCGGGTGCGATTGTTGAATTCGCCTTCCCAGGTTTCGCCGCCGCGGATTGTTGCCCAGAGCGCTTCGTACTGCTCGACGTTCTTTTCGCCGTAGCGCAGCATGCCTGGTCGCTGTCCGAGCACCTCCTCGCGGGCGAAACCCGTAATGTCACAAAAACGCTGGTTCACGTACTCGATCACGCCATCCGTGTCGGTGAGCACCACGACGCCGGGGCTTTGCTCCACCGCATAGGCCAGTCGCTTGCTTTGCTCCTCGACCAGCTTGCGCTCGGTGATGTCCAGGGTGGACCCCAGTATCTTGCGCAGATGCCCATCCGGGCCATGGACGGGAGAGGCCTGATGCAGTATCCAGCGCCACTGACCCGTCTGATGGCGCATGCGTACTTCGAAGCGGAACCGCCCTTGCGGTTGTCGCGTGTACTGCTCGAATTGGTGAATGCCCTCATCGCGCTCATCGGGGTGGATCAAGGACCACCAGGCTTCCAGGTCATCCTCCATCTCATGATCCCGGTAGCCCAGCTGTGCCTTGAGTTCGTGCGATAGAAAAACCTCCCCATTCGGGCGCCATTCGAACAGGCCCACGTTAGCGCCCTGTACCGCCTCCCATAGCCGTTCCTGATCCTTCAGTCGCGCCGTGATGTCTACATCCATGCAGTAAAGGCGCAGGTCATTGGGAGCATGTTCCACCACAATATGGGAGGAAAGCACTTTCAGCAGATGACCGTCCCGATGCCGCAGATTCAACTCCTCCGAAGGGGGGAGCGTCCCCCCCTCGCGCAAGTCCCGCATCCGCGCGAAGAACACCTGCCGTTGTTCCGGGGGAATGATGAGGTCTGCCAGATTGGTGCCCACGGCCTCATCCGCGCAATAGCCATAAAGGCGCTCACTGGCGGCATTCCAATAGAACGTCGTCCCATCAAGCCAATAGCCCTGAATGGAGATCTCGGGCACGTTATCCAGCAGTTGGGTGAGGGCCGCCTCATTGCGCTGCAGCGCCGCCTCCGCGTGATGGCGTGCGGTAATATCCCGGTTGGTTCCGCGGTGCCCCCGATAGCGACCCGACGCATCCCACACAGAGCGGCAGTCGTGCTCGATCCAGCGGACATCGCCGGATTGCGTGATGATGCGGAAGTGCAGCAGTGCCTGGTCCTCATGACTGCCCGCGTGCACATGCCCCTCATAGACCGCTCGATCATCCGGATGGATGATGCGCAACATGAGGCCCGCATCATCCAGAAACGCCTCTGCGGCGTAGCCGGTGATCTGTTCGCAGGCAGGGGACACGTAGCGGAATCGGTTGTCCTCACCCAACCAGTAGTCCCAGTCCGGCGAGAACTGCGCCAGGATCCGATAGCGCTCCTGCTCTTCACGCAGTTGCTGGTTCAGGGCCTCCAGGGCGTGCCGCTGATTCACAGCGGCAGTCTGGTCCACAACACTGCAGATGAACTCCGTGGCCCCATCGTAGGTATCGGGAATGCGGATGAGCTTGAGGTCGGCGATCATGCGCTGCCCGTTGGCACCGCGCAGGGGAATCTCACGGAGTTCAGCACCCCCCTCGCGGGCAGCCTCGCCCAGAGCCGCTTGCAGTGCCGAGTGATGCGAGGGGATTGCCAGATGCTGGAACAGTTTCTGATCCAGGGCCAGCGCCGCCATCGCCGCGCCATTGGCCTCTCTTACTTCGCCTCGATGATCAATCACGAAAGTGGGCTGCGGGAGGCCCTGATAAAAGCGATTGAAGCGCGCCAGGGCGCGCTGGGTGACCTTTTCCCCCTCGACCAGAGACTCGTTCTGCAGGACGAGCTCCGCATGGTAGATGTGCAATTCTTCCAGCAGACGATCCAGGTCGACTTCGCCCCGCTCGATGGCCAGATCCATATCCTTCCACGCGTTGTCGCGCAGAATGGCCTGAGCACGCTCGCGTAAGCGGTTTCGGTCCATACCGGGGTTGCCTATTCAAGGCTGGATAGCGAAGGATAACTCTTTCAAGGTGTCAGTTGCAGCCCCATGATCCGCTTCATGTGACCGCCCCGCCGCAACTGGAGCCCTGGCCGGCCGTGCAACCGTAGCAATGATCAGCAACCGTGATGGGCGCCCCCTCCAGATCCCGGTGGATCAAGTCCCGCAGATGGGTACGCTGCTGTGTACCCGCCCCCAGGGGAAGGCGCAGCATCTGATTGAAATCGCAATCATACACATAGCCCTGCCAGTCGACGCTGAGCAGGGTGCGGCACATGACGCGTTCCAGGTTCTCTGCCCGATAGGCATCCTTGAGCAGCGTCATGTAGGCCTCATGCTGACCGCTCTTGCGCAGCTGCTTGGCAAAACGGTGAATGGGCATGTTGGTGATGGCAAACAAGCCGTTGAACACGATGCCGTATTCCCGGGCCAGATGGTCCTTGTAGTCGGCTTCCAGCTGCGCCTGCGGAGGTGGCAGGTCAGGGCCCAGCGGGTTATAGACCAGGTTGAGCACCAGCTCGCTGCCGGGTTGCCCGTAGCCCATGGCGTTCAGTTGCCGCAGGCCCGCCAGGCTCTGCTCGAAGACACCGTCTCCGCGCTGGGCGTCCACATTATCCGGAGTGTAGCAAGGCAGGGAGGCCACCACCTCCACCTGGTGGGCTGCCAGAAACGCCGCCAGATCGCCCTGGCCCGGCTGCTCCAGCACCGTGAGGTTGCAACGGTCCATCACATGCACGCCCATCCCCCGCGCCTGCTCCACCAGGTAGTGAAACTGAGGATTCAACTCCGGCGCCCCGCCGGTGAGGTCCAGGGTGCGAATCCCGGCAACGCGAAGGTACTCAAGCACCAGATCGGCGGTGGCGCGATCCATCTTCTCCCGGCGATTGGGCCCCGCATTCACGTGGCAATGAAAGCAGGTCAGGTTACAGACATAACCCACGTTGACCTGCAGGGTTTCCAGCCGGCCCCGCCGGATGGCCGGGAAGGTGGTGGATTGCATGTTTTGCACAATGGCGCTCATGGAACCTCCTTTGGCACCGGCCATGCGGCCGTCAAGTCGTGCATTCTTCCCAGTGTTCCGGGAGATGGCGCAGATCATCGGGTTCATCGATATCCCACAATGGGGGTTGCTCACTCAGAGACCAGCCCAATGCGTGAATGCGTTCGCGGGTCTGTTGGGCCACCCGGGGCGTACTCCAGTCGATCCCCTCGAAGACGGTTGAGTGAAAACGACTCAATGCCAACGCCGCATAGCCGCCATCGGCCACCGGGGTGATGACGGCATCATGGCTGGTCAGGGCCAGTGCCATGGCACGCAAACGATTCCGGGTAAGCCCGGGACAGTCAGTGCCCATGACGATCACCCGTTGTTCGCGAGCCAGCAATGGTGCGGCACCCCGGGCGAGACGCGCGCCCAGATCGCCGTCTCCCTGGGGGGCGGTGGCCAGGCGTGCGGGCAGCGGTATGCCGCTCCAGGCATCGGCCTCATCAGGGGTTCTCAAGAGAGTCACCGGGCCAAGGTCCGCGCCCAGGGCCTCGTGGAGGGCATGGTGCAAAAGACGCTCGGCCAGTGCCGCCGCACCCCGGGGGCCCAGCGCCGGGATGAGACGGGTCTTGGCCAGGCCAGCACGGGGCGCCTTGGCGAAGATCAGGACATGCGTTTCAGGGGTCATGGGGATTTCATCCTCATCCCTGGCCGTTGTAGCGCTGTGCAAGGATGTGGGCCGACGTGCCACGCCAGTACAACCAACGCAGGTGCCACATGAGCAGGATGGTGCGCCACGCCCCATGCTGTTCCCAACGTCGTCCCGAGGTGCTCACCCGCGCCCGCAGACAACGGGGGGCCGTGATCCGCCGGAGTCGGCGGCTGATCTCGATGTCCTCCATCAAGGGCTGATCCGGAAAGCCCCCCACCGAATCGAAGAGTTCACGCCGCATGAACAGGGCCTGATCCCCCGTGGCAATCCCGGTGAGACGCGAACGTTGGTTCATCAATGCGGCCACCAGGGGGAGCAGCACACGGCTGCGCCCCCGAATACGAACGTTGAAACGTCCCCAGCCGGACTGGCCCTTCAGGGCATCACGTACCCGAGTATCGGCACCCATGGGCAGGTGGGTATCGGCATGCAGGAACAAGAGGACGGGTGCCCGGGTCGCCGCTGCGCCGGCATTCATCTGACGGGCCCGCCCGGGCGCCGAGACGATGATCGGCAGTCCATGGCCCTCGGCCACCGCCACCGTGTCATCCTGACTGCCGCCGTCCACCAGGAGGATTTCCGTCTCCCGTAACACAGCCGCCTCCAGGTTTCGCGCCAGAGACGGCAGATTGGCGGCTTCGTTCAGGACCGGCACGATCACGGCCAGCGCCCGCCCCGTCACGATGCATGCTCCGCACGGCGATTGATGCGATGGCCGTGAGAGAGAAACCCCACTCCAATGATTGATTCCTGCGCCATCACCCAGTCTCCCATCATCGATATCACCTCGGTGCGGCAGGAAAGAAGAGATTCCTGCATGGAGCATCTCCGCCTTGGTTAGATGCATCATGGAACCTTCAGTTTCCGTCCGTGACCTCATGGGCACAGGGAATCGCGGACTGCCAGCGCAGCGCTGTGGCTATTACGGATAGGCAATGCGCCGGCCCCGTTGGATACTGGGCCACAACAACCGGGAACGGGAGCATCGCACCCATGATGAATGACCTGAATCGGCAATGGCTGGTACGCGGGGTCCTGCTGGCGTTCATTGCGGCCGTGGTGACCCTGGGCGTGCTTTACCGGGATGCCCTCAGCGTGGAGTCGGTACGCCAGCAACTGGACCAGTTCGGTGCCTGGGCACCCGTGGTGTTCATGGTTGCTTACGCCCTGGCCGCCGTGGCGTTCCTGCCGGCCTGGATCTTTACCGTGACGGCCGGTGCCCTATTCGGCCCGGTGCTCGGGCTGATCTACGCCCTGGGGGGCGCCACCCTCGGAGCCACCCTGGCATTCCTGGTCGCACGCCACGCCGCCTCCGACTGGGTGGCCGGAAAGGCAGGCGGCATGGTCAAGCGCGTGATCGTGGGCGTGGAACGGGAGGGGTGGCGCTTCGTGGCCTTTACCCGCTTGGTCCCGCTGTTCCCCTTCAATCTGCTCAACTACGCGCTCGGCCTGACCCGAATCCCCTTGCTGCACTACGTAGCGGCCACGCTGGTCTGCATGATCCCCGGGGCACTGGCGTACGTGTGGATCGGCCATGCCGGCGCGCAGGCAATCGCCGGTGGCGAGCGCACCGTCCAGGCCGTACTGATCGCCATCGGTCTGCTGGCCATGGCCCTCTTCATGCCGCGGCTGGTGCGGCGCATCCGTCGTGACCCGGTGCCAGGCCTGGACGACGCGCCGGACGAGCGTAAAACGCGATAACGCTGCACTCACCAGCCAATAACGAGCGCAGCGAATAATTTGTCCGTGTGAAACGCTTTATTATAAATTCTTTTCATTCTCTTTGTTGTGCCAGATCCTTAATATGTAGATCATCTCATCGGCGATAAGGTAACGTACCGTATAGCTGCTTATATAAAGATCGCGTATTAACTCCGGGTCGGATGCTTTCAAAACGGGCAGACCAATTTTTGGAAACTGCTTCAGCTTATCGATACCTTCTTGTAGATCTATCGCAACTCGACGGGCTGCGAACGGATTCTTAACCTCTACAAATTACACCATTCTGCAGAGATCATCGACCGACTCCGGCGAGTACCTTATTTTCATGATTTAGGTGGCGATTTTCGATTATTAGTGCCCCAGCTATTCAGCCAAGCATTCACATCCTCTTCATCAATGGATTTACCTGCCTTGATGGATTCAAGCGCTTCGAGGGTATCCTGCCACCTTGATTTCTCTTGGGACTGCCTCGCAAGAAATTCTTTAATCGCTTGATTTATAAGACAATTCTTGCTCCTATCAAGCTTTTTGGAAAGAACCTCCAAGGGTTTTTCCAAGTCGTCAGCAATTCGAATACTCGTGACGCCCATGATGCCCACTCCCAGTGTAGTGATCTGTAATACAGATTAGTACAGCCAGAGCATCATGGCTAGACGAATTTATAACGCTGGCCATCACCGGTGACAAAACCGCAGCGAAGCGGAGGGTTTGGCATCCGGTGCATGGCTTGGTTATGTTTCGTTTGCTGGTAATTCGAGCTGCCTCTCACTACGCCAGATTCGTATGAGCACAACCTCTTTTGCCTGCCTGAGATAGACAACTCGAAACGGCGCGTGAATCAATTCGCGAATATGATCCATGTTGAATTCAGGAACAACTCGGCCAGCATCAGGGTGAATTTGAAGCATTCCACAGTGCTCCAGGATAGCAGCCACGAAGCCATCACCGATGTGTGGCACATCCTGCTCTTTGTAATAGCCCTGAATAGCCTGTAAGTCCTCAAGAGCAGATTGTGCGATGTGTAATTCCATTTACTTGATACCCAAAGATTTTCTGGCGTCCTCCAACGATACGGTGTTGCCCTCGCGAACATCCATAAGCCCCTGCGCTACCGCCTTTACAAACCGCAATTCCTCGGCAGTTCTCTCATAATCCTCGAGCCCCTGCACAACAGCCACACCACGGCCACGACTGGTAAGCAGGATCGGGCGATGCGTATCCTGCGCTCGACCAACCACCTTGCCGGGATTGATCTTCAGGTCTGATAGAGGAATGACATCCTCGGAAAATTTCACTTGCATAGTGATTACCTAGCCAACGATTTGGTGCTACCAATAGCACCGGTTAACAGGTGCTGTCAAGAAACATGACAGATCTTAGACGGAATCGGCCTTCCCCAGGAAAGACAGATTCCGCATAGCACGCCCTGGCAACCCGCCTTACCTGCCGCGAAACGCACACCCAGCATCCGAACCGCCCCCACAACCCACTGACTCAAAGAGCAATCCATCCCGAAAAGGGACGCCCAACTCAGTCCCAATGATTGAAGGCACCCACGCAGTCGGTGCTATACCGAGTCTGTATAACTTGGCATGAATGCAATGAAATACAGTATTTGCCGAGCGATACGGGCGCATTCTGTTCAACCCTTGACTGAACACGTACTCTCCCTGGTGTGACCTTCGATCCTGTCCGGAACGCCGGTGGACCCGCGGATACGCCAGGCCTGGATGGCTTACACCTTGAATCGCCCCACCAGCACCTGTAGCTCCGCCGCCAACCGGGCCAGTTCGTCGCTGGCTCCGGCGATCTGACCGGCCCCGGAGGCGGTCTGATCCACGGACTGGGCGATATTGGAGATATTACGGTTGATCTCCTCGGATACGCTAGACTGCTCCTCGGCCGCGCTGGCAATCTGAGTGTTCATGTCATTGATGTTGCCAATGGAGCCGGTGATGGCCTCCAGGGAGGCCCCTGCGATCTGCTTCACCATCTGGTGGATCCTGTCCACGAAGGCGTTGAAGGCCCCCGCCAGGTCTCCCAGCTCATTCTTTCCCCCCTCAGCCAGGCGGCGCGTGAGATCGCCCTCCCCTTGCGCGATGTCCTTGAGGGTGGTGGCCACCTGCTCAATCGGGCCGGAGATCATCCGCGCCAGGATGGTCGCATCCTCTAGAATTTTCATGGGGATTCCAGTTCGGGGGTTCGGGCCTTTTCCCTATTTTAGACCTTTGGTCCGTATCCGATGATCGTCGATCAGGCTGTTAAGATGGGACGGAGAGAAATCCTCTGCCTGTTTTCGCTGCAAGGGAGTCCCCCATGAATGACCATTACGATCTGATTGCCATCGGCGCCGGTAGCGGCGGCCTGTCCGTGGTGGAGCGCGCGGCCCGTTACGGGGCCCTCTGCGCCGTGGTGGAATCAGGGCCGCTGGGAGGCACCTGCGTGAACGTGGGCTGCGTGCCCAAGAAGGTGATGTGGTATGCCGCCGACATGGCCCATCGGCTGGATGACGCCCCGGGCTACGGCTTCAAGCTGGCCCGGGAGGGCTTTGACTGGAGCGAACTGGTGGGTGCCCGGGATGCCTATATCGAGGGTATCAACACCTGGTATCACACCTATCTTGCGGACTCGGGTGTGGACGAGATCCCTGGCCGCGCCCGTTTCGTGGACGCCCACACCCTGGAGGTGGATGGCCGGCGGGTGAGCGCGGATCATGTGGTGATCGCCGTGGGCGGTCAGCCCAGCGTGCCGGACATCCCGGGGGCCGAACTGGGCATCACCTCCGATGGATTTTTCCAGCTCAAGAGTCAGCCGCGGCGCGTGGCCGTCATCGGGGCAGGGTACATCGCCGTGGAACTGGCGGGCATGCTGCGCGCCCTGGGTTCCGAGGTGTCCATGTATCTGCGCCGCCAGACTCTGCTGCGCTCCTTTGACCCCATGTTGCGCGACACGCTGATGGAGCAGATGCTGGCCGATGGGGTGAACCTGTTCCCCAGCACACAGGTGGGACGACTCATCGCCCACCCGGACAGCGTGGAACTGTTCTGCGACCAGGGGGAGTGCCGCGGGGTCTTCGATCAGGTGATATGGGCCACTGGCCGGACACCGGCCACGAACGATCTGGATCTGCACAATACCGGCATTCAACCCGACGATCAGGGGTATATCCCCACGGATCTCTACCAGAACACCTCGGTAGAGGGTGTTTATGCCATCGGTGACGTGACGGGCCGGGCCCCGCTGACGCCGGTGGCCATCGCCGCTGGTCGACGCCTGGCGGATCGGCTCTTCGGGGGCCAGACGGATCGGCACCTGAGCTATGAGACCATCCCCTCGGTGATCTTCAGCCATCCTCCCATCGGCACCGTGGGCCTCACGGAGGAAGAGGCGAGGGCGGCCCACGGGGAGGCGGTGAAGGTGTATTCCACCCGCTTCACCTCCATGTACCACGCCATGACCCCCCATAAGGTGGCCACCGCCATGAAGCTGGTCACCGTGGGGGCACAGGAGAAGGTGGTGGGCGTACACATCATTGGCCCGGACGCCGACGAGATGCTGCAGGGGTTCGCCGTGGCCGTGCGCATGGGGGCCACCAAGCGTGATCTGGATGATACAGTGGCCCTGCATCCCACCAGCGCGGAGGAGCTGGTGACCATGAAGTGAACTGTTCAAGCCCCGCGACAGGAGCCCTCTCATGATCCGAAGCTTTGAAGGTCATACACCGAAGATCGCCCCGTCCGCCTGGGTGGACGACAGTGCCCTGATCGTGGGGGATGTCACCCTGGGTGCAGACAGTTCCGTGTGGCCCATGAGCGTGCTGCGCGGGGATGTGAACCGCATCCGTATCGGCGAATGCAGCAACATCCAGGATGGCAGCGTGCTGCATGTCACCCATGACGGGCCCTATACCCCTGGTGGTCAGGATCTGGCAGTGGGTAACGAGGTCACTGTGGGCCACAACGTCACCCTGCACGCCTGCCACATCCATGACCGGGTGCTGATCGGTATGGGTAGCGTGGTGATGGATGGGGCGATCATCGCCTCGGACGTGATTCTGGCCGCCGGCAGCCTGGTGTCACCGGGCAAGGTACTGGATTCGGGGTATCTTTGGCGGGGCAGGCCGGCACAGCGTGTGCGCCCGCTCACCCAGGAGGAACGGGACCATCTGCGCTATTCGGCCGAGCATTATGTGCGTCTCAAGCTGAGGCACGAGGGGCAGGGGAGGCCGCCGGAAGGGGTTGAGGTCTGAGCAGGGTCGGGCCCTTGTTGCCAGCCTCACCACCCTCACCCCAACCCCTCTCCCGCCAGCGGGAGAGGGGCTAGAAAGTCCTGCCTCTCCATCCTCTTGGGAGGGGACTATGAGCTCCCTTCTCACCTCGGGGGAGAAGGGCCGGGGATGAGGGGGAACGGCGGGCACGATCCTCCCTCGGATGGCACGGATCACTGGGTCAGCGGGATGAACGTCAGTTCCACGCGTCGGTTCTGGGCGCGCCCCTCGGGCGTGTGATTGTCCGCCACCGGACGATGCGGACCGAAGCCGATGGTGTCCAGCCGCACCGGTGACACCCCCTGGCTCTGCAGATAGCGGGCCACGCTGCGGGCGCGACGCTCCGACAGGTCCATGTTGTACTCCACGCTACCGGTACTGTCGGTGTGGCCAGCCACTTCCAGGGCGGTCTGATCGAATTCCTGGGCCACCTTGGCCACCGAATTGAGCACATCGTAGAACTGGGACTTCACCTCGTCGCGGTTCACGTCGAAAGTAACGTTGCCCGGCATGTTCAACACCACATTGTCGCCCACCCGGGTCACGCTCACGCCCGTGCCATCCAGTTCTCGGCGCAGTTCCTGCTCCTGACGGTCCATGTAGTTGCCCACAGCGGCGCCGGCCAGGGCGCCGATACCGGCACCGATCATGGCCCGCTTGGTGCGGTCGCGACGGGTGGTGAGATTGCCTACCAGGGCGCCGGCAGCCGCGCCAATGGCCGCACCGGTGGTGGACGCACTGATTTTATCCTCACGGGTATAAGGATCGATGGTGGTACAGCCGGCGAGGCCCACCAAGGCCGCCACGGCGATGATCAGCAATGGATGACGCATGAAAAACTCCCGCAACACTCAGTCAAGGGGCTGCCCGTCAAGGATAAGGACGCGCCCCGGTTATATCGGTCGATAACCGCCTGGAAGCCAGGCTACCGCAGGCCTGATGAACCCATCATGAACGGGGACGCAGGGCCTCCATGACCGGATCAGTCTGTGGACGCTGGCCGCGCCAGATGGCAAACGCCTCCGCCGCCTGCTCCACCAGCATGCCCAGGCCATCCCGCGTCCAGGCCGCTCCCTGTGCATCCCCCCAACGCACGAATGCGGTGGGGGTGTCGCCATACATCATGTCATAACAACCGGCACCGGGGGCCAGCAGGCCGGCAGGCAGGGGAGGGGTTTCATCGGAAAGCCCGGCGGCCGTGCCATTGATGATCAGATCGTGGGATTCCCCGGCAAGCGCCTCCAGCCCGCTGCCGGACACCGGCCCCAGATCGGCAAAATCCCGAGCCAGATCCTGGGCCTTGGCGGCGGTGCGATTGGCGATGTGCAACCGTGCCGGGCCCTCGGCCAATAGCGGAGCCAGCACACCGCGCACTGCCCCGCCGGCCCCCAGCAACAGGATACGGCTGCCGGCCAGAGGGGTGGGCTGGCGCTTCAGATCCGCCACCAGCCCAAGGCCATCGGTATTGTCCCCGTCGAGCCCGTCGGCGGTGACCGTGAGGGTGTTCACGGCACCGGCCCGCCGGGCCCGGTCGGTCAGGGTATCCGCCAGTTCGAAGGCCTCGTGCTTGAAGGGCACGGTGACACTGAAGCCTCGATACCCCGCATCCACCAGCCTGCGCACCGTGCCGGGAAAATCATCCTCCGGCGCCAGCACCGCCTCATAGACCATCTCCTGGCCCGTTTGCCGGGCAAACAGGGTATGGATCTGCGGTGACTTGCTGTGGCCGATGGGGTGGCCGATGACGGCATAATGATCCATGGGCATGACGGATCAGTCCATCCACTCCAGTGCCTGACGGGCGTAGTAGGTGAGGATGCCATCGGCGCCCGCACGCTTCATGCAGGCCAGGGCCTCCAGCACACAGGCTCGCTCGTCGATCCAGCCGTTCTGACCGGCGGCCTTGAGCATGGCGTACTCGCCGCTCACGTGATAGGCAAACGTGGGCACCCCGAAGGTCTCCTTCACGCGGCGGACGATGTCCAGATAGGGCATGCCGGGCTTGATCATCACCATATCGGCCCCTTCTTCCAGGTCCATGGCCACTTCCTGCAGGGCCTCGTCGGAATTGTGGGGGTCCATCTGGTAGGTGTACTTGTTGCCGGCACCCAGGTTGGCGGCCGAACCCACGGCATCGCGGAAGGGGCCGTAGAAGCTGGAGGCGTACTTGGCGGAATAGGCCAGGATACGGGTGTGGATGTGACCGCCTTCCTCAAGGGCCTCGCGGATGGCGCCGATGCGGCCATCCATCATGTCGGAGGGGGCCACCACGTCGGCGCCGGCCTCGGCATGGGACAGGGCCTGCTGGGTGAGCACGTCCACGGTTTCGTCATTGAGCACGTAGCCGGTCTCGTCGATGAGCCCGTCCTGGCCGTGGGTGGTGAAGGGGTCCAGGGCCACATCGGTGATCACACCGATCTCGGGCACGGCGTCCTTGAGGGCGCGCACGGCGGTCTGGGCCAGGCCATTGGGGTTATAGGCCTCGGCAGCATCTTCGCTCTTCTTCTCCATGGGCACCACGGGGAACAGGGCCATGGCCGGAATGCCCAGGCGGGCACTCACCTTGGCCTCTTCGATGAGCAGGTCGATGGACAGCCGCTCCACGCCGGGCATGGATGGCACCGGTTCACGCTGACCCTCGCCTTCCAGGACGAAGACCGGGTAGATGAAGTCGTTGGGCGTGACCATGCTCTCCTGCATCAGGCGGCGGGAGAAGTCATCGCGCCGCATGCGACGGGGTCGAACCAGGGGATAGTAGCCTTTGTACTGGGACATTGATCACTCCACGCCTTGATGGGCTGTCTTGGGATGGATTCTAAAGGGGCTCAGGATAGCCGATTTGCCCCGACGGAGCACGGCGTGGCGTCATGCCGAAGTCGCGGCCCGGGCCGCTGCCACCGAGGGTGGTGGCTCCCATAGCGATGACAAACCGGATATCCTTGCCCCCATGAATACACATCCCTTTGAATCCGTCATCGTCGACACCGGCGAGAATCCGAAAACCTGCGTCATCTGGCTGCACGGCCTGGGAGCCGATGGCCATGACTTCGAGCCCATCGTGCCCGAGATGCAGTTGCCGCCCGGCAAGCCGGTCCGCTTCATCTTCCCCCATGCCCCGGTGCGGCGGGTGACCATCAACAATGGCATGCCCATGCGCGCCTGGTATGACTTTCGGGAACTGGCCCCGGGGGAGGGAGAGGATCACGGCCAGGTGGGGGAGGGGGTCGCCGCTGTTCAGACCCTGCTCGCCGAGGCCAGGCGTCATTACGACACGGTGCTGCTGGGGGGATTCTCCCAGGGGGGCGCCATGGCCCTGCTCACCGGCCTGGTGGAAGGGCCGGCCCCGGACGCGGTCTTCGGACTGTCCACCTATCTGCCCGATGCCGCCAAGGCGGGTCTGCAACTGTCCCCCCGGGCGGCCGGCCTGCCGATCTTCATGGGCCACGGCAGTTTCGATCCCGTGATCCCTCCGGATTTCGGCCGTCACACCAGCCAGGCCCTGCGCGCCATGGGGGTGACACTGCAGTGGCATGAATATCCCATGCCCCACAGTGTGTGCCCCGACGAGATCCGTGACCTGAGCCGGTGGATGGGGCCGCTCATTCAGGCTTAGCGGGCTTGCCATCCTCCTTCGCCGAGCCATCCAGCGGCGGCAGGTTGAAGGCGAAGGTGGTGCCGGCGCCTTGCTGACTATCCACCCAGATGCGCCCGCCCAGGTGCTGGATGATGTTCTTGCAGATGGCCAGTCCCAGGCCCGTTCCCTCGGGCTTTTCGGTGAGGGCATCCCCCACCTGGCGAAACTTCTCGAACAGGGTGGGCAGATCCTCGGTCGGGATGCCGGGCCCGTTGTCCTCCACCTCCACCTTGACGCCCCCTTCCTCCAGGGGCGTGAGCCTCAGGGTCACGCGCCCCGTATGGGCAGGGGTGAACTTCACCGCATTGGACAACAGGTTGATGATCACCTGCATGAGCCGGTCACGGTCGGTGTCCATGGGAACCGGATGATCGGGCAGGTCCAGATGCAGGTCCACCGCCTTGGTCTTGAAGAGCTGTGACGTGGCGGTGGCGGCATCACTGAGGACTTCCACCAGATCATAACGGCGGATGTACCAGCGCATGGCACCGGATTCCAGCTTGGCCAGGTCCAGCACCTGATTGATCAGTCGGGTGAGGCGCTCGCTCTCGCTGATGATGATGCCCAGGAATTCCTGACGCTTGTCCGGGTCCAGGTCCCGGTTGTCATAGAGGATCTCGGTGAAGGAGCGGATGGAGGTGAGCGGCGTGCGCAGTTCATGGGTGACCGTGGAAATGAAATCATCCTTCATCCGATCCAGTTGCTTGAGTTGCTCGTTGGCGGCGCGCAACTCCCGGGTGGCTGTTTCCAGTTCCCGTGACTTGGTTTCCAGTTGCTGGCTGTAGGCGATCACCTGGCTGGCCTCGTCCAGGATCTCCATCACCTCCTCCAGGCTGACCACATCCCCCTTGGCCACATTGGAGACCATCACCCTCGCCGAGGCGGCGCCGATGGAGCCGGCCAGCATGCGCTCGCACAACTGGATCAGATCGGAGTCCGCTTCTCGCATCTGTGTCAGATCCAGGCCCCGACCGCGAGCATAGCGTTCAAAGGCCGCGCGGGCACGGGCCTCCCCCACGAAGCGCTTGAGCAGATCGAACAGGTCATCCACCGTGGCCGTGCCGCGCCAGAAGCGGGAGATGCCATAACGCTCGGCCGACAGACGGAAGACGTCCACGAACAGATTGGCCTGGATGCGCTCCATGGTGTTCTGCTGAGTGAGCAGGGAGACCGTCACGTAGGCCCCCAGGTTCACCAGCATGGACCAGACCAGGGAATGGGTGATCTGATGCAGCCCGGACAACCCGAACAGCTCGTAGGGCTTGAGCAGTTCGATACCCCAGGGGCCATGGGTGATGAATGTGGCGGGCAGCCAGCCGGCCTGGGCAAAGGAGGGCAGCAAGAGGGTGTACAGCCAGACCACAAACCCGGCCGACAGGCCTGCCAGGGCACCCTTGCGGGTGGCCCCCTTCCAGAAAATGCCCCCGATCAGGGCCGGGGCGAACTGGGCCACGGCGCAGAAGGACACCAGCCCCATGCTCACCAGGCCCACCATGTCGCCAGTCACCCGAACATAGGCATAGCCCAGCAGGATGCCGATGAGGATGGCACCGCGGCGGATATACAGCAGCAGCCGGGTGAGGTCCCGACGCCGCTCCAGCCCCAGCCAGCGGATGCGCAGCAGCGCCGGCATCACCAGGTCGTTGCACAGCATGGTGGCCAGGGCCACTGTCTCCACAATGATCATGGCCGTGGCGGCAGACAGACCACCCAGGAACACGATCAGTGCCAGCAGCTGCATTTCCTGGGAGAGGGGCAGGGCCAGCACGAAGTTGTCCGGGTTCACCTCCCCGTATCCGAACATGAGCACGCCGGCGAAGGCGATGGGCAGCACGAACAGGTTGATGAGGAACAGGTACAGGGGGAACAGCCAGGCCGCCTTGCGCACATGGCTTTCGTCCACGTTCTCCACCACCGCCACCTGGAATTGTCGCGGCAGGACCAGCACCACCACCATGGCCAGCAGGGTGAAGGCAATCCAGTTGCCGTAATCGGACAGTTCTCCCACGTGGAACAGCTCGGCCAGCTGGGGATGAGCCGCCGCCTGACTGAACAGATCTCCCACGCCACCGAAGATCACGAAGGTGACCACCAGGCCCGCCAGTATGAAGGCCACCAGCTTCACCACCGACTCGAAGGCGATGGCGGCCACCATGCCCGAGTGGTGCTCCGAGGCATCGATGTGACGGGTGCCGAAGAGGATGGCGAAGACGGCCAGGATCAGGGCCACATAAAAGGCGGTGTCGGCGTAGAAGGGCACGGTATGAGCCAACTGAGAGGCCGACGTATCCGGATAGCTGACCATCACATTGAAGGTGTCGGACACCGCCCGGAGCTGCAGGGCGATATACGGTACCAGACCCACCAGGGCAATGATGGTGACCAGCCCCCCCAGCATCTGGCTCTTGCCGTAGCGGGAGGCCACGAAATCGGCGATCGAGGTGATGCGGTTGACCTTGGAGATGCGCACCATCTTGCGCAGCACGATCCAGAACAGGGCCGCCATGAGGGTGGGGCCCAGGTAGATGGGCAGGTAATGGATGCCGCTCTCGGCGGCCAGCCCGACACTGCCGTAGAAGGTCCAGGAGGTGCAGTAAACGGCGATGGAGAGGGCGTAGACATAGGGGCTGTTGATGACGCTGCGCCCCTGATCCGAGCGCTTGTCGCCCCAGTAGGCAATCCCGAAGAGGATCAGCAGATACCCCAGGGAGACACCGATGACCAGCCCGATGTTCACGGCTCGCGTCCCGGATCGTAGGGGCGATGGTCACCCGGTTCCTCATGGGAGGAGCGGGCCACGATCAGCACGACCAGAATGATCAAGGCCAGCCAGGCCCCATAGAGATAAACGAACAGCAGGGGGATGCCCAGGACAAACCCGTCCGCATCAAAGACCACGAGCAAGGGCGGGAAGAACAGGGCGAGCCCCAGCATGAAGGCCGCCACGTAGCGCTCGCGGGCGCCACTGGGCGGGGCCATGCGCAGATTTCGCTTGCCGGTCGCCGTCTTTTCGGAGAGCGGCACACGGGCCATGGCGATCAGGCCCCCGCCGCCGAGCCGCTGCTGTTCTGGTGGGTGATGCTGCGCTCACGCTGGCGCAACTGGGCGGCCATGTTGGAGGAACGCATCACTTCGCCGAAGGTCTTGAAGCCCTGGGACTGCAGCCGTTCCACCAGGGTCACCAGCAGGTGGGCGGTGGCGATGGCATCCCCGAGTGCGGTATGTCGGCCGGTGATCTGTATCCCGTAGCGTTCGATCAGGGCATCCAGGGAGTGGTCCTCGTCTTCGTCCTCCACCATCACCGACAGCAGCAGGGTATCCAGCACCGGGTTGTGGAAGCTGACGCCGCAGCGTTTTTCCTTGAGGCTGATGAACTTCATGTCGAAGGCCGCATTGTGGGCCACCATCACGGCGTCGCCGACGAAGGTCTTGAACTGGGGCAGCACCTCGGTGACCGGGGGCTTGCCTGCCACCTGGTCGTCGGTGATGCCATGGAAGCGGATCGACGCGGGCGGGATGGGGCGGCCGGGGTGGATCAGGCGCTCGAAGGTCTCGCCACTGAGCACCCGGCCCTTGACCACGCGCACCCCGGCGATGGAGATGATTTCGTCCCCTCCCATGGGATCCAGGCCGGTCATTTCGCAGTCGAAGACCACGAAGGTGAGTTCGTCCAGAGGTGTGGCGGCCAGCTCCGGGTCGCCCTCGTGTTCGCGCATCAGGCCGAAATCGTAAAACTCGGGCCTTGGCGGCAGACGGTCGCCCTCGGGCAGGAACTGGGGCCTCTTGGGCGCGATCATGGGCAGGCGCAGCAGGGACTCACCATTGCGGCCACATGACTGGCTCCATAACTCAATGCCATGGCGCTCCAGCACCTCGCGGATGGACTGGTGGGCCAGTTCCTCACCGCAGGAGGTGTCCAGCCAGTTTTCCAGGGCGCTGGACGGCACCGGCGGCCCTTGCCAGGAGAAATCCATATAGACCCGCCGATCCCCCAGCAGGGTTTCCACATAGAACGTGCTGGCCCGGGAGAAACGCACCAGATGGCGCAGCAGTCTCTCGATCACCTGCACCAGGGAGAGGCTGTCCCCCTGGATCCACAGGGGTTGTCCCACCGTGACCAGCTTCACCTCGGGCAGATCCTCCAGACGCCGGGCCACACAATTGACCAGGTCGGTGCTCAGGAGATCGGACATGGGATAGCGCCCCAGGGCGTGGCCACGGAAAACGCTGGCCAGTTCGTCCACATGCCGACTCAGTTCCTCGCTCTCGGCGCGCAGCACATGATCGAACTGGCGGCGTTTTTCCTCGGGCATATCCGGATGGGCCTCGATGGTCTCTGCGGCCGCACGCAGATTGGCCACCCCACCACGCAGATCCACGGTGAGGGCGCGACGCACCGCATCCACCTGGGTCATCATTTCCAGCTCGCTGGAGATGTCCACCAGGGTGATGAGATAGGCACTGGTGTTGCCATCCGGATCCAGGATCAGTGACATGCGCCCCTGCAGCATGCGGGTGGCCGTGGCATCGGTGCACACGAAGGAGGCCGACAGGTCCTCGCCACTGCCTTCGGCTTCGCGGCGCCGCCACTCCAGTCGATCCAGGGTGTGCATCACCGGTGCCCTGGAAATCACCTGGAACAGGGGCCGCCCCAGACCCACCGCCTCGGGGGTTTCCAGGATGGAAACGGCTGACTGGTTGTAGAGCAGCATCTGGTGATTGCGGTTGCATACCAGCACGCCCTCAGTGAGCCCCTGGAGGATCACCTCAAGCCAGGTCTTCTGTTCGTTGATCTGCGCCGTGGCGGTGGCCATGGCACTGCGCACCTCGCGCCGGGAACTGCGCAGTGAAAGGGCAAGGGAACGTACCGACTCGGGCAGATCGCCCAGGGCATGATGGGGCGGACTGGTCACCTCGGTGTCGGCATTACGGGATTCCAGCAGCGCACGCACGTCGCGGCTGATGCGCCGTGCGGGGCGGAACACCAGCCGACGCACCACGAACCAGACCAGGTACACGGGCACCGCAAACGCCAGCGCTCCCACCAGCGGGGGACCCAGCCACGTGCTCGGGAGCTGGCCCTGGCTGATGACCTCCCAGTTGAACACGGTCACCAGGGCTGCGTAGGCGAACCCCAGCAGGCAGGCGAAGAGCAGGGCGATGAGGGTGCGTTTATCCACGGAGTCGATGGCCTGGCTGCTGGCTGGGATACAGGTCGGTCAAGGGCCCGGATCAGGCGCCATCATCCGGCATGTAGTCACGCACGCGAGCCACGACCTCGCGGGTGGAAAAGGGCTTGGTGATGTAGTCATCCGCCCCCATGGCCAATCCCTTTTCCTGCTCGATCTGCCGCCCCTTGGCGGTAAGCATCAGGATGCGCACATCCTTCCAGTCCGGATTGGCGCGGATCGTCTGACAGACATCATAGCCATCCCGCTTGGGCAACATGACATCCAGCAGGATCACATGGGGTGGTCGTTCGCGCACGGCTTCCAGGGCGCTCTCGCCATCACGGGCGACGCGCACGTCGAAACCTGCCTCTTTCATCAAAAATTCCAGTGAGAGGACGATATTGGGCTCATCATCCACCACCAGTACGGATTGGGGTGCCATCTCCTCCTCCTTATATCCTCACCATGCCGTGCGTCTCGATCTTGCCCGCCGCCACTAGAGGGCGGCGTGGTGGCGGCCATTCAAGGGCCGCTGGGTGGACGAATCGGCTTGCTTTGGTGTCTTGTCTTGCGGTGTGCAGAACTGAACCCGATGGTCTATTAACCTCTGGCTATAAGGTCAAAATAGCACAGCCGGAAGGGGGCGTCATGACGGGAACGCGCCCGTACGCACATTTTATGGAGCCCCCTTACACAACCGGAGCGCTCAGCTTCCGCAGTCCAGACGGGTTCGCGCTTCCCGGATACGCTCGCGAACCTGGACTGGCGCGGTGCCACCATGCAGGTTGCGGGCAGCCACCGAACCCTGCAGGGTCAGCACCTTGAACACATCATCCTGAATCACGGATGAAAACCGTTGCAACTCCTGCAGATCCATCTGGGACAGGTCACGACCTGTTTCCACCCCCAGGCGTACCGCGCGGCCCACCACTTCGTGAGCATCACGAAAGGCCATCCCCTTGCTCACCAAGTAATCGGCCAGGTCGGTGGCGGTGGCAAAGCCACTCCGGGCAGCGGCCTCCATGGCCTCGGCGCGTACCTGAACATGGGGCATCATGTCGGCAAAGGCGCGCAGGCTCCCTGCCAGGGTGTCCACGGTGTCGAACAGGGGCTCCTTGTCCTCTTGATTGTCCTTGTTGTACGCCAGCGGCTGAGCCTTCATCAGTGTGAGCATGGCAATGAGGTTGCCGTTCACCCGGCCCGTCTTGCCCCGCACCAGTTCCGGCACATCCGGGTTCTTCTTCTGGGGCATGATGGACGACCCGGTGCAGAAGCGATCAGGCAGGTCCACGAACCCGAACTGGGCGCTGGCCCAGAGGATGAGTTCCTCGGAGAAGCGCGACAGGTGGGTCATGATCAGCGCGCCAGCGGCGCAGAACTCGATGGCGAAGTCCCGATCGCTGACCGCATCCAGGGAGTTGTCGGACACCCCTTCAAAGCCCAGCAGTTCCGCAGTGTAATGCCGATCCAGTGGGTAGGGGGTGCCGGCCAGGGCGGCCGAGCCGAGGGGCATGACGTTCACCCTGCGCCGGCAGTCCAGCAGCCGGGCGTGATCCCGCTCCAGCATCTCGAACCAGGCCATCATGTGATGACCAAAGGTCACCGGCTGGGCGGTCTGCAGATGGGTGAAACCGGGCATGACGGTCTCGGCCTCGCGCTCGGCCAGATCCAGCAGGCCTTGCTGCAGGCGGCGGATCTCCGCCAGGATGCCGTCGATGGCCTCGCGCAGGTACAGACGGATGTCGGTGGCCACCTGATCGTTGCGGGAGCGCCCGGTATGAAGCTTCTTGCCCACGTCGCCAATGCGCTCGATCAGCCGGGCCTCCACGTTCATGTGGACATCCTCCAGGCTCACCGACCACTGAAAATCGCCGGCTTCGATCTGCGCCAGGATCTCTCCCAGGCCCTGCTGGATCTGCTCGCATTCACCATCGCTGAGCACGCCCACCCGGGCGAGCATGCGCGCATGGGCACAGGAGCCTTCGATGTCGTGCCGGTACAGGCGCTGATCAAAGCCCACCGAGGCGGTGAAGGCCTCCACGAATTGATCGGTGGGTTCGGAAAAACGTCCGCCCCAGAGTTTGTCTTGTGCTGGCTTTTCGCTCATGGGTCATGCATGCCTTATGTTCATTGGCGCGGAGTATATCATTGGGATAACGTACCCTGGAGGATGGCCCATGCAACAGACCTTCACCCCATGACAATCATCCCGAGACACACACGAAACGGAAGCACTGCAAGCAGCCATCGCGCCTTCCTGCCGGATTTCTGCGAAAGCCGCACGGTCTTCGTGGTGGTACTCATGGCACAGCTGCTGGCCTTCATCCTGGCCCTGGCATCGGAGCCACGACCCCAGGGATTCTGGGTCAACCTGGCGTTGACATCGCTGTTCGTGCAGTGGGTGGCCCTGGGCACGGTGTTCACCCTATGCCTGAATCGGCGCTGGCTGCGGCGCCTGCGTCCCTTGAACGCTGCGGTGGCCGCCTGGCTGATCATGCTGGCAGTCACCCTGGTGTTGTCCGTCATCGCCCTGCAGCTGTCACATCATCTGGGATGGTACACCCTGGGTTCGGGCTTCCCGGTGGATGAATTCCTCATGCGCACACTGGCCGTGAGCGCCATCGTCTGCGCCGTGGCGCTGCGCTATCTGTATGTGCAGAAGCAGTGGCAAGAGAACGTGGAGGCCGAGGCCCGCTCCCGGGTGCAGGCCCTGCAGGCCCGCATTCGCCCGCATTTTCTGTTCAACAGCATGAACACCATCGCCAATCTCACCCGCAGCCAGCCGGAGCAGGCGGAATCCACCGTGATGGACCTGGCCGACCTGTTCCGCGCCACCCTGTCCACCAAGGACAGCGTCACCCTTGACGAGGAGGTGGGTCTGACACAACGCTACCTGCGGATCGAGGCCCTGCGACTGGGGGATCGCCTGCGGGTGAGCTGGCGCATTGATGACTCGGTGCCCATGGATTACCCCATTCCCAGTCTGACGCTGCAACCCCTGGTGGAAAATTCCATTTACCATGGTATCGAACCCCTGACCGAGGGCGGCACGGTGACCGTGGAGATACGGCTGCGGGATCATTATCTGCATATCATGGTGGAAAACCCGTTACCGCCGGAAAAGGAACGCAATCAAAGGCCCGGCAACCGTTTCGCGCAGGAAAGCATCCGCCAGCGACTGGCGCTGGCCTATCGGGGCGAAGCGCGCATGGAGACGACCCAGGGTCAGGAACGCTATCGTGTGGATATCTCGCTGCCCAGGAGGAAGTGATGAAGGTGCTGATCGTGGATGACGAGCAACCGGCCCGTGAGCGGCTGGCCTCTCTGCTGGAGCGGATGCCGGATTACGAGGTGGTGGCCAATGCGTCCAATGGCCTGCAGGCGGTAAGGCTGGCTCAGCAACTGGAACCGGACATCGTCCTGCTGGACATCCGCATGCCGGGCATGGACGGCCTGGAAGCTGCCAGCCACATCGCCGAGATGGAGACTCCGCCCGCCGTCATCTTCATCACTGCCTACGAGGGTCACGCCATTGAGGCCTTCGAGACCCACGCGGTGGGTTACCTGCTCAAGCCCGTGCGTCAGGAGCGCCTGCAGGAGGCCCTGGAGCAGGCCGGCCGGCCCAACCGGGCGCAACTGGGACACCTTCAGGATTCCACCCACCAGAGTCGCACCCGCAGCCACATCTGCGCCCGGGTGCGCGGCAACCTGGAACTTATCCCCGTGGAAAGCGTGCATTATTTCCAGGCGGATCAGAAATATGTCACCGTGCGCCACGACGAGGGCGAGGTGCTGATCGAAGAGCCCCTCAAGGCCCTGGAAGAGGAGTTTGGCGAAGACTTCCTGCGCATCCATCGCAATGCCCTGGTGGCAAAGAGCCGGTTCTGCGGCATGGAAAAGAACAACCAGGGTGGCTTCGAGGTGGTACTCAAGGACTCGGGCGAGCGCCTGGAGGTCAGTCGACGGCACGTGGCCGAGGTGCGCCGTTTCCTGAAGACCCTGTAACGCCTTTTTTGGAATTTTGAACGACGATCGAGGCCTGGAAGATCCAATGACCGGGCCTGGGTCAAGTAAAGTTGACAGAGACCGGTCTGCCCCGTGTGTTGAAAGGCAGACATAATGTATGGTTGCGTTGTACGATACCGCAAACCTTCAACATGGCCAGATTACGCGAGCTTCTACCCGCCCATGCCCAAGACTGAACTCAAGATCGCCACCCGGAAAAGCCCTCTCGCCCTGTGGCAGGCCGAGGAGGTGTCCCGCCGGGTCAGAGCCCTGTTCCCGGATGTGCAGGTCACACTGGTGAAGATGTCCACCCAGGGTGATCGCATCCTGGATACCCCGCTGGCCAAGGTGGGCGGCAAGGGCCTGTTCGTGAAGGAACTGGAAACAGGGCTGCTGGAAGGGGACGCGGACATCGCCGTGCACTCCCTCAAGGATGTACCCATGGAGTTGCCCGAGGGCCTGGAACTGCCCGTGATCCTGGATCGCGAAGACCCCCACGATGCCTTCGTCTCGAATCATTACACCTCTCTTGAGGAACTCCCCGAAGGGGCTCGCGTAGGCACCTCCAGCCTGCGGCGGCAAAGCCAGCTGCGGGCCCGGTTCCCCAGCTTCCAGGTGCTGGATCTGCGCGGCAACGTGAACACGCGCCTGGCAAAACTGGACAACGACGAATACGACGCCATCCTGCTGGCCTCGGCCGGACTCAAGCGTCTGGGATTCGGTGAGCGTATCACCCGGGTACTCAGCGCGGAGGAGAGCCTGCCGGCCATCGGTCAGGGTGCCATCGGCATCGAATGCCGCTGCAATGACCCGGATGTAATGGAACTGATCGGGCCCCTCAATGACCCGGACACCAACGTGAGGGTCACGGCCGAGCGGGCCTTCAACCATCGCCTCAACGGGGGTTGTCAGGTGCCCATCGGCGGCTACGCGGAATTGCGCGACGACGGGACTTTGCACATGCGTGGCCTGGTGGGTGAACCTGATGGCTCGCTGGTCTACCGGGCCAGCCTGGATGGTCCACGCGAGAAGGCCCACGAACTGGGTGTGGCCCTGGCGGAGCAGCTGCTGCGCGAAGGAGCCGACCGGATCCTCAAGGATCTGGGCCTGAACCCCGCCGAACTACCCAAAAGTCAAAACCCGATGTCATGAGTTCAGTAGAAGCCAGGGCAACAGCCCCCAGGGAAGGCGCCGCGGGCCCGCTGCAGGGGGTGACCGTGATGGTGACCCGTCCGGCCCACCAGGCAGATCGTTTCTGCCAAATGGTGGAAGAGGCCGGCGGGCAGGCCCTGCGCTTTCCCACGCTGGAGATCAAGGAGGCGCGTGACACCACCGCCCTGGATGCCCTGATCGACAGGCTTGAAGACTTCCACATCGCGGTGTTCGTCAGCCCCAACGCCGTGAACCGGACCCTCAACCGGATCCATGGAAGAAGGCAGATGCCTTCGGGGCTGAAACTGGCCACCGTGGGCCGCAAATCGGCCCAGGCCCTGGAGCGGCTCGGTTATCAGGTGGACATCTGCCCGCCCAGCCGCTTTGACAGTGAGGCCCTGCTGGAACAACCTGAATTGCAGGACATGCAGGGACGGGAAGTGGTGATCTTCCGGGGCGACGGGGGTCGGGAACTGCTAGGTGCTACACTCACTGCTCGGGGGGCAAGGGTGACCTTCGTGGAGTCCTATCGTCGCGGCCTGCCGGATGCGGATACCGACCGGGTGCTGCGACAGTGGTCCCGTGGGGACATCCATGTGATTGCGATCACCAGCAGCGAGGGGCTGCGCAACCTCTACGAAATGGTAGGCAAGGTGGGGCAGTTCTGGCTGCGCGGCACACCGCTCGTGGTGGGCTGCGAACGCATGCTGGACACGGCCCGGGAGATGGGCTTCAAACAGACCCCAGTCGTGGCCGCAGACCCCAGCGACGAGGCCATGCTGGAGGCCGTGCAGAAATGGGCTGAAAAGAGGAAGCAAACTCATGAGTAGACAAAGATCGAATCCAAAGGCCAAAGGCGGCGCCAAGCCAACGGCGACCGGGGCGGGCACCCCGGCTGCCAAGACGAGAACAAGGAGCCGTGGCAAGGCCTCCGGCAACTCCCTGAGCGCCGCGGCCAAGACGGATACAGTGGCGTATAACGCCGATTCCAAGGACAAGGACGCACTTTCCGGCCAGGTCGGCACCAAGCCTGCGGACCAGGCCGGGGCAGACAAAACCCAAACCCCAAAGCCCGAGGCATCAAAACCCGTGGACAACAAACCTGAAACTTCGAAAGCCGACTCGACAAAGAGCGGGTCCGACAAATCCGAACCCGTAAAGGGCGCTGCCGCGAAGACGACCGCGGGTAGCCCCGGTGCCGCCAAGCCGGCCAGCCCGGCCCCCGGTCAGGGTGGAGGTGGCGCAGGCCGTACGCCGCCGCCTCCTTCCGGCGGTGACAGCAACGGCCGCAACAGCAAGCTGCCGCTGATCGTTGGTGGTGTTGCCGTGGTGCTGGCCCTGGGCATCGGCATGAATGCCTCCTCGAATGCCAACAAGGCGATGGAGATGGCCAACGAGGCCAACGACCGCCTGAGCAGCGCCCTGCGCGAGCTGGCCGAGATCGAGGAACGTACCCAGGCACTGCCCGAAACCATCAGCCGCATGGAGACCCAGGTCAGCGAACTGGAGGGTGATGTGCGCGCCGAGCTGGAGAAGGCCCTGGAAGAGGCCCGCACCGAACTGGCCAGCATTGAGGAGCGTCAGCAGCGTCGTCTGCAGACCCTGGAAGAAGGCCTGGGGGCCATTCAGGACGAATCCGAGCGTCCGCATCGCGAATGGCAAACCGCCGAGGTGGCCTACCTCCTGGGAATCGCCGATCACCGCATCAACCTCATGAGCGACGCCAAGGGTGCCATTGCGGCACTGAGATCGGCCGACAACATGCTGCAGGCCATGGGCGATCCCAAATACAGCGACGTACGCGACGCCATCGCCGAGGAGATCGCTGCCCTGGAAGGCTTTGAGGGTACCAACGTTCAGGAAATCGTTGCTGAACTGGACAAGATCACCGAAGAACTCAAGCCCATGCCGCTGCAGAAGCCGGAAACCGAATCCGGTGGTCGTCTCTCGCTGGTCAACGGTGAGGCTCCCAACGGTGACTCCCCCTGGTGGGAGCGTGCCTACTATCAGGTGGTCTCCGAGTTGAACCAGCAGGTGACGGTGCGCCGTCACGATCAGGCCGTGCGTTCCATGCCTGATGCGGATGCCGAACTGTTCATGCGTCAGGTGCTGGCGCTGCGCATCGAATCCGCCCGCCTGGCGGCGCTGCGCAACAACGAAGCCGAATATCGCGAAAACCTCCAGAGTGCCCGCTCCCTGCTGGCGGAGTACTTCGCGTCCGAGCCGGTCGCTCCTTTGATGAAGCGTCTGGAAGACCTGGAAAAACGTGATCTGCGCCCCGAGCAGCCTGAAATCGGCAAGTCGGCTGAGCTGCTGGCTAAGCTGGAGGGTTAATCAATGAAATCTCTTATCGTCATCTTTCTCGTATTGATCGCATCGGCGATCGCGACCCTGTTGTTCATGGAAGAGCCGGGATACGTGCTCTTCGCCTATGGTGACATGAGCGTTGAAACCAGCATGGCCTTCTACATTGTGGCCATGGTCGTCGCGCTGCTGGTGCTCTATGGCGTCATCCGCTTCCTGGTGGGCCTGTTCGGTCTCCCCGGCAACATGAGTGCCCGCCGCAAGCAGAAGAAGGCCCTGGCCTGCCAGAAGGGCCTGGCCCTGGGCATGGCAGAGATGACCGAAGGTCGCTGGCACAAGGCCGAAAAGCTGCTGGTGCAGTCGGCGCGCCGTGGTGATTCCCCCACCCTGAACTACCTGTCCGCGGCCCGTGCCGCCCAGGCCCAGGGCGCCTATGACCGTCGCGATGAGTATCTGCGTCAGGCCTCCCAGGCTGAAGCCGGTGCCGAAGTGTCGGTTGGCCTCACCCAGGCCGAGCTGCAGCTGGACCACGGTGAGACCGGTCCTGCCACCAGCACCCTGCGTCACATGAATGATGTGGCCCCCGGTCATCCCCAGTTGCTGCGTCTGCGGGCTCGGCTCTACCGGGAGACCGGCGACAGCGCCTCCCTGCTGAACGTGCTGCCGGAGTTGCGCAAGGCCAGGGCCCTGGACAACGAGGCCCTGAACGAACTGGAAGCCGAAGCGTTCTCTGCACGGGCAGCCGAGCTGGCCTCTGCCGGTGACCTGGGCAAGCTGGAAGGTACCTGGGTCAGCCTGCCCAAGACCTCCCGCAGCCGCAATGAACTGGTGGAGCCCTATGCCCGTGCGCTGATCAACCTCAATGAGCCGGATCGTGCCGAAGTGGTATTGCGCAGCAGCCTGAAGCAGAAGTGGAATGAGCGTCTCGTGGAGCTGTATGGTCAGCTCAACGTCAACGACACCAACCGTGCCATCAGTGTGGCGGAAGGCTGGCTGCGTGAGCATCGTCGCGATCCGGTGCTGCTGCTCACCCTGGGTCGTCTGTGCAAGAAGGGCAAGGCCTGGGGCAAGGCCCGCGGCTACCTGGAATCCAGCGTGAATGCCAAGCCCACGCCCGAAGCTTACCGTGAGCTGGGCGAGATCCTGGATCAGGTGGGTGAAGAAAAGCTGGCTCAGGATGCCTACCGCAAGGGCCTGCAAGTGGCAGTCGACGGCAGCCTCTCCGAGCCGGTGGTGCCCGTGGCACCCAAGCCCGAAGCGGGCAAGCCACTGCCCGGTCGTCGCCGCGGCAAGATGGGCCAGCCCCGACTCTCCAGCGCCTGATCTCAGGCAGGGACTTCCGGCACGGTCCGCACAGGGCCGCGTCGGCCCCTTGAAGGCGCTGGACACAGCCAAGGCTTGATCCAGATGAATGAAAGGCCATCCGCCCAGGCGGATGGCTTTTTTTTGGGTAAAACCTGGCCCCTCAGCCCGGACAGGGCCTTCCCCTAAACGGTATAGTCACGCAAAGCCAGTCAATCAGGAGAACGATGATGAAACCGGTACTGATCATGGGCTGCGGCTATGTGGGGGAGCGCGTTGGACACCGCATGGCTCGCGAGGGGCGCCGGGTCATCGCCGTGGCCCGGAGCACCGAGCGGGTAGAGGCCCTCAAGGCCATGGGTTTCGAGACCTTCCAGGCCGATCTGGATACCGGTGAAGGCCTGGACGAACTCCCCATGGCCGGTTGCCTGGTACTGCACAGCGCGCCGCCCCCCAACGAAGGGCGGGTGGATCCAAGAACCGCCAGATTCACCGAATCATGTCGCCGCCAGCCACCCGAGAAGATCGTCTACATCAGCACTACCGGGGTTTATGGGGACCAGGGTGGAGCCCAGGTGGACGACCTCACTGAACCCTCACCCATGACCGATCGCGGGCATCGCCGGCTGGATGCAGAAAAGCGCCTGAGCCAACTCATGGCCGAGGCGCGCATCCCGGTAGTGGTGCTCAGGGCCCCGGGGATCTACGGCCCCTTCCGGCTTCCACTGGCTCGCATCAGGGCGGGGGAGCCGGTCATCTGCCCCGAAGAATCCGGCCCTGGCAATCGCATTCATGCCGATGATCTGGCCACCCTGTGCGCGGCCGCCCTGGATCATGGCCCGGAAGGGCAGACCTACAACGTGGGGGACAGTGACCATCGTTCCATGACGGATTTCGTCTATGCCGTGGCTGATGCCGCAGACCTCCCGCGCCCCCCCTGCGTCAGCATGGCAGAGGCGGAAAAGGTGCTCAGTCCTGGCATGATGTCCTTCCTTCGGGAGTCACGGGTCGTCGTCGCAGGGCGGAGCCTGGTGGATCTCGGGGTGGACCTGCAGTATCCGCGGATGGAAGCGGGTATCCGCGCATCGCTCAAGGTGGAGGAGGGTGACGACACGCTGGATGACTCCGAGATCACGCCGTACCACATCAGCCGCCGCCACACACCCGGATGATATCCAGGCTGGCGGTGGGGCAATTGCCTTGCCCCCTCAACGGTGGCAGCATGGCGAGCCTTTTCATACTGACGCGAGGACACACGCTTGATACGCAAGAATCCCACAGGCCATCTTCCCAAAGTGGCTGAGTCCGCATTCGTGGACCCCACAGCGATCCTCTGCGGCAAGGTGGTGGTGGGGGAGCATGTCTTCATTGGGCCCTATGCCGTGATCCGGGCCGATGAACTCGATGCTCAGGGTGAACTGGAGCCCATCATCATCGGCGACAATTCGAACATCCAGGACGGCGTGGTGATCCACTCCAAGTCCGGTGCCCGTGTGGAGATCGGCGAGAAGACCTCCATTGCTCACCGCTCCATCATTCATGGCCCCTGCAAGGTGGGGAGCCAGGTCTTTATCGGCTTCAATACAGTGCTGTTCAACTGTTCGGTGGGGGCAGGGTCGGTCATTCGCCATAACTCGGTGGTGGAAGACTGCCACATACCGGAATCCTTCTACGTCCCTTCCACCAGCAATATCCACTCGGACACCGACCTGGAAACCATCGAGTCGGTCACGGCGGATGCTTCAAGCTTCTCGGAGGATGTAGCACAGACGAACGTGGGCCTCGTGCAGGGCTACAAGCGGATTCAGAACGAACTTTAAGGGGAAGCCAGGCCGCCGGCATGAGCCGGCCGGCCTGGAGCAGGTAGACCGCAGCCAGGATTACATCCGCTCGGCGGCCATCTCCTGGACCTGCTGGAGCATGGCCGGGTCGTTCTGCAACGACATGGCCACCTGATTGTACTCATCCACACTCATGCCTTCCTGCTGCACGGCGTTGATCATTTCCTCCTGGGCCTCCTGCTGCAGGGCCTGGGCCTCGGCCTCGTCCGTTACATCCTGGAGCTGCTCGGCAAAGTCATCGCGGATATGCTGTACGGCCACAAAGGCATCCACGAAGCGATCCAGGGTTTGGGGATCCACTTGGGGAGCCTGCTGCTGGTCCATGCCCGGGGGCTGTTGCTGCTGGCCCTGGAAATCACCCTGCTGCTGGGCCACGGCGTGGCCACCCACGCCCAAGAGGCCGGCGATGGCCACGGTGAGGGAAAGGGTGCGAAGGGGATGATGTTTCATGCGGTTTCTCCTGGTGGAATTAGTGTTACGTCTTGTATAAGCAGATTCCGTGCCAGGACGGCCATGCCGAGACCGTAGCCCTTCACTCCAACGAAATTCTCTTACGGCACTGCCATGCCCCCCCGCTGAGGGTGGATCAGGATGGCACATGCGCCACCATGCTACGTGCGCTGGGATGCCTGAGCGTCCATGTCCGCCTCGTCATCCTGGGCGCCATCTCCCAGCCTTCGGTAAAGGGTGCGGCGGCCGATCCCCAGCACCTTGGCCGCCTGGCGCTTGTTGCCATCCAGGCGTTCGAGCACCCAACGGATGTAGCGATCCTCGATCTCCTGAAGGGTAGGCATGTGGGTGTCCTCCTCCGACCACAATTGGGTGGCCGCGGCGCCGGCACCTGATTCGGTGCGTGCAGCATCAAGCCGCTCAGGGAGATCCGCCAACTGGATCTCGGTGCCACGACAGAAGGTGACCGCCCGCTCGATGAGGTTGGTCAATTCCCGCACGTTGCCGGGGAATGAGTAGCTGCGCAGAGCGCGCATGGCCTCGGGGGTGATGCCTTCCACAGGACGATCCATGGCCGCTCCGAAACGGGCCAGGAAACGCGCCGCCAGGCGTTCGATGTCATCACCCCGTTCGCGCAGCGGCGGCACATGCAGGCGGAAGGTTTCCAGGCGATAAAACAGGTCCTCGCGGAAACAATTCTCGGCAATCATGGGCCCAAGATCACGGTTGGTGGCCGCCACGACGCGCACATTGGCTTCCTTTTCCTGATTACTGCCCACCGGACGCACACGACCATCCTGAAGCAGGCGCAGCAGCTTTGCCTGCATGGCCATGGGCATCTCGCCGATCTCGTCCAGCAACAGGGTGCCGCCATGGGCTTCGGCGAAGAGGCCTCGGCGCGCCTGCTGCGCCCCGCTGAAGGCCCCGGCGGCATGGCCAAAGAGCTCGCTTTCCATGAGTTCGCCGGGTATGCCCGCGCAGTTGATGGCCACGAAGGGGCCACCGGCGCGATCACTCTCGGCGTGAATGGCCCGGGCCACAAGTTCCTTGCCGGTGCCCGACTCCCCGGTGACCAGCACCGGTCCGGAGGCACGTGCCAGTCGACGCACATTTTCGTACAGGGCCTGCATGGCCGGGCTGCTGCCGATCAGGCCATGGAAATCATCCGCCTCCAGCAGCTCGCGGTAGCGGGCCACTTCGGCCTGTAATCGGCGGGTGCGCAGGGCACGGCGCACGGAGATGACCAGATGATCCAGATCCACCGGCTTGGTGAGAAAATCGTCGGCTCCCTGCTTGAGGGCCTCAACCGCCTGGGCAATGGTGCCAAACGCGGTGAGCATGATGAACGACGGCGGCATGGGCAGGCGACGGGACTGTATGAGCAAGTCCTGGCCATCGTTCCCGGGCAGGCGCAGGTCACTGAGGACCAGCGAGATATGCCCGCTTTCCAGATGCGCCCGGGCCGCCTCCGCATCGCCCACGGCGAACACATCCAGGCCGGCATCCTTGAGCTCTTCCACCACCAGCTCACGATGGGAGGCATCGTCCTCCACGACCAGGATCTGCTCAGGGTTTTTGTTGGAGGTCTGGGTCATCATTGCCTTCGGTTGCCACGACATTGAGGGGTAGATGAAGCACGAACCGTGCCCCACCCAGGGGGCTTTCCTCCACGTGGATCTCGCCATGGTGCTCCGTGACGGCACCATGGGCCACCGCCAGTCCCAAACCCGTGCCGCTGCCCACGGACTTGGTGGTAAAGAAGGGTTCAAACAATCGTGAGCGATGGTCCGGGTCGATGCCCGGCCCATCATCTTCCACCACCAGTGCCAGACGCCCTTGCGCCGATGTCCAGTTCACCTGGACCTGTCCGCCGGGCGTGGCCTGGATGGCGTTGCGCAAAAGATTCGTCAGGGCCTGTTCCAATCGCGCCCGATCCATGGGGATCACCGGGCCATCCTCCTGATTGACCAGACGCAGAGTGGTTCCCCGGGTCCGTGCTTCATCCTCCACCTGGGCGAGGGCAGCGCTGACCAGACGCCGCACGGGTTCATCACGCACACGGGGGGGGTTTCTTCGGCCAAAGTCCATCAACTGGCGCACGATACGATCCATGCGGCCCACCTCCTGGCGGATCTCTGCCAGCGCCCGGGCCTGAGGGGTTTCCGCCTCCACACGTCGCAAGGCCCGTTGCGCCTGCCCGTTGATCACCCCCAGGGGGGAACCCAGTTCATGGGCGACCCCGGCCGCCAGCTGGCCGATGGCGGCCAGCTTTTCCGATTGGCGAAGGCGTTCCTCCAGGGCGGCCTGATGACGGCGCTGGGCCTCCAGTTCAGCATTGGAACGATCCATATTGTCCAGCATCCGGTTCATGGCCTCGGCCAGCACACGCAGTTCCCGCGGCCCGGCACCTGCCACGCGCAACTGACGATCCCCCTGACCCACCCGTGCCATGGCATTGACCAGGCGGCTCACATGGCGCCCTACGGCTCGATGGTGACCCAGCACGACCACCGCAACGAACAACAGGCTGAGGACCCCCAGGGCCATGAGGGCGCGGGAGCGCACCTGCATGAGATCTTCGTGGAAGTCGCCGCCGTGGCGGGTGACCTGGAGCAGCCCGTTGATGCGGCCACCCGCATCACTCAGGGGCATGAAGAAGGAATAGATCTCCTGACCACTGCGGTCGTCAAAGGCCCCGTGGGTGCCGGTCACCGTGGCGAGACGGGCATCGCGACGGCGATCCATGGAGGGACTGCGCGGGCCACTGGCAGCCACCAACTCACCCTGGTGGTCATAGACATAGGCACCGTAAACCTGATCGATGCGAAAGGCAGAGTCCAGGGCCTGCTGGACATTGGCCCGCTCCCCGCGGGCCAGAGCATCACTCAGCGGCAGGTGGATGGCCCGGGCCACCAGTTCGATGTCCTGCTGCATGCGCGTTTCCATGTGGGCTTCCAGACTCGTGAGCCCCGACCATCCGGCCAGGAGCACGATCAGCAGCAGGGGGGCCAGCACGAAGCCCAGCAGGGCGGACCGCAGGCTGTAGGGATAGGCAGGGAATGTCATGGCATGCACCGGGCGGTGTATTCAGGCGGCGCGATCAGCCGCTCCGGTCATGATACCCGATACGAAAACCACCCCAATGCCGTCCCTTGACGAAAATGGGCACCGAGAGGTCGTGCATGATCTCCCCGGTATCCCGCTTGTAAGTCTGCAGCAAATAGGGCTTCTGGTGCGAGCCACAGCGGGAGCCGGTGCGGTCCTTGAAGATCCGCTTGGTGCGGTTGTTGGCCAGGTCCTTGGCATAATCACCGGTCAGGGCCTTGGCATAGCGACGGTTATGGGTGGGGAAATAACCATGATCATCCACGGCGCCGGCATAGGCGATAAAGCGATGGCGCTCCAGGATGGGTTCCTGAATGGCTGGTAGGACCTTGTCGGTGAAATCGTCGAAGCGGGTCTTGTGCTTCACCGGATCGGTATCCGGGATGGGCTTGTAATTGCGGTCGAACAGATCCTCCAGGCGAATGCGGCCTGCGTCCACCGCCGCCTCGAACGCGTGTCCGACAGCAGCAGCAGCCTGTTCGGCTTCCTGGCGCACCTGATCGTGCAGGCCCCCCAGTCCCACATCGCCCAGAAGCTCGTAAATCAATTCCGCCCGCTCCGCCAGTTGCTCCGCCTGGGAGGACAGATGGCTCACATCGTCCTCGGTCTCCCGCAGGTGGCTGCTGACGGTCTGGATGGCCCGGGTCACCTCGTCCAGATGATTGTGATTCTGCTCGGCGCCACTGACCACCGTCTGGATGCAGTTATCTGCATTGGCGGAGTGGTTGAGGATGTCGGAGAGATGCTGATCCACCTTCACGGTGCGGTCGGCGCTGCCCTGCACTGCCTCCACCAACTGCTGCATGGTGGAGGCAGCCTGGTGGGTCTCCGTGTTGATCTCCTGGACCATCTGACCAATCTCACCGGTGGCCTGAGAGGTTCGGTTGGCCAGGCTGCGCACCTCGTCCGCCACCACCGCAAAACCCCGGCCCTGTTCGCCGGCACGGGCGGCCTCGATGGCCGCGTTCAAGGCCAGCAGATTGGTCTGCTCGGCAATGCCGCTGATCACCCCGGTGATGCGCTGAATCTCTCCGGCGCGGCCTTCCAGACGGGACATGAGCTGGGAGGCCTGCTCCATGCGTTCCTTCATCTCCTCCATGTGACTGAGGGCGTCCTCCACGCAGGCATGACCGGCGTGACTGGCCTCGTTGGTCAGGCGGGCGCTCTCGGCAGCCTGCCCGGAACTCTCCACGGAGGTCTGCACCGTGGCTGAGATGTGCCCGGACGCATCGGCGATGCCGTTGACGGTGGAGACCTGGGAGTGCACCCGCTGCTTGAGGGTGACCGACGCATGGGACACTTCGGCGGCAGAGACAGCGATACGGGACCCGGTATCGGCCAGGCGCCCCGCCAGCTTGCGTTGCCTCTCCAGGGCCTGGGCGATGACCTTGCTGCGCGGATCTTCCGTGACCGTCAGTGGGGCAGGGGGGCGGGAGAGGGTCTGCGCGTAAAGTGTTTCCAGGGCCTGCTCACGGGGTGCCACGTGCAGTCGGTCCATCACCGTGATGGCGCCGCCGGTAGCCAGCATGGATGCCAGGATGGCTGCCCCCGGCCCGGGCCCCAATAGCCAGACGAGGGTCAGTGCGAGCAACCCGGCCAGAACCACCAGACCGATCATGAGGAGTATGCGTTGTGTCATGGCGAGATCCGTGATGAGAAGAACACGGGGCGCCTGCCCGGCGCCTCCCTGCGAGTTAAGTATCGGCCAATACCGTCAGGCCTGTAGGGTTTGACTCAACTCAATCTACCGCAGACCACGACACCCGCAAAGCACGCTCGTCGGCTAGATGCCCAGCTCGTCCCAGATCTCGTCAACGCGTCGTTTCACCTCGTCGCTCATGACGATGGGCGTGCCCCATTCCCTTTGAGTCTCTCCCGGCCACTTGTTGGTGGCATCGAAACCCATCTTGGAGCCCAGGCCGGACACAGGGGAGGCAAAATCCAGATAATCAATAGGGGTATTATCGATGGTGACCGTATCACGACCCGGATCCATGCGGGTGGTCATGGCCCAGATCACATCCTTCCAGTCCCGCGCGTTCACATCATCATCGACGATGATCACGAACTTTGTATACATGAACTGGCGCAGGAAGGACCACACCCCCAGCATCACCCGCTTGGCGTGACCTGCATATTGCTTGCGAATGCTCACCACTGCCAGGCGATAGGAACAGCCCTCGGGGGGCAGATAGAAATCCACGATCTCCGGAAACTGCTTGCGCAGTATGGGCACGAAGACCTCGTTGAGGGCCACACCCAGGATTGCCGGCTCGTCCGGTGGCCGGCCCGTATAGGTACTGTGGTAAATGGGGTCGGGCCGGTGGGTGATGCGTTCCACGGTGAACACCGGGAAGCTGTCCACTTCGTTGTAGTACCCGGTATGGTCACCAAAGGGCCCCTCGGGTGCCATGTCGTCCGGGTGGATCACACCCTCGAGGATGATCTCGGCCGTGGCCGGCACCTGCAGATCGTTGCCCAGGCAGCGGGTGAGCTCCGTGCGCGAACCTCGCAACAGCCCCGCAAAGGCGTGCTCGGAGAGGGTATCGGGCACCGGGGTGACGGCCCCCAGGATGGTGGCGGGATCGGCCCCCAGCACCACCGAGACCGGAAAGGGCTCGCCGGGATGTGCCTGTTGCCATTCCCGAAAATCCAGGGCGCCACCCCGATGGGAGAGCCAGCGCATGATCACCCGGTTGCGACCGATCACCTGTTGGCGATAGATCCCCATGTTCTGACGCTCCTTGTGGGGGCCACGCGTGACCACCAGGCCCCAGGTGATCAACGGCCCGGCATCACCCGGCCAGCAGACCTGTACGGGCAATTCCCCCAGATCCACCTCATCACCCTTTTTGACCACGGTCTGACACACCCCGTGACGCACCTTCTTGGGCGCCATGTCCAGCACTTTCTTGAACACGGGCAGGGTGCTCCAGGCCTCCTTGAGACCCTTGGGCGGATCCGGTTCCTTGAGAAACGCCAGCAGCTTGCCCACCTCGCGCAGGGCCTCCACGGAATCCTCCCCCATACCCAGAGCCACCCGCCGGGGGGTGCCAAAGAGGTTACCCAGCACCGGCATACGGTATCCGGTAGGGTTCTCGAAGAGCAGGGCAGGGCCCTCGGCCCGCAGGGTGCGGTCGCAGATCTCGGTCATCTCCAGGCGCGGATCAACCGGCGTCTGGATGCGTTTCAATTCGCCCCTGGCCTCCAGGCCCTGAATGAACTCGCGCAGGTCTCGATATTTCATGATGGTCCGGTCTAGAGGTGGAAGTCGGCAACGACGGGGGCGTGATCGGAGGGGCGCTCCAGCTTTCTTGGCGCCGTGTCGATCATGCTGGCGGTACATTGCCCGGCCAGGGCGGTCGTGGCGAGGATCAGATCGATGCGCAGCCCCTGGTTGCGACGGAAGCGCGCGGCCCGGTAGTCCCACCAACTGTAGCTGGGATCCGGCTGCTCGAATCGCCGGAACACATCCACGAAGCCCATATCCAGGATCGCCTTGAGGGCCTCACGCTCCGGGGTGGAGCACAGGATGCGTTCGTGCCATGCCTCGGGGTCGTACACATCCCGATCCTCCGGAGCGATGTTGAAATCACCCAGCACCACCACATGCTCGTGTTGCGCCTGCTCGGCCCGCAAGAATGCCGTGACCCGATGCAACCATTCCAGCTTGTAGGCGTACTTGTCCGAACCCACTTCGGACCCATTGACCACATAGAGATTGACCACCCGGACGCCATCCACGGTGGCGGCCATGATACGCCGGTCCACGCTCTCCACCCCGGGCGGGTCGGTCATCGGGTCCATGGCCTGGGTCTTTGAGAGCAGGGCCACCCCATTGTAGGTCTTCTGACCCGCAAAAACGGCCTGATAGCCAGCTTCCGCCAGGGCTTCAACGGGGAAGGCCTCGTCGATGAGTTTGGTTTCCTGCAGGGCGAGCACGTCCGGTCGCTGCTGCTCCAGCCAGTCCAGGACGTGGGGCAGACGCACCTTCAGGGAATTGACGTTCCAGGTGGCAATCCTCATGCCGCGGCCAGCCCCGAATGACGCAGCAGGGCCTCGATGTCCGGCTCCCGGCCCCGGAAGGCCTTGAAGAGTTCCAGGGCAGGGCGGGACCCACCCTGCTCGAGGATCTCGGTGAGAAAGGCGTGACCCACACCAGGGTTGAACAGGCCTTCCTCCTCGAAGCGGGCAAAGGCATCAGCGGAGAGCACCTCGGCCCATTTGTAGCTGTAATAACCCGCCGCGTAACCCCCGGCGAAGATATGCGAGAAGCCATGCTGGAATCGGTTGAAGGCGGGTGGCTTCATCACCGCCACCTGATCACGGACTTCGTCCAGAATCTCCTGGACGCGGCCACCCCGCTCGGGATCGTATTCCGCGTGCAGGCGCATGTCGAACAGGGAGAACTCCAGCTGCCGGACCATCTGCATGGCGGCCTGGAAATGCCGGGTGGCCAGGAGCTTGTCGAACAGTTCCTGGGGCAGGGGCTCGCCAGTCTCGTGATGGGCGGCGAACATGTCCAGGGCCTCGCGCTCCCAGCACCAGTTTTCCATGAACTGGCTGGGCAGTTCCACGGCATCCCATTCCACACCGTTGATCCCGGCCACATCCGGGCAGTCCACGCGGGTGAGCATGTGATGCAGGCCATGACCGAATTCGTGGAAGAGGGTGAGCACTTCGTCATGGGTGAACAGGGCCGGCTTGCCACCCACGGGAGGGGTGGAGTTGCAGGTCATGTAGGCCACCGGCAACTGCAGGTCATCGCCGTCCCGCAGTCGATTCAGACACTCGTCCATCCAGGCGCCGCCGCGCTTGTGGCTGCGCGCATACAGGTCCAGGTAGAAGCGTGCCCGAGGAGTACCATCCGGATCCTGGATCTCGTAGAAGCGCACATCCTCGTGCCACACCGGGACATCGTTCTCCCGCCGGATGCGCACCTGATACAGCCGCTCCACCAGGTCAAACAGCCCCTGCAACACACGGTCCACCGGGAAATAAGGCTTGAGATCCTCCTGGGAGAGGTTGTAGGCATGCTGGCGCAGCTTTTCCGAGGCATAGGCAAGGTCCCAGGCCTGCAGATCCTCCAGCGACAGATGTTCCCGGGCGAACCTGCGCAGATCGTCCAGTTCCTGAACCGCAGCGGGACGGGCACGTTGGGCCAGATCGTTGAGGAAACCCACCACCTGCTGCGGGGATTCGGCCATCTTGGTGGCCAGGGAGAGTTGGGCGTAGTTGTCGTACCCCAGTAGTCTGGCCTGCTCATCACGCAGGGCCAGGATGCGTTCCATCACCTCGGAGTTGTCGAATTTGCGGTCATGGGGTCCTTCGTCAGAGGCCCGTGTGACATAGGCGCTGTACACCTCCCGACGCAGTTCCCGGTCGTCAGCAAAGGTCATGATGGCGTAATAGGAGGGGAATTCCAGGGTGATCAGGCAGCCCTCCAGGGACCGCTGCTGTGCGTTCTGCCGCAACATGTCCAGGGCCGACTCAGGCAGACCTGCCAGGGAACCCTCCTCAGGGACGTGACGCTGCCAGGACTGGGTGGCATCAAGCACGTGTTCCTCAAACCGGGAGGTCAGCTGGGAGAGCTCCTGAGCGATCTCCTTGTAGCGGACCTTCTGTTCGTCCTGAAGGTCCACGCCGCTGAGATGGAAATCCCGCAGGGCGTTGGTGATCACCCGCTGCTGCGTGGGGGAGAGCTCGGTAAAGCCCGGGCCATCGGCAATGCTCTGATAGGCCTGAAACAAGCGGATGTTCTGGCCCATCTCGGTGGCATAGTCGGAGAGCTTGGGCAGGCAGGCATTGTAAGCCTGACGAAGAGACTCGGAATTCACCACGGAATTCATATGGCGCACCGGGGACCAGATTCGGTTGAGCCGGTCTTCCAGCAGGGAGAGAGGATGGATGAGATTGTCCCAGGTGAAGGGCCCGGGCTGATCCAGCAGGGCGTTCATGGCTTCGCGGTTTTCCGCCAGCACCTGGTCCAGTGCCGGCTCCACGTGTTCCGGCAGGATCTCGGGAAACGGGGGTAACCCGCTCATCTGCAAAAGGGGATTATTCATGAGGGCTCGGATCACGATAAGGTCAGGGTATTAATGTAACACGCGAAATCGCTCCTGGGCGTACTCGACGCGTGATCCCTCAGGAGTGCCGGAGGTCAGGTTTTGCCATGGGCGGGAGGAGGCTTCCGACCGTCATCTCAGCCCGCGAGAAAGAGCCAGGCAAGGCCACCCACCGACAGCAGGAAACCCAGACCACTCAGACGAGCCATCCAGCGATACCGGGTCACCAGTTGATCCTCAGGTAGCGCGGAGAGGATATAAGGGCGTCGACGGTCGGGGCCGCGGCTCAGGAGATGCGTGGCGGGCGCCATGGCGCGCTCGGCGCGCTGCATCAACGCCTGATCGGTGGCGGCCTGCCGGGCCGCCTCCCATTCCTCCAGGCAGATCTCGCCATCGCCATTGGCATCGAAGCGAGCGAGGGCCGCGGGATCTTTTTTCCATTCCCTCAGTATCTGTGCCACCTCGGTATTCAAGGTGGTTTCATCGCCGGTGACGTGACTGCGGAAATAACCGATGGCATAGAGGTCATCGTCAAGATGCAGGCGGTTTTCGGTGTAGCGATAACGCCCGGCACCCAGAAAGGTGCCCCCGCCCCCGGGGCCTACCAGCGGCCGGCGTGAATCCCCATGCCAACGGTCCTGATGCACGTGGACCACCTGAGCCCCCTCCGGGTCCACCACGCATTCGCCGGTATCATCCACCAGGTAGAACAGATCCGTGCTGGTTCCCTGATCCACGCAGGTCCAGCGCTGGCGCGATCGACGCCCGGAGCCGGTGCGGTCGCGTCGATCGATCCGATAGGAGTACCAGGCGCAGTGGGTGCCGGTGAGGGGGGCAATGATGGGAGGGCCTTCCATGAGGCGGGCCTGGCCGATCAGTTCAACATAGCCCTGAGCGGCCGAACGGACCCGCGAGGTGGGCGTATCGGCAATCAGACGCTTGCGCGTGGCCCCACGGATGAAACCGAACAGTGAGAGGCAAAGAAGGGCTCCCAGCAGGCCTGCCAGGAGCCAGAATTCACCAGGATCCAGCACGGGTAAGACGACCCTTGATCAATTGAACAGGGCCCGCACATCCACATCCTGGGTCTCGCGGCGGGAGAACTCCAGGAGATCGAAGGGACCGAAACGAAACAGGTGGGCAATCACCAGATCAGGGAATTGCTCGATGCGCACGTTGTTGCGATTGACGCTTTCATTGTAATACTCGCGCCGGTCGGCAATGGCATTTTCCAGGCCGCTGATACGGGTCTGCAAGTGGCGATAGCTCTCATCGGCCTTGAGATCCGGATAGGCCTCGGCCACGGCAAATAGATTACCCAGACCAATGCGCAGGCCATCCTCGGCCTCGCCCAGGGATTTTACATCGCCCCGTTGCTGTGCGGCATTCACCGCTGATCGGGCCCGCATGACCCGCTCCAGGGTTTCCTTCTCGTAGGCCATGTACTGGCGGCACACCTCCACCAGTTTGGGCAACTCATCGTAGCGCTGTTTGAGCAGCACCTCGATGTTGGACCAGGACTTGGAAACCGCGTGCTTGAGGTTCACCAGGTTGTTGTAGATGAGCACCGAATACAGGGCAATCAGGAAAAAGATGCCCAGCATGACATAACCGCCGATATCCATGACATTGACCTCTGTCGGATAGTGAAACCGCCTGGAGACCATTGTGCCCCAGGCAGCCGCGGAATGTCCCCCAGCGGATCGGCTGTTTTCGACCCATGATCGCCTCGATCAGGGTAGGGCAGGGAGAAATCAGATATCCAGATTGGACGCCGTCAGGGCGTTGGCCTCGATGAATTCCCGTCGAGGTTCCACGTGATCCCCCATGAGGGTCGTGAAGACTTCATCGGCACGGATCGCATCCTCCACCTGTACCTGCAGCAAGCGACGGGTCTCGGCATTCATGGTGGTCTCCCAGAGCTGCTCGGGATTCATCTCACCTAGACCCTTGTAACGCTGCACGGCCAGACCACGGCGAGCCTCGGCCATGAGCCAGTCCATGACCTGTCGGAAGCTGCTCACGGGCTGACGGCGTTCGCCCCGCTGAATACTGGCCCCCTCGTCCAGCAGGCCATCCAGGCGTTCTGCGAGGCTGCGCAACAGACGAAATTCTGCCGACTCGAAAAAGTCCGCACCGAAGACATCCCGAATCTCGGCACCATGCATCAGGCGCACCACATGCACCTGATAGCCACCCCGGTCGTCGTCGTGGATTTCCATTCGGTACTGGGTGGCTCCGGCCGAATCCGATTGCAGGCCCTCCATGACGTGATTGAACCAGGCCTCCAGTTGATCGCGGTCGGCCCGCTGCTCATCGGCCAGGGGCGAGGAGAACACCATGCGCTCCAACAGATGTCGATCATAACGCCGGCCCAGACGGCCCACCGCAGCCATGACGCTGTTGTAGCGTCGCGCCAGATCCTCAAGGGCCTCGCCACTCACGGGCGGGGCATTTTCATGGACCAGCAGCTTGGCCCCATCCAGGGCCTGGTTGAGCAGTAGATTGGTCATTTCCAGCTCATCCTTGACGTAGAGTTCCTGTTTGCCCCGCTTGATCTTGTAAAGCGGCGGCTGGGCGATATAGATGTGGCCCCGAGCCACCAACTCCGGCATCTGGCGGTAAAAGAAGGTCAGCAGCAGGGTACGGATGTGAGAGCCGTCCACATCGGCGTCTGTCATGATGATGATGCGGTGGTAACGCAGCTTGTCCGGGTCGAACTCGTCCTTGCCGATCCCGCAGCCCAGGGCGGTGATCAGGGTACCCACCTCGGCAGAAGAGAGCATCTTGTCGAACCGGGCCTTCTCCACGTTCAGGATCTTGCCCTTGAGAGGCAGTATGGCCTGCGAACGACGATCGCGACCCTGTTTGGCGGAACCACCGGCTGAATCACCCTCGACAATGAAAAGTTCGGAGAGGGCAGGGTCCTTCTCCTGGCAGTCGGCCAGTTTTCCGGGCAGCCCGGCCACATCCAGCGCCCCCTTGCGGCGGGTCATGTCCCGGGCCTTGCGTGCCGCTTCCCGAGCCCTGGCGGCATCGGTGATCTTGCCCGTGATGATCTTGGCCTCGGTGGGATTCTCCAGGAGGAAATTATGCACCGCGTCGGCCATGACCGATTCCACCACACCCTTCACTTCCGATGAGACCAGCTTGTCCTTGGTCTGTGAGGAAAACTTGGGATCGGGCACCTTCACGGACAGGACGGCGGTGAGGCCTTCCCGTGCGTCATCTCCAGTGGGACTCACCTTGTGGCGCTTCAGCAGGCCTTCGGTGTCCATATACTGGTTCAGGGTACGGGTGAGGGCAGAGCGAAATCCGGCCAAGTGAGTACCGCCATCACGCTGAGGAATATTGTTGGTGTAGCAGAAGATGTTTTCCTGATAGGAATCATTCCACTGGAGGGCGATCTCCACGCCCAGCCCATCACGATCGGCGTCCATGTAGATCACGTTGGGGTGCAGGGGGGTCTTGTTCCGATTCAGATGTTCCACAAAGGCCCGTATCCCACCCTGGTACTCGAACACATCCCGCTTGCCTTCGTCCCTTTCGTCCACCAACTCGATGCGCACACCCGAGTTCAGGAAGGACAGTTCCCGCAGGCGGCGGGAGAGGATGTCGTAGTGAAATTCGGTGTCACCGAACACCTCGGGGCTGGGCTTGAAGCGGATCAGTGTGCCCGTTTTCTGCGTCTCGCTCACCGGCTTGAGCGGGGCTTCCGGCACGCCCATGTGATAGGTCTGGCGGAACGTCTGACCGCCCCGGTAGATGGTCATCTCCAGGGTCTCCGACAGGGCATTCACCACGGAGACACCCACGCCGTGGAGACCGCCGGACACTTTGTAGGAGTTGTCGTCGAATTTTCCGCCGGCATGGAGCACGGTCATGATGACCTCGGCGGCGGACCGACCTTCTTCCGGATGGATGTCCACCGGAATACCACGACCATCGTCACTCACGCTGACCGAACCGTCGCTATGAACGGTCACCACGATCTGCTGGCAGTGTCCAGCCAGGGCCTCGTCGATGGCATTGTCCACCACCTCGAAAACCATGTGATGCAGGCCGGTGCCGTCATCCGTGTCACCGATGTACATCCCGGGGCGCTTGCGAACTGCGTCCAGGCCCTTGAGGACCTTGATATTGGATGAGTCGTAGGTGGGAGGCGTAAGGTCGGTCATGCTTTGCCTGCAGTGAACTTAAATGAAGGGGGCATTATAACACTTCGGTGGACTTGCCCCCCGGATGGATGGTGCGACACCCGTGATGTTCCACGTGGAACATTAACATTGACTCTCATGCGTCACGGTGGTGAGGCACCCTCAATGATGAAAGGTACATAACGAGCCCCTCTCCCCTCGGGGGAGAGGGGTTGGGGTGAGGGCCGGCACAGTGCCTCCCCCACCCCCTCATCCCCAGCCCTTCTCCCTCAGGGGAGAGAAGGGAGCTTCCGTAGCTGAACCTGGGTGCTTTCACAGTAAGGCTTGGTCGGGTTTAATCTGACCTGAGTGTTCCATGTTCCACGTGGAACATCTTTTGGCTTGCCCAATTCCCCAGCCCCTGTACCTGGGCCCCGTCAATGGCGCTCACAAACACCTGACATTCCAGGCCACGCAGAAATTCCAGCGCGGCCTCGCGACGTTCCGCGTCCAGCTCCGAGGGCAGGTCGTCCACCAGCACCACCGCAGACCGTCCCGTCGCGCGCCGATGGGCAGCCACTTGAGTGAGCCTCAACAAGAGCACTGCGGTCTTCTGTTGCCCCCGGGATGCCTCCATGGCCAACGACACCCCGTCGCGCTTCAAGACAAGCTCTGCGCGATGCGGCCCCATCAGGGTGTATCCCAGTTCCCGCTCTCGATGCCGCCCGGACGCCAGGGCTTCGCGCAGATCGACGCCGTCCTTCCAGCCGCGGCGATACTCCCAGGTCATCCCATCCAGATCCGGCAACTGCACACGCAACTCCAACAGGGTCTCCCACAGTCGTTCCAGATAGCCGCGCCGATAACGGTCCAGCGCTTCTCCCCGTTCTCCCAGTTCCCGCTCCCATCCCGTCAGCACGTTGTCCGGGAAGCCTCGCCTCAACGCCTCGTTCCGCTGATTCAATGCGCGGCGATACCCTTGCAGTATCGTCATGTACTCGGGTGCTTCGTGGAACAGCCCCCAATCCAGAAACGACCTGCGCTCCGCCGGCGACCCCGCCAGCAATTCGTGACTGTCCGGGTGGATGACCTGTACCGGTAACACCCGAGCCAGTTCGGACTGGGAGCGCACAGTGCGCCCGGCCAGTCGACCACGTGTTCCCGAGGCACCCTTGCGAATACCCATGCGGATCTTTTCCGACTGGAGGTGGGTCACCTGACCTGTGACCATCAGTTCCCGACTGCCCCTGTGGACAACGTGCTCGATGCGCGGCGTCCGAAAGGACCGTCCCGTGGCGAGCATATGAATCCCTTCCAGCAGACTGGTCTTGCCGGAGGCGTTGGGACCGACGATGAGATTCAGGCCCGGCACGGGATCGAGCCGGACCCTTTCGAAGATGCGAAGGTTGAAGATGTCGAGCCGGGAGAGACTCATCCTCAAAGGCGGATAGGCATGACCACGTAAATCGCCCTGGGCATCACCTGGTCGCGAATGACGATGGAGGCCCCGGACATGCGGAACTTGATCTCCATGATCTCGCCCTCCAGATGATTCACCACATCCAGCAGGTAAGTGCTGTTGAAGCCGATCTCCATGGCCGGACCGGCGTACTCCACCTCCAACTCTTCTTCCGCCTCTTCCTGTTCAGGATTGTGCGACTGCAGCTTGAGAAGGTTTTCGCCCAGTTCCATGCGTACCCCGCGCACCTTCTCGTTGGAGAGGATAGCGGTGCGCCCCAATGCCTGTTTGAGCAGTTCACGGTCCACCTTGAGCACATGGCCGTCGTCCTCGGGTACCACCCGTTTGTAATCCGGAAACCGCCCATCAATCAGCTTGGAGGTGAATTGCAGTCCGGCAAAGATGGCTCGCAGATGACTGGCGCCCAACTCAAGACGCACCTTGTCATCCACCCGCTCGAGCAAGCGGCTCAATTCCATCACCCCCTTGCGGGGCAGGATCAACTGCTGACTGTCCGGGGTTTCAACAATGGACTCGATCGCACACAAGGACAGTCGATGCCCGTCGGTGGCCACGGTGCGAACCGTGCCAGGCTCCACCTCGAACATCAGTCCATTGAGGTAATACCGTACATCCTGCACCGCCATGGCAAAGGAGGTGCGCTCCATGAGATCCAGCAATTCGCGCTGCGTCACTTCCAGCGAGAGATTGGCGCGCATCTCTTCCAGGGAGGGATAGTCATCCGCGGGCAGGGTGCTCAAGGTGAAACGGGAACGCCCCGAACTCACCAGCAACCGGTCTCCCTCGTGGTGCAACCCGACGGTTGCTCCCTCCGGCAATGCCTTGCAGATATCGAGCAGCTTCCGTGCGGGCACGGTCACCACACCCGGGCTGGCAACCGTGTGCTCCATGTCGGCCACCCATTCCACTTCCAGATCGGTGGCCACCAGCTCCAGTCGGGAGGTCTCCGCCCGGATAAGCACGTTGCTCAGTATCGGCATGGTCTGCCGTTTTTCCACGGCGCCGACGACTTGCTGTAGCGGTTTGAGCAGGCGTTCGCGCTCTATGCTGAATTTCATCAGGGAGACCCTTTAATAATGATCTTTTTAAAGACTTACTTTAGTAATAATAATTAGCAACCGGCACTGGCCTGGATAAGGCTCTTTTTCACCATGTTTTTCATGAAGTTGCGCAACCTCAGGACTGTGCGCAGCCGCCCGGATAAGCCACGCACAAACTGTTGAGGGAATGTGGATAACTTTGGAAGCCGATTCTGTCCCGTGCTGTCCCACAGGTTATCAACAGTCCTGCCCACCGCCCACACCGGATCACCGGTCTCCAGCCCGGTTGGCCAGGTCAGCTGGTCAGCGTTCTCAGCAGGTTCACGAAGTCTTCATTGATGCGGGCATCTGATTCCCGCAATTCCTGAACCTTTCGACAGGCGTGCAGCACCGTGGTGTGGTCACGCCCCCCGAAGGCCTTGCCGATCTCCGGCAGGCTGTGATTGGTGAGTTCCTTGGAGAGCGCCATGGCCACCTGTCTTGGGCGGGTGATGGACCGGCTGCGCCGATTGGAATGCAGATCCGATACGCGGATCTTGAAGTACTCGGCCACGGTCTTCTGGATGTTGTCGATGGTGACCAGCTTGTCCTGCAGGGCGAGCAGGTCGTGGAGGGCCTCCTTGGCGAACTCCAGGGTGATGGCGCTGCCCGTGAAATGTGCATTGGCCAGCACCCGGCGCAACGCGCCCTCCAGCTCACGGATGTTGGAGCGGATCCGTTTGGCCACGAAGAAGGCCACCTCACTGGGCAGTTCCACCCCAGCCTCCTCAGCCTTGCGATTGAGGATGGCCACCCGGGTTTCCAGTTCCGCCGGTTCGATGGCCACGGTCAGACCCCAGCCGAAGCGGGATTTGAGGCGGTCCTCCAGACCATCCACTTCCTTGGGATACCGATCGCAGGTGAGGATCACCTGTTGCTGGCTCTCCAGCAGGGCATTGAAGGTGTGGAAGAATTCCTCCTGCGAGCGCTCCTTGCCCGCGAAGAACTGGATATCGTCGATCAGCAGGGCGTCCACCGAGCGGTAGTAGCGCTTGAACTCGTCAATGGAGTTGTGTTGCAGGGCCTTGATCATGTCGGCCACGAAACGCTCCGAGTGGAGGTACACCACTTTGGCCCCGGGGCGATGGGCCAGAATGGCGTTACCGATGGCGTGCATCAGGTGGGTTTTGCCCAGCCCTGTACTTCCATACAGGAATAACGGATTGTAGGCCATGCCCACGTTGCCGGCCACCTGAAGGCTTGCCGCCCGGGCCAGTTGGTTGGACTTGCCTTCGACGAAATTATCGAAGGTGAAATTGGGGTTCAGGTTGTTGGTGAACTGAGGTGAACTGGCCGCTGGCTGCGGCGCCGCCTCCTGCTGCGGTTGCCGCATGGCTGTATTGCGGGCTCCGTGCGGGCCATTGCCCTGACCGGCGCCGCCGGGAGCGTTGGCGGTTCGGGCAGGCGCCTTGGCCGGAGCAGGGCGCTGGCTGCTGCCCACTTCCAGATGCACCCGCACCGAGTGTTCACCGGAGGTATCGTTCACCACCTGATCGATGCGTTCGAAAAAGTGATCTTTCACCCAGTCCAGCACGAATCGATTGGGTGCGAGCAGGCGCAGGACCTCCGGCTCCTCCACCGCATGCAGTGGACGTATCCAGGTGTTGAGCTGTTGTTCGGAGAGTTCGCCCTCCAGGCGCGTGACGCATTGCTGCCAAAGGGAGCTGCCGACCAAGGGTAATTCTCCAGGGCTGGTGGTGGATAAACGCGCCAGTCTACTCTGGGCGCGGAAGAGTTATCCACACCTTTTTCCACATCCTGATCACCCTTCCTGGGCCACGACATTGACACCCACGGGAATCGCGGGTACTTTTACGCGCCTTGGATGGGGTGTTCCGTCCACTCACTCATTAGAATCTATCCTGGTCCGCCATCATGAAAAGAACATTCCAGCCCAGTAACCTGCATCGCAAGCGCACCCATGGTTTCCGTGCCCGCATGGCCACCCGTGGCGGCCGCAAAGTGCTGGCTGCGCGCCGCGCCAAAGGCCGCGCCCGTCTCTGCCCCTGATCCATTGGCCCGGCCAGCCGGCAGGCTCGCAGACAGGGGTTTCCCCCGCGCCGCCAGGCTGACCTGCGCCAGCGACTACCAACAGGTGTTCGCTGGCGCCCACCGGGTTTCGGAAGCACCCTTTACCGGACTCTGGCGTCATCACCCCAGCGACGCGCCGCAAACCGCGCGACTGGGGATGGCAGTGGCAAAACGCAACGTGCGACTCGCCACACAGCGCAACCGGATCAAACGCCTGATCCGGGAATCGTTTCGACATCATCGGGATTCACTGGGGGCCATCGATATCGTGGTCCTTTGCAAACCCCGGGCCGAACGCTACAGCAACGAGCAGTTGCGTGAAGCCCTGGACCGACTCTGGCAACGGATGAGTATCCAATGCGAAAGATCCTCGTCTTCCTGATCCAGGTCTACCGATACACGCTCAGTCCGTTCGTCGGGCAACATTGCCGTTTTCTGCCCACCTGTTCCTGCTACGGGATTGAAGCCATCGAACGCCACGGTGCCCTGTATGGCTCCTGGCTGACGATCAAGCGGCTTGCCCGCTGCCATCCCTGGTGCGAGGGCGGGTATGATCCCGTTCCGGACCCCGCTCACGGCCATCATCGACCCCCGCGAAATCATGGATAACCTCCGTCCAATACTCTACCTCACTCTCGTCTTCCTGCTGTTTCTCATCTGGCAGGCCTGGCGTGTGGACTACGGTCCTCAGCCCGAGTTCTCCCCCGACCGTTCCGATGCCGCGCATCAGGAGGCAGGCGAGCGCCGTGATGACATGCCCGATGCCCCCGATTCCGAGGCCCGGGATGCCCCCATGGAGGCCGATGCCATCACTGGCATCGAGCGTCAACAGATCCGCGTGGTCACCGACACGCTGGACCTGCTGATCGATACCCGCGGCGGTGATCTGGTACGTGCCGATCTGCCCAGTTATCCGGTGAGCCTTCGGGAGCCCGACAACCCGGTGAGGCTGCTGGATGAGCGCACCCGCGACTATGTGGCCCAATCCGGTCTGATCCATGACCGTGTGCCCAATGTGGAACACGCCGGACGCGCCCCTTCACACCACGCCATCTTCCGCGCCGAGCAGACAGAGTTCCGCATGGAAGACGGGCAGGACGAACTCCGCGTGCCGCTCACCTGGGAAAGCGAAGACGGAATCCGCGTCACCAAAACCTACACCTTCCGCCGCGGCGACTTCCTGGTGGACGTCAGCCACCAGGTGGAGAACATGAGTGACCAGCCCTGGACCGGTCGGCAATACCGTCAGTTGCGCCATGGGCCCACACCCGACCGTGACTCCTGGTTCCTGTACACCTTTACCGGCGCTGCCTACTACGATGGCCGCTATGAAAAGGAACGCTTCGAGGATCTGGCCGAGGACGTTCGCGAGCGCAATATCACCGAGGGCTGGATCGCCGTCATCCAGCACTATTTCCTGAGCACCTGGGTACCCTTCGATGACGAAGTCAACTTGCTCTACACCCGGGAGGTGACCTCCGGAGGTCAGCCTCAGTACATCATCGGCCTGCGTTCCGAACCGGTGACCATCGAACCGGGCGGGCGGGGCGAACTCAATTCCCGGATCTGGATCGGGCCCAAGGCTCAGCAGCCCTTGTCCGAAATCCGGGATGGTCTGGAACTGACCGTGGACTACGGCATCTTCACGGTGCTTTCCGCCCCCTTGTTCTGGCTGCTGCGGGTCATCCATGACTTCGTGGGCAACTGGGGCTGGGCCATCATCATCCTGACCCTGCTCATCAAGTTGGTCTTCTACAAGCTCTCGGCCACCAGCTATCGTTCCATGGCCAAGATGCGTGCCGTGCAACCGAAGATGATGGCGCTCAAGGAGCGTTTCGGGGACGACAAGCAGCGCATGAACCAGGCGCTGATGGAGCTGTACAAGAAGGAGAAGATCAATCCGCTGGGAGGGTGTCTGCCCATCCTGGTGCAGATTCCCGTCTTCATTGCCCTGTACTGGGTGTTGCTGGAAAGCGTCGAGCTACGGCAGGCTCCCTGGATCCTGTGGATTCAGGACCTGTCCGTGCGCGATCCCTACTTTGTGCTGCCGCTGCTCATGGGCGCCAGCATGATCGCCCAGTACAAGCTGAACCCGGCGCCCATGGACCCGGTCCAGCAGAAGATCATGATGGCCCTGCCCATCATCTTCACGGTGTTCTTCGCCTTCTTCCCGGCGGGTCTGGTGTTGTACTGGTTGTCCAACAACCTGCTGTCCATCGCTCAGCAGTACTACATCACCCGGAACATCGAGGCGGCCATGGTCAAGCCCGGTGGCAGCCCGCCCAAGGGTTCCCGTGGCAAGCAGGATGATGATGACAGCGCGGATGATTCGGGCACTGATAGCGCCGATGCCAGCGCCACCAGCCCGGGCCAGGCGGACAGTGAAGCCGCCAGCGAGACCCGTGCCGAGTCGCCTGCAGAACCCGAGGCAAAGGCCGACGATCAAACCGACGAAGCACCGTCGCAGCCACCCAAGGCCCAGACCACGAAATCCGCCCAGAACAAGGGGGGTGCAGGCAAGGGTTCGCGCCGGAAGCGCCCACGGGGTGGTAAATCGCGTAAGTGATCCATGGTGATCGGGGCCGACGCCGATACCATTGCCGCCATCGCCACCCCACCGGGGCGCGGTGGCGTGGGTATCGTGCGCGTCTCCGGCCCCCTGGCGCGCACTGTGGCCCAGGGGTGCCTGGGGCGGGTTCCGGCCCCGCGCAGGGCCCTGCTGACGGACTTTCAGGATGCCTCGGGGCAGGCCATCGACACCGGCCTGGCCCTGTTCTTTGCCGGGCCCCATTCCTATACCGGCGAGGATGTTCTGGAGCTGCAGGGCCATGGGGGGCCCGTCATCATGGACCTGATCCTGGCCGCCTGTGTCGACCGGGGTTGCCGGTTGGCCCGGCCAGGTGAGTTCACCGAGCGTGCCTTTCTCAATGACCGCCTGGACCTGACCCAGGCCGAAGCCGTGGCTGACCTGATCGATGCCGGGTCAGCCGCTGCGGCCCGCAGCGCCCGCCGTTCCCTGGAAGGCGGGTTTTCCCGTTGCGTGGACGAATTGCTTACCGCGTTGACCGAGTTGCGGGTCTACGTGGAGGCGGCCATGGATTTCCCCGACGAGGAACTGGAACTGCTTGAGGACACAGGCATCGGCCAGCGCCTGGACGCGCTGAGCAGCCGCCTGGACACCCTCGTGGAAAGCGCCCGCCAGGGCAATCTGCTCCGTGAAGGCGTCCATCTGGTGATTGCGGGACGTCCCAATGCCGGCAAGTCCAGCCTCCTCAATCGCCTGGTGGACCGGGAAGCCGCCATTGTCACTGCCATACCCGGCACCACCCGGGATGTTCTCAAGGAGCAGGTCAGCCTGGATGGCCTGCCCCTGCACCTGGTGGACACCGCCGGTCTGCGCGAGTCTGATGACCCTGTGGAACAGGAAGGCATCCGCCGGGCCTGGGCCGAAATCGAGAAGGCCGATCTGGTGCTGCTGGTGGTGGATTCCACCCTGGGCGAGGGGGAGGCCGAGGCAGACATCCGCCGTCGCCTGCCCGAGAAACTCCGGGTGATCACCGTTCATAACAAGCTGGATTGCCTGGATGACGTCCCGGTGGACTCCAGCAATAGCCTGTATCTCTCTGCGCGCACCGGCGAGGGCATCAGCACCCTGCGGGAACTGCTCAAGCAGCAGTTGCATTACGATGGCGACCCGGAGGGCCTGTTCACCGCCCGCCGCCGCCATCTGGATGCCCTGGACCGCACCCGCCAGCATATCCTCGAAGCTCGCCAGCACTTCCATGCCACCCAGGCCCCGGAGTTGATGGCCGAAGAACTACGCCTGGCCCAGGACACCCTGGGAGAAATCACCGGCAAGGTGACCTCCGATGACCTGTTGGGGCAAATCTTTTCTTCCTTCTGTATTGGAAAATGAAGTAGCCAAACAGATCCAAATCCCTTAAAAAAAACAATATTTTTTCAAGGGTATTATTCCGAAGCTGGTAGCCAAGCTCGCCAAGAATCCAGAAATCCCCCCGATTGTTGCACCATGTGCTCGCCGTGCCGCATGGCCGGCACGGGTCAGCATTCCGGGTATCTCGCGGAGGGTGAGGCCATGACGCGCCGGGGTCCGTCGTGACCACTGTGCGCATCCAGTCGCGCTGCCCGATTCAAGCGCCCGCCTTCACCCCGGAACGCGGAACCCCCTGTGTGAATCCATTTCGTCGAAGAAATTGGTATTTTTTGCCAAAAATTGGATTTTAAAGCGTTTGACTGCTAGATTTGTCCAGTCATATCACTCACTGCACCTGAGGCACCTCAAATGCTCATCGAGATGACTGTGGCCAATTTTCGGTCATTTCACGAGGAACAAACCTTTACCCTGGCGAAGGGTAAGGGTGGTGAAATGATGGATACCAATACCTTCAGCACGGCAGCTCCCAATAACATCGGCCTATTGCGCTCAGCAGCCATTTACGGGCCGAATGCCAGCGGCAAATCAAATTTGTTCTTGGCCCTCCAAGCAATGAAGCGAGTGGTCCTGGAGTCCGCCATTAATCTGCAACGGGGGGATAAGTTGCCCGTCACACCCTTCCGGTTGACCCCCGAAGCGCGTCAGTCACCCAGTGAATTTGAAGTGACCTTTCTGGTTGACGGTGTACGCTACCAATACGGATTTACAGCCACCACTGACCGCATCCATGAGGAATGGCTGCTGGCCTATCCCAAGGGCCGATCGCAACGATGGTTTGGTCGTGCCTGGAATCCAACTGAGCAGCATTATGATTGGGACTTAGGCAGTAACCTGACAGGTGAAAAGCAGCTTTGGGTAAAATCCACTCGTGATAATTCCTTGTTTTTATCAACGGCTGTTCAGCTCAACAGTGAGCAGTTACGACCTGTTTTTGATTGGTTCCAAAAAACTTTACGCCTGGCCAATGTTGGCGCCTGGGGACCTGGATTCAGTGCATCACTGTGTGAAAGCAGCGATAAAAAAAAGATCATGGACTTTCTTCATGCTGCTGACTTGCATATTGATGACATTTTGGTAGAAACCAAACCATTTGACCTTGATGCATTGCCGGAGGATATGCCGGGATCGCTACGTGACGTCATCGCCGAGGACCTAAAAGGCAAGAAAGTCATTGATATAAAAACTGTCCATAAAGATAGTCAGGGTCATGATGTAACCTTTGACTTTAGCGATGAGTCTGAAGGTACACAAAAGTTGTTTTCATTCGCAGGGCCCTGGATTGACTCGCTTACCAACGGTTACGTACTGTTCATCGACGAACTTCACGACAACCTTCATCCTAGTCTGGTTCAGTTTCTGGTCCAGCTGTTTCACGATAACGAAACGAACAATAATAATGCTCAACTGGTTTTTACCACGCACGAGACATCTATTTTGAATCAGGACGTTTTCCGTCGTGATCAGATCTGGTTTTGCGAAAAGGATAAAAGCCAATCTACCATGCTCTACCCGTTAACCGATTTTAGTCCCCGCAAGGGACGTGAAAATCTGGAGGCGGCTTATCTTTCGGGTCGGTATGGCGCCTTGCCGTTTACTCGGTCACTGAAACAGGTTGGGTGATGGGTACGGATAATCTTTTCCATAAACGCCGGGCCAAAAGTATAAAACGGTTGCAACGACGTGCCGCAAGGCGTGATCCGTATGCCAAAGTGCTTATTGTTTGCGAAGGCGAGAAAACTGAGCCCTACTATTTTCAAGGGCTTAGAAGTCACCATGACTTGAACACTGCCAACGTAGAGGTTTGCGGCGAATGCGGTTCGGACCCAGGTGACGTGCTGCGGTATGCCAAACAACGCTATCGTGAAGAAAAAGACGCAGGCGATGCATTTGATAAGGTCTTTTGTATTTTCGATAAGGACGCTCACGCAAACTATGACGAAGCTCTAAACGCTATCGCCCAGTCACAGCCACGCGAGACCTTCATTGCGGTAAATTCAGTGCCATCCTTCGAGTACTGGTTGCTGTTACATTTTACCTACAGTACCCGACCCTATTCAGCGTTACCAGGTAACAGTGCGGGCAATCAGGTGCTCTCCGAGCTCAAAGCCTATTTGCCAAACTATGAAAAAGGAGCAGACAACATGTTTGCCCTGCTGCTTGGTCAACTGGAATTTGCCAAGAGTAACGCCGCACGCTCTTTACGCGCGGCCAAAGAGCACGGAACCGATAACCCATCTACCCGAGTGCATGAGCTAGTGGAATTTTTGCAGTCCATAAAAGATGGACCATTATAATGCCGAAAGAGGTGGCGATGATTTTGCCTGAATACACCGATTTCGAGTGGTCCTGTCTACGGCACCCCGGACATTCGAGCAACACAAGAGGTATCGCTATCTGCTGCCCTTGCAAAACCATTGCACGCTGTCCGTGCTCCAGCAATTTGATACAGCATCTTTTTTCTGAGCTTTTGTTTCCGATATCGGAAAAGAGGGGGCCATCCTGACCCTGCCCGGACCGGCCCAACCCGTCGACTCGGTGCTGCCGCCGCTGCTCAAGGCGCTGGAGCAGGGCGGCACTGCCGTGCTGCAGGCCCCGCCGGGGGCCGGCAAGACCACACGCGTGCCCCTGGCATTGCTGGGCGTGCCCTGGTGTCGGGGCCGTATTCTCATGCTCCAGCCACGCCGACTTGCTGCGCGGGGGGCTGCCGTCTTCATGGCCTCGCAACTATGCGAGCCGGTGGGGCAGACCGTGGGCTACCAGACCCGCCTGGAACGCAGGCTGGGGCCCGATACCCGCATTCAGGTGATCACCGAGGGGATCCTCACAAGGCGTCTGCAGCAGGATCCCGGCCTGGAGGGCGTGGACCTGGTGATCTTCGATGAATTTCACGAACGCAGCCTGATCTCCGATCTGGGACTGGCCCTGTGCCTGCAGGCCCGGGAGCTGCTGCGGGAGGATCTGCGTCTGCTGGTGATGTCGGCCACACTGGATGCCGAACCCGTGGCCCGCATCATGGGTGATGCGCCGGTCATCACCAGCGAAGGGCGACACCATCCGGTGGAAATCCACCACCTACCGCCCAGTCGATCACCCCGTCCGGACATGGAATCCTTGATGGTGAACACCCTGCACCGGGTGTTGCAGGAGGAAACGGGGAGTGTGCTGGCCTTTCTTCCGGGGCAGCGGGAGATCCAGCGCGTCGCCCAGGGGCTTGAGGCCCGGGATCTGCCCGCCGGGGTAAGGGTGCTGCCCCTGTATGGCCGCCTCCCGGTGGAAGCCCAGCAGCAGGCCGTGGCCCCGGCTTCGCCCGGAGAGCGCAAGGTGGTCCTCACCACCGATGTGGCCGAAACCAGCCTGACCATCGAGGGCGTTCGCGTGGTGGTGGACAGCGGATTGGCCAGAAAACCCCGCTTCGATCCCGCCTCCGGCATGACGCGCCTGGAAACCCAGCGCATCAGCCGGGCTTCTGCCACACAGCGCACCGGCAGGGCAGGGCGCCTGGAACCCGGGGTCAGCCTGCGGCTCTGGACCCAAGGCGACGAACAGGCCATGCCGGCCCAGCGCGTCCCCGAGATCCTTGAGGCGGACCTGGCGCCCCTGGCCCTGGAACTGGCTTGCTGGGGTGCTGACCCCCAGGAACTGGCCTGGCTGGATGCACCCCCCATTGGGGCGCTGGCCCAGGCCCGTTCCCTGTTGCAGGCCCTGGGTGCCCTGGATACATCCCATCGACCCACGGACCACGGCCGCCGCATGGCCACCCTGGGCGTGCATCCCCGCCTGGCCCATCTGCTGTTGTCCGGCCTGCGCCTGGGCCAGCAGACCGCGGCCTGCCAGTTGGCCGCGCTGCTGGAAGAGCCGGACCTGTTGATGGGGCTGGATGGCCCGGCCCAGGTGGATATCCATCTGCGTCTGGAGGCCCTGGAAGGCCGTGAGATCCCCGGACACCGGGTCAACAAGGGCGTACGTCACCGGGTGCGGGAGCAATCCCGGCGCCTGGCGGAGCGTTTGTCACGCACACAGGGCAAGCCGGCCTGCGATACCCAACCCCGTGAGCCCGTGGGATTGCTGCTGGCCATGGCTTATCCGGACCGCATCGGACTTCGCCGCGAGGGCGCCCAGGCCCGCTATCGGCTGAGCGGCGGCCGGGGCGCTGCCCTGCCCGCCCAGGAATCCCTGGGAGGCCAGGAGTGGATCGTGGTTCCCAGCCTGGATGCTGGACAGCGGGAGGCCCGTGTCTTCCTCGCGGCACGGCTTGCCCGGGAGGATCTGGAGCACCACCTGGCAGAGCGTTTCACACTCTGTGAACGGATCACCTGGGATGCCAAGGCTGGCGCGGTCCTGGCACAACGTGAGCGGATGCTGGGCAGCCTGCCAGTGAGCACGACGATCGTGGACCAACCCGATCCCGAAGCCATACGCGCCGCATTGCTGCAGGGGATTCGTCAGGCGGGGCTGGACAGCCTGCCCTGGACGCCTCAGGCAGCATCCCTGTGCCAGCGTGTGGACTTCCTGCATCGCACCCTGGGCGATCCCTGGCCGGATCTTTCCCGGGAGACACTGCTTGAGGAGTTGGGAGCCTGGCTGGGCCCCTGGCTGACCGGCATGAGTCGCTTGTCCCACCTGGCCCGCCTGGATCTGCATGCCATCCTGATGGCCCGTCTGGAATGGCCCTTGCCCCGGGACCTGGACCATCTGGCCCCCACCCACTGGACACTTCCGGGTGGAGCACGGGTGCGTCTGGATTATGGCCAGGGGGAGGTGCCCGTGCTGGCGGCCCGCTTGCAGCTGCTGTTCGGCCTCACCGAAACCCCGCGCCTGGCACGGGGACGGGTGCCGGTGATGGTCCATGTATTGTCACCCGCGCAGCGCCCGGTACAGATCACTCAGGATCTGGCCGGATTCTGGGAACGCACCTATCCCGAGGTGAAGAAGGATCTCAAAGGGCGCTATCCCAAACATGCCTGGCCTGAAGACCCACTCACGGCACCGCCCCGACGACGCTGAACCCGTGCATCCCACTATCCACAGAACCTGTGGATAACTGTGTGGGTAAAATGTCGGGAACTCTCGAAATCCCCCGTGTGGCCGCCCCCCTTGGCCAGTTTGATCAAAATTTGATCAAACACTATAAGTGACTGTTTTTCAGATTTTTTAATCAATCCATGGCCAGTGGATTTGTCAAGACTTGACAAGCGAACACACTCAAGTGGAGCACGAATGACTGTTGCATGCGCCTGGGGAAATCCCGAGTTTCACGCCTGGGCTAACCGGCTCGACACCCTCTCACCGCCTCGCAGAGGTGTTGACTTTCCTCTCGGCATATGGAGTAATTTCGGTCGCTGCGTCGCCCCGCAGGGGCGTGGCAAGGATCGCTTGAACACAGGGGCTTGAAGCCCAGCCAAGGAGTGGCCACATGAACCAGCCCGTCAGCGGGTGCCAGCGCACCCAACCCCGTCGATGCCCATCCGTGCCATCGTCCGGCCTCCGCACCGGGCTCCATGGGAAGATGCCCGCCCGGCAACACGCCTGGCCCTCTCGCTATCGTCCCCCCCTGTGGCCCTGGCTATGCCTGCTCATGCTGCTCACCGGCTGCAGCAGCCCGCAACTACGGGTCGATCTGCACTCCACCGCCAATCTCAATCTCAGTGACGAAGGACAGCCCCTGCCTGTGGTGGTGCGGGTCTATCAGCTCAGTGACCTGAAGGCCTTCGAGGATGCCGATTTTCGCGACCTGTGGCTGCATGACCTGCAGACCCTGGGCGATACCGCGCTCAGTCGCAAGGAGTTGATCCTGAACCCGGCCCAGCAGGCGGATCTGCAACTGCAGCGTCATCCGGAGGCGGTCTACCTGGGGGCTGTAGCCATCTTCCGTGAACCTTCGGACCCCGCCTGGCGTGACGTCACCCCCTTGCCGAAGGGTTACGTCGGCAAACGCATGGATCAGCGTCTCACCGTCAGCTTGCGCGGTAACCAGCTGACCATTCAGGAATAATCCCGAATACTGGCCAGGGAAGGGCAGGTACATGACAGCCATCCGCAAGGTGATCTGGAGCGAGGGCATTCTCCTCGGCCAGCAGCATTTTCAAGCCTGGGACCGTTACCACGAACAGGCATTGATCGAGCGGTTCCGCATCACCCATCCTCGCAGTTGGGGTCTGCATCGACTGCGTCTGGATCCGGACGCCCCCGCCATGGGCATCTGCCGCATCCTCGAGCTGGAAGCCATCTTTCCGGATGGGCGCCTGGTCACGGTAGACCCTTTCGATGATGCACCCCTGGCCTGTGAACTCCCCGATGCCGCGCGAGAGCCGGTCGTCGTTTATCTCCTATTGACCCGCGAGCGCCGAGCCCTGGGCATGACAGGATATGAAGCCGCCGGCCATCGCCGCGGCGCCTGGCAGGTGGACTATGTGGAACTGGCCGATGAGCACGACACCCAGCGTCAGCAGGAAGTGGCCCTGGGCCGACTGAACCTGATCCTGGGCACCGAAACACCCGCGGATCCCGATCTGATACGTCTTCCTGTCACCCGGCTCACCCCACGCATGGGCGGTGGATTTCAGATCGACGACGACTTTGTTCCCCCCCTGCTCAGCATCGAGGCGTCACCCGCACTGCAGCGTTTCACCGGGCAGCTTGCAGAGCGCATTCGACTCCAGTCCCGTGAACTGGCCGGGGAATGCACGGTGTGCAAACCCGCCGACCGTCATCTCGTCCATGCCATGAGTGGCTGTCTGCAGCGCTTTCTGATCCGTCTGGAACACCTGCGAGCCATGGAATCGAGCCATCCCGAAGGGCTTCACCTGGCGCTGGCAGAGACCTGCGCGGAAATCCAGTCCCTGGTACCGCAGGATGACGAAGACCGGACGCTGCCCCTCTATCGACATGAGGATCCAGCCTCGGGCCTGCAGATGCTCCAGGCACACCTTTGGGAGCTGCTGGATCGCTTCCGTGCCCTGCACACGCGCCCTCCCGTCCTGGAGCCGCTTTCCGAGGGTCGATTCCAGGCGCGTGATCTGACGCGCAGCCTTTCCTCGTCGCAACTCTTGTACATCACCGTCAGAACCGAGCGGGAGGATACGGACTGGATCAGGGATTTCCCTCGCCAGGCCAAGGTGGCCAGTGCGGATCAGCTGGATCTGCTGATCCGCACGGCCCTGCCGGGGGTATCCCTCTGTCATCTGCCGCGTCCCCCAGCGGATCTGCCCGTGCCAAGGGGACGGGAGTGTTTTCGACTGGAACCGCAGGGCGAGTCCTGGCAAGCATTGCTGGAGAGCAACAGTCTGGGCATCTTCCTGCCCGCAGGCCTGCGGCATCTGCAACTGGAACTCATGGTGGGGGACCGGGAGGCCACATGAAGAATCCCTATCTTCACTGCGCCGGTCCGCTGCTGTTGACCCTGACGGCCCTGAACGAGCCCGACCAGAATCCATCTGATGCCTCCACCTGGCGCCAAAGGGTCCTGGAAGACATGGAGCAATTCAGCCGGCGTGCCCAGGCAAGAGGCCTTCCGGGACCGGGCGTGCAGGATGCCCGCTATGCCCTGACCGTGCTGGTGGATGAACGCGCCATGGCGCTCACCGATGCCCTGGCTCAGTCCTGGGCCGAAGAACCCCTGCAGGTGACCCTGTTCGGCGAGTATCGCGGTGGTGAGGGTTTTTTCGAGCGTCTCGCCGAGCTACGCCAGCACCCCCGCGACCATGCGGACCTGCTGGAACTGTATCTGTGCTGTCTGCATCTTGGACTGGAGGGGGTCTATCGTCTTCGCGGGCCGGAACGGCTGGAGTCCCTGAAGAGTGATCTGCGCGAACAGGTGCAAAAACTGCAGGAATCGGACGATGACCCAACCACCGCCGCATCCCTGGCCGGGAAGAATACCCGATACCGGTCGCGACCTGTGCCTCTTTCCATCCGCGGCATCAGCCTCACCCTCCTGGGTCTTATCCCGGTACTCGTATTCTTCCAGGGCTGGCAATTGCACACCCTGGACCGGAACCTTAGCGTCACGCTGGACAGCCATGTTGAAGCCATCTCACGCGCCCTGCCGATCCAGTCCGTCAGGCGGGTGCTCCCATGACCCACCTTTTAGCCCGTCTTCGAAGTCCCCTCATGCGCCTGGCCGGGCCGGCAGCAGGGCTTGTGGTGGCCCTTGGACTGGTGGTCCTGTTCTGGTCGGACATTCGAGCGGGCCTGGACCGGGTGCCCCTATGGCTGCTCTGGGCGTTCCTGCTGATCTTGTGTGCCGGTTTGCTGGTGTGGTGGCGTGCGCGCATCCAACGCGACCGCACGCCGATCAACGATCCTGCAAACGGTTCCCGGGATGCTGTTGATGAAGAGTGCCGGGACCTGAATGAAGCGCACAAGGCCATCCATGCGCGTCTGGAATCCACCCCGTCAGCCCGAATCGGCCTTCGCCGCCGACAGGCCGCAGCACCGTGGTATCTGCTCATGGGGCCGAGCAACAGTGGCAAGACCCGACTCCTGAATGGCTATACCCAGGTCGCAGGTCAGGGTTCGCAGGAGACGGCTGCCCGTGCAGCGGTCGAATTCCGGCTCCTGAAAGGTGCCGTATGGGTGGAGCTTCGGGGGAAGGTCATCGAGCAGGCGGATCGTCAGGACCTGTGGCGACACCTGCTGGACCGTTTGCGCCAACACCGATCCCGCCAGCCCCTCAAGGGCCTGATCCTGACCCTGAGCCTGCCGGCGCTGCTGGAGATCGACCCGCCACAACGGGATGCACTGGTGGGCATGTTGCGCCGCCACCTGCAGGAACTGTGTGAAACCCTGGGCCAGCTCCCGCCGGTGCATCTGATGCTCACCCACATGGATCAGATACCCGGGTTCACCTGGCTGGCGCCGGTCCTGGCGGACGAAGATGATCGGGTCTGGAGTTTTGCACTGAACCCTCAGCGGGACACCCTGCCACAGCTGGATGAGGCCTTGGGCGATCTTCTGGAGGACCTGGACCGAAAGCGACTCAGGGCACTGGACCTTGGCCGCGATCCGGTCAGGGGGAGTGAAATCATCGCCTTTCCCCATCGCATGGAGCGGGCCGCCGGATGCCTGCGGGATGCACTCACACGCTTGTGTCGCCCCGAACCCGGACAGGAGATGCCCCCCATACTGACGCTGTACCTGACCGGCACCACGGGGGCCGAAAACCGGACAGCCGAGGATACGGCGAGCCTGACCCTGGAGCGCATCCAGGGCGACCCCGCAACGGCCCAACCGACCCAACGCCAGGCGTTTCGCACCATGGCACTGCAAGGGACCCTGCTCATCCTCACGGCGGCCTTGCTGGTATCGTCCTTGACCCTGCTGCATCCCGCCAAGCGCACCCAGGCGGACCTGATGGGCGCCAGTGCAAGCCTGCTGCAGGCGCTGTCCGACAACGTACAGGACCGGGAGCCCGAGATCCTTGCCAGCCTGGCGGCCATCCATGCCCATGGCCAGCGACTGGAATCGCCCCATGGGCATGCGCCATTGCCTCTGCATCCTCTTCCCTGGTGGCCCCGAAACCAGGCTGTGGCCCTGGATGACAGCGTGGCCCGGGTGATGAACGCCATGGTCCTGCCTGATGCCCTCAACCTGCTGGAGGCGCGCATCCAGGAGCGCGCGCGCCAATGGATATCCCTCGAACCGGCGCAGCGGGAACTCGAACGCCCGCTCCACTATGAGGATCTGAGGCTTTATCTGATGATCCATTTGCCCGACCGTCGGGACGAGCACATCCTCCTGGAAGGACTGACCACACTGATGAGCTCCAGCCTGCCCTCCCATGGCCCGGTCCATCAACCGGATGCCTCGACCCTGGACGCACTCTGGCGTCGCTGGTTCACCCATGGCCTGACACCCGACTCCCCCATGCAATCCGGGCTGGTAGCCAAGGTGCGCAGCCAACTTCAGACGGAGGCCTCACCCCAGGCCGCCTATGCCCGGCTGCAGTCCCGGGCAGCGCGGGACATGGGCAGCGTTGTGCTTGAGGAAATCCTGGGGCGCGATGGGGCACGACTGATTCGGGCGGAGCACACGCTGCCGCGGCTCTACACTGCCAAGGCCTGGCAACAGTTCGCGCTCCCCACCATTGATGAATTGGTGCAGCAGGCCCTGCAGGGGGATTGGGTCACCCAGGACGACACCGACACCCACGCGGGACAACCGATGGACCCGGAACAGGTGGAGGCCCTGACCCATGACCTGCGCCAACGCTATCTGGACGACTACCAGGAGGCATGGCGAGACTTCCTGGCTGGTCTGAGCGTGATGCCCTTTCGCGATCTGTCTGCCGCCGCCGAAGGCCTGGGGCGGCTCGGTGCCGAAACCGGCCCCCTGACCCGCCTGGCCAGCTGGACCCATGACAATCTCACTCTGTCTGAATCACCCATACCTCTCCATGAGGCCCTGGGGACAATTTCCAGGGGCGTTGACACATCCAGCTTCCAACATCCCGTTCTGGCAGGAGGGCAGGATAACCCGGGGCCACTGCTGGCGTTGTTATCTCCGGAGGAGGACGCCCTGGTGAGCACCGCCCTCAGCGACCACCTGGATACCCTGCGGGCCATTGCTTCACATCTGGAATCCCTGATGGCCAGTGCCGATCCTGGCCGAGAGGCCCGGGTAGCCGCCGCCGGGCTCCTCCAGGGGCGGGGTGGTCACATCCCGTTGCAGGCGGCCTGGATGTCGACCTCCTCATTGCTGGCCGATCTCCCGGTTGCGGAACGCCCGATGCTCGAGCCCTTGCTGCGATCCGCGGTGCGCGAGCCCTGGCGAACCCTGGTGTACACAGCGGTCGGGGATCTGGAACGCCAATGGCAGGGACAGGTCATGGGCCCGTGGCGGGACGGTCTGGCGGGCCGTTTCCCCTTCGATCCCCAGGGGCGGGATGCTGCACTGGTGGACGTGGTGGATTTCTTTCACCCCGAGCAGGGCCTGCTCTGGGGTTTCGTTCACGAACATTTGAGCCCCTTCCTGCAGGACACCCGGGGAACGTGGCGACCCCGGACCTGGATCGGCGTGGGACCCACGTTTTCACGGGGCTTCGTCCGGAACATGGCGCAGGCCGACGAGATCACCCGCAGCCTGTTTGCCCATGGCCAGGGAACGGCCCAATTGAGCTTTCACCTCTATCCCATGCCCAGCCCCGGTCTGAGCGAGGTGGTGTTCGAGAGCAATGGCCAGGTGTACCGTTACCGCAACGAGCCCCAGGAATGGCGGCGCTTCGCCTGGCCTGGTGATGCCGGCACACCCGGTGCCCGCGTTCGCGCCGTGGACCATCATGGCCTCGCCACTGGCGAGTACCGCCAGGAGGGCATCTGGGGTCTGTTCCGTTTGCTGCATGAGGCCCATGTAGAGGCCGATGACGGGGAGGGCCATGTTTATACCACCCGCTGGCAACTGCCCCATCAAGGCCAGGGCGACCCGCAGGAGATCCGTTTCCGGATTCGCCCCGATCGACAGCAGAATTTCCTGCGCCAGCAACTCTTCACCGGCTTTGAGCTGACCCGCTCACCCTTCCTTGGGAGTCGTGGATGAAGGCCATATCCCATCAAGCGTCTGCAGCACTGGATGACCCCGACTCCCTGATCCAGCGGGCAACTGCGCCTCTGCCCGAGGGCTCGGGCGTCGAGGATCCTCGCCATCATCCCACCCTGCTGGCCATCAAACAGGCCATGGGGCGTCTTCAGGGGACTGATTTTGACCAGGTCATACAGGATGCCAGCGGTTTCCTGGCCACTCAGGCCAAGGATCTGCGGGTGGCGGGATATCTGTGGCTGACGCTGATCACTCGCGATCAGATCGATGGACTCATCACCGGCACGGCCCTCTACCGAAAGTTGCTGGAATGCCAGGACTCCCCCATCCACCCCATCAAGCCTGCCCAGCGACGTGCTGCCCTGGACTGGCTCAACAGCGAACGCGTCAGGCTCCTGTTGAATCGACTGGGTGCCACCCCGGACACGGACGCGCTGGACCTCATCGAGGTTGACCTCGAGCACATTGAGACGTGTCTGGCCCAGGGGCCCTGGGATGATCCGGAAACGCCCCCCCGCTGGCAGGTGCTACGTCAGTGGCTTCAGGCCCGCCGAAAGGAGACGGTGACGGGCCAAGGCGCAAAGAGTGAGGCATCCGTTGCGCCGCAGGGGTTGGGCCAGAAACCCCAGCCCGAGCCATCACCACCCGCCATCGCAGCACAGGTTCCTGCGGGGATGGTGGATACCGCTGCGGAGGCCTTGCTGTCCACCGCCCGCGACCTGCACGACGCCCTGCACAGGGAAGGCCGCCCCATCGAGGCCCTGGCCTTCGCCCGTGCAGCCCGTTGGGCGCCCCTGACCCTGCCACCCCACGACCAGGGCATCACCCGCATCCCGCCACCACGCCCGGGGGGATGGGCCTGCCTGGATGACGCTCAGGCCCGTGGCGACTGGGCGGGCGTGCTCAAAAGCGGCGGCGCCCTGTTCTTCGAATCGGGGTTCCACCTGGCCCTGGATCTGCAACAGCGGCTGGCCATCGCCGCCGAACATCACCACGCCCATGATCTGGCCCTGGATATTCAATCCCAGGCCCGCGCCCTGATCCAGCGCCTGCCCGGTCTGGAAACCCTGTGCTTCGAGGATGGCCGACCCTTTGCCGATGCCACCACCCTCGCCTGGCTACGGGACGACCCTGCCATGGAATCCAGTCAGACCTTGCTGCCGACCTGCTCCTTATCGCCCGTCGATCACGATGCCCCGGCACCGGATTCCGATGCCCTCAAGGACCTGTCGGTGCCCGATGCCTGGCAGGTCCTGGAGCATTGGCCCATGGCCACCGAAAGACAGCGCCTGATGGTGGCAATTGCCCGCGCCGATCTTTGTCTACGGGCCCGGCGTCCGGATGTGGCGCTTCCGGTCCTGCAGGCTGCCCGGTCGCAACTGGAGACGATCAGGATTGTGGACTGGGAGCCGGCCATGGGCTGGACGCTGCTCACCCGTCTGCGCCAGGTGGCCATCACGCTGCACGGCCGGGGGCTGCCCCAGGAGGCGCTGATACAGGACTGTGAACAGGAGTTGGCGCGTCTGGACCCCAAGGCCGCCATGGAATCTTTCACCCTGCCCGAGGGGTGTGGTCGCAGACCACGCCCCGGGCCTGCATGACAAACCAACACCACAAGGATGAGGACCCTTGCCATGACCCGCAGTTTTCAGAATGAAGTACCCCGCGCACGTGTGAACATCGCCCTGGAGGTCAACCAGGGTGGCGGCCGCCGGAAGGTGGATCTGCCCTTCAAGATGCTGGTGATGGGTGATTTCAGCCACGGGCGTGCCCAGGGCCGCGTGGCAGAGCGCCCGCGCACGGTCGTTCACAGCGGCAATCTGCAGGCGGTGCTCAAGGACATGGCCCCGTCACTGCGCTTTACCGTGCCGGACAGGATCTCATCGCAGGGTCAGGAGATCCCGGTGGATCTGACCTTCGAGCACATGAAGGACTTTTCCCCCGAGGCAGTGGCAGCCCGGGTGCCTTCACTGGCCCGTCTGATGGCCATGCGCAATCTGCTCAAGGAACTCAAATCCAGCCTGCTGGACAACGCCGCATTGCGCCGCGAGCTGGACCGAATCGTTCGAGACGACGAACAACTCAAGACCCTGCAGGGTCAGCTCAAGCGCCTGCTACCCCCGGCCGAGGCTTCATCACAAGACACCACCGAACACTGATCAGCCACTCAAGTCCGCAAACCCATCACCCGGGAAGACTGCAAGGAGATGCAGATGACCGCCACACAGACCGTGGACACCCCAAGTCAGGCAGCACCCTACGCCCGCCTGTGCAATCTGGCCGCCGTCACCCCCCTGGAACAGGGGCTGAATCTGGACCGTTTCAGCGATGCGGGGGAACTGGCCCAGGCCCCCCAGGGAGATCGCCTCACCGCCGCCCTGGGGGTGCTGCTGGACTTTCTGGAACCCCCTGCCACTGGCGGGAGCGCTGCGCGTATCGACAAGACCCTGGTGGATGATTTCATCGCCCGCATTGATGGCCTGATCGGCGAACAACTGGACGAGATCCTGCATCATCCTGAGTTTCAGCGGCTGGAGGCCGCCTGGCGCAGCCTGCAGTTTCTCACCGAACGGGCCGATCCCCGTGCCCACGTGAAGCTGGAACTGCTGGATGTGAGCAAGGAGGATCTTCAGGAGGATTTCGAGGATGCCGCTGACACCACCCAAAGCGGGCTGTACCGTCAGATCTATGTGCAGGAATACGACACCCCCGGCGGCGAGCCGGTCAGTGCGCTGATCTCCGACTACAGCTTCGACAACACCGCTCAGGACATCGGCCTGCTGGGGGAGATTGCCCGGGTGAGCGCCGCCTGCCACTGTCCCTTCATTGGTTCGGTGGGGGCCCGGTTCTTCGGCAAGCACAAGGCCAGCGAACTGCCCCGCATCCAGGACCTGGGGGCGCACATGGACCAGGCGGCCTTCATCCGGTGGAATGCCTTCCGGGACAGTGAGGACGCCCGTTATGTGGGCCTGACCCTGCCCCGGTTCCTGCTGCGCCTGCCTTACGGCCAGGATCACCCGGTGCGCAGCTTCTGCTATCAGGAGAACACCCTGGGGCCGGAACCGGACAAGTACCTTTGGGGTCATGCGGCTTTCGCCTTTGCCGCCAACATGGCCGAGAGCTTCCGGGATCATGGCTGGGCGGTGAACATCCGCGGCCCCGAATCCGGCGGCAAGGTGCCTGGCCTCCCCCTGCACCAGTACGACCTGGGCCAGGGCCTGCAGACCCGCATGCCCACGGAGTTTCTCATCTCCGAGAGCCGGGAACTGGAGTATGCCCGCATGGGCTTCATCCCCCTGAGTTACTACAAGAACCGGGATTTCGCCTGTTTCTTCTCAGCCAATTCCACCCAACGGCCCGGCGAATATCCGTCACCGGAAGCCACGGCCAACAGCCTGGTGAACGCCCGTCTGCCCTATGTGATGCTGGTGTCCCGCATCGCCCATTACCTGAAGATCCTGCAGCGGGAGAACATCGGCGCCAGCAAGTCCCGCCAGGTGCTGGAGGATGAACTCAATCAATGGTTGCAGACCCTGGTCACCCGCATGAAGGACCCGGACCCGGCCCTGGTGGCCAGTCATCCACTACGGGACGGGCGAGTCAGCGTCGAGGAGATTCCGGAAAACCCGGGGCTGTATGCCGTGAATCTGTTCGTGATGCCTCATTTCCAGATCGAGGGGGTGGATGTGCGGCTGTCCCTGGTGGCGCAGATGCCCAAGGACGCCGGGTAAATCACCCACTCCCAGATCCCCGCCCCGGTAAAGGGGCAAGCCCTTGAAGTCCCCAACCATCCATTGCAAGGAGAGCATGACATGGCCGTACCCGCCTACCTGAGCATCCGTGACGACCAGGGCGCCCCCGTGGAGGGGCCCGTGCAGATCACCGGCCGGCGCAACTCGGTGGAGGTGCTGCAACTGGATCACCAGATCCGCATCCCCACGGATTCCGACACCGGTAGCCTGACTGGCACCCGCAAACACGAGCCCCTGCGTTTCGTGAAGACCTTCGATAAGGTCTCCCCCTATCTCTACAAGGCCTGCAGCAACGGCCAGACCCTCTCGGAGGTGGTGATCAGCTGGTTCCGCATCGATGACAGCGGCAGTGAGCGGGAATACTTCCGCCATCGCCTGGAGGACGTGAAGGTGACCTCGGTGAAACCCACGATGCACAACGTCAAGGATCTGGAAAAGGAGCGCTATCCCCACCTGGAGGAGGTCTCCCTGCGCTACGGGCGCATCACCTGGACCTATGTGGACGGCAACATCGAATTCCAGGATTCCTGGGTCGAGGGCCGTTAGGAAACAGGCGCTCCAGAGCCCCTCTTCCTCCATGGAAGAGGGGTGCGGGTGCCACCGGTTCATCAAGGAAGAGAGGCCCCATGGACATCCTTCAATATCTTTGCCCACCGGGTGAGTTCACCCATGCCCGGGACGAGGCATGTTTGCGCGAACGCATGCACCTGGATCGTGCCGCCCGGGAGTTTGCGGAAGATTTCCCGGAACCGGCCCGGCGCCTGGGCCTGGACACACCGGAGAATCCGGGCCCGGGGATGGAAACCCTCCTGCAGGGGGTCGCGCGTATTCACGCCGACATCAGCCGGCGCCTGGATGATGACCTCCCGGAGATTGCCGGGGCATTGCTGGAACAACTGTGGCCCGGCGCCATGAGTGCCTATCCCGCCTGCACCATCCTCGCCTTTCAGCCGCGACTGCGAGGCGGCATGACACAGACGGTGCCAGCCGGAGCCATGGTGGAAAGTGATCCGGTGGGCAACGAATCCACCCGTTGCCGCTTTCGCACCGTTACCGAATTGACCCTCCACCCCCTGGAACTGGTGAGTATCGAAACAGCAGATACGCCCGGCGGCACGCGGGTATCCCTGTGTTTTGAAGTCCATGACCCCCGTGGTGCCTCAATAGTGCTGCCCGAGTACCTGGATCTGTATGCCGCCGATCCGCGTGGCGGCGCAGAACTGGTCCATGCCCTGCGTCACCACACCCGGGCCCTCAGTCTGTGGGTGGAAGGGCAGGGAGAACGTCCCCTGGTCGGGGACCGGGTTGTCGACACTGCCCCCCGCCCCTGGCAGGCCCCCATGACGCCATGGGTGGACGCCTCCCACGCCGGGCTGCACTTGCTGCAGGACTACCTGCATTTTCCCGAGGCCTTTCGCTTCCTGAGGCTGTACACCGGAAGCCGTGAGCGCCTCCCCAGGGAAACCGGGAAATTCACCCTGCACCTGCAACTGGATGTGCATCTGCCCACCTGCATCCCTGTGACCACCCAGAGCCTGCGGCTGCACTGCATCCCGGCCATCAACCTGTTTGAACACACCGCCGAGCCCATCGCCAGGGAACCGGGTCGCTCCCGTTACCCGTTATTACCCGATGCCCGGGCACGGCAATCCATCCATGCCCACCGGGTGGAACAGATCATCGGGATCAATGGTACCAACGCCCAGCGTCGGTCTTACCGCCCAGCCCTGACCCTTGGCATGGCCGAGGACCAACCGCTTTACCAGGTCCTGCCACGGCCCGGGCCCAATGGCCGCTGGCAGACCTGGCTGGACCTGGATCCGGCCGAGGCCGTATTCCCGGAAACCCTGTCATGCCGCTTGTTGGCCCATAACGGGGATCTGCCCCACCGTCACCTGGGTCCCGGCACGACCGTTCACGGGGTGAAGGACATCCCGGATACTCTGAAAGTGACTCATCTCATTCGTCCGACGCCGCATTATCCGCCGTCGGATCGGGCGCGGTGGCGATGGGATCTGGTGTCCCTGGTCTGCCTGCGTCAACAGGGAATGATGTCCACCTCGGCACTGCGGCAGGTGATGCAATTGCTGGATCGCAGTGGCAGTGCGTCACAGCGGCGCCGGCTTGAGGGCCTGGGGGAGCTCACCGTCACCCCCTGCAACCGCATGGTACGCGGGGCCGTGCTCCACGGCCTGGAAGCCCGCCTGCGCGTGAATGAGGACCATTTCGCCGGCGAGGCGGATCGGGTGCTCTTTGCCTCGGTGCTGGAGCGCTTCCTGAACCACTACGCACCACTCAACAGCTTTGTCCGGCTGTACCTGGAGCATCGCCCGGATTCGGGCTTGATGCCGGTGGAATCTCGACCATCCCTTCGTGTTGCTGGTGCCGTGACCGGCCTGGGGGATCTTCCATGAGCCCCGCACGGCGGCCTGCAGGTGCTCCTGACCCACAGGTGAACAAACGCCTGCGACAGGGTGGCCTGTTGGAATGGATGCGTGTTCATCTGCATCGGGAAGAACCCGTGATGGTCTCGCCGGATCCTGGGTTGTCCTTTCCCTCGTCGCCACTGAAGACCCTCCCGGACAGCCAGGGTCGGATCAACCTGTGCGCACCCACTTCGGGTCTGTATGGCGTGGAAGGCCACATGCCCGTCGCCTGGCGCGAGGTGGCCCAGGGCGATAGCCCGGAGGCAAGGACCCTGAGGGGTTTTCTGGATATTCTCGGCCATCGACAGGCCCACCTGAACTACCGTGTGTGGCAGCGCTCACGCCCAACCCTGATCGACGGGCAGGGCAATCATCCTTTGCAAGCCTGCCTGGCAGCCCTGGGAGGCCAGGGCTTTCAGCACAGGGCAACCGTGGGCCCATTCATGGGAGGCATCAGCGGCGAGGTCAGCGCCGATGCCCTTTCGGCGCGGATCGGCCGCTGGCTCCGGCAGTGCTGTCCCGATGTTCATGCTCCCGTGCGGATCACACAGTTCCAGCCGCACTGGGTCAGCCTGTCTCCCGCCACCCACCTGGGAAGGTCACCGGGTAACCGCCTGGGCATGGACACCCATCTGGGCGAGCGGGTGCCAGACCGCAGTGGCCCCATCAATATCGTCATCGGCCCGCTTCCCATGGATCAGGTCCGTACGCTGTCACCCGGCCAGCCCTCGGGTGTGGCCCTGGCGGCCGACGTCCGCAGGGTTCTGGGCCACCGTCATGGTTTTGTGCTGACCCTCGAACACGTATCCCGGCGCTTGCCCCGGCTGGGGTGCCAGGGACCGGTGCTGGGCATGGATACCCTGCCCACATCCGGATTACCTGCCCTGGTCATCGCCCGCAGCTGGCCGGATAGCGCCTTCACGACCCGACCCCCTGGAATACATGCCCATGAACCTCATGACACGGCGGCCTCGTCTTCGGCTTGAGCTGCCCGGCCGGGGCGGCGAACACCTCACGGTGCTGGACTTCAGCAGCCAGGGCTTTGCCCTGTCACGCTCCTACCGCCTGGATGTCCGCTGCCACAGTCACTCCCCTTGGGTGGCCAGCGAAGTCCTGGGGCAGGCCGCCTGTCTGTGCCTTGACCGGGGGACCACCGCACCCCGCATCCATGGCCTGGTCACGGCGCTGGATCAGTCCCCGGGAGCGACCGGCAAGGGGGTGATCCAGCACATCCGCCTGGAATCCCCGCTGGCGCCCCTGGCCCGGACCCGCCAGAACCGGGTCTTCCCTGGCATGGGAGTGCGGGCAGTGGTGGAGGAGGTCTTGCAGGGCCATGGCTGGACACCGGCCCAATGGCGCATGGCCTGTCGGGACGATGACCCGGTGGAGGATCTGATCGTTCAGGTGGAGGAGTCCGACCTGGCCTTCATGACCCGCCTGATGGCCTTTCACGGCCTGTTTTACCGCTTTGAACAATCCCGGCAGGGGGCGACCCTGGTCATCCACGATGATGCGCGTGACCTGCCCGAGGCGCCCGTCAGGCGATTGCCGTATCACGCTCACAGCGGACAGCATGCCCCCGCGGACATCGTCTACCGGCTGGAGCCCCGGTCCCGGTTGATGCCCGCGGCGGTGGACCTCAGGGACCACTGCCCGGACCATCCCCAGGTCGTGCTGCATGCCCGGCAGGCGTGCAAACAGCCCTCGCATGGCATTGAGGAACACTGGGGGGCCGGTTTTGGCACCCCGGGCCAGGGTGAGCAGCTGGCCCGGATGCGAGCCGAGGCCCTGGATACGCAGGGATTCAGCTTCTCGGCCTGGACGGGGCATCGGGGCCTGACCCCGGGGCAACGGATCACCCTGACCGGCCATCCTCATCCCGATTTCAATCAGACCTATACCATCACGGCCCTGCAAATTCGCGGGGAGCAGGCTTCCAGTCTGCCCGAGGGCGCACCCACCCCAGGCCCGGCGTTCAGCACACGGATTGAACTCATCCCATCCACTCAATCCTATCGCCCGCCGCTGAAGCCTCACCGCAGCAGCGCCCGTTTTGTGGCCCGCATCGACGGGCCCGAGGGCGAGTCCGTCCATCTGGATGCCCAGGGACGTTACCGGATCCGGTTTGATTTCGACTCCCGTGAGCATCCACCCGGTCAGGCCAGCCATCCTGTGCGCATGCTCACACCCTATGCGGGTGATGACTTCGGCTTTCACTTTCCCCTGCATGCGGGCACGGAGGTGCTGGTGGCCTTCGAGAACAACGATCCGCACCGCCCCATCATCCTGGGCGCCCTGCCCAATACCGACCACCCCAGTCCCGTGACCGCTCACAACCGCCACCAGAACCTGTTGCGAACCCACGGGGGCAACGAACTGCTCATGGACGATCAGCCCCACGGTCCCCGTGTCAGGCTCAGTACGCGGGACCATGGGTTGCGTCTGCTCATGGATGCCACGCCGGAAGACCCCCACCTGGCCCTGCACGCGGATGATGGCCGCATGCTCTGGCAGGCGGGACAGGCGTTGTCCATTCAGACGGGTGGGGATCAGATTCTGGAGGTAGGCGGGGATCAGCGTGTCAACGTTCAGGGGGCTTCATCCCTGGAGACCCGAGAGGGTTCCTTGCAGTTGTCCTCCGGGGAGGATCTGAGGATTCAGGCAGGAGGTGATGTGCATCTTGAGGCAGCACAGGGGGATCTGGAGCAGCGCAGCCAGGGAGCCATGGATCTGAAGGCGGGACGTGGCATGCGCCTGGAGGTCCGGCAGGGGGATCTGGAGTGCCATGTGGCGAGCGGTCGACTGGCGATGTGGGCCGGCGGGAGAGTCACCCTGCAGAGTCAGTCCGGAGAAATCCATATTGGTCATGCCAATGCCGGGATTCGCCTTACTCCCCGGGGTGAGTTGGTCATCCAGGGGCGGGAGGTCCGTATTGAAGCTGAAACCATCAGGGTGCAGGGGGACGGGATCACCCACAACGGAGGCTGAGGCGATGAATTTTTTTTGTGGCGCCCTTTATTACAAGTTTTTTAATTAACTACCAATAATAATAATAAGGGGGCTGGTCAAAGCGGGAAAACTATGTAAAAAACATTATAAATCATGGCTTTGTATTCATTGAAACCTGTGCAGTACCGTTGGGGCAATTCAAGGATAGGGTGTGCGTGGAATGTGGATAACTCGACGACCCTGATTCATCCACCGCGAGCTCAGGCTTTATCCACAGCTTTGTCCCCGGCCATCCGGACAGAGGGAGGGTGTATGAGTGGCGGTTTTCGTCTACCCTCGGGGAGTGAGTTCACCAAGGCGTTCATGACGCCTTCCCAACACCCCTAAGGAGTCAGGACACATGGCAGAACAGAAAAACCCCTTCGACATGTCGGAGATGATGAAGCTGTTTGATCCGAACCGTTACATGGAACAGATGAATCAGATGCTGAAGCAGTATCAGATGCCGCAGATGGACACGAAGGCACTGATGGAGGCTCAGCGCAAGAACGTGGAGGCCATGGTGGCCGCCAATCGCACCCTCTTCGAGAGCACCGAGGCGCTCATGAAGCGTCAGTCGGAACTGGTGAAGGAAGCCATGGAGGAGGTCAACAAGAACACCGAGAAGCTGTCCAGGTCGGAGGCCGGTGATCTGCCCAGTCACCAGGTGGAACTGATCGGTGCCATGTACGAGCGCATGAGTGCGAACATGCGGGAGATCAGCGAGAGCATGCGCGCCGCCCAGGAGTCTTCCATGCAGAAACTGGATGAGCGCTTCCGGGAGAGCCTGAAGGAGCTCAAGGAGATCTCGGAGAAGAGCAAGTCCTAGTCCGGTCTGATCCCGACAGTCGCACCCTGCTACTGACGAGGTGCGGCTGTCGGCAAGGCATGGATGCCTTGCGGTGCGGTTGTCCGCCCTTGCTACAGTTCCCGGAAAAACTCCACGACCAGCAGGATGCACAGAAGCCACAGCAGCCCGCGCAGCCAGCCCCGGTAGGTGTCCGCGTTCACCCGTTCACGGATCCACATGCCGGCTTGCAGGCCGATCAGGGCGGTGATGGCCAGGGGCAGGGAGAGCCAAAGCAGTTCCAGGCCCAGCAGGCCCAGGGCGGCGAAGGTGAGCGCCTGGGTGCTCTTGCCCAGCAGGAAGCACAGGTTGATGGCCTGCACCAGCACCAGCGGCGCGATCCGCAGTTCCAGGAAATAGATCATCAGCGCCGGGCCGCCCACGTTCACCGTGCCACCCAGTATGCCGCCCACGAAGCCCGCCCCGGCACCGCTGGGTCCCGGGTATCGTCGCATCCAGCTCCAGTTCACCCGTTTGAGCTGGTCGGACACCAGATACAGCACCACCGTGGCGGCCAGCAATAGTCGGAAGGGGTTGGGATCCATGGCTACCAGGATGAGGGTGCCAACGCCCGAGCCCACCAGCATCCATACGGCCACCGGCCAGTAACGGGCCACACTCTCCCGCCAACCGCCGCCGCGCAGCAGGCTCCAGAGATTGACGGCAATATTCGGGGCCAGGGTGAGCAGGATGGCCGTCATCACGTCGGTGAAGAGGGCCAGCACCGGTGTGGCCACCATGGGGAATCCCAGGCCGAAGGCACCGTGCACCAGCCCCGCCACCAGTGTGACGATCAGGGCGATGAGGATCTCTTCCATGCCAAAGCTCATGGCATCATCGGCTCAGCCGTTTTGCTCAAGCGCTTCGGCCACCTCTGATGCTTCCCTGAACTCCTCGGGAATCAGCGTGCGCAGCAGTTCAGGGTCGTGCGGCAGGAAGCGGTTGCGGGCCACCCGGGTGAGCAGCAGCGCCCAGTGGTCCGAAGCCTTGAAGAGACCTCTGAAGAGGGGGCGGGCCTCTTCCAGATAGCCCGCATTGACCATGGCCACCCCGCGCCAGAAAACCAGTTCCGCTTCTTCTGGGGCCAGCTCCTCGGCGCGCATGAAGGCCTTGATGGCCTGATCATATTCACCATGCCGGAGGTGATGCCCGCCCCGGGTGTTGTGGTCATAGGCCTCCCAGAGGGTGACCAGACGTCGTAACTCCTTGACCGGGCTGGTGTGGTCCTCCACCCGCAGGTCCAGCAGCGTATCCTCCGCCGGATCACCGGTGGCCTTGGCGTTCACCACGATCATGGCCGCCGAGCGTCGACCGCGCAGGTCGCCACCGTTGTTCTGTGCCGCCTCCAGGGCTGCCAGCATGCGGTGATGCAACTCCCCGGAAGCCGCTTCGAAGGCGCTGCCCATGGCATCCCAGGTGTCCTTCCTGAGCAGCATGTTGCCCAGACACACATAGCCATCGCCCAGACTGTGGCCCGCCTGGTCAATGCAGAGCTGGCCCGTGTGAGCGGCGGCATTGCCCTCGGTGTCCACCATGGCCGCTTGCCGAAAGTCCATGTGATGATCCCGGGCCAGCAGCCGGCGCAGGGCGTCTCCGGCACTGGAGCCCTCCCGCATCAGACGCAGGCCTTCGCTGCCGTAGATCAATCGTGCAAATGACTGGATGGTGCCGACCCCCACGCCAGCCCTGGCGAAAGGGGCCACGCTGCCCACTGCGAAATGATGGGACTGCACCGCCACCCCCATCCGTCCTGAATCAGGGTCCCGGGCGACGATGGAGTAGGTGGCCACCGGTGGGCCCGGGGGCGGCGTATGGCAGGCGTGTGGCATGGTCGATCCCTGGTGTGGGAGATTCCCTGGAGGTCTCAGCGCAGCAGTCCCAAATTGAAGTGGCTGCTGATAAAGCGCTGAAACTTGGCCACATCCTCGAAGGCGATGCGCAGCTTGCCCTGTTCCATCTGGCTGAGTTCATCGAGCATCACCGTATTGCCGGGAGTCTTACCCTTTTCGATGTCCCGCACCTGGCCGCGCAGGCGCATGAGCACCAGAAAGTCGAAACTCTCTTCGAGATCGCCAGCCTGATCCTTGGCCAGCACCCCTTTGCGCACCAGCATCTGCAGCCGCTGGTGGGTACCACCATCCAGGGCGCCGGCCTCCAGGGCCAGGGCCTTGATACCGTCCGTGAGGGCGAAGATACCGCCCTTCTTGAGGTCCACCTGCCCGCGTCCCGCGCCCTGAGCACCCGTCTTGATCTTGCCGCGCCAGCCCAACGGCGGCTGGAAACGCAGCATGTTCTCAGCCATCCGCATGAGGAATAGCTTGTTCTCGGCCAGTCGCTTGTAGATATGCTGCTTGAGCTGCTTCTCCAGGGACTGATCCCCGTGCAGGGTGCGGATGTCAGTGAACATGCTGGCGTTGGGGATGTTCTCCGGGCTGGGCGTGATGAGCCAGCGGTCCAGCTCCTTGAGCCATTCGGAGCGGCTGCGCCGCCAGGCCTTGTTCTTGGCCATGATGCCGCCGGGGCACGGGGGCACGCCGATGCTGATGAGATGATCGATGAGGGTGTTGGAGAAGGCCTCGATCTCGCGGATCTCGTCCTCGTCCAGGTCATCGGCGTAGAGGATGGCATTGTCCTGGTCGGTGGAGAGGGTTTGTTCGCAGCGTCCCTCGCTCCCCATCACCACGAAAGCGTAGCCGCGGGCCAGGTTGGGAAACTGCTCCTTTTTGACCAGGGTCACCAGGCGCAGCAGGATCTGATCGTTCAGGTTGGCAATCAGTTTGACCATGTCGCGCACCGGTGTGGTGGTGCCGCTCAGGTGCACGACCAGGTCCTGGATGCGGGTGTGCAGGGCGCTGAGATCCTCAATACTGCGCGCCCGTTCGATATCCCTGACCAGTTGATGTGGGGAATGGCTTTGCATGCGCAGAATATCCGTGTCGGTGATGATGCCGTTGAGTGCCCCCTCCGAGTCCACCACCACCAGCCGGTGGATACCCTGGTTGGACATGCGATAGAGCGCTTCATACAGCACATCATGTTCGCCAATCGTGGTCAGCGGGCTATTCATCACGTCCTGAACCAGGAACGATCCGGGTGCCTTGTCCGAGGGCACCACCTTGTTGCGCAGGTCCCGGTCGGTGACGATGCCGATGGGGGCGCCCCCCTCATCGCAGACCACCACGCTGGATATATTCTTATCCCTCATGGTTTTTACCACATCAACGAGGTTTTCGCCTGGCTGGCAGGTCACCACCTGTCGCTGGCAGATTTGATGTACGGGACGGAAATAGGGGACCTCATCATGCATGAGCGCGTCGGATCCTTTTGCAGCTGGCATTGGCAGTGGGTTATTCATTGTGAGCAGGCACACGTTGTACCATGAATCCTCGGACAAGGCCGAAGGTGGTGCATGCGCGACGTCAACGAACTGCTGCAGCGTTATATTCGTACCCAGTCACGGGAGATTGATCCCGACCGGGGAAGGGCTGCGAAAACGCCACCCCTGGTGGCTGTCTCCCGGGATTACGGCGCGGGCGGTGAGCAGGTGGCCCGCCTGCTGGCCGAGCGGTTACAGGTGGAGTTTTTTGACGAGGAACTGCTGGATCGTGTGGCCAAGCACGCCGAGCAGGACCGCAATCTGCTTCGGGAACTGGACGAGAAGGTTTCTGCCTGGAAGAGTACCTGGGTGTATTCCGTGCTCTCCGGCGATGCCTATTTCCTCACCACCTACCGGCGGGCACTGGTGGATGTCCTGTTGGCCATCAGCCCCAAGGGCGGGGTCATCGTGGGCCGGGGCGCGCATATCTTCCTGCGGGATCGGGGGGCCTTTCGGGTTCGCATTGCCGGCTCCCCCAGGCATTGTGCCGTGCGCGTGGCCCTGGATGAGGATCTGCCGGAGGCCGAGGCCCGGGAGAAGGTGGAAACCATCAATCATCAGCGCGAACAGTTTCTCTGGAACATGGTGCAGCGGCGCACCAACGACTTCCACCAATTCGATCTGGTGATCAACACTGACAAGCTTCATGACTGGGATAAGGTGGTCAATTTGATTCTCAATGCCATGGCAGACGCCGGCATCCAGGTGCCGACCCAGCCCACCAGTGGCAGTGGTGCGACCAAGGGCAAGGGCAGGAGACGTGTGTGACCGTTAAAGAGCAATCCGTACCGTTGACGGCGACCATGGATCTGGAGATTGTCAGTGCTGAGGCAGCCTTGTTCAGTGGCTCCGTGCACAAGGTCTGCCTGACGGGCACCGGCGGCGAATTGGGGATTTTCCCCGGCCACTCTGCACTGCTCACGCCCATTGTCCCGGGCGTGGTGCGTTACCTGCCCGAGGGGAAGACCGAGGAGGATCTGCTGTACATCTCCGGTGGCATGCTGGAGATCCAGCCCCATCGGGTGATCGTGCTGGCGGATACTGCCCTGCGCAGCGACGAGATCGACGAGAAGGCGGCCCTGGAGGCCAAGCGTGACGCCGAGGAGATCATGCGCGAGAGCGTGCTGTTCACCGACCGGGATGCCGCCCATGCGGAATTCCTGCGCGCCGTGGCGCAGCTCAAGGTCCTGGATGGAGTGCGGCGGAAGAAGAAGAAAAACGGACGATCAGCACAGGGCACGGAGTGACCTGCTCAGGCTCTTGTCCTCAAAAGCGGTCGCTGAGCTCTGCCCGGTAAAACCACTCATTGCCCGGCAGGGCGTTGGGGTTGGGGAAGACGATGAAACCGTCACAGGGGGCCACCACGGGCTCGCCGGTATGCCGGTGACCGATCTCGTCACCCGCCTGGACCGGGTCAAAGCTTCCCCAGGCTCGCGTGAAACGGTCTTCTGGGTGATCCCGGTCGATCACTTCCACCAGTTGCAGGACTTCCACATCCTGACGGGGCGTGGGGGCGGGGAGATCCAGCAACTGCAGGTGTGCCAGGGTGTTGATGATGGCCTGATAGGCCACCTCAGGTGCGTTCGGGTCGTCGTGCTGTCCGCACTCCAGCGTCACCGCATAGCCCCCATGGGCCCGCATGAATTCGGTGGTGCCGATGCCATAACCGGGGTCGGTGCTCAGCATCTGAGCCCGCAGGCTGGCGTTGGGGTTGCGCAGGCGCCGCGCCACGCCCCGGGCGTAGGTGTCCAGCCAGCCCTCCACCATGCGGCGCACCCCCAGGCAGCGGGCCAGGGCCTGTTCCGCTTCGGCCTGCTGAAAATACTCCAGCTCGGAGTCATTGTTACGCGGGCCCAGCATCACGAAGGGCTCGCCGCCGGTATGGAAGGAGTGCAGGTCCAGCAGCACGTCATGGGCCTGGAGCAACGGCCCCAGGCGGTTGGCGATGCGGTCCTCGAAGTCTTCCGGGGTATCCGTGAGGCGAAAGTTGCGGTTCAGATTGCGTTCGCCGTTGCGCTGTTCCAGTTGCCAGGCCAGGGGGTTGGTGATGGGCACGAAGGTCAGTGTGCCCCGGGCCAGTTCCCTCTTCCCCGCGTCCAGTTCCTGCATCATCCGGTGGATGGCCTGGGTACCACAGGTCTCATTGCCGTGCACGGCCCCGAGGACGATGAGACGAGGGCCGGTCTCCAGACCGTGATAGGTAATGGATTTCAGGGCAGAGGGTTGTTTCATGGCTCGGGCCTCGGAGGCGGGGTGGGATCAATCGGCGATGCCGGGCATGGCCAGCATGTCCAGCGGGGCCAGATCCACGTCCGACTGTTCCAGCAGTGCCGTGATCTGCCCTCGCTGAGTGGACTGGCGATGCAGCAGGTTGAGCAGGCACTCCCCCAGCACCAGCGTGCACTCCCGGGGTTCATGATCCAGGGTAAAGGTGATCTTCTTGTCCAGGTTGGGGTAGGCCAGGCTTTGAACGAAGTTCATGATCTCGCTGTCCGTGCGCATGCGCTCGGCGCGCAGCAGACCGTATTCGGTATAAAGCACCTGATCCGGAGAGCGGTAAACATAGGGCTTGTCCAGCATCCGCCCCAGCCAGATGCGATCCTGAAGCAGCATCTGGTTGAAGATGCCGTGAATCGATCCCTGTGTACCAAACCATTCTGTCTTGCGCACTTCGTCCTGCAGGCCGTCGCAGTGCTCCAGCAGTTGGGCGTGGGCCCAGCGGCTGTAGCGGGCCTGAAGTCGCAGGGAATAGAGGACGTCCATCAGGGCTTTCCGATCAGTCGTCTTCGCATGAGTGGCCGAGCATGGCCAGGCCCTCGGCCAGGTAGTCGGCCCCCATGGGCGTGGCCAGCAGGTAGTCAGCGGTGCGCGGCGTCCAGTTGGACTTGGCCTCTTCCAGCGCCAGATCCCACTCGTCCTCGCTGTAGTCGCCGCGCCCCAGCCACATCAAGGCCACCATGTTGGCCTGAAGCTCGGGCTCCAGTTCCTCCACGGTGTTCTTGAGTTCCAGGTAAACCACGTTGTCGGCGTGTTCTTCCAGGGCCTCTTCAATCCAGTCGTCGGCCTGGTGATCCGGTTCCTCGGGCATCATCACGTCTTCCTGGGCGTGAAACTCCCTGGCGTGACTGATGAACCAGCACACCAGGTTCGGGCTGATCTGCAACATGGGTTTTCCCCTGATGACGTGTTAACCCGGGATGATAACGGATCATGTCGGCTCCCGCATGGGGGCCCATTCCATGGAGCCCGCGCGCGGGTCAGATCTCCCGCACCAGCACCCAGGGGGCGACCACCACCGCCTCGAATCGGGGTTTGCGTGCCTCCCAGTCCTTGGCGTGATCCACATCGGCGCGGGCCAGAAGGCCCTGGGTGAGCAGATCCTGCACGCGAAGTTTGTCGTCCTGCACCAGGTGAATGGCAGCATCCAGCAGGGGGAGCTCTTCGGCCACATGCAGCACCACGCCGCGGGCAAAGTGCGGCTGCAGTTCCGGCCAGGTGATCGGGCCCTTCTCGGGCTCCAGCAACTGGCGAATCTCCTGTGGGGTCCTCGCCTGGACGGTTTGGGGTTGCGTTGGCTGGCTCACGGGGCCTCCACGAAGTCACGGATGGTCTTCTCGTCCTTGGCCCCCATCATCACTTTTTCGATCCGGCCCTCCTGAACACGCATCAGGGTGGGGGTGCCCATGACCTTGAAGCGGCGTGCCACATCCGGTCGCTTGCTCACATCCACCTCGATGATGTCGAAGCGCTCATCCATCAACGGCTTGAGGATCGGCCAGACCTGTTTGCACATGCCGCAGCGGGGGCTGTGAAAGTAGAAGATCAGCCGCGGCTGCGCCTTCTGGGCCTCGCTGAGCAGGTCGGTCATGTCCGGGGCCACCCGCCCCTGCATGCCCTTGGAGCGGTACAGAAAGGCGAATTGTCCCAGCAGGAACAAGGCGATGAGGCTGACGATGATCCAGGCGGTGGAGTCCATGGAGTGGGTCCTGATTCGGGCGTTGAGGGCCAGCGGGTTCAGCCGGCATTCAGCACGACGGGCGCAGAGTGTAGATGCACGGGCCCGCAGTTAGGCTGATGACCGGTCTTGCGGGGATATGGTGCCACAGACCATCCTTCAGAGGAGAGCCGGGGGGTGGTTGATGCGCCTTTCGTCCGCGGACTGGTAAACTCATGGCCATGATCCACTGCATCCCACATTCGCTGCCCGGCAAGGTCATCCCGTTGCTCGGGATGTTGTGCCTTTGCCTGTGCCTGGCGGCCTGGGGTGCGGTCCATGCCGGCACCGGGGTGACCTACCCGGGCGCCGGTGCCGGCCACGCCCTGCAGGTGGCCCAGAATGGCCCCGTCACCCTGGACGAGGCGGTGGCCCAGGTACAGGAGCAGACCGGGGGGCGGGTGCTGTCCGCCGAGACACAGGAGCATGAGGGTCGACAGGTGCATCGCATCCGGGTGCTCATCGAGGATCAGCGGGTGCGACATATCCTGGTGGATGCGGCCACGGGGGAATGGCTCTAGCCCATGCGCGTGGTGGTCATCGAGGATGAACCCTCCCTGCTGGCCCAGCTGCGCCAGCGCCTCGAGGACGAGGGCTGGATGGTGGATACCAGTAGCGATGGCCGCGATGGGCTCTACCGCTTGATGGAATACCCCGCCGATGTGGCGGTGGTGGATCTGGGGCTGCCGGAATTGCCGGGACTGGAAGTGATTCGCCGTGCCCGGGCCCAGGGACGCCGGCTGCCCATCCTCATTCTCACCGCCCGCGGTCAGTGGCAGGAGAAGGTGCAGGGGCTTGAGGCAGGCGCCGATGACTATCTGGTGAAACCCTTTCACATGGAGGAGCTGGTGGCCCGCCTCAAGGCCCTGGCGCGTCGCGCCGTGGGCAGTACCGACGACTGCCTCAGCCTGGGTCCGCTGGTGCTGGATACCCAGGCCCAGAAGGTCTCCATGGAGGGGGATGCCGTGGCCCTCACCACCTTCGAATACCGCCTGCTGGAACACCTGGCCCGACACCCCGGGCAGGTGCTGTCCAAGCAGGCGCTCACCGACTATCTCTATCCCCATGACGAGGATCGGGACAGCAATGTGCTGGAGGTGCTGATCGGGCGCCTGCGGCGCAAGCTGGACCCACAAGGTCGTCATGCGCCCATCGAGACCCTGCGTGGCCGGGGCTACCGCCTGACGCTGCGCCCCGACGGGGACCCATGAACTCCCTCACGCTGCGCGTGGGCCTGATCGCCGCCCTGGTGGTGGCCATCTTCGCCGGACTCACAGCCCTGGCCCTGGAGCGGGCCTTTCGTGACAGCGCCACCCATGCCCTGGAGGAGCGCCTGCAGGCTCAGTTGTTCATGCTCATGGGCACCGTGGAGGTGGATGCCGGGGGCGCCGTGAGCATGCCGGAGCGGTTGCCGGATGCGCGTCTCACCCTACCGGATTCGGGGCTCCAGGCCCATGTCACCGATGCCCGCGGGCGCATCCTCTGGCGTTCCCCCTCAGCGCTGGGCCTGCCCATGGGTGTCGGTATGGAAGATCGATTCCTGGCCCGTATGACCGTGGACTGGGAGACACCCGGCGGACTGGTGCCGTTGACCTTCACCGTGATGGAGGATCGATCGGGGCTGGAAGCGCAGTTGAGCGAGTACCGGCGGAGTCTGTGGGGCTGGCTCGCCGTCCTGGCAGTGCTGTTGCTGGCGGCCCAGTCCCTGGCCCTGTATCTGGGACTGATGCCGTTGCGTCGGGTGGCCCGGGAACTGCGGGCCATGGAGCAGGGCGATCAGGGTCAGATCACCGGCCACTACCCGGCAGAACTCAAGCCCCTCACCGATAACCTCAATACCCTCATACAGCAGGAGCGCGCTCAGCTGGCCCGTTACCGGGACGGGCTGGCCGATCTGGCACATAGCCTCAAGACCCCGCTGGCGGTGTTACGCGGCAGCCTGGAGCAACGGTCCGATACCGACAGCCGGCAGGCACTGGAACAACTGGAGCGAATGGATCGCATCGTGGCCTACCAGTTACAGCGGGCAGCCACCTCGGGGCGCAGCGCCCTGGCCGCACCGCTGGATGTGGCCCCGGTGATGCAGCGCCTGGCGGACACCCTGAACAAGGTCTATCGGGACAAGGGGGTGGCGTTTTCCATGCAGGTGCAGCCAGGCAGCCATTTTCGGGGCAATGAAGGGGATTTGATGGAGGTGCTGGGCAACCTCCTGGATAACGCCTGGAAGTTCTCTCGCCATCGGGTGAGGGCCTGGGCGGAGCACCGGGGGCGGGTGCTCGAGATCCGTGTGGAGGATGATGGCCCGGGCATCCCCGCCGACCGTGTGCCAGCCATTCTGGCGCGTGGGGGTCGGCTGGATGAGGAGGTGCCCGGGCAGGGCATCGGCCTTGCGGTGGTCAGCGAGATCGTGACGGCCTATGGGGGGGATCTGCGGGTTGAGGACTCGGAGTTGGGTGGGGCGGCGCTGGTGATTTGTCTCCCGGGTTGACGGGTCAGGCCCTGCCCACGTTGAGATCGGTGGGGGAGTGGAAGTAGTCACTTTCCCGAGCGTATTGTTCCAGGTCCTTGAGCAGTTGGGCCAGGCGTTCCTCGGCGGTGCTGATGGCGGCGCATTCCTCGCAGAGCGGGTCACCGCAGGGCTGGCGGGTATACAGCCAGTAGTGGACCGCGCCGGCCAGCATGCCGTCGGCGATCTCCCACAGGTCGGCCTGGGGGTCCTTTTCAGTGAGGGTATTGGCCAGTTCCACTGTCTGGCTGGCGGCGCTGTCGAACAGGGTAGGGGCTTCTTTCATGGCGGTGTCCTGTTCCATGTGGGTGGGCAGCCCATGATAACACGCCCTTTTCAACACACCGTGCGGGCCAGGGGAATGTAGAGCTCCCGGGGATCGAGTCCCCCATGCACGCCCACCATGTCGTGGGGCTTCTGTCCCGGGATGCGGTCGTGGATGATCCAGCCAGGGTGCATGATGAGCGCAAAGTCACCGATGCGGGCCTCCAGTTCCGGGTGGGGCACTCCCGGGCCGAACCAGCCTTGTTCCAGTAAATCGCGGCTTGGCAGCACGGTGCAGGCATGACCCAGCTCCGCTTCAACGCGCTGCTGGAACACCTCGTGATAGCCATGGCGCACATAGGCCCAGGCCACGCGGGGCTCGCCACACAGAGGCAGGGCCAGGCAACGGCTGATCTCGGGGTAGGCGCTCAAATCCAGGCGCTGCAGGACGTCCACCATGCCATGATCGGCGGTGACCACCAGCAGGGTATCGGTGCCTGCCAGGCGTCGTGCCAGGCGCGCCAGTGCCTCATCCACGCGGGCCAGCTGGTCCCGCGTCTGGCGTGAGTCCGGTCCATGATGATGGCCCAGCGTGTCCAGTTCCGACCAGTAGGCGTAGACATAGCGGGTCCCGGCACGCCCGCGGATGGCAGTATCCACCCGATTGACCATGTCCTCCAGGCGCTTGAAGGGCAGCAGGCTGGCCTTGCCCAGGTGAAGCTTGTTGTAGGGGGTACGGGCGATCTTTTCCGGGGCCGCCATGGCTGACGGGCCCGGGATGCGATCAAAGAGGGCTCGATGACCCAGCACTCCCCTGAGGTCCAGGTTCAACCTGTCATAGCCGACTCCGCCATGGCGGGGAGTGCCCGGCAGCACAGCCAGTACGGAGCCCAGCTCCCGAAAATGCACATACCAGCCACTCAGCCCATGCTGGGCTGGCGCGTCGCCGGTGAGCACGGTGGTGACACCGGTGGCCGTGGTGGTGGGGAACACGGAGTGAATGGCCCCCCGGCGATGGGTGTTCAGAAAGGGTGCCGGCTGACTCTTGAGGAACTCATCGCCCAGGCCGTCCACCACCACCAGGACCACATGCCGGTGGCCAGATATCTCATCGGGGGGCAGGAGTCGAAGCGGGGGGAGCGACGGGGAGGGCGTACCGCCCAGCCCCGTGATGAGGGACGACATCAGGTTGGCCAGGCTGCCGCCCTGATAATCGGGTGGGTCGGGGAGGGGGTGTCGGGAAGGTTCTGACATTTCCCAATGCTAACTCTCATGCATCACGGTGGCGAGTCACCCCCGATGATGAAAGATGCGCTCCAGGCCCCTCTCTCTTGCGGGGAGAGGGGCTGGGGCCGGGCTTCAGCCATCCAGCTTCGGGTAGTCCACGTAGCCCTCGGGGCCGCCCGAATAGAACGTATCCTTGTCCGCCTCGGCCAGCGGCGCGTTGCGCCGGAACCGCTCGGGCAGGTCCGGGTTGGCAATGAACGGTGTGCCGTAGACGGCCGCATCCGCGCGCCCCGACTGAATGAGCGCTTCCCCGCTCTCCCGGGTGAGGCCGCCGCCCACCAGATAGGCATCGCCACGGAAACGGGGCTTGAGCAGGCCGTGGTAGTCCACATCGGTGCCGAACAGGGCCACGTGCAGGTAGGCCAGCCGGTAATCTCCCAGTTGATCCACCAGGTAGCCATAGGTCTCCTGGGGGTTGTCGTCATGGATGTCGTTAAAGCCCATCTCCGGGGCGATCTTGATGCCGATGTAATCGCCGCTGCGCACGGAGGTCATGGCCTCCAGCAACTCCAGGATGAAGCGGGCCCGGTTTTCGACGCTGCCACCGTAGTCATCGGTACGCTGATTGGTGCTTGAGCACAGGAACTGTTCCGGCAGATAACCGGAGGCCGCATGCAACTCCACACCATCGAAGCCCGCCTGGAAGGCCATGGCGGTGGCAATGCGATAGTCCTCGATGATTTCCTCGATCTCGTCCACTTCAAGCGCCCGGGGCGTGACGTGCGGCTTGAGGCCCTCGGCGGTGTAGGATTGCCCCTCGGGGCGCACCGCCGAGGCGGATACCGGCGTGGCCCCTCCGGGCAGGAACGAAGGGTCGGAAATGCGCCCGGCATGCATCAACTGCAGCACGATGGAGCCGCCAGCGGCGTGGACCGCCTCGGTCACCTTGCCCCAGGCGTCCACCTGTTCCTCGGTGTAGATGCCGGGGGTGCGGATGTAGCCCTTGCCCATGGGGCAGGGCCAGGTGCCCTCACTGATGATCAGCCCCGCCCCGGCGCGCTGGGCGTAGTACTGGGCCATCAACTCCGTGGGCATGCCATCATCATCGGCCCGGGAGCGGGTCATGGGGGCCATGACGATGCGGTTCTTCAGATCCAGGGCGCCAGCATACAGTCGGGAAAACAGATCGATGTCTTTCTTGGGCATGATGCCTTCCTGCCAGGATGGGGTTGATCACTAAGGGATGAAAGCCAGGCCGGAAGTCTAGCAGGATTCGGCGGGGTGGCATGCACCCCGAGGGGCTTGGCTGGAAGCCCTGGCGCCCGTGTGCCTGGGAGGGGGGAAGGGTCTATCATGGGGGTTCACCCATCCACGCAAGGGATTACCATGGCAGGCACTCTCATCCTGGGTACCGGGCTGGCCGGTTACAACGTGGCGCGGGAATTGCGCAAGCACGACACATCCACTCCGCTCACCCTGATCACGCAGGATGACGGCGAATACTACACCAAGCCCATGCTTTCCAATGCCCTGACCCAGGGCAAGACCGCCGAGTCCCTGGTGCAGCAGTCGGCGCAGGACATGGCGCGGGAACTGGACGCGGATATCCGGGCACGCACCACGGTGGCGTCCCTGGACACCCGGGCACGCAAACTGTGCCTGGAATCGGGTGAATCACTGGAGTTTGACAGCCTGGTGCTGGCTGTGGGGGCCAGCCCCATCGAATTCTCCTACGAGGGTGACGGCGCAGGGGACATCATGACCGTGAATTCCCTGGCGGATTACGCCCGTTTCCGGAGGACCCTGGAGGGTGTCGACCGGGTGGCCCTCATTGGTCCGGGATTGATCGGCTGTGAGTTTGCCAACGATATCTCCGGCAGCGGGCGCCAGGTGGAGGTGATCGGGCCGGATGCCTATCCCCTGGGTCGGCTGGTGCCCGAAGCGGCGGGCCGCGCCCTGCAGCGGGGTCTGGAGCAATCGGGCATCACCTTTCACCTGGAGACGGTGGTGACGCGGGTCGATCGTGAGGGTGATGGTTATTGCCTGCACCTGAAGAACGGCGACAGGATTCGGGCGGGAGCCGTGCTCTCTGCCATCGGGCTGCGCCCGCGCACGGCCCTGGCCGAGGCGGCGGGACTGGAGGTGAACCGCGGGATCGTGGTGGATCGTCACCTGACCACCTCCGCGGAGGGGATTCATGCCCTGGGCGATTGTGCCGAGGTGGAGGGGCAGGTTCTGCCCTATGTGATGCCCATCATGCAGGCTGCCCCCGCCCTGGGTCGCACCCTGGCGGGGGAGCCCACGGCGGTGTCCTATCCGGCGATGCCGGTTCGGGTGAAAACACCGAGTCATCCGGTGGTGGTTTCACCGGTCTCGCCGGATGCCCAGGGACAATGGTCCGTGGAAGAGGTCGGGGAGGGGGTCAAGGCCCTGTTCCATGACGAGCGGGGCCAATTGCTGGGATTTGCACTCACCGGTCGGGAAGCCACTCGCGAGCATCAGGCGCTTGCCCGGCAGTTGCCCGCGATTCTGTAAAATATCCACCACACGATCTTTCAGGTATGGGTTTCATGGGTGTGTATGCCAATCGACTGGCCCGGTTGTGGCGCCAGTTCTCTGTGGTGGGCCTGCTGGTGGGCACGCTGTTCTTTGCCTTCTCGCTCACCCCCAGTCTGGTACCCCGTCCCTTTCTGGTTCAGGGGCTGATCTCCGGTTTGTCCTTCACCGCCGGTTATGCGGTGGGCTTCTTTGGCCGGTGGTTGTGGTCCTACGTGGAACTGCCCGTGCCCGGGCCGCGGGTGGACTGGGTCATCAAGATCCTGGCCACGGTGATCTGCTCGGTGGTGGCGGTGACTTTTCTATGGCAGGCGGGGGAGTGGCAGAACGCCCTGCGGGCGCTCATGGAGATGGAAGAGGCCGGCGGCGTGCAGCCGGTGAGTGTGGGCCTGATGACCCTGGTGGTGTTCGTGATCCTGCTCACCCTGGCCCGCCTGTTCAAGCACACCTTCCGCTTCCTGGCGCTGTGGCTGGGGCGCTACATCCCTCAGCATGTTTCCAATGTGGTGGGTGTCCTGGTGGCTGCCGCCCTGTTCTGGTCGGTCATTGATGGCGTGATCTTCTCTCTGGCCCTGCGCGCTGCCGACAACTCCTACCAACAGGTGGATGCCCTGATCGAGGATGAACTGATCCGGCCCACGGATCCCCTCAAGGCGGGCAGCGCGGATTCCTACGTGGACTGGCGCGATCTGGGGCGTCAGGGTCGCAATTTCGTTTCATCCGGGCCCGGAGCCTCGGACCTGAGGGCGTTCTTTGGCGAAAACACCATGGAGCCCATCCGTATCTACGTGGGGCTCAACGCTGCGGAAACGAAAGAGGAACGGGCCGATCTGGCCTTGAGGGAACTCAAGCGGGTCAACGCCTTCGAGCGTTCCGTCCTTCTACTGGTGACACCCACGGGCACCGGCTGGGTGGACCCCGCTGCGCTGAACCCGCTGGAGTATCTGCACCGGGGGGACATCGCCACGGTCACCGCCCAGTATTCCTATCTGCCCAGCGCCCTGTCATTGATGGTGGAGGGCGAGTATGGCGCCGAAATGGCCCGGGCCCTGTTCGAGAAGGTGTATGGGCACTGGTCAAGCCTGCCCGCAGACGAACGCCCGCGGCTCTACCTTCATGGTCTGAGCCTGGGAGCGCTCAATTCGGATCGTTCCTTCGATATTTACGATGTGATCCAGGATCCTTTCCATGGCGCCCTGTGGAGTGGCCCCCCATTTCGCAGCGAGACCTGGCGCAAGGCCACACGGGAGCGTGACCCGGGCACGCCGGCCTGGCTGCCCAGCTTTCGCAATGGGGACGTGGTGCGATTCATGAACCAGCATCAGGGGCTGGATCGCTACGAGGGCGAGTGGGGGGCATTCCGCATCGCCTACCTGCAGCATGCCAGTGACCCCATCACCTTCTTCGATCCGGAGAGCTTCTACCGGGAACCCGAATGGATACGGGAACCCCGCGGACCGGACGTGTCGCCGGATCTGCGCTGGTATCCCATCGTCACCATGCTGCAACTGGCAGCGGACATGGCAGCCGGGTCAACGCCAGCTGGCTTTGGTCACACCTTCGCGGCAAGTGACTACATTGATGCCTGGCGGGTGCTGACCGAACCCGAGGGTTGGAGCGAATCGGATATCGAGCGTCTCCGGGCCCTGTTCAGCGACTAAAAATCGACCCTGGCAGGTCGCCCCGTTGACGTGGCTCAAGCTTTTGGGAGTCTTGCGGGAGAGTTGGGCTTGTCGGTGTATCGGTGCCTTGACATCCCCCTGTGTCCTCGTAGACTTACACCCCAACGCCAGCCCGGTGGCGCAGCCTAAACGGGTTTGGTGAGACAAAGTTTGAGTAGTTGTGGCGAGTGCAATGACCCGGATCTCGCACGAGATCCGGAAAAACCAAGAGGACTAATGAAATGAGCGAATACAAACCGAGCAAGCCGAGCAACCCCAGAGACGACTGGAAGCTGTGGCTGGTGGTGAACCCCGGCACTTGGCTGATCCCCCTGCTGATCACCTTCCTTGCTACGGCGCTGATTGTGCATTCCTTCGTGTTTACCCACGAAGCCTACAATCCGCTGACTTATGATGTGTCTGCGGAAGTTGCTGCTGAAGAAGCTGCTGAGTAAGCGATTACACCGCTCACTCAAGCCATCGACCTAATCAGAGGATCATCATCATGTATGACAACAGCATCTCCGGTCTGACCGAAGAACAGGCCAAGGAATTCCACGAGCAGTTCAAGACCACCTTCACCGTGTTCATGGTGCTGGCTGCTGCTGCTCACTTCCTGGTGTTCCTGTGGAGACCTTGGTTCTAAGGTCTGAATCGCTGTTTCGATGAAGCAGCGGTGCGGGTAGAGGAGTGACTGATTCGCCCATCAATGATCGACTGTGACTTTTGCAGAGGCCAGTTGATCGGCGGCGAATCAGGCTCCTCTACCGTTCCCAGAGGACTTGAAGCCGAGTTTGACTAAATTGCTCGGGTATTGCAACCCCTCTCGGCGAAAAATGACCAACACGCCTCCCCGGCGTGAGTTCTGACCCCCGCCCCCCCTTAAGTATTTACGCAGAATGTACCCGGTGCCCTACTGGCCTGAGTGGAGTCCGACCTGATTGCGTCCGGATGCCTTGGCCTTGTAGAGGGCTTCATCGGCGAGGTTGATGAGTGCCCCAGGGTCTCCCTCATGGAGTTTCGGCCGCGCCGAGGCCACGCCCAGACTCACAGTGAGATGGGTGTGAGTGCTTGAGGCGGCATGTGGAATACCAAGCGCCAGAATGGCTGCCCGAATCCTCTGGGCCACGGTCAACACACCCTCCCTGTTGGTTCCGGGCAGAACACACACAAATTCCTCTCCGCCGTAGCGGGCCACCAGATCCGTGGTGCGCGGCAGGGTATCGCTCAGCGCACGGGCCACCGCCTGCAGGGCATCATCGCCCGCCACATGGCCATAGTGATCGTTGAAGGGCTTGAAGTGATCGATATCCAGCAGGATGAGCCCGATGCAACCGCCCGTGCGACCGGCATGGTTCCACTCCTGCATGAGTACGTCATCGAACTGGCGTCGGTTGGCGATGCCGGTGAGACCGTCGATGCGGGACAAGCGTGCCAGCGTGTCCCGCTGGCGCTTGAGTTCGATATGGTTGCGTACACGTGCCTCGACAATGGCGGGGAGAAAAGGCTTGGTGATGTAGTCCACGGCGCCCAGTTCCAGGCCTTTGCGTTCTTCCTCCTGCTGATCCTTGGCCGTGACAAAGATGACCGGGATGTCCTGGGTGGCTTCCAGCGCGTTCAGGCGCCGACAGACCTCATAACCATCCATGCCCTGCATCTTGATATCCAGCAGAATCAGGCCGGGTCGAAGCGACTCCGCCCGCCTCAGTGCCTGCTCGCCATCGATGGCGACGCTGACCTGATAACGCCGGTCGAGGATGTTATGCAGCAGTTGAAGGTTGATGCGGCTGTCATCCACCACCAGAACCCTGGGTCTTTCATCCAGGCCTGGTTCGTTATTCTGGTTGTCACCCGCCACCTGATCGAGCAAGGGTGCCAGGGCCCGTGAGGCCTGCTCGAATTCAAAGTCCTCCAGAAGCTCGGCCAGCTGTTTCAGCACGGCGGACCCCTCAAGCAACGCCGCATCCTGCAATTGCGCCAAAAGGTCCGATGCCTCCGGGCTGCAGGCCGCCAGCTGCGTGGCCAGGGTGCGCAGACGTTCCACGAGGGATCGCCCCGGGGCTTCTGGGTCACGTGGGGTGTGCTTCAAGCCCTGTTCATCAACGGCCCTGGGAAGCCACTGCGACAACACCTGGTGCATCTGTGCCGGATCGATGGGCTTGGCAATGAAATCATTCATGCCGCTGGCCAGGCACCGTTCCCGGTCCTCGGCCATGCTATGGGCGGTCATGGCGATGATGGGCAGATTATCCAGGGCCTTTTGACTACGGATCCAGCGGGTGGTCTCGTAACCATCCAGCACCGGCATCTGTATGTCCATCAGTATCAGGTCGAAAACCGATTGCGACAGTTGTTTCAGTGCCTGTTCGCCATTGTCTGCCAGGCTCACCGTCAGGCCCATGCGCGTCAACAGCGCCTGAGCCACTTCCTGGTTGAGCAGGGTGTCTTCCACCACCAACACCCGACCGACAAGGCGCTCCCGGACACGGGGGGGCTGGGTTGAACGGGCTGCGGGACAAGCGGCCTTGGGAAGTGTCAGCTCGAACCAGAATTCACTGCCCTTGCCCTGCTGGCTTTGTAGCTGGATCTGCCCGCCCATGAGCCGGGTCAGGTGCTGGGATATGGACAGTCCCAGGCCGGTACCGCCAAAGCGGCGGGTGGTGGAGGCATCGGCCTGGGAGAACGGCTTGAACAGCCGCGCCTGCTGATCCAGCGGTACCCCGATCCCCGAATCATGGACTCCGAAGCGCAGGCGGACGGAGTCCTGGTCATCCTCCAGCAGGTCCACGCAGAGGCGTACGTACCCCTCGGGAGTGAACTTGATCGCGTTGGCCACCAGGTTGGACAGGATCTGGCCCAGGCGCAGAGGGTCACCGATAAGCAGGCGAGGCACGTTCGCCGGGCACACGACCGAGAGTTGCAGGCCCTGGTTCTCGGCCTGTGCGGAAAAGCCGGAGACCACGTTGTCCAGCACCGTGGACAGATCAAACCGGGTTCTCTCCAGTTCCACCCGATTGGCTTCTACCTTGGATAAGTCCAGGATGTCATTGAGCAGGCCCAGCAGATTGTCGGCAGACTTTTGCAACTTGCTCAGGTAATCCCTTTGTTGTTCGGAGAGGCCCGTCTGGGCAAGCAGGTGACCCATGCCCGTGATGGCATTCATGGGGGTGCGGATCTCGTGGCTCATGTTGGCCAGGAAACGACTCTTGGCCAGGGTGGCCGCCTCCGCAGCCTCCTTGGCCTCACGAAGGGTGCGATCTGCCTCTCGGCGGGCGAAGGCACCGGCGAAGATCTGCGCGATCGTCTTGAGCAGACCAATCTCGTTCTCGCTCCAGGTGTAGGAGCGATCCACGATATCCAGGCCGCAGAACCCGGTCAGGATCTCATCGTTGAACAGGGGCAGGGCCAGCAGGGAGCGGATGTCCTGAGACTGCAGGATTTCCCGTTCTCCGGCGGCCTCGTCAGGGATGACGGACACATCCGGCAGATGCAGACAGCGGGCCTGACGCAGTCCGGCAATGAACCAGGGTGATTCCGAGGCCGGGAAGTGGGCCATGTGCCGGATCTGAGGCGTCACGCCTTCGGCACACCACTCGTGTGTGTTAATCAGTACCGCGCCTTCCTCCTTGAACTGGAACACGTAGGCACGACTGGCCTGGAAAAACCGGCCCATGCTGGCCAGGGCCTCATCCACGGCCTCATCCACACCGTCGTGTGTGGCGCTGACGAATCGGGCAGAGATATCCGAGACCATCGCCTCGAATTGCAACTGCCGTCTCAGGTTGGCCTCGGCCTGCTTGCGATCATCGATCCGGTTCCAGGCCGCATGGAGCAGATTCTCACCGTCGTGCTGAATCCAGGTGAGCAATACTTCCATCCAGGTGTCACGACCCGCACGGGTCCGATGCACCCATTCGAAACGGTGTGAGCCACGCGCCATGGCGGTGGCATTCATCTCGAGGGCCTTTTCCAGGGATTGACGTCCGTCCGGCTGGGTGGGAGGGGAAAACAGGCCGGGACTCAGGTTCAGCAAATCCGAGCGGTCGTCGTAGCCCAGCATCTGCACGGCCGCCTGATTGCAATCCACGATCAGGTCATTGGCGATCAGCAGCATGCCATTGGCGCTGTGCTCGAACAGGGCTGGAATGAGTGCCTGATGGAGTTTCACTGAATCCTTGCACCTTTTTCTTTTTTCAGCTGCGGAGTCACCGCAGCGTTCATGTACGAGACTAGTCTCACGGTATCAGTTGCGTTTGATCAAGACGACACAGGGTGCAAGGGGCGGGATCAGTGGCAGGCCGGGCGTCGGATGATTGCCCCTGGCGGTTGGACTCGCTAAGCTTGTTGCCCCGCTTTCGCCCACTGCGGCGCCGTCCGCATACGACTCCATGCCCCATACCTACGACTATATCAAGGATGGCCAGGCCATCTACGCCAAGTCCTTTGCCACCATCCGTTCCGAGGCACGCCTCGATCGGTTCAATACCGAGGAGGCCCGGGTGGTGGTGCGTGTCATCCATGCCTGCGGGATGGTGGACGTGGCTGAGGAGGTGATCTTCTCGTCCCGCGCCGCCCACGCCGGGCGCGAGGCCCTGCTGGCAGGCAAGCCCATTCTGTGTGACAGCCAGATGGTGGCGCATGGGATTACCCGTGCGCGGCTGCCGGCGGATAATCCGATCCTGTGCACCCTGAACGATCCCAAGGTGCCCGAGCTGGCCAGGCAGATTGGCAACACGCGTTCTGCCGCCGCCCTGGATCTTTGGGGTGAGCACATGGACGGGGCCGTGGTGGCCATCGGCAATGCCCCGACGGCGCTGTTTCACTTGCTGGAGCTGATCGACGCGGGTGCGCCGCGCCCGGCCCTGGTGATCGGTATGGCAGTGGGGTTTGTGGGGGCGGCAGAGTCCAAGGACGCCCTGGCGGCCTATCCGGGGCTGGAGTCTGTGATCGTGCGGGGCCGTCTGGGGGGCAGCGCCATGGCCGTGGCTGCGGTGAATGCCCTGGCCAGTGAGAAGGAATGATGCCGACCGGCACCCTGTACGGCATCGGTCTGGGCCCCGGTGACCCGGAGCTGATCACTCTCAAGGCCCTGCGTCTGCTTCAGGCGTCACCGGTGGTGGCGGCCTTCTCCAAGGCCGGGCGCACCGGGAATGCCTGGACCATTGCCGCCCCCCATCTGCGGGAAGATCAGGCCCGTCTGCGCCTGGAGTATCCCTTCACCCTGGAAGTATCGGTGACCGATCCCCGTTATCACCGGGAGATGGGGGTGTTTTACGAGGCGTGCGCGGCGCGATTGGCGGAGCACCTGGAGGCGGGCCGGGATGTGGCGGTAATCTGCGAGGGGGATCCTTTCTTCTATGGCTCGTACATGTACCTCCATGATCGTCTGGTGGAGCGTTTCCCGGTGCAGGTGGTCCCGGGCATCACGGGCATGAGTGCCTGCTGGACGCAGGCCAATACGCCGATCACTCATGGGGATGATGTGCTGACGGTGTTGCCGGGTACGCTCCCTGAAGACACTCTGGTGGAGCGTCTGGCCCATACGGATGCCGCCGTGTTCATGAAGGTGGGCCGTAATCTGCCGCGGGTTCGTTCGGCTCTGGCTCGTGCGGGGATGCTGGAGCGGGCCTTGCTGGTGGAGCGGGGTTCCATGGAGGGGGAGCGGGTGCAGCGGCTGGCGGAGCGCGCCGAGGATGAGCCGGCGCCTTATTTCACCATTGTGCTGGTTCCCGGCAGACAGGGGGTACGATGAGCGGTTGTGTGGATATCATTGGTCTGGGGCCAGGTGCCGAGGATCTGCGCTGTCCTCGGGCTGCCCGGGCTCTGGAGCAGGCCACGGATCTGGTGGGTTATGTGCCTTATGTGGAGCGCGTGGCCGCGGATATGGGGCAGCGGGTCCATGGTTCGGATAATCGCGAGGAGATCATGCGGGCGCGTCTGGCGCTGGAGCTGGCGGAGCAGGGTCGTCGGGTGGCGGTGGTGTCTTCCGGCGATGGTGGTGTCTTCGGTATGGCGGCGGCGGTGTTCGAGGCCATGGATCATGGGGAGCCGCAGTGGCGGGATCTGGATGTGCAGGTGTACCCGGGGGTTTCTGCGGTGCTGGCGGCGGCGGCGCGTCTGGGTGCGCCGTTCGGGAATGATTTTTGTGTGATTTCTCTCTCGGATAATCTGAAGCCGTGGGGGGTGATTCTGAACCGTGTGGAGGCGGCGGCTCAGGTGGGGTTTGCGATGGCCTTTTACAATCCGATTTCGAAGTCCCGACCCTGGCAGTTGGGGGAGGCGCTGGATCGGTTGCGGGTGCATTTGCCGGGGTCGGTGCCGGTGATGTTTGCCCGCGCGGTGAGTCGTCCGGAGGAGCATGTGGCGTTCACCACTTTGGGTGATGCTCGCCCGGAGCAGGCGGATATGCGCACCCTGGTGATCGTGGGCAATGCGGAGACGCGGCTGATCGAGCGTGCCGGGCGTGATCCCTGGGTGTATACGCCGCGGAGTGTGGGTGGGGGCTGACTTGGTCCTCTGCCTGGTTTTTGCTTCGGTGGTGGTTCCCCTCATCGGGGCCGCATTCCTTGCGGCGGGACGCCGTGAATACATCCCTGTAGGCTTGGCCACCGCATCCCTGCGGTGAACACCCGCCTCCAGGAACCCGCCCCCGCTGAGGGGAGTTGGCTGTTGTGGCTTGGTTCGGGGTGCCTGGGTTTTGCTTTGGTGCTGGTTCCCCTCATCGGGGCCGTGTTCCTTGCGGCGGGACGCCGTGAATACATCCCTGTAGGCTTGGCCACCGCATCCCTGCGGTGAACACCCGCCTCCAGGAACCCGCCCCCGCTGAGGGGATTCGGCTATTGTGGCTTCGTTCGGGGTGCCTGGTCTTCCTGCGTGATGCTTTCCGGAAGTCCGTGGGGTCGTTCTTCGCGGCCGGGGGCCGCTCCCACGAGGGTTCCACCTTTGGCTGCAAGCCTCCTGTTCCTGTGGGAGCATGTTTGTGGGAGCGGGCCTTGCCCGCGATTGAGGCGCCCGTGCCTTAGCGCCCTGCGCTGAACTGATGCAGCAATGCCAGTGCTGCCTGCGGAGTCGCTGTCTCGTGGTTGGCCCTGGGCACGGCGGGGCGCTCCACCATGATCACTTCCACGCCACATTGGCGGGCGGCCTGCAGTTTGGCCTGGGTGGCTTCCCCGCCGGAGTTCTTGGTGACCAGGGTGTCGATGTGGTGTTCTCTCAGCAGTGTCAACTCATCTTCCAGCTGGAAGGGGCCGCGTTGGGTGAGGCACAGGCAGTGGGGCGGGCGGGTTTCGGGGAGTTCGACGCTGCGGGTGATGTAGTGGTGTTGGGGGGCCTGGCAGAAGGCGGCCAGTTCCAGTTGGCCGATGGTGAGCAGTACCCGTTTGGGGGTGTCGCCCAGGGCCTGGGCGGCGGCGGCCATGTGGGGCACGCTGCGCCAGTGATCTTCGGGCTCGGGAGTCCATGCAGGGCGGCGCAGGGCCAGGAGTTTGCAACCGGCTTGATCCGCTGCGGCGGCTGCGTTGGCGGAGATCCGGGCTGCGAAGGGGTGGGTGGCGTCGATAATGATGTGGGTGCCTTCGGCGCGAATCCATTCCACCAGGCCGGGTACGCCTCCGAAGCCGCCGGTGCGACAGCGCAGGTCGGGCAGGCGGGGGTTGCTCGTGCGGCCTGCGACGGAGTAGACCGGGTCGTAGCGCGCGTCGTCTTCCAGGGCCCTGGCCAGTTCCATGGCTTCGCCGGTGCCACCGAGAATGAGGAGTTTGAGGGGGTGTCGGGTGTCTTCAGGCATGGGAGGGGGAGGTTTCAGGGGACGGCCGATGATGGCTCATCACCTTACTGGACATGGCCTTGGTGTTCCATGATCAGTGGGGTTGGGGTGAGGGTGGGAGGGGCCGGCAGGGATCCCAATTTATGGCACACTTGCAGGAATCACTTCCCCCACTGCATCGCACATGACGGATTCCCCTCTGACCCAACCTTTCTCATCCCGCCCATGGCTGCACTTGATCGGCCTGGGAGAGGAGGGCATTGATGGTTTGACCCCTGCCGCCCAGGTCCTGGTGCGTTCCGCCGAGCTTGTGGTGGGTGGCCAGCGCCATCTGGAGTTGGCTTCTTCGTTGATTCAGGGCCGGGCGCTGCCCTGGGCATCGCCCCTGTCGGATACGCTGCCTGAGCTCATGGCCCATCGAGGGCGCCCGGTGGTGGTGCTGGCCTCGGGAGATCCCTTTTTCTTTGGTGTGGGCAGCACCTTGCGTCCGCATCTGGAGCCGGGCGAGTGGCGGTGTCTGCCGCATCCTTCCAGTGTGGCGCTGGCAGCGTCCCGGCTGGGTTGGTCGCAGCAGGACTGTGCGGTGATCTCCCTGACGGGGCGGCCCCTGGAGAGCCTGCGTCCGGCTTTGCAGCCGGGCGGCCAGGTGTTCGTGCTCAGTGCCGATGCAAACACGCCAGCCCAGGTGGCTCGGGCGCTGGTGGATTGGGGCTTCGGAGAAAGCATCGTGACCGTGCTGGAGGCCCTGGGCGGTCCTCGAGAGCGCCGGCGATCGTCGGTGGCCCATTGCTTCGATCTGGATGACGTCAATCCGTTGAACCTTCTGGCCATTCAGGTGGTGGCGGGGCCGGAGGCCCGGGTGTTGCCGCGGTCACCGGGTTTGCCCGATGACTGGTTTGAGCACGATGGTCAGATCACCAAGCGTGAGGTGCGGGCCGTGACCCTGTCCAGCCTGCGGCCCAGGGTGGGTGAGATGCTCTGGGATGTGGGGTGTGGCTCGGGGTCGGTGTCCATTGAATGGCTTTTGGCGCATCCTTCCACCCGGGCCATTGCGCTGGAGAGTCATGAGGATCGTGCGGCCCGTGCTGCCCGCAATGCGGCATCGCTGGGGGTGCCTCGCCTGGAGTTGAAGGTGGGGCGGGCTCCGGCCGTGCTGGAGGGTTTGCCGCCGCCGGATGCCGTCTTTCTGGGTGGAGGGGCGCGGGACCCGGAGGTGATCGAGCGTTGCTGGGAGGCATTGCGGCCTGGTGGACGCTTGGTGGCCAATGTGGTGGTGCTGGAGACGGAGCAGGTGATTCAGACTGCCTGGCAGCGCCTGGGCGGCAGTCTCACCCGGCTCTCTGTGGAGCGTCTGGACAAGGTGGGTGGGCTGCATGCCTTCCGGCCGGCCATGTCGGTGGTGCAATGGGTGGTGGACAAGCCGGTTTCGCGTGCCGCCCCCGGCCGCGAAGAGTATGCCTCGTCACCTTGATCCGGGTGTCTTTGTGGGAGCGGGCCTCGCCCGCGAAAGGTGTGCCCGGAGTGTGTGTCGCTGTTGGCTCCCCTCGGCGAGGCCGCGTTCCCCGCGGCGGGACGCCGTGAATACGGCCCTGTAGGCTTGATCGCCGCCTCCTTGCGGCGAACACCCGCCTCCAGGAACCCGGCCCCGATGAGGGGATTCGGCTGTTGTGGCGCTGATCTTGTATTGTGTGCTGTTCGGCCGACTGTTTTTCGTTCTTTCCGGACTTTCACAGGATTAACACATGACTGTTCATTTCATCGGCGCCGGGCCCGGTGCCGCCGACCTGATCACCTTGCGTGCGGCGCGTTTGCTGGGCGAGTGCCCGGTGTGTCTGTATGCGGGGTCCATCGTCCCCCGGGAGGTGCTGGAGCATTGTCCGGCGGGGGCGCGTCTGGTGGATACCGCGCCGCTGGATCTGGATGCCATCGAGGCGGAGTATGTACGTGCCTTCGAGACGGGGGAGGATGTGGCGCGGCTGCATTCCGGTGATCTCTCGGTGTATAGCGCCGTGGCGGAGCAGATGCGGCGTCTCGAGCGTCTGGGCATTCCGTACACCCTCACCCCCGGTGTGCCGGCCTTTGGTGCGGCGGCTGCCGTGCTGGGTCGGGAGTTGACGGTGCCGGAGGTGAGCCAGAGCCTGGTGATCACCCGGGTGTCGGGGCGGGCCTCGAAGATGCCGCCGGATGAGACCCTGGAGAACTTTGCCCGCACCAAGGCCACGCTGGCGATTCATCTGGCGATTCATCGTCTGGAGGAGGTGGTGGAGCGCCTGGAACCGTTTTATGGGGCGGACTGTCCGGCAGCGGTGGTGGCGCGCGCCACCTGGCCGGACCAGGTGGTGGTGCGTGGCACCCTGGGGGATCTGGTGGAGATGATGCGGGCCTCGCCGGTGGAGCGCACGGGGTTGATCCTGGTGGGGCATGCCCTGGGGAGTCGGGATTTTCGGGAGAGCGCCCTTTATGATCCGGGCTATCGACGCCGCTATCGGTCCGGGGGTGGGGCGTAGGCTGGCGGGAGAGGGGTTGGGGTGAGGGCCTACGGGGCCGAGGTGGCCTCGCCCACCAGATGACCGGAGCGGTCAAACACCAGGATCTCCAACTGGCTCTGCTGGGGGTCGATCAGATGTAGCGCAAAATGCAGCGCTGCCCGGGCTACGGCGTCGCCGATGGGAACGTCGGCGGCCCGGGCATGGTCGAACGCTTCAGCCACGGTGTTGGACTGACGGATTCTTTCCTGACAGGTTTCGTCCGCCCCTGCAGTGGCCGCCAGATTTGCCAATTGCCCCAGATCCGCCTGGCCACGTCGGGAGTGTACATCCATGAAACCCTGGGACAGCTTCGTGATCTTGGCCATGCCGCCGGCCACCGTGATGCGTGGTACGGGATGAGTGCGCAGGTATTTGAGCATGCCGCCGATGAAGTCCCCCATGTCGATGAGTGCCTCTTCGGGCAGTTCGTGATGGGCCTGCACGGCCTTCTCGGAGGTGCGCCCGGTGGAACCAGCCACGTGGGGCAGCCCAGCGGCCCGGGCCACGTCGATGCCCCGCTGGATGGAATGGATCCAGGCCGAACAGGAGAAGGGGATCACCACGCCCGTGGTACCCAGGATGGACAGCCCGCCGACGATGCCGAGGCGGGGATTGAGGGTCTCGATGGCAATTTCTGCCCCCCGCGGGACAGATATTTCCACTTCAACGTCGCCGGGCACGTTAAACTGTGCGGCTACCTCGCCCACGGCCTGCTGAATCATGGCCCGGGGCGATGGATTGATGGCGGGTTCGCCCGCCGGGATGGGCAGGCCCGCACGGGTGACCATGCCCACCCCTTCGCCAGCGGCAAATGTGACGCCGCTTCCCGGTGCGCCCAGGCGTACCTTGGCCCGGATCAGGGCGCCATGGGTGACATCCGGGTCATCCCCGGCGTCCTTGATGATGCCCGCCATGGCGGTGCCATCCCCCTGTTCCTGCACTGCCAGGGAGAATGCCGGGGTGCGGTTCTTGGGCAGGGTCACCTGGACGGGGTCCGGGAAATGGCCGCTCACCAGGGCCGTGAAGGCCGCCTTGGTGGCCGCGGTGGCACAGGCCCCCGTGGTCCAGCCGCGTCGGAGGGCTGTACCCTGTTCAGGGGGCGTAGGGGTCTGCTCGGACATAGCACGGAGTATACTGATCGATGAATTCACTGTCCCGGACAAGCCATCCCGTCATGGGTACGGCGCTGGATACACTGGACGCCCTGATCCCGGGGCTGCCGCGCATGCGCCCGGGCGAGGTGTGGATCGTGGGTGCCGGGCCGGGCGACCCGGGGCTGCTGACCCTGCATGCGCTCTCGGCCCTGTTGCAGGCGGATGTGCTGGTGCACGATGCCCTGATCGACCCCAGAACCCTGGCCATGGTGCGCCCCGACGCGGTACGCATCTTTGCCGGCAAGCGTGGCGGCAAACCCTCCACTCATCAGGACGACATCACGGCCACCCTGGTGGATCAGGCTGGGCGCGGTTTTCGCGTGGTGCGCCTCAAGGGAGGCGACCCCTTCATGTTCGGTCGGGGTGGGGAGGAAGTGGCTGCGCTGCTGGAGGAGGGGATTCCCAATCGCGTGATTCCCGGCCTCACTTCGGGTCTGGCGGGATTGAGTGCGGTGGGCATTCCGGCCACCTGCAGGGGTGTGAATCAGGCGGTGTTCCTGGCCACTGGCCATGGGGCCGGGCGCAAGCCCACGCCGGAGGGCATTGACTGGTCCCTGGTGGCCCGCCTGGGGCAGCCCGTGGTGCTGTACATGGCCATCAAGAACCTGCCCCATATCCTTCAGGGTCTCACCGATGGGGGCATGGTGGCGGACACGCCGGCGGCCGTGGTGACCTCGGCCACCACGCCCCAGGAACGGGTGGTGATCGCCACGCGGGCGACCCTGCTGGAGACCATCACCCGGGAGCGCCTGGAAGCGCCGGCCATCATTGTGCTGGGGGAGATTGTCCAATGCCGCACCACCCTCAACCGGGTGGTGACCCACACGGCTCAGGAGATGTCAGGCAGCTGAGCGTTTCACTGGTTGGCCGTTTCCGGCCATGTATTCCAGGTCCGTTTGTCCCGGGAGCACCCTGTCATGAGCAATGTTCGTCAAAGGTTGGCCTCCATGCGCAGGCATCTGGATGCCCTGCAGTCCACCGCCGGCGAGGCGGATGCCAATGTACGGGATCTGATTGCGCAGTTGAGCGACGAGTTGGCTGGCCTTGAGCAGGCGCTGGACCCGCGTCAGTCCGAGTCCTCGCCGGGCCATGCGGTCACCCGGGAGCCGGATGGCGATGCGGAGAAGTGTCCCTGCTGCACTCTGCGTTCCCTGTATGCGGTGCCGGGAGAGGTGCGGGACAGTCAGGATCGTGACGGCAGCCAGGAGGCCCTGTTCCACTGCTGGAGCTGTGGCTACGATACCTGGCGTCCTGTCTGAGGCCCGAGGCCATGGTGAAGTATCGGATTGATAAGGTTTTGTTCTGATGGCACGCTGGCGCCCACCGCAACCCCGTTCATCCCCCCATATCACCGCCGAGGGTCACGCGGCCCTTGAGGCGGAGTTGCAGGGTCTTTGGACGCGCCGCGCCGATGTGACCCGCCACCTGTCCGCCGCAGCGGCCGAGGGCGATCGTTCGGAGAACGCCGAATATATCTACCGCAAGAAGGAATTGCGGGAGATCGACCGGCGCATCCGCTACCTGCAGAAGCGAATACCGTCCCTGCAGGTGGTACGTGATCCCCCGACGGATCAGGCCCGTGTCTTTTTCGGCGCCTGGGTCACCCTGGCCGATACCTCGGGTCGGGAGGTGGTCTACCGTATCGTCGGTGCCGATGAGTTTGACCCGGAGCGGGGCTGGATCAGCCTGGATTCTCCCGTGGCCCGGGCCTTGCTGGGTAAACACCTGGATGACGAGGTGGAGGTGGAAACGCCAGGCGGGGTCGTCCGCTACGAGGTGGTGGACGTGGCTTACCGGGATGCCGAGGCTTCCCCTGATTCATGAGGTGCATGCCATGCGTTTTTGCTGGTCCAATCTGTTGCTCATCGTCGTGGTCGTGATTCTGGGGACGGCCAGCATGCTGTCCAGTTGCGGTCAGCGCGGCGATCTGTACCTGCCCGATGATGAAGATCAACGGGCCGACCCCTAGGCCCTTCAGTTCTCCATCAAACAACCCACCGGGCCACCGGCCCGCCTCCGAACCGGATATCGACGGATGGATCATTTCAATTATCAGGATGGCGTTCTCTGTGCCGAGGACGTGAGCCTTGAATCCCTTGCCCAGGCCCACGGCACGCCATTGTACGTGTATTCCCGCGCGACCCTGGAGCGGCACTGGAAGGCCTTTGACGATGCCCTGGGGAATCATCCCCATCTGGTGTGCTATGCAGTGAAGGCCAATTCCAGCCTGGCAGTGCTGAACGTGCTGGCACGTCTTGGGGCGGGCTTCGATATCGTCTCCGGTGGCGAGCTGGAGCGGGTGCTGCGGGCCGGGGGCGACCCCGGGCGCGTGGTGTTCTCGGGCGTCGGCAAGCAGGTGGGGGAGATGCGCCGGGCGCTGGAGGTGGGTATCCGCTGCTTCAATGTGGAATCGGTGGCGGAACTGGAGCGCCTGAACCGGGAGGCGGGGGCGCTGGGCATGATCGCGCCGGTCTCCATCCGCGTGAATCCCGATGTGGACGCCGGTACTCACCCCTATATTTCCACCGGCCTGAAGGAGAACAAGTTCGGTGTGGATGTGGAGGATGCCCTGGATCTCTACCGCCAGGCGGCCGCTCTGCCCCACCTGAAGGTCGCGGGACTGGATTGTCACATCGGTTCCCAACTCACATCCCTGGAGCCGTTCGTGGATGCCCTGCGCCGGGTGATCCTGCTCACCCGGGCCCTGCAGGCAGAGGGTATTCAACTGGAGCACCTGGACCTGGGTGGCGGCCTGGGCATCCGTTACCAGAACGAGACGCCGCCCTCGCCGCGCGACTATGCTCAGGCGATGCTGGCCGAGCTCAAGGACACCGGCTACGAAATCCTGCTGGAGCCCGGTCGGGCCATTGCCGGCAATGCGGGGGTGCTGGTCACCCGCGTGGAGTACCTCAAACCCACCCGCCACAAGGATTTTGCCATCGTCGACGCGGCCATGAACGATCTCATCCGCCCGGCCCTGTACGACGCCTGGATGGATATCCTGCCGGTGCGCCCCCGCAGCGGTGAAAGCCGTGAATATGATGTGGTGGGTCCTGTGTGCGAGACCGGCGATTTCCTGGGCAAGGGACGCTCGCTGGTGCTGGAGCAGGGCGATCTGCTGGCGGTACGGTCCGCCGGCGCCTACGGTTATGTGATGAGTTCCAACTACAATACCCGTGCCCGGGCCGCCGAGGTGATGGTGGAGGGTGAAAAGGCCCATGTGATCACCCGGCGCGAGACCCTGGAGGACCTGCTGGCGCGGGAAACGGTATTGCCCGAGTAGCATGAGACAATAGACAACCCACCATGACGCATAAGGAGTCCCCATGGCACGCGAGATCATCGCCACCCCCAAGGCCCCTCAGGCCATCGGCCCCTATTCACAGGCGGTGAAGACGGGCAGCACCGTGTACCTGTCGGGCCAGATCCCGCTCATTCCCGAAACCATGGAACTGGTGGATGGGCCCATCGAGGATCAGGTGCGCCGCGTCTTCGATAATCTGTCGGCGGTGGCCGAGGCCGCTGGAGGGGATCTCAACGACATCGCCAAGCTCAATATCTTTCTCACCGACCTGGGGAATTTCGCCACCGTCAACGAGATCATGAGCCAGTACTTTGCCGAGCCCTATCCGGCCCGCGCCGCCATCGGCGTGGCCAGCCTGCCCAAGGGCGCGCAGGTGGAGATGGATGCCATCATGGTACTGGAGTAGGCCTGACTCCCCCACGCAACGGATGCACCCATGACTGAACCCATCACCGCCCTCAAGGGCGTGGGTCCGAAGATGGCGGCCCGGCTGGAGCGCCTGGGCATCGCCACCGTCACCGACCTGCTGTTTCATCTGCCGGCCCGCTACCAGGATCGCACCCGCCTCGTGGCCATCGGCAGCCTGCGGCCCGGGGACGAGGGGGTGGTGGAAGGGGAGGTGGATCACACCGAGGTAGTGGCCCGTTCCCGGCGCATGCTGCTGGTGCATCTGAGTGATGGTACTGGTGGGATCACCCTGAGGTTCTTCCATTTCTCCGGCGCTCAGCAGCAGGCCATGGCCCGGGGCTCCCGCCTACGCTGTTTCGGTGAGGCTCGCATGGGCAAGGCGGGCATGGAGCTGGTGCATCCCGAGTACCGCATCCTGCGTGAGGGGGAGGCGGCGGTGGAAGAGTCCCTCACGCCCATCTATCCCACCACCGAGGGGCTGCACCAGATGAGCCTGCGCCGGCTCACCGACGAGGCCCTGGCTCGTCTGGACCGGATCCCCGAGTGGCTACCCGCGCATATCCTGGATTCGTCGGGGTTGCCGGATCTGGTCACGGCCCTGCGCACCGTGCACCGCCCGCCGCCCGATGCCCCCGTGTCCAGCCTGCTGGAGGGCCGCCATCCGGCCCAGCGTCGACTGGCCTTCGAGGAACTGGTGGCCCACCACCTGAGCCTGGGCCGAGTGAGGGCGCGGACCACGGATCAGCCGGCACCGCCGGTGCAGGTGCCCGGTGAACTCGTGCGCCGGTTGCTGGATAACCTCCCGTTCCCGCTGACCGGGGCCCAGCAGCGGGTGATTCAGGAACTGGTCACCGACATGGCCCGGCCCCATCCCATGCTGCGTCTGGTGCAGGGGGACGTGGGGGCAGGCAAGACCCTGGTGGCCGTGGCCGCCTGTCTGCATGCGGTGGAGGCGGGTTATCAGGCGGCGGTGATGGCGCCCACGGAGATCCTGGCCGAGCAGCACCACCGCAACTTCAAGGCCCTGCTGGAGCCTCTGGGTATTGAAGTGGCCTGGTTCTCCGGCAAGCAGGGAGTCCGATCCCGCCGTGAGGCCAGTGAGGCCCTGGCCTCCGGGCAGGCCCAGGTGGCGGTGGGCACCCATGCCTTGTTCCAGGGGGATGTGACCTTCCATGACCTGGCCCTGGTGGTGGTGGATGAGCAGCATCGCTTCGGGGTGCATCAGCGCATGGCCCTTAGGGAGAAGGGTGCCCGGGACGGGCGTCTGCCCCATCAGTTGATCATGACCGCCACCCCCATCCCCCGCACCCTGGCCATGACCGCCTACGCGGACCTGGACTATTCAGTCATCGATGAACTTCCGCCGGGGCGCACGCCCATCAAGACCGTGGCCCTGAGCGATGACCGGCGCGATGAAGTGGTGCAGCGCATTCACCACGCCATTGGCGAGGGGCGCCAGGCCTACTGGGTGTGTACCCTGGTGGAGGAATCCGATGTGCTGCAGGCCCAGGCAGCGGAGGATACCCATGCCCAGCTGGAGGAGGCCCTGGAGGGTATCCGCGTGGGGCTGGTGCACGGGCGCATGAAACCCCGGGACAAGGAGGCGGTGATGGCCCGCTTCAAGGCCGGGGAGGTGCAGTTGCTGGTGGCCACCACGGTGATCGAGGTGGGCGTGGATGTGCCCAATGCGTCACTGATGATCATCGAGAATGCCGAGCGCCTGGGACTGGCTCAGCTGCATCAGTTGCGCGGGCGTGTGGGGCGGGGCGAGGCAGCCAGTGCCTGCGTGCTCATGTATCACCCGCCGCTGTCCCAGACGGCCCACCGTCGTCTGGAGGCGTTGCGCAACAGCACCGACGGCTTCGAGATTGCCCGCATCGACCTGGACCTGCGCGGCCCCGGCGAGGTGCTGGGCACGCGTCAGACCGGGATGATGCAGTTTCGTATCGCCGATGTGGTAAGGGATCAGGACCTGCTGGAAGACGTGAAGGTCGCCGCCGGGCGCCTGGCCGCCAAACACCCGGACCACGTGGACCCTCTGATCGACCGCTGGCTGAGCGGATCGCAGGAATATGGCCGGGTAGGCTGAGCGCCACGAGACCCGTTGGCCTCGCGGCACCGAAGGCTCAGAAGCGGTAGGCCACGCCCAGGCTCAGGACCGGGTAGTACTTGAAGTCGTCCAGGTCGTCCTGGAGTTCTTCCTGCTCTCGACGCAGGTCCTCATCGAACTGATCCTGCAAGGTGGGGTCGTTGACCTGTCCCCTCAGGTTTCCCCTCAGGCTCACATCCGGTGATCCGGTAAACATCACACCCGCGTCAAACGCAAAGGACCAACGCCCACCCTGGACCGCATTGCCATAGCCAATTCCCAGGTAGGGTGCAAAGCTGCGCCAGTCGATGGTGGCATCCAGCGAGGCGTCATAGTCGTTGTCACCGATGTCGAGAGTACCGTCGGCCTTCCCGGTCAGCTCATTGCCGTTGTAATACGCCCCGGCAGTCAGGCGGAACCCGCCTCGGAAGGGATGCCAGTCGGCCAGCAGCGCGGCACTGCGCAGCTTGAGATCGGCGTCGTAGTCCACATCGGTCTCTTCCACGTCGGTACTGTAGGTGAAGCCATACAGTCCGCCGCGCAGATTGACGTTCTCCCGCAGGCCGTATGTGCCCTCCACGCCCAGGCCGGTGGTGCCCACCTTGGCCCCCAGGGCGAAAGAGTCCGCCTGTGCCGCCCCCCCGGCGGTCAGCAGACCCACGGACATCAGGACGGCGATGAGTTTGATTGACTTCCTGTTCATGCTGTATTCCCCCGAATACAAGGATTCAAAGATCAAATTGAACAAAACCCTGCTGCCAGTGGACCAATTGGCACAACGACCCCTGGTAAGCCCTCTCAGTGTAAGGTCCGGATGACGCCGGGGCGCCCCGTTCGTCGGTGAGATGGACGCGCCTCTCGGCCCGGGCAAGCTGAACAGGTGGCGCGCAAATCACGCCATGCTCACTCAATCATTGAAAAGGAGACGCTAAATGCAACTGAACCTCAACGAACTACTCTTCGGCGGTCAGACGCCGGGCGCCGTGGCGACGGATGCCGGCATGACCGTGCTGCGCGTGGCCGCCGGACTGATGATGGCCTTCGGGCACGGGTTCGACAAATTGCCTCCGTCTGCAGGATTCGTGGGCATGGTGGAAGGGCTGGGGTTTCACTCGCCCGAGTTGTTTGCCTGGATGGCCGGGCTGGCCGAGGGGATTGGCGGGTTGCTCCTGGCGGCCGGTTTGCTGACGCGCGCCTCGGCGGCCGCCATCCTGGGCGCCATGCTGGTGGCAGCCTTCGTGGCCCATGGGGGTGACCCGCTGTTTGCCACCGGTGGCCCGAGCAAGGAGCTGGCCCTGCTGTACGCCGCCGTGATGGTGCCCTTCCTGTTCGCCGGCTCCGGTCGCTATGGGGTGGACGCCATGTTCCGCCGTCAGGAAGTCTGATCGGCAGGGATCCGACACCGGGCGGCCCCGTACGAGTATGACGTCCGGGGCCGCCCGTTCCTCTCACCACCTTTCCCCGCAGCTGTCATACTTTCATCATACTGTCATCTTGCTCGGTCTTAATGTTGCCCCTGATATCCATCGATCCGGAGCCCCATGAAACAACCCCTGGCAGCCCAACCCGCCTCCCGCGCTGTCCGTCACCTGGCCAGGACCTATCTGGACCAGGCCCAGGCGGCCTGCGACCGGCTGGATGACCCCGCAGACACCGAAGCATTGCACGATTTTCGAGTGGCGCTGCGGCGCCTGCGTAGCCTGCTCAAGGCCCACAAGGGCTATGCAAAACAGTGGTTGTCCAAAAAACTTCGCCAGCGCGCCAAGGACCTGGCATCCAGTACCGGGCTGGCAAGGGATACCGAGGTTCAGCTGGCCTGGCTCATGACGCAGCAGGAGCGCATCAAGTCCCATCAACGACCGGGTTTCCTGTGGATGAAGGAGCGCCTGCAGGATCGCCTTGGTGACGAATACGCGGATATCCGGCAGGCAACACCGTCTGCCTTCAAGCGTTTCCGCAAGCGCATGAACGAGCGCCTGGATCTGGACAAGGACGATGACGCACCGCCGTTCGGTCGGGTCACGGCTCTGCGCCTGACGGAGGCCGCCGAGGATTTCCGTGCTCATCTGGACCAGGTGAAGATGGGAGCCGCCCAGGAGGAGGTGCATCAGGCGCGCATTGCCGGCAAGCGTCTGCGCTATTTGCTGGAACCCGTGGCCAAGGAACTGGAGGGCGGCAAGGACCTCATCAAGGAACTCAAGGAGATGCAGGACCTCATGGGCGAGATCCACGATATCCAGGTGTTCGCGGAGGAACTGGCCCAGGCCTCCGAGGAGGCTGGAGCCGAGCGAATGCGGCGGATGGTGGAACTCTCTCTGGCGCGCGGTCAGGACGATCCGGATCTGCAGGCAGCCCGGCGCACCGACGAACGGGCGGGCCTGATGAGCCTGGCCCGGCAGCTTCATGACCGCCAGGAACACCTCATGTCACGGTTGACCGCCAAACTGGAGGATGGCGAGGCAGAGCGCTTTCTGGCGCATCTGGCGCAGGCAGCAGAGCAGCTTGACGTGCTGGCTTACCCCGAGGGCTGATTCCGGCCGCTGGGACCTGACGGCAGGTAGCCCACCACGTTTCGCCTGCAATTTTTGCCCACTCACTTCAACCGAATCCATCAATCCGTAATAATCCGCACCCGGTCTATGCTATCTTCCGAATCGGGCTTGGCCGGCGGGGACATGGCAGTCTGTCCGGATGGCCCACGTTTCAAACCATCCAGAAGAACGGGAGACCCGAACGGTCCCCAGACTCCCAGGAGGAGTTTTGCCATGCTGAAAAGTTGTATGCGTTGGGCGGGAGTGGCCGCCCTGAGCTGTGCGATGGTCCTGGGCGGCGTCGCGTCCGCGGACGACCGCTCCGATTGGCCGCGTTCAGCCAAGCTGGGCACGGCCTCTCAGGGCGGAACCTACTTCATCTACGGTGCCGGCTGGGCAGGTCTGGTTGACGAAGCAACCGGCGTCAACATGTCCGCCGAGGTCACCGGTGGCCCCGCCCAGAACATGGTGCTGGTACACCAGGGCGAACTGCATTTCGGAATGACCACCATGGGACCGGCCTTTGAAGGTTGGCACGGCCAGCTGCAGGTGGCCAGGGGCCTTGAGACGCGTAATGTGCGTGCCATGTTCCCCATGTATCAGACTCCTCTGCAGGTGGTGGCCTTGCAGCGTTCGGGTATCGAGAGCATCTCTGACCTGGACGGCAAGCGTGTGGGTGTAGGCCCCCGTGGAGGCACCGCCAGCATGTTCTGGCCACGTTTCTTTGAGGATCTGGGCCTGAACGTGCGTGTGCGCTTTGGCGGTGCCGCCGACCAGGTGGGTCAGGTGCAGGACGGCATCCTGGATGCCTTTGCCTTTGCCGCTGGCGTGCCCATCTCCGCCTTCAGTCAGATCGAGGCCCAGCAGCCGGTGAACATCTTCTCCCTCAACGAGGAAGAGATCGCCCAGATGGTGGAAAACCATCCGGTGAGCCGCATCGTCATCCCCGGTGGCACCTACCGCACCGTGGAGGAAGATCAGCCTACCGTGGCCCTGTGGAACTTCGCCATTGCCAGCAAGGACATGCCGGAGAGCTTCGTCTACGAGATCATGAAGACCGTGTTGGACAACAACGACCGCATGATGAGCATTCATCGCTCCGCGGCTGAAACCTTGCCCGAGAACATGGAACACAACACCTTCATGTGGTTCCATCCCGGTGCAGTGCGTTACTACCAGGAAAGGGGCATCGAGGTGCCCGAGGATCTGATTCCGCCCGAGTACGAGGGCTGATCAGCCATCAGGATGGCATGCAAGGGCTCGGGCCGCGTGACGCGGCCCGAGCCTTTTGCCGCTGAATCTTACTGACGCCCCGATTGCGTGCCATCCGCGCCCGGCGTGTCATGTCAATCTAACAGTATGCTCAGAAGAACTCTCCCATGACGAGCTCCGAAAAATCGGGCCCCGCTGAAGACAAAGACATTGCTGCCGCCGCGGCTGCTGCCGCCGAGGAAGGGACCTCGTCACAGCGCAATCTCACCCGCTGGCAATACTGGCTGCTGTTTGCGCTGGGTCTGACCTATACCAGTTTCCACCTGTTGGTCCTCAACGTCTTCCCCATGGAGACCTGGACCTTCCGTATTCTTCACGTGGCCGGTGCCCTGGTGATCGGCTTCGCCATTGTGGCCGCTTGCGTGCCGCCCTCCGAACAATCCCCCGGTCGACGATGGCTACTGGAATTGCTGCCCATGGTGATCACCGTGGGCGCGGCGCTCTACGCCGTGGGTGCCGTCATCGCCGCCTATCTCATGCGCCATGTGTGGGGTTATGACTCATGGTCCATGCCGGACTGGCTCTTCCAGAGTTTCGGTTGGACCCTGCTGGCCACCACCGTGTTGGGTATCCTGTTTGCCTGGGTCTTCAAGCCCCGCTCGGATCGCATCGGCTGGTATGACTGGTCATTGATGGCCGCCAGTGTCTCGGTAGGCGCCTATCTGGTCTTCCATCTGGAAGACCTGCAGTTCCGGGCCGGCGTGATGCCCACGCAGCCCGACTTCTGGGTCTCGGTGGCGGGTATCCTGCTGATTCTTGAACTCACCCGGCGCGTGGCCGGCATGGCCCTGGTGGTGATCGCCGCGGTCTTCATCCTCTATGGTTTCATCGGTCCCTGGCTACCCGGAGTGCTGGAGCATGGCGGTTACAATGCCGATCGCTTCTTCACCTACCTGTACACCGACAACGGCATCCTGGGCCCCACCACGGCGGTGTCGTCCACCTACATCATCCTGTTCATCGCCTTTGCCGCCTTCCTGCAGGCCTCCAAGGTGGGTGATTACTTCGTGAACTTCGCCTTTGCCGCCGCCGGGCGGGCCCGGGGCGGTCCGGCCAAGGTGGCCATCTTCGCCAGCGGCCTGATGGGCATGATCAACGGCACCTCCGCCGGTAACGTGGTGGCCACCGGTTCCCTCACCATTCCGCTGATGAAGCGCGTGGGCTACAACCCGCGCAGTTCCGGCGCCATCGAGGCGGCCGCCTCCACCGGCGGGCAGATCATGCCGCCGGTGATGGGGGCGGGCGCCTTCATCATGGCGGAGATCACCGGCATCCCCTACACCGAGCTCATCATCGCCGCCTTGATCCCGGCGGTGCTGTATTTTGCCTCCGTATACTTCATGGTGGATCTGGAAGCCGCCAAGACAGGGATGAAGGGCCTGCCCTCGAAAGAACTGCCCAAGGTCGGCAAGCTGCTGCGTCAGCTCTACCTGTTCGCGCCCATCATCATCCTGATCGGTGCCCTGTTCATGGGCTATTCCGTGATCCGTGCCGGGACCGTGGCCCTGATGAGTGCCGTGGTGGTGAGCTGGCTCACACCCTTCCGGCTGGGCATCATCGGCTCTGCCAAGGCCCTGGAACTGGCGGCGCGCATGGCCATCCAGCTGATCGCTGTCTGCGCCTGCGCCGGCATCATCGTGGGGGTGATCGGCCTCACGGGCGTGGGGCTGCGCTTCTCCACCATGCTGCTGGCCGTGGCCGACAACAGCCAGCTGCTGGCCCTGTTCTTCGCCATGGGCATTTCCGTGATTCTGGGCATGGGCATGCCCACCACGGCGGCCTATGCGGTGGCGGCCTCGGTGGTGGCACCCGGCCTGATCCAGATGGGGGTGGAGCCGCTGGTGGCCCACTTCTTCGTCTTTTACTACGCGGTGATCTCGGCCATCACCCCGCCGGTGGCCCTGGCGGCCTATGCGGGTGCAGCCATCGCCGGCTCGGAGCCCATGCGTACCTCGGTGACGGCCTTCAAGATCGGTCTGGCGGCCTTCATCGTGCCGTTCATCTTCTTCTATCACCCGGCCCTGCTCATGGAGGGTGAATGGTGGAAGATCACCCAGAGCTTCCTGACCGCCCTGCTGGGCGTGTTCATGCTGGCGGCCGCGGCCCAGGGCTGGTTCTTCGGTCTGGCCAGCAGCGTGGTCCGGGGGCTGCTGTTCATCGGTGCCCTGATGGCCATCTCCGGCGATCTGCTCAGTGACGCCGTGGGTCTTGGCATGGGCGTGGTGCTGTTGCTCTGGCAGTTGAAGGTGTCCGGGGGCAAACCCAAGCCTCCCGTGGCCGAGGCCTCATGACGGCCTGATCCCCGGGACAGCCCCCTCTCCCGTCGTTGGGGGAGAGCGGGGTCCCGGCAGTCGTGATCGGTAAGCTGCCTGCGCGATAAGGAGGAGGCAAAGTGGGAGACAAAGCCTACCTGGTGGCGGTGACCGGGCAGTTGGTGGAAGGGGTCGACCCGGCCACCGCCCAGGCCAACCTGGCCCGCCTGTTCCGCATCCCCGAGGCGCGGGCGGCGGCAATGCTCTCGGGCAAGCCCGTGGTCATCAAGAAGGGTGTGGACGAGGCCACGGCCCGTCGCTATCAGGCCTCCCTCAGGGAGGCCGGCGTTCTGGCCCGGCTGATGGCCTGTGCCCCGGAGTCGGGTGACTCGCCCGTTGCCGGCGCCGAACCGGAGTCGACGCCCCCCGCGTCCAGTGGTGACCCGAGTGAGTCACCCAACTCACCGGTTGCACAGGCGGAGCCTGCCGGGCCCGACTGGACCCTGGCCCCCGTGGGCACCGATCTGAGCGACCGCGAGGCCCCCCCACCCCTTGAGGTGGACCTCTCGGAACTGACCCTGGCCGAACCCGGTGTCACCCTGGGCACCCCCCGGGATCATCCACCCCTGAAGGTGGATACCAGTGACCTCACCCTGGCACAGCCCCCCGATGAAGAAGACAGGGCATCCACGGAGGAGCCGGACAACCCCCGTCCATAACCCCAGCACCCGTGGGAGCGGGCCCTACCCGCGAAGCCCATGCCAGGAAAGACTCCCCAGTTGATCCTGGCCTGTTTCGCCGGCAGGCCGGCTCCCCATCACCAAACTTTCCCGGCCCGGCGCTTTCCAATGGAGGCAAGCCCACCATCCACACCGGGAGGTAGCCCCACCATGTTCTCTTTCATGCGCAAGACCGCCATGCCCCGTCCCGATCAGGCCCTGCCCGGCCGCGACAAACCCATGCCCGTGAGCGAGCACCACGTGGTGCTCAACACCCCCATGAAACCCCCGTATCCCGAAGGCATGGAGACCGCCCTGTTTGGCATGGGCTGTTTCTGGGGTGCCGAGCGGGCCTTCTGGCAGTTGCCCGGGGTGCATGTGACCGCCGTGGGCTATGCGGGCGGCTATACGCCCCATCCCACCTACAAGGAAGTGTGCAGCGGGATGACCGGCCACAACGAGGTGGTGCACGTGGTGTTCAATCCGCAAAGCGTCAGTTATCAGGACCTGCTCAAGGTCTTCTGGCAGTCCCATGACCCCACGCAGGGCATGCGCCAGGGCAACGACGTGGGCACCCAGTATCGTTCGGGGATCTACACCCATGATGACGACCAGGCCCGACAGGCTGCCGAGTCGCGGGATGTGTATCAGCAGGCCCTGACCGCCAGCGGACGGGGCGCCATTACCACCGAGATCGTGCCGGCACCCACCTTCTATTTTGCCGAAGACGATCATCAACAGTATCTGGCCAAGGTGCCGGGAGGTTATTGCGGTCTGGGGGGCACGGGCATCCCCTGGCCTCAGGCCTCCTGACCCGTCTCGGCACTCAGGATGACGGCACCGCGCTCGTCGACCATGGGGCGGTCGAGCACTGCGGTGGCGGCCACTCGGGGCCAGGCACCCGAGCGGGCGATGGCTCCGGTATCCCGCATCCAGATGCCAGCCAGGGCCAGTTGCAGCAGCCACTGTATGGCCCCGGCATGACCGGTGGCGGCGCCGCTATCCAGGGAGGGGGGCGTGATGGGTTCCGGGGGCAGGGGATCCTCGTCGGGCTCCGGTGGCAGTGACACGCCTTCCGGGATGTCGGCACGCAACGGCCATAGATGCACCTGGCAGCTCCACCATTCCCGATCCCCTTCGGCCCCGTTCCCTGGCGGCAGCAGGATACCATCCAGGCTGGATGCCTCCAGGCCTGCTTGCGTCAGGGCGCTGCTCAGCGCCTGGGCCAGGGCGGAATGCGACCCCGTGGAGTCGGGTCTGGCTGCTGGGGCGGGGCAACTGTCCCAACCCAGAATCCGCACGCCATCGCCTCCATCCCGCAACGGAAGGAAGGCCGCCGCCTCGCCCGGGACGATGCCATCCTCGCCGTCCCAGGCCAGCGGCATTTGCTGATCCACCAGGGCCAGCAGGGTGTCCGGGTCCAGCAGGCTATCCGCGCCGCCCAGAAACAGGGCCCGATCCGGATGATGGGACAATGCCTCCTCTGCATGGTCCAGGAGCGTGACGGCCGACTCATGCAGGCAGACAGGCTGCAACCGGGCCTCTGGATGGCGCAGTCCCTCCTTGCCCATCCAGGCCCAAAGCACTCGCGGGTGCAACCGTGAGTGTTCAAGCAGGGTGGGGCGATACGGCCACAGGACCAGGGCCTGGGCGGGCAGGGGCTGTTGACCCAGTGCACCCCTGAGCAGCGCCTGCACCCTGCCGAGAGTGTCTTGCTGACCGCCCATCGCCGGCACACCGCGCAGCACCTGATGGCGGCCGCCTGGGGAGGCCAGTGCGGCCGGATGGGTGAGGCGTTGCTCCATGCACAAGGGTGTGGAGGCTGCCGCCCAGAGCGCCATGGGATCGCTGCCGGTCGCGGTGCACAGGCGAATGTGGTCCGGGTTGAACGCCAGCGTCATGAACGCCCCTCCTGGACTTCGCTGTTGTCGCGCATGACGACTTGAGTGACACCCATGCACCCACGTGGACGAAGGGTCGGAGGCGGCCGGGCAATCCGGGCGGTGCGGTCAATGAGTTCATGCATGCACCGCCTCCTGAGGGGATATCGCCTGCAGCACCTGGACGTGCGCGGCCAGTTGGCGTCGCCGCTGGTGCTGCCAGTGTTCCCGTGGCGCCGCTGGAGGCGCCTCCAGGGCCAGGGCAAGCCGCAACTGCAGCCCATCGGCCTCACGCCCCGCCGTGGCCATCACGTGGCGGGCCAGGCTCACCGGTGTTTGTGGTGCCCCCTGCCAGAGACGCTGGGAAGCGTGAAGACGAGGGCGCGTCTTTCGCCACCAGGACTGGGCCATCATCTGAGGGTTGGGCCCAGCGCCGGTGTGCAGTGGTCGGGGTCCACGCGGCCCCCGTGGCAGGCGCAGCCCGGACACTGCTTCCAGCGCAGCACGAATGTCACTCAGGTGACGGGGCTGGGAGAGGCCCGCGATCAGGGCATCCACCGCTGCCGGCGTGCCGTTCAGCGCCAGCCCCCAAGCCGCACCCGCATGCCGGGGGAGGGCGTCGACGAGGGTGTCCAGGGCCTCGGGCAGGCCCAGCACGCCCATGAGTCGCAGTACGGCATCGCTGCCTTCCATGTCCTGCAAGTGCTCCAGGCCTTCCCGGGCGGAGATCCGGCCACGGGCACAGGCGCCGCGTACCCACCAATAACGCGCTGCGGTGCCGGCATGACATCCCGGCGGGTCCGGATCGATGGCCGGAGCGTGGGGGTGATCGGCCATCCAGCGCAGCCGCGCCAGCACGGTGTCCGGGTCTTCGGTGGGCGAGGGTTCTGGCAGATCCGCCGGCACCGTGTCCTGGCAGCGGGCGATTTCCCAGCAAAGCGGACGCAGTGCCGGCACCGATCCCAGGGTTCTGAGCCATGGGCCCAGCGGTTCGGGAGGCAGGTGAATCAGCAGCCAGCGCCAGGGGTGTTGTCCGTCCTCGATCAAGGCGCTGACCACGTCCTCCACCGTGGGCCGCTGCTGACTCACCCAGGCGGCGGCACAGCGCAGGAAGTGTGCACAGGCCGAGGCGTCTTCTGGCAGCACGGCCCCGGCGTTGCGGCCCAGTAACAGCCATTGCGTGAGCAGTCGTCGCTCCAGGCGCTCCAGGCTGGCGGCATCGTCCAGTGGCAGCGCCTGGCGCCGGCCGTGTTGATCCCACAGGGCTCGGGCCAGGTCTTCATGTTGTTTCCAGAGAGGCCATTCCATGGCGACGCTCCCGGGTCAGTTGAAGTGGATGCGGGCGGCCAGAAAGTGCATCAGCCGCGCCATGATGCCGTGCAGTTCCCGGCCGCGCATCTCCATGCGGCCTTCGGGTTCCAGGGTCATGGAGGATTCACCGCAACGCAGGTACAGACCGCGCTCTGCCCTCAGATGTACATGCCCGTCCCGCTCGGTCACTGCCTGGGAGGGGGGCGCTTCGCCATGTCGGCGAAGTCGGTCCAGGATCACCGGGCCCGTGGCGGGCTGCAGCAGGACCAGCACACGGTCGCCGGGGCGCAGGGCGGGGGTTGATTGGGCATGGCCCATGGGGGGCAGGGTGGTGCCATCGCAATCCACCCAAAGGGCTTCGCCGGCCTGAGCCTGGAGCACGCGCGCCAGCGTGACACGGCCTGTCCCGGGGGCTGGATGATGGGTGGGGTTCAGCGGCACGATGTCCTTGGCCTGCATGGATGCACTCTCCCTGTGAGCGGGGCGAGGCCCCTGGTGGTGATTGGGCGATTTCCCTCGCCCGCTGATGGAATCCTACTGGGATCGGGCCCTGACCGACAAGTCCCTGCTGGAGTCCACCAGTCCCTGGAACAGCCGCCGATGGCGCGCCTTTTGTGGCAGATACTCCGGATGCCACTGCACCCCAAGGATGAGCGGGGCGTTCCGACTCTCTATGGCTTGGACCACGCCGCTGGCCTCCCGGGCCGCCACCACCAGGTCCTGGCCCAGCTCCGCCACGGCCTGGTTATGCAGGGCGTTGACAGGCAGAGGGTTCGTGCCGGTCAGGGCGGCGATACGTGAGCCTTCGGTGAGAGTGACCACCTTGCGCGGCAGGATGCTGCGCACCTGGGGGTGTTCCCGGTAAAAGCCCTCCAGATTCTGGTGCAGGGTGCCGCCACACACCACGTTCAGCAACTGCATGCCCCGGCAGATGCCCAGGATGGGCAGCCCGCGGTCCAGGGCCTCGCGGATCAGGGCCTGTTCGAGACGATCCCGGTCAGCGTCGCCGCCATGCAGTTTGGTGTACAGCACCCGGCGCAGCAGCCACAGCAGGGGGTAGAGCACGAACCCGAGAATGCGCTGTCGCCAGCCGGTCTCGGTGGCATCGATCTCCCGGATCAGGCTCAGCTGGTCCTGGCCGTAGAGGCCAGGATCCACATCCGCGCCCCCACCCACCACCAGCCCGTCCAGTTCCTGCAAGCTGCGGGGCCGCCCAGGCGTGATGTGAACGGCCTTGCCGCCGGCCCACCAGATGGCCCACCAGGTCATGATCCAGGCAGCCACGCCGCCCCGGTCCGGCCCCGTGACGCCGATGCGGGGTCTTGCCATGGTTCAGTTCCTTAGCCAGTCGGTGACTTTTTCCACCCAGCGCTGACCCTTGCTGGCCAGGGTTTCGGGTTCTGCAGTCAGGTATTCACGGGCCATGGCACCCAGGCGTTGAGGGTCCGAAGCCAGGCGTTCCACCGCCACCCAGGCATTCCAGGGCACGCTCAGATCCCAGTCCGGTTCGTCGATGCGACAGTCCGGCAGGCGATAGTGGAAGGTGGGCCGAGGCCGAATCAGATGATGTTCCACGGGCGCCGCATCGATTTGTTCCTGCGATAGATGAGCGAACAGCGGCAGCATGTCCAGTGGCCGATTACGGGTGGGGTTGTGGGCGAGATAATCATTGATCAGGCCCGACAGGTCCGGGCGATACCCCGAGTCCAGGATCAGGCGGGGGTAGTCCTCGGGGAATGGGTCCACGAAGGGCGTGAGGCGCCGGGACAGATCCGCCTGGGAATGGCTGAGCAGCCAGTCATACAGGAGCATGAAGGCCTGAAGATGGTGCAGGATGTAATCGGCATCCAGGCGTGCCAGTTCCAGGTTGATCTGCAGGCCGAAGGCGTAAAACAGGGAGCCATGGGTCCCCTTGGCCCCCTCCTGTTGCAGGCGCTGGCGCAGCCTGTCCAGTTCCGGCAGGGCATCGTGGGGGATGGGCGGCGCCACCACCTCATGGGGCACCACCAGTCCGGCCACCTGGGACAGGGCGCTCTCCAGGGCATGGGGCTCCGTGTCCCGGTCGATCTCGACGCCCATGTTCTCCAGGTAATCCAGATATTCCCGGCGCTTGAGCAGGTCGCTGTCCAGTTCCAGGCCAAAATCGCCGAACCGTGTACCGGTTACGTGGTGTTCGAAGGGAGACTCCTGCTGATGCACACCCCCAAAGAGATCCACGATGGAGCCGGCGATGACATCCAGCGAGATATCCGCCATTTCCATCTCGATGCCCACCCGGCGCAACTCGCCGTGCGGGTTCTGACTGTGAGGCAGGTTTTTGAATTCCGTCATGTGTCGGCCCGGTATTGGTTACGCCCGTTCTTCTTGGCCTGATAAAGGGCCGTGTCAGCGGCTTCTTTAAGGTCTTCTGCCGAAGCCTTGGGGTGCTGCGTGGAATGGGTGGCACCGCCTGCGCTGATGGTGATATGGGGCGCCACATCCGAGTAGTCATGAGCGATGCCAAGGGAGTTTATCGCCTCGATCATTCCCTTGGCCACATGCCGGGCGCCTTGCGCGTCGGTCTCCGGCAGTAACACCACGAACTCTTCGCCCCCATAACGGGCCACCAGATCCATGGCACGTACGGGTACGCGCTCCAGGGCTTGCGCCACCCGTCTGAGGCAGTCATCCCCGGCCCCATGGCCGTAATGGTCGTTATAGGGCTTGAACTGATCAATGTCGATCATGAGCAGGGAAAGGCATTGATCATTTCGGCTCAACCGGGACCATTCTTCGGCCAGTTTCTGGTCGAAGTAACGCCGGTTATGTATTTCAGTCAGGCCGTCCTGCAGGGATATCTTCTCCAGCAAGTCTGTCTTGAGCTTGAGGTTCACCTGGTTGCGTACCCGTGCGCGCACGACGGCCGGGCTGAAAGGCTTGGAGATATAGTCGGCGGCACCCAGGTTCAGGCCTTCTTCCTCGTCCTTCTCGTGGTCCAGGGCCGTTACAAAAATCACCGGGATGGCCCGGGTGGCCTCGTTGTCCTTGAGCCGGCGGCAGATCTCGTAGCCGTCCATGTCCGGCATGACGATATCCATCAGGATCAGGTCCGGACCCTGCTCGGCCTGGGCCAGTTCCAGTGCCTTTTCGCCCCGCGTGGCGGTCAGGATCCGGTAATCCTCCTTGAGCAGAGAGGCCAATGCATGGATGTTTGTCGGTTGATCGTCAACGATCAGTACCGTCGCTCTTGTGTGGGGCACATCAGACCTCAGGAAAGTTTGACGCCGGCCTGCCTTGCCAGCTGTTTGAGCAGCGCGGCCGCTCCATCATGATCGAATTGATCCACCCGTTTTGCCAGCTCCTGGGCGGAGTGTGCATCCAACTGCCGGCCCAGGTAGGACGTGATCTGATCCAGCTCCTGCTGGTCCACCAGTTCCCCCGAGGCAAGGCATTGCAGGATGTGCCCCATCGCTTCTACCGGGGGCTGTGGGTTTGTGCCCGTAATGCCTTCGGAGCCTTGCGTTTCCGGGAGGGTGGCCAGTTGAGTCAAAACGGTGTCCAGGGCCTCCAGGAAGGCACTTCGGTCGTCGTCGGGAATGGCTTTCCCCCGCTTCAATGCGGTATCCAGGCGATCGGCCCTGTGGGCCAGGTCAAGGGCACCGATGGTGCCCGCCAGACCCTTGAGGGTGTGGATCATCCGTCCCGTGCGTGGATTCTCGGGCTGCTCCAGGCACCCGCGTAGATCGTCGAACTCCGCTTCCATCTGCGCTGCAAAGCGTTGCAGGGTGCGCAGGTACAGGTCTTTGTCGCCGTCGAAACGCTTGAGCCCCACCGCCAGGTCGAAGGCCTTCAGTGTATCAGGCAGCTCCGCGTCCGGGGTGTCTGCGTCCTGGAGTTCGACGCAGATGCCGCTGCTTTGCAGCCACTTCTCCAGGGTGTGCAGCAGCGCCTCACTGTCGATGGGCTTGGCCAGGTGGTCGTTCATGCCGGCGGCCCGCGCCCGCTCGCGATCATCCTCCATCACGGCCGCCGACAGGGCAATGATGGGCAGGTCGGGAAATCGTTCACGGATATGACGGGTGGCCTCGAAGCCGTCCATGACGGGCATCTGAAGATCCATCAGCACCAGGTCGATGGGGTATTGTGCCGCCTGATCCACCGCCTCGCGACCATCATTGGCCAGGATGACCCGTACCTGTGTCCTCCTGAGCATCTCCCGGGCCACTTCCTGGTTCAGGGCGTTGTCCTCCACCAGCAGGATGGTCCGACCCTGGAAACATGGGCATTGTGCCAGGTCCATACCAGATGCCTCGGTCTTTTGTTCCGCCACCGCCTCGTTCATGGCCGCCACCAGGGACCGCGGTGTGACAGGTTTGCTCAAAAAGGCGCTGAAGCGATCCGAATGGGGCACCAGATCTTCCTGGTTGTAGGCGCTGATGATCAGTGCGGGGATGGTCGTCTGCTGCAAATCCCCCTGCTGGCGCAGCGTGTGCAACCGATCCAGGGCCTGTAACCCATCCATCTCGCCGGGCATCTTCCAGTCCATGAGGATGATCTCGAAGGGCATGCCGGCCCGCTCCGCCGCCTGGACGGCGTCGATGGCCGCCTCACCGCTGTCGGCTTCCTCCGTCCGGAAACCGTAGCTTTGCAGCATGTTTTTGAGCACGATCCGCGCGGTGGCATGGTCGTCCACCACCAGGACACGGGCACCGGGCCTCATGGATTCATGCGTCGATGCCGGGCCTTGGTCCGATGACAACGGCAGGTTGAGCTCGAAATGGAAGCGGCTGCCTGCCCCCGGGGTGGAATCCAGTTGCAGCACACCTCCCATCCTTTCCAGGAGTTTGCGACTGATCACCAGACCGAGCCCGGTGCCGCCATATTTTCGGGTGGTGGATGTGTCGGCCTGTGAGAAGGCCTGGAACAGCCGGGTCTGCTGGTCCGGATTGATGCCGATACCCGTGTCGCGCACCTCGAAATGCAGGCGCGCGCCCTGCGCGTCACGGCCCAGCCGACGAATGGACAACACCACCTGACCCTGATCGGTGAATTTGATGGCATTGCTGAGCAGGTTGGTGAGCACCTGCCCCAGGCGCAGGGCATCGCCTTCGACGCTGATCGAACCCTGGGTATCCAGCTCGAACACCAGTTCAATGCCCTTCGCGTCGGCTGCCGAGGCAAACAGGGTGCGCATTTGATCGAGCAGATCATCGATGCGGAAGCTATGGTCCTCCAGTTCCAGTCTACCGGCTTCGATCTTGGAATAATCCAGGATGTCGTTGATGATGCCCAGCAGCATGCGGGATGAGTCGCGGATCTTGCCCAGGTAATCCCGCTGTTTGGCGTTGAGTGATGTGCTCAGCAGCAGATCACTCAGGCCGATCACGGCGTTCATGGGCGTGCGGATTTCATGGCTCATGTTGGCCAGGAACTGGCTCTTGGCAAGATTGGCCCGTTCGGCTGTTTCCTGTGCCTGCTTGATCTCGGTGAGGTCGTTGTAGACGGCCACCACTTCGCCGGAAGAGAGCCTGAACAGCGTGTTTTCGCGCCAGCCCTTGAGGTGCCCATCGTCATACTGGGAGAGGGGCAGGAATTCGCCCTGCCCGGTACGAGCCACCCGGCGCAAGGCATCCATCAGCCCCATCTCATGGACGGCGGGAAAGCACTCCGTCACTCGCCGACCGATGACGTCCTCGCGCCGCATATGGTCCATTCGCTCAGCGGCGGTGTTGTAGTCGAGGAAGACGAAGTCCTGACCGTCATCCACGGGCCGATAGACCGCCACCCCGCTGCCGGTCTTCTCGAAGATGCCCTGAAAACGCTCCTTCTCCGCCTCCAGGGCCTGCTTGGCACGGGTGGACTCGGTGACGTCCAGGTCGCTGCCCCGGTATCCAAGAAAATTCCCATCCGGGTCGGTCACAGGAAAGGCGTGCGTGGACATCCAGAGGATATTCCCCTGCTTGTGGGCAATGGGATTGATATGTCCCTGAAAGGTCTCGCGGCGGGCAAACCCCTGAAACACCTCGCTCTTGAATCGTTCCCGGCCGTTTTCCGGATGCAGTTCGAAGAAGTACTTCTTGCCCACCAGCTCATCGGGTGAATAGCCCCACACGGCCTCGGCCACCGGACTCACGAAGGTGTAGCAACCCCCGGTATCCACCTCCCAGGTGACATTGCGGCTCTGGGTGGCCAGTTGCTGAAGTCGCTCTTCGCGATCCTGGATCTCCTGTTGCGCTCTCTTCTGGGCCGAGATGTCCTGGATGATGGACCAGATCACCTCCCGTCCCTCCGGTGTCTTGATCTTGAAACCATGGAGCAGCACCGGATAGCGGCTGCCATCCTTGTGGATATATTCCTTCTCGAAGGGCCCGTAGCTCCCGTTTTGGTTCATGGAGTCCAGCATGCGCTGTTCCGCCGGCATGTATTCCGGCGGTGTCAATTGCCAGTAGCTAAGTTGCCGGAATTCCTCGGGCGTGTAGCCGGCCGGCTCATTGATGGCCCGGTTGAACTGGATGAACTCTCCTGTGTGGAAGTCGTTCATGGCAATACCCACCGGTGAGAGCTCGAACAGGGCACGGAACCTGGCCTCTTCGGACTCCAGTTTCCGTTCAGCGAGGATGCGCTCCGTGATGTCCTCGTTGACCCCCACCACGCGGGTGGCCTTGCCCTGGTCATCACGGATGGCCCGGGCGATGCCGCGCAAGGTGCGGACCTGGCCATCGCTGGGGCGCTGGATCTGGAGCAGCACATCGAAGGGGGTGTCGTCGCGTACCAGGGCCTCGAAGGCGGCTTGCACCGGGGGCAGGGACTCGGGCAGGAGCGTTTGCGCCCAGTCCGCGAATCGACCACCAAAGTCGTGCTGATGCACACCATAAAGGGCGTGCATCAGATCGTCCCATATCAGCCGGTCGTTCTGGATGTCGTAGTCCCAGATGCCCAGTTGGGCCGCCTCGGTGGCCAGTTTCAGGCGATGCTCGCTGTCACGCACCCGCTGTTCAGTCTGCTTTTGCCGGGTGATGTCCCGGAAGACCCCTAGCAGGCAGTCCTGCCGACCCAGCTTCAGCACACTCACGGTCACATGGACGTCAATGAGGCCGCCATCCTTGCAACGGTGTCGCGTCTCGAAATCATCATGGCCATGAGCCATGACCTTCTGGATATGACGGGCCACTTCCTCGGGTGTTTCCAGGGCCTCGTAGTCCGGTATGCGCAACTGCGCGAATTCCTCGGCGGTGTAACCCAGTTGCTCATGGGCCCGAGTGTTGAACTGCAGGGTGCGGCCGTCACTCGCGTCGATCAGCAGCGTTGCATCGGGGTAAAGTTCGAACAGGGTGCGAAACCGTTGCTCTTGCGCCTCCAGGGCGTCGCGAGTCTCCAGCGCCTCGGTCTGATCAATGAGATAGCCGCGCACGGACAGCACCTGTCCATCGGCATCGTACTCCGGGAAGGTGTAGTCAATGAAACGCCGGTATTCACCGTCCTGTCGCCTGAGGCGATATTGGGTCTCGATGGACGTGGCATGCCGAGCCAGGTGGGATTCGATCTCTTTGTTGATGCGGTCCAGGTCGTCGGGGTGGAGCAGTTCCGTAAAACCCAGTCGGCTGCCGATGAAGGCCTCCCGTTCATACCCCAGGATGTCGATCACGTTGGGCGAGATGTACTCGAACGGCCAGCCGGGCTTGGCCGACCAAAGACAGGCCATCACCGGCCCCCGGGAGAAGAGATCCAGTTCCTGCTCCAGTTGATGGGCCTTGCGGGTTTCGGCACTGACATCCTGCAGGAATAGCAGAAAGCCATGCCCCTGGGTCATCGGCTTGGCCTTGAGTTCCACCACCACCGGGTTTCCCTCCCGCCTGATCATCACCTCCCGCCCCTCGAAGGGCCGCCCCTGCAGCATCGCTTCGAACACCCGACAGCGCTCGGCAGGGATCCAGTCGTGCATGCGGTCGCAGTGCAGCCAGCGGGAGTCCCCATGCCCCTGCTGCGCGCAGCGAAAGAATTCGAGCGCCCGCTGGCCCACCAGTGCATCGGCGGGATAACCCAGCAGTTCGGTGGTGGCCTGGTTGACCCGGGTGATGATGCCATCCCGTTCGATGACCATGAGGCCGGCGGGTATCTCGTCGGTCAGGCTGGACAGCGCCTGGTTGGTCTCACGCAGTTCCCGATTGAGTGCGTCCAACTGCTGCTGATGGTCCTTGAGAAGGTTGAACCAACGGTTGTAATACAGGCCGACCAGATCCTTGTGCCCCATCAGGCCCGTGAATCGGCCGCTGTCATCCACCACCACCACACGCTTGATGCGATGCTGGCGGCAGAAGCGCAATGCCTCGGCGACGGTGGTGTGCTTGCTCAGTGTGCGCAGCGGGGTGGTCATGTACGGCTGGATGGGCTGATCCAGGTCGGCGTCGCCATCGATCAGGTGTATCACGTCCCGTTGGGTGAGGATGCCCACGGGAATGCCCTCGTGGATCACGATGGCGGCGCTGAAGTGCCCCTCGTCCATGCGTTCCATCACAGCCCGTATGGAGTGATCTTCCTCCACGGTGAGCGGCTGCAGGGCGTGGATCAACTGCCCGATGCTCTGGCTCTCGGCCAGTACCTCCGGGTCCAGGCTGGCGGCCAGGTCGCTGTAGCTGACAATCCCCTGGAGCGTGCCCTCCTGATCTACCAGGCAGATGTGCTCCGCCTCATTGCGGATGGCGTTCAGTCCCTCCAGGACGGTCTCATCCGGATCCAGGATGGCCGGCTCGGGCAGTTGCAGGTCGCCCAGTGGGGTGGACAGTGGCATCCCACGGATCTGCAGCTTCAGCAGCAGGCTGGAGAGCAGCAGGCGGTAGTCAGAGCCCAGGGTGACCACCACATTGCGGATATTGTGCTGCCGCATGCTGTGCACCGCATCCACCAGTGTGGCGGTCATCGGCAGGGTGATCACCCCGGCGGTGGCGATGCTGCGAAGTTTGGGGAAGAACATCCTTACCTCGTCATGGTTCGTGGGCAGCCATGACCGATAGTACCAAGACGGGGCCTGGCCGTGATGCCCTCGACGACCTGAGTCGCGTCCGTTCGTACGGCCTTTTGCCTGAATGTATTCAAGGGTGCCCGAGGGCGGTATCGTTAACCCACGATGAACGCGAGTTCCTCCTGAAGGAGTATTCCATGGACCCCCCCGGCAAGGATCACGATACCCGTCAGCGCAAATCGCCATTTGGGATGATCCATGCCAGGAATCGCCATCTCCTGCGTCGTCTGGGTCTGCGTCCCCGGCTTTTCACGGCGTTTCTGCTGGTGGCACTGGTCCCCCTGGGGCTGCTGTTCGTGCTCCAGTACCATCACACACGCAGCCTCAACCTGGCCTTTACCGAGGTCAGCCTGGAACGGGTGGCCCAGGTTCAGCAGCGTCGGCTGAATGTGGAACTCGGTCGCATGTTGGATCATATGGACCTGGTGGCCAGTCGCACGCAGATGCGCCTGAGCCTGCGCGCCTACACGCGCACCGGCGACGACATGCACCGGCAACTCATCGAGCGCATCCTGCAGGACGCCATCGACCCCATCACCATACTTGACGGTGCCTGGATTCGTGATGCACGGGGTCAATGGGTGGCAGGGGTGCGCCAACATGGAGGACTGGATCAGCCGGATATTCAGCCGCCGTTGCAGGAGGGCTCGCGGGGTCGCCTGGACGTCCATTGGCCCGATGGCGATACCCCCATGATCTGGGTCAGCGGTCCTCTGGAACTGGATGATGAGAATATTGGCAGCGTGCATCTGCTGATGCGTTTCGACGAGCTGAAGGCCGTGCTGGAAGACTTCCCCCATGAGGGCCTGGGTGGAAAAACCCTGCTGCTGGTGGAGGAACACGAGCTTGAATACAGACCCGTCGGCGCCACGATGCGCACGGACCTTTTCCTCTGCGAACAACGCCGCGAATTCCCGCTCGCTTCCGGTAGTGGACCGGTCAGGGTCTGTGATTACCTGATGGTGGTCCTGCCGCTGGATCATGTTCCGGGCGAGGTGCTGGTCTATGCCTCCCTCGATGTATTGACGGCGGCGCTCAGGGAACAGACGCGTTTCATGCTTTGGTCGGTGCTGTTCATGCTGCTGCTTTGTGTGCTCATGGCCCTTGCCTTCACCCGCATGATCTCAAGGCCGGTGACGGTACTGGCCCGGGCCACACGGGCCCTGCGAGAGCACCGGGGCGATGCACTGGTCAGAGAGCCCTTCTGGGGTGAGTTCACCGAATTGACCCGCTCCTTCAACCAAGCGGCGGGTATCATCACCCGCCGCACCCATGATCTGAATCGGGAACTGGCGGCCCGGCGTCACGCACAGCGCCAGCTCACCGAGCTTGCCAACACGGACGCCCTCACCGGATTGGTGAATCGCCGCCGGTTCATGGAAATCCTCGAATCCCGGATGCAGGACAGTCTTGAGCTGGGTGGCAGACTGACGCTGCTCTACCTGGATCTGGATGGATTCAAGCCCATCAACGATCAGCTGGGGCATGATGCTGGCGACATCGTTCTGCAGGTGGTGGCCGAGCGTTTACGCCATCTGGTGCGTGGCAAGGATACTGCTGCCCGCCTGGGAGGGGACGAATTTGCCCTGCTGCTCGTGGATGACAATGGCGACAGGCACCCGGACCCCCGCCGCCTGGCCAGGCGCGCCGAGGAACAGTTGTCGCTTCCCATCGAGGCCAAGGGCCGCCTGGTACGGGTCGGCTGCAGCGTCGGTGTCGCCATCGCCGCCCCCGAAGACAAGCCCCAGGATGTGCTCAATCGCGCCGATGCCGCCATGTATCGGATCAAGCAGGCCCGGCGCAAGGGGTGCTGAGGGGGGCGAGGGAATCAGCCTGTTTCTCAGGAAGCTTGCTCTTTCCACAAGGACTCCCGGCGGGCCTGCATAGCCCGGCGTTCGCCAGCTTGGGGAGTTGCAGGTGCCCAGAGGGGATGCCGGCAAGGGTTGGATGGCGCCTCCGGCCAGCCGTCGATGCGGGAAACCACGGATGACCTGCTCCACCCCAATCCGATATTGGTGCACCGATTCCGGTTTGATCCCTTTTGAATCAGATGTTTGCTAAATCGCGACCAGAAGACGTCACTACCCTTGTCCCAAATGCCGCGCTGGCCAGTTGCATGTGGTTGCTGAAATCCCGAAGGCTGTATCTCCCTTCCCTTTCCTGGAGCGACGATGCTAAGTCACTGAAACATCGCTGACGATAAGCCGCTTTGAAGATGGCCTTGGCATAGGTCGGGCTCGACGGCGGCTGGGACATTGAAACCAAGCATGAAATCGGGCTATGTTGAGCTCGAACCGACTGTAAGGGATGCCATCCGAAATGGATGAAATTGTCTGGAAGGAGCCGATGAAGGCCTGTCGCGCTGATCACAGGACTGCAAATACCCTCCTTGGCCCGCTGCGGCCAATACAATTCCCACCATAGAGTATGTGCACACACGGCTTCGTCCAACAGACTTTTATCGGCCATGCTGCGCACGGCAGATAAACGCTTACATGTTAGCAAGATGCCAATAGGCATACATTCTGCTAGGCTCGTTTCATGAGGCAAATTAACTGGAATGCTGATAAGAACCAGCAGTTGATGAGCGAGCGCGGCGTGTCCTTTGAGGATGTTCTGTTTGCTCTTCAGTCTGGTGGTTTACTTGATGACGGACCTCACCCCAACCGGGGCAAATATCCGAATCAGCGCCTTTTTGTGGTTCGGATCGACGATTACGCCTGGCTGGTGCCATACGTTGAGAATGATCGAGAGATCTTTCTAAAAACGGTCATCCCCAGTCGAAAGGCCACCAAGACATTTTTAGGAGGGTAGCATGCCCAAGCCCAAATTAGATCCCGAGGAGCAAGAGCTTCTGGAGGCATACGAGTCCGGAGAGTTCGAGTCAGATCTGGATGCTGATCGTCGGGAGTACTTGTCGAAGGCAGCGGAAGAAGCATTCAAGAAAGACAAGCGGATCAATATACGGATCTCCAGTCGCGACTTGGAAGCACTTCAACGTCGGGCTCTGGAAGAGGGGCTTCCTTACCAGTCTCTGGTATCAAGTGTTCTGCACAAGTATGTTTCCGGCGGGCTCATGGACATTTCTGCTAACAAGTCAGGCCAGCGGACACGCTAACGCGCGCCGCTGCCTTCGGCGTTACGGGCGAGCACGGTCACGCCAGTAGCCAGGTTTTCGAGGATGATGAGCAAAAGCCACAATGATCCGGTCATCCCTACGGTCAAGCACCGACGCAGAGAGGCTGAGCCAGTTGCGGGTCAGGGATGACCCCGGTCTGAGTGCCGAGGGATCGGGGCAAGTGCCGGTGGCGCTTGGAGCTCATGGCCGTCGGGATGGCGCCACGTTCTCTTCCCAGCCGGGCATACACCCTTTACGATTTCGTCGATGACACTCTCCTTTACCAAAATGCAAGGCTTGGGCAACGACTTCGTGGTGATCGACGGGGTGCGCCAGGCGATTGAACTCACGCCGGAGCAGGTGCGGTTTCTGGCCCATCGTCGGCTGGGCGTGGGCTGTGATCAGGTGCTTCTGGTGGAGCCGCCCGCCGATCCTGCCAGGGCGGCCTTTCGTTACCGGATCTTCAACGCCGATGGGGGCGAGGTGGAGCAATGCGGCAACGGCGCCCGCTGCTTCGCGGTGTTCGTGCGGGATGAGGGTCTGACAGAACAGACCCTCATCCCGGTGGAGACGGCTGGGGGGTTGATCCACCTTCAGGTGGAGGACAATGGCCAGGTCACGGTGAACATGGGCCGGCCCCGGTTCGAGCCAGCCGAGATACCGTTTGAGGCGCCTGAGGTGGCGCCGGCCTACCCACTGGAAGTTGGGGGAGGCACCGTGGAGATCGGTGCGGTCTCCATGGGTAACCCCCATGCCGTGCTGCGGGTGGAGGATGTCCTGAAGGCCCCGGTGGAATCCCTCGGGCCCATCATCGAGTCCCATCCACGCTTTCCCAGGCGCGTGAACGCGGGGTTCATGGAGGTGTTGGCACGTGATCATGTTCGCCTGCGTGTCTTCGAGCGTGGGGCAGGGGAGACCCAGGCCTGCGGCACCGGTGCCTGCGCCGCCGTGGCGTCCGGTCGGACGCGCGGCTGGCTGGACGAGCGGGTGGCGGTGGATCTGCCTGGCGGGCGGCTTGTGATACAGTGGCAGGGCTGCGAAGACGCTCCGGTCTTCATGACCGGCCCCGCGACATCGGTCTTTACGGGTAACATCAAGCTATGAGCACACAAGGCAAGGGCGCGCTGGCCGAAGAGGCCTTGTCCGAGGAGGCGGTGGAGTCCTATCTGCGCGCGCATCCCGATTTCTTCGAACGTCATCTATCCCTGCTGGAGGTGTTGCGCCTGCCTCATCCCAGCGGTGCGGCCGTCTCCCTCATTGAACGCCAGATGGCCGTGATGCGGGACAAGAACCGTGTCCTGGAGCGCAAGCTCATGGATCTGGTGCACACTGCCCGCGAGAACGAGCGTCTCAGCCAGCGCATGCACCAGTTGGCCCTGGGGGTGATGGAGGCGGAGAGCCTGGATGCCGTGCTGGCCATCACCCAGGAGCAGTTGCGTAACGAATTCCGCGCCGACGTGGTGGTGGTGCGTCTCTGCGGCGACCCGGCCCAGGGCATGCACTTCATGGCGGAGGACGACCCGGCCATGCAGAGCCTGGCCCATCTGTTCGAGCATCGCCGCCCGGTGTGCGGGCGCCTGTCGGACACTCAGCTCCAGGCCCTGTTCTCCACGGAAGATGCTCCCGGTGTGGCCTCGGCCGTGGCCGTGCCGCTGCTGAACGGCACCCAGCCCCTGGGCTTCGTGGCCCTGGGTAGCCAGGAAGCCTCGCGGTTCCATCCGGGGATGGGTACCCTGTTCCTGGGTTACCTGGGCGAGATCATCTCCCACGCCGTTGGGGGCCGTCTGGGGCAGGCATGAAGATACCCCTGGATCCCTGGATCGATGCCTACCTGGGGCATCTGGACCGGGAACGGGGCTGCTCGCCGCATACCCTCAGCAATTACCGCCGGGATCTTCTGGTCCTGCAGGGGCATGTGGCGTTGTCAGCGTCGGCGGATCGCCGTGACTGGGCGACGGTCACCGTCCACGACATCCGCGCATTGGTATCGGCACTTCACCGGGCTGGCAAGGCCGGCCGAAGCCTGCAGCGGCTGCTCTCCTCGGTGCGTGGATTCTTCAATTATCTCATCCGTGAGGGCGTGCTAAGCGCCAATCCCGCCCAGGGCATCCGTGCACCGCGCACAGCCCGCAAGCTGCCCGAGGTGCTGGATGCCGAGCAGGTGGCGCGCCTGGTGGAGGTGCCTGGGGATGACCTGTTGCTGGTGCGGGACCGAGCCCTGCTGGAGCTGTTCTATTCCTCTGGTCTGCGCCTGGCCGAACTCACCGACCTGAACTGCACCGACCTGGATGTGGCGGATGCCATGGTGCGGGTGACCGGCAAGGGCCGCAAGACGCGCACCCTGCCGGTGGGCCGCAAGGCCCTGGCCGCCCTGGAGGCCTGGTTGAAGCACCGCGGCGAGTGGGCGGCACCGGACGAGTCGGCCCTGTTCGTGAGCCGTCGCGGAGGGCGTCTCACGCCCCGCTCGGTGCAAAAGCGCATGGCCGGTCACGCCCTCACCCAGGGACTGGAGCGCCGCGTCCATCCGCATCTGCTACGCCACTCCTTTGCCAGCCATCTGCTGGAGTCCTCCCAGGATCTGCGCGCCGTGCAGGAACTGCTGGGCCACGCAGACATCGGCACCACGCAGATCTACACCCATCTGGATTATCAGCATCTGGCGCGGGTCTATGACGCGGCGCACCCCCGGGCGCGGCGCAAGGACAAGGGCTGATCCTGTTCCTGGTGGGAGCGGGCCTTGCCCGCGAAGGCAGTGGGCACAGGGCCTGGTCCGGGCGCTGCTGGCGCAGCGCATCGCTGGCAGGCCAGCTCCCACGGGGGCTGGCCTGAGGTCAGGTGGCCGCTGTTTACGGGAGCAGTCCTTTGTAGGAGGGCCCTTTGGGGGACTCTGTGGGGAGAGCTTTCCCTGTGGGAGCGGGCCTTGCCCGCGAAGGCGGCGGGCACGGGGCCTGGTCCGGGCGCTGCTGGCGCAGCGCATCGCTGGCAGGCCAGCTCCCACGGGGGCGATGCGGTTGAATATGGGCCTTGGAAAAGAACGCCGAACTGTCCGGCCCTTGGGGCGTCCGGGTTCCTGTCAGCGGGACGCCGTGAATACATCCCTGTAGGCTCTGCAGCCGCTTCCTGCGGCTGAAGCCCGCTTACAGGAACCCGGACACCCCGAGGGCCACTCCGATCCCAGGTTTGGGTGGCAAACTTGAGGCGTTTTGCCATTCGCGGCAGGGGGTCTCTTCCAGCGGGGCCGTTGCCCATCCCTCATGGCAGATCTTTCCGTTACAATGCCCCTTTTGAATGACGGCACATCGGAGTTTGTCCTTGGAACAGTTTCGCGGCACCACCATCGTCAGCGTCCGTCGCAATGGCCGGGTCGCCCTGGGCGGCGACGGACAGGTTTCCCTGGGGAACACCATCATGAAGGGCAACGCCCGCAAGGTGCGGCGCCTGCATCATGACAAGGTGCTGGCCGGTTTCGCTGGCGGCACCGCCGACGCCTTCACCCTGTTCGAGCGCTTCGAGGGCAAGCTGGAAAAATACAGCGGCAACCTGGTGCGCGCCGCCGTGGAACTGGCCAAGGACTGGCGCACCGAGCGCAGCCTGCGCCGCCTGGAGGCCCTGCTGGCGGTGGCCGATCAGGAGGCCTCGCTGATCATCTCCGGCAACGGTGATGTGATCGAGCCCGAGGAAGGCCTGATCGCCATTGGCTCGGGCGGCCCGTTCGCCCAGGCGGCGGCCCGTGCCCTGATGGAAAACACGGAACTGGAGGCCCGGGAGATCACCGAAAAGGCCTTGAACATCGCCGCCGATATCTGCATCTATACCAACCGCAACCTGAGCATGGAAGAACTGTGATGCTCGGTTGCGTTGCGGTCAAACCCCAGTCCCCATGCCTTGTGAAGGGATGTCCCCATGTCTGAGATGACACCCAGAGAAATCGTTCAGGAGCTGGACCGCTTCATCATCGGTCAGGATCCTGCCAAACGCTCGGTGGCCATCGCCCTGCGCAATCGCTGGCGCCGTCAGCAACTGCCGCCGGAGCTGGCCCGGGAGGTCACCCCCAAGAACATCCTCATGATCGGCCCCACCGGGGTGGGCAAGACGGAGATTGCCCGGCGCCTGGCGCGTCTGGCCAATGCCCCGTTCATCAAGGTGGAGGCCACCAAGTTCACGGAAGTGGGCTATGTGGGTCGGGATGTGGAATCCATCATCCGCGATCTGGTGGAGGCCGCAGTGAAGATGGTGCGCGAGCAGGAAATGGAAAAGATGCGCCCCCGCGCCGAAGAGGCCGCCGAGGAACGCATTCTGGACGCCCTGCTGCCGCCACCGCGCAGCAGCGGCACGGGCTTCATGGCAGAAGAACCCCAGCCCACCCGCCAGGATAACGAGACCCGGCAGAAATTCCGCAAGCGCCTGCGGGAGGGCAAGCTGGACGACAAGGAGATCGACATCCAGGTGCAGGCCATTCCCTCCGGCGTGGAAATCATGTCCCCACCGGGCATGGAGGACATGGCCAGCCAACTCCAGGGTCTTTTCCAGAACCTGGGTGGCCAGCGTACCCGCAACCGCAAGCTCAAGATCAAGGAAGCCTTCAAGCTCATCACCGATGAGGAAGCCGCGCGCCTGCTCAATGATGAGGACATCAAGCTGCGCGCCGTCTCCCATGTGGAGCAGAACGGCATCGTCTTCCTGGACGAGATCGACAAGGTGGTGCGCAAGGGGGAGTACAGTGGCGGCGACGTCTCCCGCGAGGGTGTGCAGCGCGATCTGCTGCCCCTGGTGGAAGGCTGTACCGTGACCACCAAGGTGGGCTCGGTGCACACCGACCACATCCTGTTCATTGCCTCCGGCGCCTTTCATCTTTCCAAGCCCTCGGACCTGATTCCCGAGTTGCAGGGACGGCTGCCCATCCGGGTGGAACTGGAGGCACTGACTGCTGCGGACTTCGTGCGCATCCTCACCGAACCCAAGGCCTCCCTCACCGAGCAATACGCTGCCCTGATGGCCACCGAAGGGGTGACCGTGGAGTTCACCGAGGATGGTGTGCACCGTCTGGCGGAGATCGCCTTCCAGGTGAACGAGCGCACCGAGAACATTGGTGCGCGGCGACTGCATACCGTGATGGAGCGGGTGGTGGAGGTCATCTCTTACGAGGCCCCCGACTGCTCCAGCCCCATCCGCATCGACGCCGAATACGTGAACCAGCGTCTGGATGATCTGGTTCAGGACGAGGATCTGAGCCGTTACATCCTCTAGGGTTCGTCACCGGTCCGGGGGTGAGTTCCCTCGGCGAGGGAGTACCAACACGATGACCACCAAAAACCGCCCCACCGACATCCGGCTGCACCAGCAGTCGCGTGTTCTGGAATTGGTCTACACGGATGGCGAGACGCATCGGCTTGGCTGCGAGTTCCTGCGGGTACATTCGCCCTCGGCAGAGGTCACCGGCCATGGGCCGGGCCAGGAGGTGCTGCAGGTGGGCAAGGAAGACGTGAACATCACCGGCATCGAGCCGGTGGGCCATTACGGCATCAAGCTGGTGTTCTCCGATGGACACGACACCGGCATCTTCGACTGGAACTATCTTTACCACCTGGGCGTCAACCAGACCCAGTTGTGGGACAAGTACCTGGAACGACTGGCGGCCGCAGGCCACCAGCGCAAGGGTTGATAACGGGAGCAGGCATGTCCGACGACAACACCACTGATTTCGGCTACGAACGTGTGCCGACCACGGAAAAGGCCAAACGGGTAGGGCAGGTGTTCCACTCCGTGGCTCAGCGCTACGATGTGATGAACGACCTGATGTCCATGGGCATCCATCGCGTATGGAAGCGCTTCACCATCGAGGTGGCCGCGGCGCGGCCGGGCTGGAAGATCCTCGACCTGGCCGGGGGTACCGGGGACCTGGCCGCCAAGTTCTCGCGCATCGTCGGGCCCAAGGGGCATGTGGTGCTCTGCGACATCAACGCCTCCATGCTGGAATGCGGCCGCGCCCGCCTGGTGGATGAAGGCCTGGTGGAGAACCTCAACTACGTGCAGGGCAATGCCGAATGCCTGCCGTATCCGGATGATTATTTCGACCTGATCACCATCGCCTTCGGCCTGCGCAACGTGACCGACAAGAACAAGGCCCTGTCGTCCATGCTGCGGGTGCTCAAGCCCGGCGGCAAGCTGCTGGTGCTGGAGTTCTCCCAGCCCACGTCCAAGGGCTTCAGTCAGATCTATGATCTGTACAGCTTCAAGGCGCTGCCGATGATGGGCAAACTGGTGGCCAACGATGCCGACAGCTATCGCTACCTGGCGGAGAGCATCCGCATGCATCCGGACCAGGAAACCCTCAAGCAGATGATGGAAACAGCGGGTTTCGAGCGCTGCGACTACCACAACCTCACCGGGGGCGTGGTGGCGCTGCACAAGGGCTACAAGCTGTAGACACAATCGGGTTACCCGGTGGTTTGACCGAAACCCCCGGGAGTCTGTCCAACCCCTCACGGTCAAAGCCTCACTCGCCTGGGAGAGATGCCATGAGCTCAGCACTGACGCCAGTCACCGCCTTGCTGGAAGCGGCCATCAATCAGTACCTCTCCATGGACCCCGGCAGCCAGCGACGGCTGGCGGCCCTGAAGGGGGGAGTGGTGGCGCTGCATGTGACCGGTGTGGACGTGACCCTGTACTTCATTCCCGGCGAGGAAGACCTGCAGGTTTCCGGGCAGTTCGATGGAGACCCGGACGCACACATCGCCGGCACCCCCCTGGCCCTGGCCGGCCTGTTGGCCAGTGAACCCACAGCCCGCATGCCCGACTCCGTCACCCTCGTGGGGGACGTGGAACTGGCGCGTCATTTCAATGACCTGTTGCGCCGGGTGGACCTGGACTGGGAGGAACTGCTGTCGCGCTTCACCGGTGATCTTTTTGCCCATCGGGTCGGTGAAACGTTTCGGGAATTCGAGTCCTGGCTCAAGCGGGCACGCGAATCCTTCCGCGGCGATGTGGCCGAATACCTTCAGGAAGAAACCCAGACCCTGCCCGCTCGGTCGCAGGTGGAGTCCTTCATGGATGAAGTGGATGGTCTGCGCAGTGACGCCGACCGCCTGGAGGCGCGCATCCAGCGCCTCGAACAAGCCCGGGACCGGGCAAGATCATGAGAATCTAAATGCTGCAGCACCTGCATCCTGCCCAGCTGCTTCGGCTGCTGACCATCAACCGCGTCCTCATCCGCCATGGCCTGGACGAGGTGGTACTGGCCATCCGCCTGTTCCGGCCCGTGCGCTTCCTGCTCTACCTGGCGCCCTGGAACTGGTTCCGTGACGTGCCCTATGGGCGCGGCGAGCGCATCCGTCGTGCCCTTGAGGACCTGGGACCCATCTTCATCAAGTTCGGACAGATGGTCTCCACCCGGCGTGACCTGTTGCCGGACGACATCGCCAGCGAACTCTCCCGCCTGCAGGACCGTGTGCCTCCCTTCCCCAACGAAGAGGCGCGGGCAATCATTGAGAAATCCCTGGGCCAACCGGTCGAGACCCTGTTCGCCTCCTTCGAGGCCACCCCCATGGCCTCCGCCTCCATCGCCCAGGTGCATGGAGCGGTGCTTCACGACGGCCGCCGGGTGGTGGTCAAGGTGCTGCGCCCGAATATCGAGAAGGCCATTCGCCGCGACGTGGAACTCATGTACGTGATCGCCGAACTGGCGGAGCGCTACTGGCCCGAGGGACGCCGCCTGCGCCCGGTGGAAGTGGTGCGCGAGTACGAACAGACCATCATCGACGAACTGGACCTGTTGCGGGAGGCCGCCAACGCCTCCCAGCTGCGGCGCAACTTCGAAGGCTCGGGCATCCTTTACACCCCGGAAGTCCACTGGGACTACTGCCGCCGCAACGTCATGGTGATGGAACGCATCCAGGGCGTGCCCGTGTCCGACGTGGCCACCCTCAAGGCCCGTGGCGTGGACCTGAAACTGCTGGCCGAGCGGGGTGTGGAAGTCTTCTTCACCCAGGTGTTCCGGCACAACTTCTTCCATGCCGACATGCACCCGGGCAACGTCTTCATCGACGCCACCGACCCCGCCGACCCCAGCTACCTGGCCGTGGACTTCGGCATCATCGGCACCCTCTCCCCCGCCGACCAGCGCTACCTGGCGGAAAACTTCTACGCCTTCTTCAACCGCGACTATGCCCGGGTGGCGGAACTACACGTGGAATCCGGCTGGGTCCCCCGGGACGTGCGGGTGGCCGACCTGGAGGGCGCCATCCGCACCGTCTGCGAACCCATCTTCGAAAAACCCCTGAAGGACATCTCCTTTGGCAATGTGCTGGTGCGCCTCTTCCAGACGGCACGACGCTTCAACATGGAAGTGCAGCCCCAGCTGGTGCTGCTGGAAAAGACCCTGCTCAACATCGAAGGCATGGGCCGCGACCTCTACCCGGAACTGGACCTCTGGCAGACCGCCCGCCCCTTCATCCAGCGCTGGATGGACGAGCAGGTGGGCGTGCGCGCTCTGGTCAAGGGCATGCGCCGCAACCTGCCCTTCATCCTGGAAAAGACCCCGGACCTGCCGGGCCTGATCCACGAAGCCCTGCGCCAGCAGGGCAGCGCCGACGAGCGCCACGCCCTCCAGCAGGCCCAGTTATACCAATTGCAGAGAGAGATCCGTGCCTCAAATCGGCGCACGGTCTATGCCGTGATGGGCAGCGCCCTGGCCCTGGGCGCCGTGCTGCTCACTTCCCAGTCCCCGGAGATGCCGGAACTGCTCACCGTACCCTGGCCCGCCTGGGTCCTGGGCACCCTGGGACTGGCCTTCCTGCTGGGCGCCGTCTGGAAACGCAGCGAACTGGAAGTTCAATGATCATCAGGGCCTGACCCCCGCAACCACTACCGCAGCGTCCGGAGGGGAGTATCCCTGTGGGAGGGTGTGCGCCGCATGGATGCGGCGCACAAGCCTCCATGGACGTATTCACGGCGACCCGCCTGCAGGCATCCCTCCCTCCGCTGGCGGTCCAGGGGCACCCGCGTGGACCACCCCTAGGCATCCGAATGGCCCGAGCAACTACCCCCGCTTCCCCTTCGGCGGAATATGCAGAGGATGCCCCAGCGTCGCCAGCGCCGCCTCATGCACCGCCTCCGAAAGCGTGGGATGCGCAAACACCGTACGCGCCAGATCCTCACTGCAGGCACCGAACTCCAGCGCAATCACACACTCCGCGATCAACTCCGACGCCCGCGAACTGATGATATGCGCCCCCAGGATGCGATCCGTCTCCGCGTGGGCCAGCAGCTTGACGAACCCCGTCGTATCCTCCATGGCCCGGGCCCGGCCCGACGCCACGAAGGGAAACACCCCCGTGGCATATGGCACACCCTGCTTCTTCAGATCCTGCTCATTGCGGCCCACCCAGGCGATCTCCGGCAACGTGTAGATCACATTGGGAATGGTGTCGTAATTCACCGAGCTGCCCATGCCCGCAATGCGCTCCGCCACCATGATTCCCTCCTCGGAACCCTTGTGGGCCAGCATCGGGCCACGGACTGCATCACCAATGGCATACACCCCCGGCATCGTCGTCTCGCAATGCTCGTTCACGTGGATGGTGCCGCGCTCGTCCATGGCCAGTTCCACCGGCCCGCTGACCAGGCCATCGGTCGCCGGCCGCCGCCCCACACAGACCACCAGACGATCGAAACGCTCCTCGTGCTGGCCATTCTCATCCTCGTAGACCACGGACACCTGCCCCTTGTCCTTGTCCACCTTGGTGGCGGTCACGCGGGCCGAGAGCCGGATGTCCAGACCCTGCTTGCTCATGATCTTCAGGGACTCATTGGCCACCTGCTCGTCGCAGAACGACAGGAATCGATCCTGGGCCTCCAGCATCACCACCTCGGACCCCAGACGCCGCCACACACTGCCCAGCTCCAGACCGATGACGCCAGCGCCGATCACGCCCAGGCGCTTGGGCACCTCCTCGAAGCGCAGGGCACCGGTGGAACTGACGATGTACTCCCGATCAAACGGGCCGCAGCCCAGTTCCACAGGGAACGAACCCGGGGCCAGGATCACATTCTTGGCCTGCAGCGTCTGCTCCTTGCCGTCATGTCCGGTGAACTTCACCTGGCGCTCCGCCTGAAGCTGCCCGTGGCCCTTGAACCACTCCACCTGATTGGCCTTGAAGAGCCCCTGGATACCCTGGGTCAGATTGTTCACCAGACGGTCCTTGCGGGCCATCATCCCGGCCAGATCCAGTTCCACTTCGCCACAGCGCACACCGTGGGTCCCCAGGTGCTTCTGCGTGTGTTCGTACAGCTCCGAGGACTCCAGGAGCGCCTTGGAGGGGATGCACCCCACGTTGAGGCAGGTACCGCCCAGACGCTCCTTGCCCTCCGGGTCCTGCCAACGGTCGATACAGGCCGTCTTCAGGCCCAGTTGAGCGCAGCGAATGGCGCCCACATAGCCCGCCGGACCGCCGCCGATGACCACTACGTCATATTCCTGCTCTGCCATGATTCTGGCTCCCGATCATTCTCATCGATGTCTGATTTCGCCCGCTCTTGAGCCGGCGCATGGTTTCAGGCTGCGGGCCGATCACACCTCCAGCAGCAGGCGGGCCGGATCCTCCAGCATGTCCTTGATGGTGACCAGGAACTGCACGGCCTCGCGTCCATCCACCAGGCGATGGTCGTAGGACAGGGCCAGGTACATCATGGGCCGGATCACCACCTGACCATTCTCGGCCATGGGGCGCTCCTGGATGCGGTGCATGCCCAGGATGGCGCTCTGCGGTGGATTGATGATGGGGGTGGAGAGCAGCGAGCCGAACACGCCACCATTGGAGATGGTGAAGGTACCGCCGGTGAGGTCCTCCATGCTCAGATTGCCCGACTCGGCCTTCTTGCCGTATTCATTGATGCTGCGCTCCACATCCGACATGGTCAGGCTGTCCGTGTCCCTGAGGATGGGCACCACCAGGCCCCGGGGGGCCGAGACGGCGATGCCGATATCGAAATAACCGTGGTAGACGATGTCCTTGCCATCGATGGAGGCATTCACCTCCGGGAAGCGCTTGAGGGCCTCGGTGGCGGCCTTGACGAAAAAGGACATGAAGCCGAGGCGCACGCCGTGACGCTTCTCGAAGCGATCCTTGTACTGGGCCCGCAGGTCCATGACCGGCTTCATGTTCACCTCGTTGAAGGTGGTGAGCATGGCCGCCGTTTGCTGTGCTTCCACCAGCCGTTCCGCCACCCGGGCCCGAAGACGTGTCATGGGGACACGCTTCTCCGTGCGACCGCCGGCGGTGCTGGTACTGGCCGTGGGCGGCGTGGAGGCTTTCTGCTCCGACGATGCACCGCCGGGTTCAGTCCGGGTGTTCTCGGTTTCGGGTTCGGCCTTGTGTTGGGGCGCCCTGGTGGATTCGGCCTCCGCCTCATCCAGGTGCTTGACCACGTCTTCCTTGAGGATGCGCCCACCCTTGCCGCTGCCCTGGATCTCCCCCGGGTCCAGATCGTGTTCGTTGATCAGCTTGCGTACCGCCGGGCTCAGGGCCGGATCGTCCTGGGCCTGCTTTTGTGATGAATGGCTCTCGCCCTCAGCCGTCTTGCCCGACTTGCTGTCCTTCTCGGCCTGCTTGCCCTTGCCGCTGTCCTTCTTGCCGGACTTCTTCTTTCCCGATTCCTTGTCACTCGATTCCTTGCCTTCGCTGGCCTCCACATGTCCGATCACCTGCCCGGCGGTGACCACCGATCCCTCATCCTCGATGATGTCTCCCATCACCCCGTCTTGCGGCGCGGGGACTTCGAGGACCACCTTGTCGGTCTCGATGTCCACCAGGATCTCGTCCCTCTGCACGGCGTCACCGGGGCGCTTGTGCCAGGAGACGATGGTGGCGTCGGACACGGATTCGGGAAGTTGCGGGATCTTAACCTCTGTACTCATATCATCTTGTCCTTATTGGTTTCGGCAACAGGGTCATGGGCGGTGGCTTTGCCGACAGTGTCAATGAATGCGTCCGCTGGCGCGATGGGGTCATCGCCGCCTACGACTGGCGCAGGGCGCGTTCGATCAGGGCTTCCTGCTGCTTCACGTGCACATCCAGGTGTCCCACGGCGGGCGCCGCGCTGGCGGGCCGGGTCACGTGCTGCAGATAACGGTCGGGGCCGAGCAGGGTACGCATGTGATGCTGGCTGGAATACCAGGCGCCCTGATTGAGCGGTTCTTCCTGCACCCAGTAGAACTCACTGGCATTGGGGAAGGCCTCCAGGGCACGGGACAGGTCTTCCTCCGGGAACGGATAGAGCTGCTCGATGCGTAGCACGGCGATATTATGCTTCTCCTCCTTGCGGCGGCGTTCGAGCAGGTCGTAATAGACCTTGCCGGAGCACATGACCACCCGGGTCACGCCCTTCGGATCCAGATCATCGATCTCGCCGATCACATTGTGGAAACGACCCTCGGTGAGATCTTCCAGGCTGCTGACCGCCAGCTTGTGGCGCAGCAGGCTCTTGGGCGTCATCACCACCAGGGGCTTGCGGTACGGGCGCACCATCTGGCGGCGCAGCAGGTGGAAGATCTGCGAGGGGGTGGTGGGCACGCATACCTGCATGTTGTTCTGTGCGCACAGCTGCATGTAGCGCTCCAGGCGCGCCGATGAGTGTTCGGGACCCTGCCCCTCATAGCCATGGGGCAGCAGCATCACCAGGCCGCACAGGCGGCCCCATTTCTGTTCGCCGGAACTGATGAACTGGTCGATGACCACCTGGGCACCATTGGCGAAATCCCCGAATTGTGCCTCCCACAGGGTGAGGGTGTTGGGGGTGGCGGTGGCATAGCCGTATTCGAAGGCCAGTACGGCCTCCTCGGAGAGTAGCGAGTCGATGACCAGGAAATCCGCCTGGCGATCGGAGAGATGCCGCAACGGGATCCAGCGGTCTCCGTCCTTCTGGTTGAACAGCACAGCGTGTCGGTGGAAGAACGTGCCCCGGCCACTGTCCTGGCCGGTGAGCCTGACCGGATAGCCATCCGCCAGCAGTGCCGCATAGGCGCTGGTCTCGGCGAAGCCCCAGTCCATAGGCAGGGAGCCGGCGGCCATCTTGCGTCGATCGTCCATGAGCTTGGCGACCCGCGGGTGGAGCTCGAACCCCTCGGGGATGTCACAGATGCGCTTCCACAGGTCCCGCAGCGTATCCAGGCCCACGCGGGTCTGAGCGCTCTGGCGCCAATCCTGATCCAGGAATGGCTTCCAGTCCACGGCGGACTTGTCATAGCCCTGGTCGCTGCCCTCCAGCACGTAGGGCATGATGCCCTCGCCGGTGTCCAGGCGGGTGCGCAGCGATGCCTCCATGGAGCGGGCCTCGTCATCGTCGATCACCCCTGCCTTTTCCAGGCGCTGGGCATAGCGGGCCCGGGTGGTGGGGCTCTCCTTGATGCGCCGGTACATGGCTGGTTGGGTCACTGCGGGCTCGTCGGCCTCGTTGTGCCCCTGTCGCCGGTAGCAGATCAGGTCGATGACCACGTCCTTCTTGAAGGTCATGCGGTAGTCCAGGGCGATCTGGGCGGCAAACATCACCATTTCCGGGTCGTCGCCGTTCACATGCAGGATGGGCGCGTTCACCATCTTGGCCACGTCGGTGCAATAGGGGGTGGAACGGGCGTCCCTGAGGGTGCTGGTGGTGAATCCGATCTGGTTGTTGATCACCACGTGCAGCGTGCCCTTGGTGGCAAAGCCGCGGGTCTGGGACATGTTCAGGGTTTCCATCACCACACCCTGGCCGGCAAAGGCCGCGTCACCATGGATCACCAGGGGCAGTACCTGGTCCCCGTCCTTGTCGCCGCTCCGGTTCTGGCGTGCCCGCACCGAGCCTTCCACCACGGGGCCGACGATTTCCAGGTGGGACGGGTTGAAGGCCAGGGCCAGGTGCATGGGCCCGCCGGGGGTTTCCAGATTCGAAGAGAAACCCATGTGGTATTTGACGTCGCCGGTGCCCGGGTGGCGACGTCCGGTGCCCTCGAATTCCTGGAAGAGTTCCGCCGGGGATTTGCCCAGGATGTTCACCAGCACGTTGAGGCGGCCGCGGTGGGCCAGGCCCATGACGGTTTCCTTCACGCCTCGCTCGCCAGCCCGGTGGATGACCTCGTCCAGCAGCGGGATCAGGCTTTCTCCGCCCTCGAGCGAGAAGCGCTTTTGACCCACGTAGCGACTGTGCAGGTAGCGCTCCAGGCCTTCGGCGGCAGTCAGGCGGTCCAGGATGTAGCGCCGGCGTTCGTCGCTGAAATGGGGCTCCCCGCGCACCGACTCCAGTTTCTGCTGCAGCCAGCGCTTTTCACCCGTGTCGGTGATATGCATGTATTCGGCGCCCATGGTCTTGCAGTAGGTGCCCTTGAGGATGCGCGTGATTTCCCTCAGCTGTGCCTCGTCGGGGCCCACCAGCGAACCGGTGTTGAACACCGTGCCCAGATCCTGCTCGGACAGGTCATGGTGTTCCAGGGTGAGTTCGGGAAGTGACGCCGGTTCGGACAGACCCAGGGGGTCCAGATCGGCCTGCAGGTGCCCCAGGAAACGGAAGGCGTTGATGTACTGCAGCACCCGCACCTGTTTGCGCTCGTGTTCCAGACTGCCCATGGGCAGGCCACGTCCCGGACCCGCCTCGGCCAGCTCGCGAAACTCTTCCCGCACCTGGCTGTGCAGCACGGAGGTGTCGTCCCTTCCGCCGTGGGTGATGTCGTCGAAGTGCTGTCGCCAGATCTCCGGTACCTGGTCCGGGTCCTGCTGGTAGGCCTCGAAGAGTTGTTCCAGATAGGCGGCATTGCCCGCGTCCAGGAAGGAGGAGTCCCAATGGGACTGCATGTCGCGGGCTTGGCTGGGCTTGGTCATGGGCGTGTCTGTCTTTGGGCGCTGTGGGAGTGTGGGATGCCTGTCTTGCGTTTTGCTCAGGATCAAGTCTCGACCCTAAACGCCAAACTGGCAAGTGGTGCGTTCCGGGAGGTCGGGGTTTTGGTAAGATTCGACCATGGATGTTTCCCCTTTGTTTGATTCCCTGAACGAGGCCCAGCGCCAGGCGGTGGGCAGCCCCTCTGGTCCGATTCTGGTGCTGGCGGGCGCCGGCAGTGGCAAGACCCGCGTGCTGGTGCATCGCATCGCCTGGTTGATTCAGGCGGAGGGCCTGTCTCCCCACAGCATTCTGGCGGTCACGTTCACCAACAAGGCGGCCAGCGAGATGCGTGGGCGGCTGGAGGGTCTGCTGGGCATGCCGCCCCGGGGGCTTTGGGTGGGCACCTTCCACGGCCTGTCTCACCGACTGCTGCGGGCCCATTGGCGCGAAGCCAGGCTGCCGGAGAACTTCCAGATCCTGGATTCGGACGATCAGTACCGCTTGGTGAAGCGCGTGCTCAAGGCCCTGGAGCTGGACGAGGCCCATTGGCCACCGCGCAAGATGCAGTGGTTCGTCAATGGTCGCAAGGATGAGGGGGTGCGCCCGGCGCACATGCAGGATACCGGCGACCCGGTGAACCGGCAGATGATCCGCTTCTACACGGCCTATGAGCAGGCCTGTCAGCGTGCCGGTGTGGTGGATTTTGCCGAGCTCATGCTGCGCAGCCTGGAGTTGCTGCGCGACACCCCGACGCTGCTGGAGCATTACCGCAGTCGCTTCCGTCACCTGCTGGTGGATGAGTTCCAGGATACCAACGACATCCAGTATGCCTGGCTGCGTCTGCTGGCCGGGGACAAGACGCCGGTATTCGCCGTGGGTGATGATGACCAATCCATCTACGGCTGGCGTGGTGCCCGCATCGAGCACATCCAGAAGTTCACGCGGGACTTCCCCGGCGCCCTGACGGTGCGTCTGGAGCAGAATTACCGCTCCACCGCCACCATCCTGGGGGCGGCCAACACCCTGATCCGTCAGAACGGCTCGCGCCTGGGCAAGGAGTTGTGGACGGATGGGTTGCAGGGGGAGCCGATCACGCTCTACGGTGCCTTCAATGAATACGATGAGGCCCGGTTCGTGGCTGATCAGCTCCGCGGCTGGCGGGAGGGGGGCGGAGCCTGTCGTGACGTGGCCATTCTCTATCGCTCCAACGCCCAGTCGCGGGTGCTGGAGGAAACCCTGATCCAGGCGGGCATCCCCTACCGGGTTTACGGGGGCCTGCGCTTCTTCGAGCGGGCCGAGATCAAGGATGCCTTGTGCTATATGCGCCTGGTGGCGTCGCGTGACGATGACACGGCCCTGGAACGGGTGATCAATCAACCCACGCGGGGCCTGGGGGAGCGCACCGTGGCGTTGATCCGTGAACAGGCCCGGGCGCAGGGCGTGTCGCTGTGGGATGCCGCTGGCAGGCTGCTGGAGCAGGGCGCCCTGGCGGCCCGGGCCGGTAATGCGCTGCGGGGGTTCAGGGTGCTGTTGGATGATATGGCCACTGCCTGTGCCAATCTGGATCTGCATGAGCAGGTGGAGCATGTGATCGCGCATTCGGGTCTCAAGGATCATTACGAGGCGGAGAAGGGGGAGAAGGCTCAGGCGCGGGTGGATAACCTGGAGGAGCTGGTGAGTGCTGCCCGCGGTTTTGTCCATGATCCGGAGCGGCATGAGGACATGAGTCCGCTGACGGCGTTCTTGTCCCATGCGGCCCTGGAGGCGGGCGAGGGTGAGGCGGACGCCTGGGAGGATTGTGTGCAGTTGATGACGCTGCATTCGGCCAAGGGTCTGGAGTTTCCTCTGGTGTTTCTGGTGGGCATGGAGGAGGGGTTGTTTCCGCACCGGATGTCGCTGGAGGAGCCGGGTCGGCTGGAGGAGGAGCGGCGTCTGGCCTATGTGGGGATCACGCGGGCCTGCCGTCGGCTGGTGCTGACGTATGCGGAGAGTCGGCGTCTGCATGGTCGGGAGAGTTATAACGCGCCTTCGCGGTTCATTGCGGAGTTGCCGGAGGATCTGCTGGAGGATGTGCGCCCGCGGGCGACGCTGCGGCGACCGGTGGCGGAGCCGGTGCGGACCAGGCGGGTCAAGGAACCGCCGGCGGAGGGCTTGACCCTGGGGGCGCGGGTGCGGCACAAGAAGTTCGGTGAGGGGGTGATCCTGGATTGTGAGGGTCAGGGTTCTTCGGCGCGGGTGCAGGTGCGGTTTGATGGTGAGGGCGTCAAGTGGTTGGTGGTGGGGTATGCCAAGCTGGAGCCTGTAGGGTGAGGTTGGGGTGTTCATCGGGCATCAAGGTGCTGCGCCGGCCGCTGGTGGGCGGTATCCCTGGCCGCGGGACGCCGTGAATACATCCGTGTAGGCTCGACCGCCGCATCCATGCGGCGAACGCCCGCTCTCAGGGATGCCCCCCTGCCGAGACCTGCATTTCGGTGGTTTTGGCTTCAGAGGTTTGATCGAGAAGACATCCAGTGAGGTCTTTCATGCGGCGAAGGGAGTTTCTGGGTAAGGCGGGTGGTCTGGCGGCCCTGGCTTCGGCGGGGGCATTGGCCGGCTGTGGTTCGCCGGAGGGCAACGCCAGTGACGGGATGCGGGATACGGGTCTCAGGTTCCACTGGCGCATGGTGACCGCCTGGCCTCATGGTTCGCCGGGATTGGGGGCGGGGGCGGATTTTCTGGCCCGGGCCATCAATGAGCTTTCCGGGGGGCGGATTTCGGTACGGGTGTTCGGGGCGGATGATCTGGTGCCTGCGCTGGAGGTTTTTGAAGCGGTGGCCCGCGGTTCGGCGGAGATCGGTCATGGGGCAGCCCATTATTGGGGTGATGTGGGTCCCGCGGCGCAGTTGTTCACGTCGGTACCGTTTGGCATGAATGCTCAGGAGACACATGCCTGGCTTTACAAGGGCGGTGGGCTGGAGTTGTGGCGGGATCTGTATCGGCATTTCGATGTGATTCCGTTTCCTTGCGGTAATACAGGTGCCCAGATGGGCGGCTGGTTCAGGCGCGAGATCAACGAGCCTGCGGATCTGGAAGGGTTGTCGATTCGCATGTCCGGGCTGGGTGGGGAGGTGATGCGCCGGTCCGGGGCCCGGGTGCTGTCCCTGGCTGGTGATGACATTCTCGATGCCATCCGGGCGGGACGGGTTGATGCGGCCGAGTGGGTGGGGCCCTATGGGGACAAGGAGCTGGGGTTGCACCGCTGGGGATGGCATTACCATTATCCGGGCTGGCAGCAGCCCAGTGCGCTGGTGGAGGCGCTGATCAACCGTGATGCCTATGAGGCCTTGCCCGTCACGTTGCGACAGGCGGTGACCCATGCCTGCCGGTTGGCAAGTGACCATATGCTGATGGAGTTCACGGCTCGCAATCAGCAGGCACTGGATTCGCTCATCCAGGATTATGGCGTGCCGTTAAAACGTTTCCCGGAGCCGGTGCTGGCGTCGCTGCGACGGTTGACCGATGAGGTGCTGGAGGAGATGGCCGAGGAGGACAGCACAGCCCGGCGGGTGATCCGCTCCTATCAGGACTTCCAGTCGCGGATGGTGCGCTGGCGTGAGTTCACCGACCTGGATCCCATGTCAGGCTGAAGGCGGCGTGCAGTCTCCTAAAATCTGAAAATCACCCAGGACGGGATGAGGATCTTGGGGTCCAGTTCGTGCATCCGGGTTTCCAGGCGACCGTCGCCGTCCATGTCCACCAGATAGTAGGCCGGGGCGTTTTCCGGTTGCACGCGGATCATGTACAGCTCGCCCTGGAGGCGGAATTCCTCAATGCGTTCCCCTTCGCGCTCGATGATGGTGACTTGCGGCTCCATCAACTCCCGGGTGACCTGGGCCGAGTCGTCCAGCAGGGGCGGGGGTGGTGGCGCGGCCTGATCCTGGGCCGACACGGGGGTGGCCAGGCAGGCGGTGAGCATCAGGGGGATGAGTGCGCGGCGTGTGGTCATAGGTCCATGAGCCTCTCGCGTTCTTCGCTGGTGGGTTCCAGGCCGCCGTATTCGTAAAAGTTGAAGATGGCGTCGACGACGGATTTGGAATCATCCACCACGGTGTAAAGGTCCAGGTCTTCCGGGCTGATGGTGCCATCCGTGACCAGGGTGTTCTCGAACCACTCCAGCAGTCCCTTCCAGAACGCCGAGCCCACCAGGATGATGGGGATGCGGCGAGTCTTGTTGGTTTGTACCAGGGTGAGGATCTCCGCCAGTTCGTCCAGGGTGCCGAAGCCGCCTGGCAGGACCACATAGGCCGAGGCGTATTTGACGAACATCACCTTGCGGGAGAAGAAGTGGCGGAAGTACAGGGAGACGTCCTGGTAGGCGTTGGCGGTCTGCTCATGGGGCAGATTGATGTTCAGCCCGATACTGGGAGATTTCCCACCAAACGCCCCCTTGTTGGCCGCCTCCATGATGCCGGGGCCGCCACCGCTGACCACGGCAAAACCTGCATCGGACAGTTCCCGGGCGATCTTTTCGGCCAGCTGGTATGTAGGGCTCTCGGGCGGGATGCGGGCGGAGCCGAAGATGCTCACCGAAGGCTTGATTCGGGCCAGACGCTCGAAGCCCTCTACGAACTCGCCCATGATCTGGAATATCTTCCAGCTCTCCCGGGTGAGCATGGTGTCATCCATGGGTTGCAGGCCTGGATGGGAGGCTCGCTGGTCACGCTTCATGATGTGCTCGATGTTTCGTTGTTTCACCGAAGCATATCGCGTTCCCCCTCGCTGGCAAACCGCATTGTTTGGTCATTTTTTCGCATCGGGCCACAATGGAGCTCTCCGGCGGCAACGGCGCCATCGACCCCGTACCCAAAGCAAGAGATCAATCCGTGACTGACAGCAAGCCCCTGGTCCTGGTGGACGGTTCATCCTATCTGTACCGCGCCTTTCACGCCCTGCCACCCCTGTCCAATTCCCGGGGCGAGCCCACAGGGGCCGTGCTGGGTGTGGCCAACATGCTGCGGCGGCTGATGAGCGACTACGCGCCCGATCACATGGTCGTGGTGTTCGATGCCAAGGGGCGCACCTTCCGGGATGACCTTTATGAACAGTACAAGGCCAACCGTCCACCCATGCCCGATGAACTGGCGGCGCAGGTGGATCCGCTGCACGAACTGGTGCGGGCCATGGGCATTCCTATCCTGGTGGTGCCGGGGGTGGAGGCGGACGATGTGATCGGCACCCTGGCGCGACAGGCCCGCCGGGACGGCATGGAGGTGGTGATCTCCACCGGCGACAAGGACCTGGCGCAATTGGTGGAGCCGGGTGTCACCCTGGTGAACACCATGACGGGAACCACCCTGGATGAGGCCGGCGTGAAGGAGCGCTTTGGCGTGCCGCCATCGCTGATCGTGGACTACCTGAGCCTGGTGGGGGACACCTCGGACAATGTGCCCGGCGTGGACAAGGTGGGCCCCAAGACGGCGGTGAAATGGCTGGATGCCCACGGGGACCTGGACGCCATCATGGCCCATGCCGACGAGATCAAGGGCAAGGTGGGCGAGAACCTGCGCGCCAGCCTGGACAGCCTGCCCCTGTCCCGGGAGCTGGTCACGGTGCGCTGTGACCTGGAACTGGACCTGACCCCCACGGGTCTGGAACTGCAGCCAGTGGAGTCCGAGGCCCTGCGCGGTCTGCTGGAGCGCTTCGAATTTCGCAGCTGGCTCAAGGAGCTGGGTGGCGAGGGCCGGGCAGGGGAGTCGCAGCCGGAACAGGCGGGTGGCGGAAGCGATCCCGTGGAGTACGAGATCCTGCTGGAACAGGAGCAGCTGGATCGGTGGCTGGAAAGGCTGCAAACGGCAGACTTGTTCGCCTTCGATACCGAGACCACCAGCCTGGACTACATGCAGGCGCGGGTGGTGGGGGTATCCTTTTCGATTCGCCCCGGTGAGGCGGCCTATCTGCCCCTGGCCCATGATTACGCCGATGCCCCACAGCAACTGCCCCGGGAGGAGACCCTGGCCCGGCTGAAACCCCTGCTGGAGGCCCCGGACCGGCCCAAGCTGGGGCATCACCTCAAGTACGATCGCAACGTGCTGCTCAACCACGGCATCGAGCTGCGCGGCATCGCCCACGACACCATGCTGTCGTCCTACGTGCTCAACAGCACCGCCAGCCGCCATGACATGGATACCCTGGCCGAGCGTCACCTGGGAATCCGCACCACCCATTACGAGGAGGTCGCCGGCAAGGGAGCCAAGCAGATTGCCTTCTCCCAGGTCCGCCTGGATGAGGCGGCCCCCTATGCTGCCGAGGATGCCGACGTCACCCTGCGCCTGCATGAGTACCTCTGGGGGCGGCTTCAGGGAGAGGCGGGGCAGCGTCGTATCTACGAGGAACTGGAAATCCCCCTGGTGCCCGTGCTCTCGCGTATGGAGCGGGCCGGGGTGCGGGTGGACGCGGACCTGCTCTTCACACAGAGCCATGAACTGTCGGACCGCATGGGAGAGATCGAGCGCGAGGCCCATGAGGTGGCCGGCGGCAGTTTCAACCTGGGCTCGCCCAAGCAGATCCAGGAGATCCTGTTCGAGCGCCAGAAACTGCCCGTGGTGCGCAAGACACCCAAGGGGCAGCCCTCCACTGCGGAGGACGTGCTGGAACAGCTGGCGGCGGACTACCCGCTGCCCCGATTGATCCTGGAGTATCGCGGGCTGTCCAAGCTCAAATCCACCTATACCGACAAGCTGCCCGGGCGCATCGATGCTGACACGGGGCGGGTGCATACGTCCTATCATCAGGCGGTGACCAGCACCGGGCGCCTGTCCTCCTCCGAGCCCAACCTGCAGAATATCCCCGTGCGCACGCCTGAGGGGCGCCGCATTCGCCAGGCCTTCGTGGCGCCCCAGGGGCGGGTGATCATGGCCGCCGACTACTCGCAGATTGAATTGCGCATCATGGCCCATCTTTCCGGTGACAAGGGGCTGGTGGAGGCCTTCAGTCAGGGCATGGATATCCATCAGGCCACCGCTGCCGAGGTCTGGGGTCTGGAGCCGGACCAGGTCACCCATGAGCAGAGGCGGGCTGCCAAGGCCATCAACTTCGGCCTGATCTACGGCATGTCGGCCTTCGGGCTGGCCCGGCAGCTGGGCATCGAGCGGGGGGCCGCCCAGGAGTATGTGGATCGCTACTTTGCCCGCTATCCGGGTGTGAAGGCCTACATGGACGATACCCGTGAGCGGGCCAGGGAGCAGGGCTATGTGGAGACGGTGTTCGGTCGCCGCCTTTATCTGCCGGATATCAAGGCCCGCAATGCCCAGGTGCGCAATCAGGCAGAACGCCTGGCCATCAATGCCCCCATGCAGGGCACGGCGGCAGACATCATCAAACGGGCCATGCTGGCGGTGGATGACTGGATCCAGTCATCCGGGCGGCCACTCACCATGATCATGCAGGTGCATGACGAACTGGTGTTCGAGGTGGAAGAGGGGGCCGTGGAGGCGGTGCGCGAGGAACTCAGCCGGCTCATGTGCCAGGCGGCGGAGCTTGAAGTGCCGCTGGTGGTGGACGTGGGTGTGGGTGCCAATTGGGACGCGGCACACTGATGAACCCCCCCTCCAATGAGATGTATTTCACGTTTTGAAACATTGATTTCCAGCGGGCACGCAGGACCAGAACTTTCCCTCGAAGGCCCTGTCTGTCAGGTTAGGCGCTCCGGATGGGGCGCTTCCCGCTTAACCCCCTGAGCGGGATGCTCTGACTCCCCCAAGTCGAGCCCAAGCCTGGCCCCGCGTCGTTAAAGCGCCGCGGGGCTTTTTTTGAGCTTTACCTGACAAAAAGAGTGAACCATTGTCCCGGTGGGTAGTCACAAGGGGTAAGCGCTGCAGCCCGGCGCTTCCCGCTTACCTCCCTGAGCGGGATGGCTCGCACTCCCCCAAGTCGAGCCAACCTCTGCCCCGGACCGGCCAACCCCCAATGGCCCCCGGGGCTTTTTTTTGCCTGCGTTTCAGCCTTCGGGTTCCGGCGTGTCGGGCGCCTGTGCCTCTGGCCCTCGGGAGGCGAATAGCCAGTGATCCAGCACTGAATGGGCATCATCCACGCCCTGCTTCTTGAGCGATGAAAAGGGTTGTACCGTGGCATCCACATCCTCGGCACCCAGGGCGGAGGCCACCTGACGCACCGTATCCAGTGCCGGTCCACGCTTGAGCTTGTCGGCCTTGGTGAGCAGGACATGCAGGGGCAGGTGTCGCCGATGGGCCCAGCCGACCATTTGCCAGTCGTGTTCCGTGAGGGGGTGGCGGATATCCATCACCAGGATCAGTCCGCGCAGGCATTCGCGGCCCGCCAGGTATTGCTCCATCAAATGTCCCCAACGACGGCGCACCGCCTCAGGCACCTTGGCGTAACCGTATCCGGGCAAGTCCACCAGGCGGTGGTCCTCGTCCAGGGCGAAGAAGTTGATGAGCTGAGTCCTGCCAGGCGTCTTGCTGGTACGCGCCAATGCCCTTTGCTGGCACAATGTGTTGATGGCGCTGGACTTGCCAGAGTTGGAGCGGCCGGCGAAGGCGACTTCGCGCCCTGTTTCCGGTGGCAAGCCCTTGAGGCTGGCGGCACTGGTCAGGAACTCGGCCCGGGAGTAAACCGGGTTCATTTAATGTCTAACTCGCGTAGCGATGATTGAGTACCACCCCTGCCTGCTTTTGCGGCGGGGGGGTGAGTGTGGTATACATTGCGGCTATTTTGAGGTTGCGCCGGTCGCGTCCGGGTGCCACAGGTTACCAAAGAAAAGCGCACACTGTTTCAGGTTCAGGAGTCAACCCACAATGAAAAAATTCGTCGTAATTGCCGCCGCCACCCTGGGAATGAGTCTGTCGGCGTCGCTGCATGCCGATACCGAGCGGGGCGACCCGGAGCGCGGACAGGCGATCTCCACCCCCTGCATCGCTTGCCACCAGGCCGACGGCAACAGCGTGAACCCCGCCTGGCCGAAGATTGCCGGCAAGGACAAGGCCTATCTCTTCAAGCAGCTCATGGACTACAAGGCGGGTGACCGCAGCCACGCACTGATGAACCCCCAGGTGGCTCAGCTCGACGAGCAGGACATGCGCGATCTGGCAGCATTTTACTCCACCCAGGAAGCCTCTCCGGGCCGCACCAGTGCCGATGACGAGACGCTTGCCTTGGGTAAGCAGATCTATTTTGGCGGTAACATCAGTGAGGGCGTGGCTGCCTGTGTGGCCTGTCACGGCCCCGGTGGCAAGGGCAACCCTGCTGCGGTATTCCCCAAGGTGGCTGCCCAGCATGGCGCCTACAGCCTGGATCAGCTCAATCAGTTCAGCAAGGGCCAGCGCCACAATGACCCGGGCCGGATGATGCGCATTGTGGCCTCGCGCATGTCCGAGGAGGAAATGAAGGCCGTTTCCGAGTACATGGCGACCCTGGATCCCAAGTGATACTTGTCTGGTAGGTCCTGAAAAGGGGTGACGTAAGTCACCCCTTTTTTGATGGTCAGTCCCTTGTGTCTGAGCACGCTGTATTACCCGGATCTTTTCCCGGTTTTCGTGGTCAGAGAGCCCATTCCACCACCAGAACGGGCCCCACCGGTATCCCAACGGGTTTCTTCACGGCATGAATCGTTCCTCCCAGGACTCTGCATCCCCACGACATCCCTCCCGCCTCTCCATTCTGGTGAGTTTTTTGGGGTCCATGAACCTGGCCATCACCCTTCTGGTGATCCTGGCGGTGGCCTCGGTGGTGGGCACGGTGCTGGAGCAGAATCAGCCCTTCCAGAATTACCTGATGAACTTCGGGCCGTTCTGGCACGAGCTGTTCCGCACCCTCAACCTCTATAACGTCTACGCCGCGGGCTGGTTCTTGTTTGTGCTGGCCTTTCTCGTGGTCTCCACGGCCGTCTGCATCTACCGCACCACGCCGACCATGCTGCGTGACATGCGCAATTTCCGCCTGAACGTGCGGGAAAAGTCCCTGCGCAGTTTTGCCCACAACGTGCAGAGCGAAACACACCCTGAACCCCCCGCGCAGGTGCTGGAGCGTGCCGGCAACGTGCTGGGGGCACGCGGCTACCGGGTGCGTCAGGTGGAGCAGGCCGATGGCACTCGCCTGCTGTCGGCCATGCGGGGCAGCGGTAACCGCCTGGGCTATTTCTTCACCCATGGCGCCATCGTCATCATCTGCGTGGGCGGCCTGATCGATGGCCGGGTGCCCCTCATGCTGGCGGAGATGACCGGCAATCTGGTGCTGGAGACGCGGGAGATCCCCGCCTCCCAGGTGCCCGAGCAGAGCCGCCTCGGGCCTTCCAACCCCTCTTTCCGGGGCAGTGTGGAGATCCCCGAGGGGCACAGCGCCACCGTGGCCTTCATCACCATCCGCGACGGTTACGTGGTGCAGGATCTGCCCTTTCGCATCGAGGTGAAGGATTTTCGCGTGGAACGGCACGAGACCGGCCAGGAGCGCGCCTTTGAATCCGACCTGGTCATTCACGATGACGAACTGGACGAGCCCCTGGCCCGCACCATCAGCGTCAACGAACCGCTGATTCATCGTGGCTATGCCATCTACCAGGCCAGTTTCCGGGACGGTGGCTCCTTCCTGAATCTGAACCTGCATCACCTGGCGCGGGGGGCCCGGGATCCGCTGCCGCTGGACACGCGGGTGTATGGCAACCATGTTCAGGAACTGACCGACGGCAGCCGCTACACCTTCGAGTTCACCGATCTGCAGACCCACAACATCGGTACCGTGGTGGATGCGGACGGCAATGCCGAACGCCGTGACATGGGCCCGAGCCTGGACTACACCATCCGTGACCCCAGCGGCTCGGGCATGTTCTTCCGGGCCATGAAAAACCCCATGGAGCGGGATGGCACGCGTTTCGTGCTCACCGGGGTGCGGCACAGCACCGCCGAGCCGTTCCAGTATCTCTACATGCCCAAGGACCCGGGTGGGGATGGCGTGGATCGCTTCATGCGCATGGTCTCCTTCCTGAACGATGATCAGCAGGTGGCGGATGTGGTGGCCGATGTGGCCACATCCGCCGCCCGCCAGTTCCAGGGCACCCAGGGCGAGGTGCCCCTGGAGGTGGTGGAGACCATCATGATCCGCCTGATGGATCTGTTCGTGCAGGGCGGTTACGACGCCATCGTCGCCGATATTGAACAGCGTGCACCCCAGCCGCAGTGGGAATCACTCATGGACCTCTTCGGTCGGGTGGTGAACATGACCCTGCGGGAGGTGTACATGCGCGTGTTGGCGGAAGAAGGCATCGAATCCATGACCGGCGTGGAAGCGGCTTACCTGGATGACGCCCTGGTGGCCCTGGATGCACTGCCGCACTTCGGTTCGGACTTCTTGATCACCTTCAACGACTTCGAGCATGTCCAGGCCTCGGGCCTGATGATCACCAAGGCGCCCGGGCAGAACGTGGTCTACTTTGGCAGTCTGATGCTCATTGTGGGCGTCTTCCTCATGCTGTACATGAGTCATCGGCGCTGCTGGCTGATGATCCGGCCCGCCGGGCAGGGCAGCCAGCTGGTATTTGCTGGCACCAGCAACCGGAATATGCTGGAATTCGACGAGGAATTTGACACACTCAGTCGTCATGTGCTGGGGCAGGAGAGCCCCGGCGATACCACCGGTCACGCCCGGGAAAGCTCGGAGAACGATCCCCGGTGATCCCCATCAACCTGATTCGATCCAGCACGACGGGAGGTAATAATCATGTCCGTCCCGCATGACGCCATCGGGGCCGAATACCCCGGCTTCTTCAAACGCCTGTCCGTCACCGATTGGTTGTGGGCGGCTCTGGTCACGGTATCCACCGTGTTTGTTCTGGCCGTGTTCGGCCAGTACATGGACATCTACCAGGTGATCACGCTGATTGTTCACGCGATCCTCGGGGTCTGGTTGGGCTGGTACTGGAAGCCCTTCCGGGCCTATGCCGTGGCCGTGGGGCTGCTCAGTGTGCTCGGCGTGCTCAGTTACGGCGATTCCCTGGCGCGGGCCGAGACCAACTTCTTCCTCAAATACCTGGTGTCCGGGCAGTCTGCGGTGATGTGGATGTGCGCCCTGCTGTTCATGTCCACGGCCGCCTACATCGCCTACCTCTTCCGCCGCGATGCCTCGGGCACGGCGGGCGTGATGCCCGCCATGGTCACGGCTGCGGGTACTGGACTGCTCGGAGGCATGCTGCTCTGGCTGGGGCAGGCCGGCATCGTCCCGGGGCTGGAATGGGTGAGTCCGCTGGCCTTTCTGGTGGCCGTGGGCGCGTTGACCGGGCCGCTGAGTCGCACCGAGTTCAGTGCCCAGGTGGGCGGCGCACTGGCCTGGGTGGCAGCCACTTTCGGCCTTGTCGGGTTGTTCGTGCGCTGGCGTGAAACATACCTTCACGACCCGGCCTGGGGCTACATCCCGGTAAGCAACCTCTGGGAGGTCTTCGTCCTCTTCTGCGTGGTGACGGTGCTGATGTACCTCTACTACGAGCGCCGCAGCCGGAATCGGGGCATGGGGGGGTTCGTGCTGCTGCTGGTCAGTGGTGCCGTGGCCTTCCTGCTCTTTTACACCCTGGACCGTCAGGCCCACGAGGTGCAGCCGCTGGTGCCGGCCCTGAACAGTTGGTGGATGAAGGTGCATGTGCCAGCCAACTTCATCGGCTACGGTGGCTTTGCCATTGCCGCCATGCTGGGGGTGGCCTATCTGATGCGGGCCCGCGGCGAGCGTCTTCGCCCCGACGGTCTGCTGGCCAGACGCCTGCCCGGGCGCCAGGTCCTGGACGATGTCATGTACAAGTCCATCGCCATCGGTTTTGCCTTCTTCACCATTGCCACGGTGTTGGGTGCCATGTGGGCCGCCGAGGCCTGGGGTGGCTACTGGTCATGGGATCCCAAGGAGGTCTGGGCCCTGATCGTCTGGCTCAATTACGCTGCCTGGCTGCACATGCGCTTCACCAAGGGCTGGCGCGGCGTGCCCATGGCCTGGTGGGCCATCGTTGGCCTGTTGCTGACCACCTTTGCCTTTGTGGGGGTGAACATGTTCCTGGGTGGCCTGCACTCTTACGGAGCCCTCTGATCCATGGCACCCGTGCTTGCCGAGCGATACCTTGAACGGCTGGGGCTGGATTCTCAGGACCCGTCCGGGATCACCCTGGACGGACCCCTGGCCTCCAGCCTGTCCATGGGGCCGAGCACGCCGCCGGTTCAGGGACAGCGCCTGCGCATCCTCAGCTACAACGTCCAGGTGGGCATCGCCTCGGGCCGCTTTCACCATTACCTGACCAACAGCTGGAAGCATGTGCTGCCCTACGGCGGGCGCATGGGCAATCTGGACAGCATTGCACGGTTCATTGCCGGCTTTGATCTGGTGGGTCTGCAGGAACTGGATGCCGGTAGCCTGCGCAGCAACTTCGTCAATCTGGCCGAATACCTGTCCCGCCAAAGCCAGTTGCCCTACTGGTACAGCCAGACCAACCGCAATCTGGGCAAGATCGCCAAGCACAGCCTGGGGTTGTTGTCGCGCTACCAGCCCCACTCGGTGATGGAGCATCGTCTGCCCAGCCGTATCCCGGGCCGGGGGGCGCTGGAGGCCCATTTCGGGGCCGAGAGCGGCGAGGATTCCCTGGTGATCATGCTGGTGCACCTGTCCCTGGGGCGCAAGACCCGCATGCGTCAGTTGCAGTACATCGGTGAAGTCCTGCGTGATCACGAGCACGTGGTGGTGATGGGGGATCTCAACACCCCGACCCATTCGGCGGAAGTACGCAAGCTGGTGCGCAACACCCGCCTGCAGGAACCCCTGGACAGTGCCAAGACCTACCCGAGCTGGCGCCCCATGCACGCCTTCGACCACATCCTGGTCACGCCGGGTCTCGGTCTTGAACAGGTGCATGTCTACAACCTCAACTATTCAGACCATCTGCCGGTGGGCGTGGAGCTGGTCATTCCGGATTCCGTGAAACTGGCCCAGTTTCATGCGGAGGGCCAGGCCGGCGGACACGTGAGAAGAGGCGCTGTGGGTGAACACTGATGAGGCACGCCTCAAGTGCCTGGAGACGATTCGGCAGCTGGAACAGGAACTGGATGATCGGGCAGCCTTGGAGGCCAGCCTGAGGCGCCTGCTGAACCGTTTGTGCATGGCCGCCGAGGGCGGGCATCCGCATCTGGACCCGATCCTCAGCCGTCTGCAACTGGATGTGCAGGCAGAAGGAATGCTCACCTCGGCGCAATTGGAGGTCTACCTGAACGAGTTGTCCGGTCTGTTGCATGATCGCGCTCGGGGGAGGGCTTCCGCAGCCCCGTTGGACGGTTCTGGCGATGCGGCAGAGATTCGCTCCCTGGGGCTGCAACTGCTGGTGGAACTGGCCTCGTTGCCCCGGCTGCAGGATGCCATGGATCGTCTGCGCCAGGAATTGAGGGTGAGCGAGCGTGTGCCCCCCTGGTCGGAGTGGGTCTCCCGTGTGGCCAAGGCGGTGCATCAGTGCCTGAGTGACCTTCATCATCAGCGGGAGGAGATGGAAGACTTTCTCCAGGATATCACCCGGGAACTGGCCAGCTTCGATGGTTACCTGGCGGGCCAGGGCGACCACCTGCGTGACTCGCAACACAACCGCGAGGCGTTCCAGGGCAATGTGGAGCGGGAGATGTCCCGTCTGGATAGCGGATTATCGGACAGGACTCTGGATCTCGCCCATCTCAAGGAACTGGTGCGCGGGCGTATTCGGGCCATTGGCCAGCATATGGAGACCTATCGGGAGCAGGAGGGCCTGCGGGACCAGGAGGTCCGCATCGAAACCGAACGCTTGCGCCAGCGGGTGGCAGACCTGGAAAAGCACTCAGCGCAGTTGCGTGAGGCCTTCCTTTGGCAGCAGCGCCGTGCCCATCAGGACAGCCTGTCCGGCCTGCCCAACCGTGAGGCCTTTGATGAACGCATCCTTGATGAACTGAGTCGCTGGGCCCGCCTCGGCACTCCCCTGAGCCTGGTGGTATGGGACATTGATCATTTCAAGCAGGTGAACGATACCTATGGTCACAGTGCAGGCGATCGGGTGATCACCACCGTTGCCCAGCGCTTGAGAGAGCGATGTCGGCGCACCGACATGGTGGCCCGCTACGGAGGCGAGGAGTTCGTCATGATCCTGGTGGGCACGCCCGCCGCCGAGGCATTGTCTTTCTGCGACTCCCTGCGCCAGGAACTGGCCGATCTGGGTTTTCATTTCGACGGCGAACCGGTGGCCATTACCCTGTCCGCCGGTGTGACCGAGGCCCGGGTGGGAGACACCCCGATGACCTTGTTCGACCGCGCCGACAAGGCGCTCTATCAGGCCAAGCACCAGGGACGCAACCGCTGCGTGCAGGGTTGACTGGCCTGGCCGGCGACTTGCCAAGCCCTTTTGGCGCTGGGTAACCTCGAAGACTTCCACACCATCGCAGGAGGCCGACGTGACAGCCAATCCCGAGCCCGTGATCTTCGGGGAAGTGCTCTTCGACTGCTTTGAGGACCGTTCCGTGCTGGGAGGCGCACCCTTCAATGTAGCCTGGAACCTCAAGGGGCTGGGGCGCGAGCCGCTATTCATTGGCGCCGTGGGCGAGGATGAACTGGGTGCGCAGGTGCAGCAGGCCCTGTCGGCCTGGGGAATGCGCCCCGAGGGCCTTCAGGTGGACCCGGACCACCCCACGGGGCAGGTGCAGGTCAGGTTGAGCGGTGGCGAGCCCCAATACGAGATTCTGGCCGATCAGGCCTACGATCATGTGGACGTGACGCGTGCCCTGGAGGGGCTCCCCCGCGGCGGCATCCTCTATCACGGCAGTCTGGCGCTGCGCGAGCTGGCGTCGCGCCATGGCCTGGAAACCCTGCGGGATCACATGGGTGCCCGGGTGTTCATGGACGTGAATCTGCGCGCACCCTGGTGGGAGCGTGAAGTGGTGCATGATCTGATGCGCCGAGCCACCTGGGTGAAGCTGAATCAGGATGAATTGTCGGCATTGGCCCCCGAGCCCGCGGACGATCCGGAAGTACAGGCGCGCCTCACCCTGGCCTGCTTCGACCTGGAGGCCATCATCGTCACCCGCGCTTCTGAAGGGGCCATGGTACTCACGCGGGATGGTGCCGTGCACGCCATGCACGCGCCGAAGGTTGAGGGGCTCAAGGACACCGTGGGGGCAGGGGATGCCTTCAGTGCGGTCACTTTGCTGGGGTTGCTGGAGGGGTGGCCGTGGGATGTGATCCTGCATCGTGCTGCCGGGTTTGCAGCCAGGGTGTGCACCCTGCATGGGGCTACCACGGAGGACGCGGGGTTCTATGCGTTGGCTCACGACGCCTGGAACTCTCCCTCCGGGGAGAAGGCCCGGGGATGAGGGGGAGGGATCGCACCCGACCCTACCAGTCCGCTGCGCCCCTCACCCCAACCCCTCTCCCCAGAGGGGAGAGGGGCTTATGACCTCAGGGATGCCACCCCAGGGCCTCGGCCCGCTTGCGCGCTACCCGGGGAATGTCCTGGGCCACGAAGTGACTGTGCAGCACCTGCACACCGATCATGTGGTTGATCACGGCATCCAGCTGCACCTGGGTTGAGGCGGTGGTGTCCGGTGCATCATGCAGGTCGAACAGGGCCTGCACACCCGCCGGGTCCAGCAGGCCCGCCTCTTTCACCGCATCATCGGACAGATACTGATCCGCCAGCGCACGCATGGCTGCCCACTTCTTGGGATCGGTATGGGCCGGTGGTGCCATGAAGGCGAACTTCTCGCGCTCGTACAGCACCTTCGGAAGCAGTCCCTTCATGGACTCGCGCAGCACGTATTTTTCCGTGCGCCCCTTGATACGCATGGATGGGGGCAGTTGGGTGGCGAACTCCGCCAGATGATGATCCAGGAACGGCGGACGGGCCTCCATGGAATTGGCCATGTCCACGCGGTCGCCCCCCCAGGTGAGGATCTGGCCTTCCAGCATGGTCTTGATCCATACGTACTGGGCCTTGTCCAGCGGGTGGCGACCTTCGATCATGTCCCTGTCCAGCGCCTCGGCAATGGCTCGGCCTGGCTCATAGCCTTTCACCTGCTCGCGCAGGTGCGGGGCCATCAGGCCCGGGGCGTGTTCGGCGCTGGCCAGCCAGGGCTGCAGGCAGGAGGGCGTGAAGCCCACCAGGGCGTCCAGAGCCGGATCGTGGAGTTCGTTCTCCGCCAGCATGGCCCCCTGGAAAAGCTGGTTGCTCTCCGACAGCAGTTGTTGCCAGCTGGCACGCTCGGCGGCAGACAGGGTGTCCAGGCCATGCAGGAACATGTCCCGGCGGAAGGAGGGGTAACCCCCGAACAGCTCATCGGAGCCCTCGCCGGTGACCACCACCCGGTAGCCGGCCTTGTTCACGTGGCGGCTCATGAGCAGCTTGGCCACGCCCAGGGTGTTGTAGATGGTGCGCTCGGCGTGCCACAGGGTCTCCACCAGGTTGTCGTAGAGATGATCCGCGTTCAGGGTCATCACGTCCTGGTCGGCACCCACGCTTTCGGCCATCTCCGTGGCGATGGCCGTCTCGTCGTAGTCAGCATTGTCGAAGCCGATGGTGAAGGCCTTCACCGGGGATTGCTGATGGGCCGCCGAAAGGCCCAGGGTGATGCACGAGTCGATGCCGCCGGACAGGTAGCAGGCCACGGGCACGTCGGCTTCCAGGCGCAACTGCACCGCTTCCATGAGCCTGTCGCGCACGCCCTCGATGTAGTAGGACTCGTCCTTTTCATCACCCCGCTCGGACATCAGGGGGAAGTCCATGTCCCAGTAGCGGTCGTCGCGGATCTCGAATTTGCCATGGCGCCGCTCGATGGTGACCACATGGCCGGGCTTCACCTGGTTGATGCCCTCGAAGGCGGTCTGACCGGGCACCATGGTCTGCATCAGCTGGTGATAAAGACCCTTGGCCTCGAAGCGGCGTGGCACTTCGGGGTGGGCAAATAGCACCTTGAGTTCCGAGCCGAACACCAGGGTGCCATTGATCTGGGTCCAGTACAGGGGCTTCACGCCAAAGCGGTCGCGAATGAGCATCAGCCGGTCATGCTGGCGGTCGTACAGAGCCATGCCGAATTCACCCCGCAAATGCGGCAGCATGTCCTCCAGGCCCAGGTCCTGGTACAGATGCAACACCATCTCCGAGTCACTCTTGGTGCGGAACTTCGCACCTCGGGAGGTGAGGTCGGTGCGGATGCGCTTGTAATCGTACAACTCACCGTTCACCGCCAGCATCAGGTTGTTGTCCGGGGACATGAACGGCTGACGGCCACGGTTCTCATCCAGGTCGATGATGGTCAGACGGGCATGGGAGAAGCCCACGCCGCGGTCGTCCTGCACCTTGTAGCCGAAGCCGTCGGGGCCACGGTGGTACTGGATGGCCGCCATGGCCACCAGGGTTTCGGGATCCACCGGTTGATGGGGATCGGCGTGCATGACGCCGGCGATGCCGCACATAGGAAACTCCTCGTCAATGAATTCGTATCAGCGGGTGCCCGGGATCGAACGGACAGCCAGCAGGTTCAGGTATCCATCACTTCGCTCACACGGCGCACCATGCAGGTCAGCAGGGCCATGCGCACGAACACGGCGCCCCTGGCCTGGGCGAAGTACCAGTTGTGGCGGGTGGGGTCCAGATCCGTGTCCAGCTCCTTGCCCCGGGCAAGGGGGTGCAGGATGATGGAGTCTTTCTTCAGGGGGGAGGCGGTGGAGAGCTTCAGTTCTGCGCCCATCTGCTCGAAGCTGTCACCCACCCAGGCAATGGCGTTGATGTACACCACGTCCAGGTCGGGAAGCTCCGGTTCCAGCCGCTTGGACACACGCACGGACAGCCCTGCCTCGCTCAGTTCCTCCGCCTGACCCTCATCGAAGGGGGTATCCTGGTCCGTGAAGATCACCACTTCCTCAATGGCAGTGGGGAAGCGCGCCAGCAGGAGCAGCAGACTGCGCACGGTGCGCATGCGATTGGGTACGCCGATGATGCCCACGCGGATACGCTTGTCACGGGGCAGGTCCGGGTCCAGCAACTCGGGGCGCCACTTGAAGATGGTATACACGTCCGCCATCGCCTGGGTGGGGTGCTCGTCAATGCCGTTGCCGGCATTGACGATGGGGATGCGCAGGGCATCCAGCATGTCGTAGACGGAGCGGTCCTCGTTGTTGCGCAGGACGATCACATCCCCGTAGTTGTTGAACATCTCGGCGATGTCCTGAATGGACTCTCCCTTGGCCATGCCCGTGCTCTTGGGATCGGTGATGGACATGATGTCCCCCCCCAGGCGGTGCCAGGCACTCTCGAAGGAGAGGCGTGTCCTGGTGCTGGGTTCGTAGAAGGCACTGATCAGGATCTTGCCTTGCAGCGGCAGGTGCATGAGCGCCGGTGTGCTCTCGTACTGGGCCGACAGGCGGAACAGCTGGGTGAGGGTGTCCCGGTCAAACTGCCGCGAGGACACCACGTGCCGACTGGCCAGGGCCAGCAGCGGGCCGGGATCTTCGGGGATGCTCTCTGCCAGGGCGCGGGGCCGCTCGATGCCGGCGGTACCGTCCTTGGGGCGAAGCGGCTTTTGAAGCTGCGAGTCGACTACCATGACTAATGCCTCTTTGGCTGGGAAAGACAACGGTTCAATCGGCGATCTCTTCCACCTTGGAGATCTCCGCCAGGGCCTGGTCAGTGCTCATCACCCGGGCGTAGCGATCCTTCATGGTGAGTATCGTGGCCCGCTGCAGTTCGGGGGTCACCGTGGCGCTGGCGTCTTCGATCAGGGTGACATAAAAACCCAGGTCACAGGCATCCCGGATGGCCGTGGAGACACATTCGTTGCTGTAGACACCCACCACGAACAGGGCCGTCACATTGAGGTTGCGCAGCACATACTCCAGATTGGTGGCAGTGAACACGCCACTGGCCGTCTTGTTGATGATGATCTCGTCACCCTGAGGCGCCACGATCTCAAGGAAATCCGCCTCCTTGGACCCCGGGGCCGCATGCAGGCCCAGGCGCTTGTGACCCGGACCCCGATCCCGGCCATCCTGGGTGAGGGACTGGATGCGGGTGTGGATCACTTCCAGGCCCAGGGAGCGAAAGCCATCCTGCAGACGGCGCACATTGGGCAGAACCGTGTTCTCCAGGCGATCGAAGTAGTAGTCCTGGGATTCGGGGGGCAGACCGGAGCGTTCCGCGTCGGCAAACACCCCCCAGCCCCGGGCGGCATCCAGATATTGCAGGTCAATGCAGAGCATCGCCGCATGGTGGGTGCCCAGGGCCCGGGTCAGGGCCCGGTTGGTGATGAGGGTCTCCCGATACTGCTCGCGCAGCGGGTCGACGCTGTCGTAGGTGGTGCTGGTTGCCGTGTCTTGGGTCTTGTCGTTGCTCACTTGAGTTCCCCTCCGCTCTCGGTGGCCAGCGACAGGATGGCCTGCAGCATCAGGTTGGCCCCGCGTTCGATGTCTTCCCAGTTGGTCCACTCTGCCGCCGAATGGCTGCGCCCCTCCAGGCTGGGCACGAAGATCATGCCGGTGCGGGTGAGCGAGGCCATGATCTGGGCATCATGGGCGGCGCCGCTGGGCAGGCGAAGGTCCTTCAGGTCCAGTGCGCGGGCCTTGTCCTCCAGCAGTTGCACCAGCGCCGGGTCGCAGCGTTGCGGAGGCAATTCCGAGAGCACTTCGAACTCGAACATCAGCGAACGTCGCCGGGCCATGGTCGACAGCGTGCGGCGGAAGGCGTCCGCCAGGTTGGTCAGGGTGTCCGGGTCCGTATCCCTCACGTCCAGGGAAAAGCTGGTGTAGCCGGGCACGGTATTGGCGGCACCGGGCTTGAGTTCCACGCGGCCGATGGTGGCGCGGCTGTGGGGGCTGCCGTGTTCTTCCAGAATGCGTTCGATCTCGCCGGCAAATTCCGCCAGCCCCTGGAAGGTGTCGTTGCGCATGTCCATGGGGGTGGTGCCGGCGTGATTGGTCTGTCCCTTGAGTTGCACATCCCACTTGAACAGGCCGGTGATGGCTTCCACCACGCCGACGCTGGTCTTGCCGCGATCCAGTACCGGGCCCTGCTCGATGTGCAGCTCCAGATAGGCGTGGATGGAGTCCCTGGGTCGGCGGGCGAACAGGGCGGCATTGGCGTCCAGCCCCCAGGCGGCCATGGCCTCGGTAAGGGTGATGCCATCCAGGTCCCGGGCCGCATGGATCATGGCCGGGGTCAGTTGACCGGCCATCGCCTGGGAACCAAACAGGCCACCGAATCGTCCTTCTTCGTCAGTGAAGTTCACCACTTCCAGGGGGTGGCGCAGGGGCAGGCCCGACTCCTTCACGGTACGCAGCACCTCCAGGCCGACGAGCACGCCCAGGGCGCCATCCAGGGGGCCTCCACCCGGTACGGTGTCCAGATGGGAGCCCATCATCACGCTGGGGCGCTGACCATCCCAGTCCAGGCGACCATGCAGATTGGCGGCGCCGTCCTCGTAGAAGTCCAGGTCCGCCTCCAGAATGCGCTCCCGAAACCACTGACGCCCGGCGAGATCCCCTTCGCTGAAGGCCATGCGGTGAATGCCGCGGTCGGCATCCCGGCCAATGGCTGAAAGGGCCTCGATGTCGTGCTGCAGGCGTTGGAAATTGATTCGGATGGGCGTCATTCAGTCCCCTCTCTGCTATGCATATGACCCTTGGATAGTACTAGGCCGGGTGGCTGCAAGGCCAGCGATGCCCCGGGTCGAGAATGGCACCGTCAATCGTCGGCGATAGGCTTGAGTGCTGCCTTTTCGTCCGGGGTTTCCATGATCTCCAGCAGATCCCCCAGACCCGCCTCCAGGGCGGCAAGGCTTTCGGCGGGCAGCGCCTGCAGGGCCCGGTTGAGTTCACCCTGGGCCGGAGCCGGGGCGTTGTCCAGCAGGCCTTGCCCTGCGGGCGTGGTGAACAGCCGGACCACCCGTTGATCGCGGCCGGCCCTGCGGCGCTCCAGCAGGCCCTTGCGTTCCAGCTTGTCCAGCATGTTGGAGGCCGTCGACACGTGTATGGAGAGTCGCTGGGACAGATCCCCCACGCTCAGGCCCGGTTCCAGTTGAACCTCCCAAAGGGCCCACAGCTGCGCGGCGCTGACGCCGCAGTCTTCCTGGATGCGCCGGGAGTGACCCTGCAACGAACGGAACAGCACCCGCAGACGCTGGATGACCGCCTGCACGCGCATCTCTTCGGCGCGACCGCCGCTGCCATGCGGTTCGGCAGGTGGGGAGTGGGCTCGTGACGGAAGGCTGGCCATGGCATGTTCTTTTTGCACAAATCCTTTTTGTACAATAGCATTAAGCTGAACGGGTCACAAACGGGCTTGCCGGTCGGCCTTGCTGCACTGGCCAGGCCACGTATCACCTGCCATCCGATGCGCATCAGGGGGACACAGCATGTTGGAAATCTTGCGGGAAAACATTACCCAACACCGGGAATTCACCTACCTGCTGCTACGTCGTTACCAGAATCTCGGGCGCGCCTTCGTGCTGCGCTCGGACCTGCAGGATGCCTTCCGGGAACTGGAGGCGGAGCATGACGCTCCACCCCCGGACACCTCGACCCTGACACAGATGGTGGAGGATGTGCAGGAGGCGGTGATCACTCCACCCTGGGTCGCCTTCTCCATGCGCCCTCGCGTGGGCCGCTGGGTCTACCTGCGCATCCATGCCGATGAACTGGCGGTGGAGCCGCTCAGCGTGAGCGAGTTTCTGGGCTCGAAGGAGCGCATGGTGGCCCCGCACCTGGAGGAAGACCGCCCCCTGGAGTTCGACATCGGAGCCTTTCAGCGCAACTTCCCCAATATGCGCGAGTCCCGATCCATCGGGCAGGGGGTGGAATTCCTCAACCGCAAGCTCTCCAGCCAGTTGTTCGACGGCCAGGGCCAGGGTTTCGACAAACTTTTCCAGTTCCTGCGGGAGCATCGCTGCAACGGCCAGCAGCTGATGATCAATGATCGGGTGCGGGATGTGGATGGCCTGCGCAGGGCCATTCGCTCCGCCGAGAAGGCGCTCGCCCGCAAGGACCGTCAGACCCCCTGGGTCGAGGTGGCCCACGCGCTGCAGGACCTGGGTCTCGAGGCTGGATGGGGCAAGGACGTGGGCCGGGTGATCGAGAGCCTGCAACTGCTCTCGGAGTTGCTTGAGGCCCCCTCGCCCAAGACCCTGGAGCACTTCCTGGCGCGTATCCCCATGATCTTCAGCATGCTGATCCTCTCGCCCCATGGATTCTTCGGGCAGTCCAATGTGCTGGGGCTGCCTGATACCGGCGGACAGGTGGTTTACATCCTGGATCAGGTGCGGGCCCTGGAGCGGGAGATGCACGACCGATTGGCCGAGCAGGGCCTGGACATTCAGCCACGCATCCTGGTGGTGACCCGCCTCATCCCCGAGGCCCGGGGCACCACCTGCGACCAGCCCGAGGAGATGATCTCCGGCACCCAGAACGCCAAGATCCTGCGCGTGCCCTTCCGGGGGCGCGATGGCGAAGTGGTGCCCCAGTGGACTTCCCGTTTCGAGATCTGGCCCTATCTGGAGCGTTTCACCAATGATGTGGAGACCCGGGTGCGCGCCGAACTGGGAGGGCGTCCCGATCTGATCGTGGGCAACTATTCCGATGGCAATCTGGTGGCCACCCTGCTGTCGGCGCGCATGCACGTCACCCAATGCAACATCGCCCATGCCCTGGAGAAGACCAAGTACCTGTACTCGGATCTCTACTGGAAGGAAAACGAGGAGCACTATCATTTTTCCTGCCAGTTCACCGCCGACCTCATCGCCATGAATGCGGCGGATTTCATCATTACCAGTACCTACCAGGAGATTGCTGGCACCGATCACGCCATCGGCCAGTACGAGAGTTATGGCTCGTTCACCATGCCGGACATGTATCGGGTGGTGAACGGGATTGATGTGTTCGATCCCCGATTCAACATCGTCTCACCGGGGGCGGATTCCGAGGTGTATTTCTCCCATCAAAAAGGTGAGCGGCGCATGAAGGGGCTGCATGAGGAGCTGCACGAGATGGTCTTCGGCGGCCCGCATCCGGAGGGGCGCGGCGTGCTGGCAGAACCGGACAAGCCCGTCATCTTCACCATGGCACGTCTGGATCGCATCAAGAACATCACCGGTCTGGTGTCCTGGTATGCGGCCAATCCGGAACTGCGCAAGCGGGCCAACCTGGTGGTGGTGGCCGGTTACACCGATGCTTCCCGTTCCTCCGATCGTGAGGAGCAGGAGCAGATCGCGCACATGCATCATCTGTTCGATGAATATGGTCTGGAGGATCAGGTGCGCTGGTTGGGGGTGCGCCTGGACAAGGTGCTCTGCGGCGAACTCTACCGCTATATCGCCGATCACCGCGGCGTGTTCGTGCAGCCGGCCCTGTTCGAGGCCTTTGGTCTGACGGTGATCGAGGCCATGGTCTCGGGGCTGCCCACGTTTGCCACCCTCTACGGGGGGCCGCTGGAGATCATCGAGCATGGCCATTCGGGTTATCACATCGACCCGAACCATGGGGACGAGGCAGCCGAAATCCTGGTGGAATTCTTTACCCGCTGCGAGAGTGATCCAGGCCACTGGAACCGCATCTCCCAGGCCGGCATGGACCGGGTGGAGGCCCGTTACACCTGGAAACTCTATGCCGAACGCATGATGACACTGTCCCGTATCTACGGGTTCTGGAAGTACGTCACCAACCTGGAGCGGGCCGAGACCCGGCGCTACCTGGAGATGTTCTACGCCCTCCAGTACCGGCCCCTGGCGGCGCGGCTGGAGCATTGATCGGGTGACGATGCCCGCCTGGAAAGTCTCATGGACTTCAGGCGGGTCCTCCATTGCCGTCCACAGCCCGCCAGGTGACGGATTGGCCCGATGGGGCGATCCGGGCCAGGCCAAGGCGCCTTAGAACCGGCTCCACTCGATCTTGAGGATCTTTCCGTCACCCACCTTGATGGTGTAGTTCAGGTCATTGTGCCTGTAGAACCAGGTCTCCGTGGTCCGCCATTCCACGCAGTCACGTCGTTCCCGACGTACGCAGGCGTCCCGGCTGCTGCGCTGGATGGGCTCGCCCATGTGTTCCAGCAGCAGCCAGGCCGGACTGCCCTCGCGGATGAGCACGCCATCGAAACGTAGGCTGGAGGCCTGGGATGTGGTGCTCACCAGGAGCACCAGCAAGAGGAGCCATCTGTACTGTTTGATCATGTGCGCTCTGGCCCTTTCATGGGGGGATTCTGTGATCATAACAGGGGGCAGCACGAGCCAGCTGCCCGGGGCGACCAGTTCGGCCGTGGGTCGCACTTTTGTGGGGATGGCCGGGGGTTATCAGTCCTCCACAATATTTTTTCCCCGAGTCTCCACCAGTAGCCACGACGCCACCGTGGCCAGCGCCGCAAAGCCGGTGAGCAGCCAAAGCCCACGCTGATAATCCCCTGCGTCATAGACCGGGGCGCCGGTGGCACTGAGCGTGCCATCCCAGCCCAGGTCCATCACCCAGCCAAACAAAGGCTGGAACAGGGCAGCGCCCAGGAACAGTCCGGTGTTCACCAGGGCGATGGCCATGCCCGAAAAGGCAGGTGGCGCCACTTCCTTGGCGTGGGCGTACGCCACCACGAAACAGCCGGCGCTCAGGCCCAGCAGGATGAACAGGGTAAGCCCCAGGGCTCCCGGTCCCCAAGGCAGTAATAACAGACCCAGGCACATGCCCAGATAGGCCAGGGCACCAGCCTGCAGCACCGGGCGGCGCCGACCCAGGCGGTCCGAGACATTGCCTGCCACCAGGCAGCCGATGGCGAAGGCTACGGTGGCCAGGGTCGTGTAAAGGGAGGCATCTCCCCGGCTGAGCCCATGAACATCCCGCAGCAGGGGGATGGCCCACAGTCCCAGCATGCCGAACAGACTGCCGGTGATGCCGAAGTCGTAGATGAAACCAGGCCACAGGCGGCGGTTGCTCACCACTGACTTGAGATCCCGTATCCAATGCTGCTGGCGCGGCGTTGCCGGCGGCAGGCCTTCCATCTCACGTACCGATGGGAAACCCATCTGTTCGGGCTTGTCACGCACCAGCCACCAGGAGAGCACGGCCAGGCCGATGGCGATCACTCCCAGGGCCACGAACAGGCTGCGCCAGTCCACCACAAGCAGCATCAAGGCGAGGGGGCCGGTGGCGGCGATGGCCCCCAGGTTGCCCAGCAGCAGGGTGAGGCCGCTGATGCTGCCGTACTTGCGTTCGCTGAACCACACGGAATTGCTCTTCATGAGGCCGACGAAGACCACCGAGACCCCCAGCCCTACCAGGAAACGGCCCACGCTGGCGGTGGCCAGCGTCTCGGCGAGCCCAAAGACGATGGAGCCGCACCCGGCCACTGCGTTGCCCAGCATCACCGCAAAACGCGAACCCAGGGTGTCTGCCAGCACACCTGCCGGCATCTGCATGGCGGTGTAGATGTAGAAATACATGGCCGAGAGGGACCCCAGCGCCGCCGCCGTCACGCCGAATGCTTCGGTGAGTTCCCCGGAAACCATGGCTGGCGCAAAGCGGTGAAAGAACACCAGCATGTAAGCTGCGATGAGCACGCTGTAGATGGTCCAGCGCACCCGTTCGAAGCGGGCGGGATCGTAGGCTTGAGGCATGGGAAGTCCTTGGTCGGAGATGTTTTCGCCGGGGCTTAAGTTACAGGGCCGACAGTGCGAGGTCACGCATGATGCCCGCCGCGCCCCCGGACCAGGACACGCCCTCCGTTCACAGGACTTGCCCTCGCCGACAAGGTAGAATCCCCCCATGCCACTCACAGAAAAGAACATCCTGCTGGGCGTCAGCGCCGGCATTGCCGCCTACAAGAGCTGCGAACTGGTGCGCCTGCTCACCGGGGCCGGGGCGCGGGTGAGGGTGGTGATGACGCCCCGGGCCACGGAATTCGTGGCGCCGCTCACCTTCCAGGCCCTGTCCGGGCACCCGGTGCGCACGGCCGTGTTCGACGCCGAGGCGGAGGCCGGGATGGACCATATCAGCCTGGCCCGCTGGGCCGACGCCATCCTGGTGGCGCCGGCCACGGCGGATGTCATGGCCCGTCTGGCCCACGGCATGGCTGATGACCTGCTGAGCACCCTGTGTCTGGCCACCGAGGCCCCTGTTTGTCTGGCCCCGGCCATGAACCGGGCCATGTGGGGCCACGTGGCCACCCGGGAAAATGCCCGCCTGCTGGCCTCACGTGGCGTACACCTCTTTGGTCCCGGCACCGGTGGGCAGGCCTGTGGTGAGATCGGGGCAGGGCGCATGCTTGAGCCCGCCGAGCTGTTGCAGTCTCTCCAGTCCCTGTTCGAGGCCCCGCGCCTTGCAGGGCGCCATGTCCTGGTCACTGCGGGCCCCACCCGGGAGCCCGTGGATCCGGTGCGCTACATCACCAACCGCAGTTCCGGGCGCATGGGCCATGCCGTGGCCGCCGCTGCCGCACTGGCCGGCGCCCGGGTCACCCTGGTGAGCGGTCCGGTAGCACTGGAAGCCCCTGCGGGGGTGGAGCGTCTGATGGTGGAGACGGCTGAACAGATGCGGGAGGCGGTGATGGCCCACTTGCCGGGTGCCGACATCTTCATCGCCACCGCCGCCGTGGCCGATTACCGCGTGGCGCAACCGGCGCAGCAAAAGATCAAGAAGCAGGGCGACACCCTGGACCTGCAACTGGTGAAGAACCCAGACATCCTCGCCCTGGTGTCAGGCTCTGCGGATCGGCCCTTCACCGTGGGTTTTGCCGCCGAGACGGATTCCCTGGAGCAGCACGCACGCGCCAAGCTCGAGAAAAAGCGCCTGGACATGATCGCCGCCAATGACGTGTCCGGCGGTCAGGGGTTCGATGTGGACGACAACGCCCTGCGGGTGTTCTGGCGCGATGGGGATTGCTCGCTGCCGCGACAATCCAAGGTGACACTGGCGCGGGCGCTGGTGCAGGTGATCGCGGATCGATTCCAGATGGCCCGTGGACAGGACTGAGCCGAACATGCAGACCATACAGATCAAGATTCTCGATGCCCGCCTGGGCCGTGATTTTCCCCTGCCCACCCCGGCCACCGAGGGTTCCGCCGGCGTGGATCTGCGCGCCTGCCTGGATGCGCCCCTGACGCTGCTTCCCGGTCAGGCTGAACTCATTCCCACGGGCATGGCCATGCACATCGCCGATCCGGGCCTGGCGGCCATGATCCTGCCCCGCTCGGGGCTGGGCCATAAACAGGGTATCGTGCTGGGCAACCTGGTGGGCTTGATCGACTCCGACTACCAGGGACCGCTGATGGTCTCCTGCTGGAACCGGGGAGAGGAGTCCTTCGTGATCTCCCCGGGGGAGCGCGTTGCCCAGATGGTGGTGGTGCCCGTGGTGCAGCCCCGTTTCCAGGTGGTGGATGAGTTCGAGGCCACGCAGCGGGGAACCGGTGGTTTCGGCTCCTCGGGCCGAATCTGAGACGACCCCATCCGCCTGTCGGCATCCATCCAGGGCCCTGCAGTTTTGAAAGGTCAGAGGTTTTAACAGGCCCAAGGTTATCTACAGGGATTACCCATATGAGTGTTCAGGTGTCGCCTTCCATCTTCCGGGCCTACGATATCCGCGGGGTGGTGGAGGCTGGCCTGGACCCTGGGGTGGCCGAGGCCGTGGGTCGCGCCTACGGGGCCGAGGCCCGCGAGCAGGGCAGCAAGCGGGTCGCCGTCGGCCGCGATGGCCGTCTCTCCAGTCCGGCACTGGAGGCTGCCCTGGTGAAAGGGCTCATGGCCACTGGTCTGGAGGTGATCCTGCTGGGATGCGTGCCCACCCCAGTGACCTATTTCGCTGCCCTGGAGCTGGCCGATGGCAACGGCGTGATGGTCACCGGGAGTCATAATCCGCCCCGTTACAACGGTTTCAAGCTCATGCTGGGGAGGCGTACCCTGCACCGGGAAACGGTGCAGCGACTGCGTCGCCGCATTGCCGAGGATCGCTTGCCCGAAGGCCCGGGTGGTCGCTGTGTCGAGGCGGAGGTGACCCAGGACTATCTGCACCGACTCTGCAACGACATTCATCTGCACCGCCCCCTGTCGGTGGCCGTGGACTGTGGCAATGGTGCCGCATCGGATATCGCTCCCGAGGTTTACCGGCGACTGGGCTGCCGCGTGGAGCCCCTGTTCTGCCGGGTGGATGGTCATTTTCCCAATCATCACCCCGACCCCTCGCGTCCGGAAAACCTGGCCCACCTGGCCGATGTGGTGCGCCGGCAGGGCCTGGATCTGGGCCTGGCCTTTGACGGTGATGGAGATCGCCTCGGCATGGTGGACGGCCAGGGGCGCATCCACTGGCCGGACCGCCTGATGATGTGCTTTGCCGACGACGTGCTGGCCCATCATCCCGGGGCTGGCGTGGTATTCGACGTGAAATGCACCCATCATCTGGCCGAGGAGGTGCGCCGCCGGGGCGGCGTGCCGGATATGTGGTGTACCGGGCACTCCCTGCTCAAGGCGCGCATGGAAGAAACCGGAGCCTTGCTGGCGGGAGAGATGAGCGGGCATGTATTCTTCCGCGATCGCTGGTTGGGTGTGGATGACGCCCTCTACGCCGGGGCCCGTCTGCTGGAATGGCTGTCGCGAGATGGTCGTCCGCCGGCGCGGGTGCTGGACGACCTGCCTCAGGGCTGTCACACCCCGGAGATCCTGGTGAGCCCCGAAGGGGTTGAGGATGCCCATGATGTATTCATGGCTCGTCTGCTGGAGGCGATGGAAGGTCAGGAAGCGCTGGAAGGCGGTACGATCACACGCATCGATGGCCTGCGAGTGGATTTTCCCGACGGTTGGGGCCTGGTGCGCGCCTCCAACACCACCCCCTGCCTCACCCTGCGCTTCGAGGGCGACACCCCCGAGGCACTGGCACGGATTCAGGCCCGTTTCCGGGCGTTGATGCACCAGGCGGATGTCACGCTCGGGTTGCCCTTCTGAGGCGGGCTGCCACCCTGTCACCCCTGTTCGTTGTATTGTCTTGATCTGTAAAAACGGAGAAATGCCCCATGTCCGAGTCCACCGCCATGGACCAAATCAGTGTGCACACCATCGCCCGGGTGCTGACCGAGGCGCTGCCGTATATCCAGCGCTTTTCCCGCAAGACCCTGGTGATCAAGTATGGCGGCAATGCCATGGTGGACGAGGAACTCAAACGGGGCTTCGCCCGGGATATCGTCCTGCTCAAGCAGGTGGGCATGAACCCGGTGGTGGTCCACGGCGGCGGGCCGCAGATCGGCAAGATGCTGGACCAGCTGGGCAAGGAGTCCCGTTTCATCGACGGCCTGCGGGTGACGGACCGGGAGACCATGGATGTGGTGCAGATGGTCCTGGGAGGGCTGGTGAACAAGGAGATCGTCAGTCTCATCAACCAGTTCGGCGGGCGCGCCGTGGGGCTGACCGGCAAGGATGGCGGGTTGATCCGCGCCAGGCGCTTGAGCCATCGGCGCGCAAAGGCGGACCCCGAGGCCTCGGAGATCATCGATCTTGGGCATGTGGGGGAGGTGGCCTCCATTGATCCGGCGGTGGTGCACATGCTGGACTCGGGGGATTTCATTCCGGTGATCGCGCCGGTGGGGGTGGGTGAGGATGGGGTGGCTTACAACATCAACGCCGACCTGGTGGCGGGCAAGATGGCCTCGGTGCTGGCCGCCGAAAAGCTGATCCTGCTCACGAACACCCCGGGGGTGCTGGATGATGCGGGCAGCCTGCTCACCGGACTGACTGCTCGGGAAGTGGACGAGCTGATCGCCTCGGGCGTGATCCATGGAGGCATGATCCCGAAAATCCAGTGTGCCCTGGATGCGGTCAAGTCGGGGGTGAAGAGTGCCCATATCATCGACGGGCGCGTCGCCCATGCGGTGATGCTGGAGTTGCTCACCGACAAGGGGGTGGGGACACTGATCCGCGGGTGATGGATCCTGGAGCGCCCGGCTCGGGCGCAGGTGGTGTCAGGTCGTATCAGCGATGCCTAGGATGCAGGGCCTTCCTGCTCCTGGCGCAATTGCCGCAGGCGTTTCAGGTCCCGATTGAATCGCTCCACCAGGGCCTCGCGTTCCTGTTGGCGGGCGACCAATTGCTCCTCATGGCGAAGGATCTGGCGTTCCAGCGAGCTCAGGCGCCGCTGCAGGTTCTCCGGTAATTCACGATCCTGGGCCTGGAGGCGCTGGGCCCGGTCACGTGCCTCCTCGTGCTGTTCCTGAAGGGATGAGAGCTTGTTGCGTACCAGGTTGATGTTGCCATCCACCATGGCCAGACGGTCATCCCGGGCGTGCAGCAATTCCCGTTCCGAGCCGAAGGACTGCAGCAGGATGCGGTCCGCGCGGGACTGCTCCGCCTCACGACGAGCGGTCTCTGCCTCCGCGGCCTGACGGGCCTGTTCCCGTTCCCGCTCCTCGGCGGTCTGGGCGCGCTCCAGTCGCTCCACCACCAGCCCCCGCCGATCCAGGACCTCGCGGTCGTAGCGGCCTGCATCGGTGGGCGGGGTGTCGCTGAAGTGCACCTGACCATCCTCGTCCACCCAGCGATACATCTGTGCCCCGGCCCCCGAGGCCATGGTCAGCAGCAAGGTGCCCGCCAGCAGTTGTGTGGGCCATCGCGCGGGGAGGTGGATCACGGCGGCACCCGTTCCTAAATCCGGATCCCGAATTCCTTTCGATAGGCTTCCACGGCATCCCGATGCCGTGCCATGTCGGGCAGTTCGCCCAGGAACTCCACCAGGTCGGAGAGGGTGGCGATGGCATGCACCTTGAGGCCAAAGTCCCGCTCCACTTCCTGAATGGCGGACAGTTCACCCTGCCCCCGTTCCTGGCGATCCAGCGCGATCAACACGCCGGCGGGCTCGGCGCCAGCGGCGCGGATGATCTCCACGGACTCGCGGATTGCAGTGCCGGCGGTAATCACGTCGTCCACGATGAGTACCCGGCCCGTGAGCGGAGAGCCCACCAAGCTGCCTCCCTCACCATGGTCCTTGGCCTCCTTGCGGTTGAAGCAATAGGGGTAATCCCGATCATGTTGCTGCGCCAGCGCGATGGCGGTGGCAGCCGCCAGGGGGATGCCCTTGTAGGCCGGGCCAAAGAGCATGTCGATCTCGGCATCAGCATCCACCAGGGTACGGGCATAGAAGGCCCCCAGTCGTGACAGGTCCCGTCCGGTACTGAACAGGCCGGCGTTGAAGAAGTAGGGGCTGACCCGCCCGGACTTGAGGGTGAACTCGCCAAAGCGCAGTACGCCCCTCTCCAGGCAGAATTGAAGGAATTCGGTGCGGAATGTGTTCATGGGCTTGAAGTTACAAGGATCCCTTGGGGTTCACAAGGCCGGCGGGCAGCCCCTGTGGTAAGTTCGTCGGCTCGACCTGAAACCCTCATCGAACCGATTCAGATATGCGCATTGTCAATTTTAACGCGAATGGTATCCGCTCCGCCGCCCGCAAGGGTTTTTTTCAGTGGCTTGAAGCCTGTGAGGCGGATGTGGTGTGCATCCAGGAGACCAAGGCACAGGTGCATCAGCTCGCGGATGAGACCTTTCATCCCCGGGGTTATCACTGCCACTACTTCGATGCGCAGAAGAAGGGCTACAGCGGCGTGGCCCTCTACACCCGCCAAGCGCCCGATGAGTTGGTGATCGGTATGGATTCGCAGGAGTTCGATTCTGAAGCGCGCTATATCGAGGCGCGTTTTGGTGGCTTGTCGGTGGCCTCCGTGTATCTGCCCTCCGGCTCCTCCGGCGAGGTCCGGCAGCAGGCCAAGTACCGGTTCATGGATGCCTTCATGGGGCGTCTGCGGGCGGCCCGTCAGGATGGTCGGGAGTACATCCTGTGCGGCGACTGGAACATCGCCCACAAGGCCATCGACTTGCGCAACTGGCGCAGTAATCAAAAGAATTCCGGGTTTCTCCCCGAGGAGCGGGCCTGGCTGGATCAGCTCTACGACGAGGTGGGCTGGGTGGACACCTTTCGTCGGGTGAATGCGCAGCCCGATGAATACACCTGGTGGTCACATCGTGGTCAGGCCTGGTCCAGGAATGTGGGCTGGCGTCTCGACTATCAGGTGGCAACCCCGGGGGTGGCGGACAGCGTGCGCGCGGCCGCCGTGCACCGGGAGGATCGCTTTTCCGATCATGCCCCGGTGATCATGGACTACGACTGGCCCGCATGCTGCTGACAGCACGCCGGGTCGCACGACTCGGGCTTTCTATGTTAATTTTCAGCATGATTTCCTGAACGTGCAGTCCTCGGCAAGGCTGGCCCGGGTGCAAGAGGTCGGTGACCTTTTCAAGACAAGAATAACTCTCGGGCAGTGGTTTGGAATCAAGCGTTGAGTGATGTCCGCTGCGGCGTGTCGTGGTCCGTCTCGTTCGTGCGAGCGGCCGATTGATGGGGTGCGGGGATATTCGAATCCCCGGTTTCGATGCCCCGGCCAGATGTGTGCGGCCAGTCCGTCGTTGAAGGTTTTTCCGGCCAGGTGGCCGGTACTCATAGCCAATGGTATCAGGAGGGTCTATGGCCGAAAGTAACGATGCCCCGACACGGGCACCCCGTTTGCAGATCAACCCGCCGGTGTTCATCGCCTCGGCGCTGATAGCCCTTGTTCTGGTGGTGTTTGCCACCACATTCACCGAACTGGCGGGGGATGTGTTCAGTGCCGTCCTGGGCTGGGTCACCGACAAGGTGGGATGGTTCTACGTCCTGGCCGTAGCCGGTTTCGTGGTGTTCATGTTCGCTGTGGCCATATCCAGTTATGGAGGAATCAAACTCGGGCCGGACCATAGTGAGCCCGACTACAGCTATCTCTCCTGGTTCGCCATGTTGTTCTCTGCGGGCATGGGTATTGGGCTGATGTTCTTTGGCGTGGCCGAGCCGGTGATGCACTACGTGTCGCCGCCCACCGGCGACCCGGAAACGGTTCAGGCCGCCCGCGACGCCATGAGCATCACCTTCTTCCATTGGGGCGTGCATGCCTGGGCCATCTATGGTGTGGTGGCGCTCTCGCTGGCTTATTTTGCCTTCCGTCAGGGATTGCCCCTGACCATCCGCTCGTCCCTGTATCCCCTGATTGGTGATCGTATCCATGGTGGCATCGGCCATACGGTGGACACCTTTGCCGTGCTGGGCACCCTGTTTGGCGTGGCCACCTCCCTGGGTTTCGGTGCCATGCAGATCAACTCCGGCCTGGAATACCTCTTCGGTGTGCCCAACGCGCCCATTGTGCAGGTGGTGCTGATTGCGGTCATCACGGCCATCGCCACGGTGTCCGTGGTGCTGGGGCTGGACGGCGGCATCCGTCGGGTCTCTGAATTCAACATCATCCTGGCTGTCGGCTTGCTGATCTTCGTGCTCGTGGCCGGGCCCACGGTCTACCTCCTGCAGACAGTGGTGCAGAACACCGGTAACTATGTCTCCAGTGTGTTCAGCATGACCTTCAACCTCTATGCCTACGAACCCACGGACTGGATCGGCGGCTGGACGCTGTTCTACTGGGGTTGGTGGATCGCCTGGGCGCCTTTCGTGGGCATGTTCATCGCTCGCGTCTCCAGGGGACGTACCATTCGCGAGTTCACCTTCGGTGTGCTGCTGGTGCCGGTGGGTTTCACCATCATGTGGATGACCTTCTTCGGCAACACGGCCCTGAACATGATCATGGAACAGGGCATCGGCGATCTGGCAGAGCAGGTGTCGGCGGATACCTCGGTGGCGCTGTTCCAGTTCTTTGAACACCTGCCGTTTTCCACCATCACGGCTTTTCTGGCCACGATACTGGTCGTGACGTTCTTCGTTACCTCCTCGGACTCCGGCTCTCTGGTGGTGGACATCCTCACCTCCGGGGGCAAGGAAGATTCCCCCACCTGGCAGCGCATCTTCTGGGCCATTCTGGAGGGCGTGATCGCCGCGGCCCTGCTATTGGCCGGGGGACTGGCAGCACTGCAAACGGCCACCATTGCCAGTGCATTGCCCTTCACCATCATCATGATCATCATGTGCTGGGGGCTGCTCAAGGCCTTGCGCATCGACCGGATGAAGAAGGTGAGCCTGCTGGAGGCCCGGGTCTCGCCCGTGGGTCCGCACGCGGCGGTGAGCTGGCAGCGGCGGTTGCGCTCCATCGTGCATCAGCCACGCCGTAACGAGGTGGTCCGCTACATCCAGGAAACGGTCAAGCCCGCGTTGAATGCGGTGGCAGAGGAACTGCGCAAGCAGAACCTGGACGCCGTGGTGGGCGAGCGTGAAGACGGTCGTTGCTGGGTGGAAGTGCGCCATGGCGAGGAGATCGATTTCTTCTACTCCGTGCGTCCCCGTGCCTACGAGCCGCCGTCCTTCGTCATGCGTGATACCCGCCCGAAACGGGCTGAGGCCCTGAAGTACTTCCGGGCCGAGGTGCACCTGAGCGAGGGTGGTCAGGACTACGACGTGGTGGGCTGGAGCCAGGAGGCCCTCATCAACGACGTGCTGGAGCACTATGAGCGGCACATGCACTTCCTCGACGCGGTGCGTTGAGGCCGCGGCATGGAACAGGCCCGGGCTGCATTGCGGCCCGGATCTGATCTGAAGCTCGCTGCGCCCCGGGCCTGAACAGGCATCGGGGCGCAGTGTTTTCATTTTTCCGAACTTTCACGGGTCCTTCGAGGGGCCCAGGCAGGACAAGACCTTGCAACCGAAAATCCAGGTAAAGAACGTCACCAAGGTGTTTGGTGACCACCCCGAACGCGCCTTGCAACTCCTGGACGAGGGCCTGGACAGAAAGGAAATCCTTCAGCGCACCGGGCAGACGGTGGGGATCCAGAACGTCTGCTTCGATGTGGCCCAGGGCGAGATCCTCGTGGTCATGGGGCTCAGTGGCTGCGGCAAGTCCACCCTGATCCGTTGCCTTAACCGTCTCATCGAGCCCACGGCCGGCGAGGTGGTGATCGACGGCGAAGACATCCTCAAGCTATCCAACGATCAGGTCCTGGAGCGACGCCGTCGCAAGTTCGGCATGGTGTTCCAGAACTTTGCCCTGTTCCCTCACCGCACCATCATGGAAAATGCCGCCTTTGGGCTGGAGATCGGCGGTACCGACAAGGAAACCCGCGACGCCAAGGCCACCGAGGCGCTGAAGCTGGTAGGTCTGGATGGCTGGGAGCAGTCCTATCCCTCGCAATTGTCCGGCGGCATGCAGCAGCGCGTGGGCCTGGCCCGGGCCCTGGCGGTGGACCCGGACATCCTGCTCATGGACGAGGCCTTCAGCGCCCTGGACCCCCTGATTCGCCGTGACATGCAGGATGAGTTGCTGGCCCTGCAGTCCCGGGTGAAAAAGACCATCGTCTTCATCACCCACGACCTGGACGAGGCCCTGCGACTGGGGGATCGCATCGTGCTCATGAAGGATGGGTATGTGGTGCAGATCGGCACCCCCGAGGACATCCTCACGTCCCCCGCCAGCCGCTACGTGGAGCGTTTCGTGGAGGATGTGGACAAGACCCAGATCCTGACCGCCGGCGCCATCATGCACGATTCCCGGATACGTGTGACGCCCAACGATGGGCCTCGCACTGCGCTGCACAAGATGGATCAGGAAAGCTTCTACAGCGTCTTTGTCACCCAGCGCGACGGCACCCTGGAGGGCTATGTCTGGGCTGAGGACGCGGCCGAGGCGGTCAAGCGCAAGGAAAAGACCCTGGAGGGCATCATCCAGCGCGACCACTACGCGGTGAAACCCGACGAGAGCATTGGCACGCTGTTCCAGATGCTGGTGGACACGCGCATTCCGCTCGCCGTGGTGGACGACAACGGCAAGTTGCTGGGCACCATCGTCAAGACGCAAGTCCTGGCCGCGCTCGCCGATGCCCAGCCCGACAAGGAGGATGCCGAAGCTGGAGATGGCGAAGGCGAAACCGAACCCACCCAGGCCCAGGAAACCGCAGAAGCCAAGGTCGGCGCCTGACGGTATGCGTCTCCGGGTGCGAGCCGATTGTGGCCTGCACCCGGGTGGCAAGGCCTGTCCCATGACCCCCGTTCAAGCCCGGATCACCATACAATGAGTCAAGATTTTCCCTTCGTAGGCAAGTTCCCGTTGTCGGATTACATCGACGACGGTCTGGACTGGCTGACCACCACCTTCTCGGGTGTCACCCGGGCCATCAGTACCGTGCTCGGCAACGGCGTGGAAGGCGTGGTGACCGCCCTCAGCTTCCCGCCCCCCTGGGTGGTCATCCTCGGTTTCGCGGCCCTCGCCTGGTACCTGGCAGGCCGGCGCGTGGGTATCGGCACGGCAGCCGGCCTGCTGTTCCTCTGGAACCTGCAGCTCTGGCAGGCCACTGTCGAGACCTTCACCCTGGTGCTGTTCGCCACCGCCGTGGCCGTGGCCATCGCCCTGCCGCTGGGCATCCTGGGGGGGCTTTCCGACCGGTTCAAGGCGGCGGTCATGCCGGTGCTGGACTTCATGCAGACCATGCCGGCCTTCGTTTACCTGATCCCGGCCATCCCGTTCTTCGGGCTGGGGCAGGTGTCCGCCATGTTCGCCACCGTCATTTTCTCCATGCCCCCGGCCATCCGCCTCACCATCCTCGGCATTCGCCAGGTACCCAAGGAACTGGTGGAGGCCTCGGACGCCTTTGGTGCCAACTGGCGCCAGAAACTGTTCAAGGTGCAGATGCCCCTGGCCGTGCCCACCATCATGGCCGGCATCAACCAGACCATCATGCTGGCACTGTCCATGGTGGTGATCGCTGCCATGATCGGCGCCGGCGGCCTGGGCGGCGAGGTGTGGCGCGCCATCCAGCGACTGCAGCCGGGCAACGGTTTCGAGGCCGGCATCGCCATCGTCATCCTGGCCATGATCCTCGACCGGGTCACCCAGAAGATCGGGCAACCCAAGAAGAAGCAGCAGTAGTCAGCCCCACAACCGGAGATACGCCGATGCATCAAGCAAGAAAAACACGGGCCGCCCACTGGGCCGGCATCATCATGATCATCGCCCTGCTGGCCCTGCCCATGGCTGCCACCGCAGGCGACAAGGGCCGCATCAGCCTGCCCTATGTGGAGTGGGCCAGCGAAGTGGCCAGCACCAACGTGGTGCGCGTGGTGCTGGAAGAGGCCGGCTACGACGTGCGCATGGTTTCGGTGAGTGCCGCCGCCATGTGGCAGTCCGTCGCCACCGGCGACCAGGACGCTTTCGTCGCCGCCTGGCTGCCCACCACCCACGGCCACTACCTGGAGCAGGTGCAGGACCGGGTCGAGGACCTGGGCCCCAACATGGAAGGCACCCGCATCGGCCTGGCCGTGCCCACCTACGTGGAAATCGATTCCATCGAGGAACTCAATGATCACCGCCGCCAGTTCGGTCGCCAGATCATCGGCATCGACCCCGGCGCCGGCATCATGAGCACCACCGAGGACGCCATCGAGGAATACGGCCTCAACCTGCGTCTGGTGGAAGGCTCCGACGCCACCATGACCGGCGTGCTGGCCAACGCCATCCGCACCAACGACTGGGTGGTGGTCACCGCCTGGACCCCCCATTGGAAGGAAGCCCGCTGGGATCTCAAGTACCTGGAAGATCCCAAGGGCATCTACGGTGGTGAGGAATACGTCCACACCATCGTCCGGGCCGGACTCAAGGACGACATGCCCGAAGCCTACGCCATCCTCAACAACTTCAACTGGACGCCTGAGAAGATGGCCGAGTTGATGGTGATGAACGAAGAGGGTGGCGATCCTTACGACAACGCCAAGCGCTGGGTCGAGCAGAACCGCGACCTGGTGGACACCTGGCTGCCGTAAGCCCCACGGGTGCCCGGCACGATACTCGGGCACCCGCTGATGCCTTGGGCCCTCATGGGACCCAAGGCATCAGCCTGGTAGTACAACACCTTTGAAACCAGCACGTTCAGCGGGTCTGAACGTGCTTATGACCAAAACCCCGCACAGACGGGAAAACGAGTGAACACACACGCCATGAACAGAAAGACCTTGATCGCCACCGCCGTCACCGCCGCCCTGGCCGTGCCGGCTTACGCCCAGGCTAATGACCTGAACATCGACTTTTACGGCTCCGCGCGCATCGCCGTGGAAAACGTCCGTCCTGACAACCAGGACGAGGATGATGGTGGCCTGGACTCCTACAGCGGTTTCCGTGACGCCTATTCCCGCATCGGCTTTAACGCCGACTACCCCCTGGCTGAAGGCCTGACCCTGATCGGCCAGCTGGAACTGCCCATCGACATCGCCAACAAGGCCGTGCAGGATCCGTGGGATCAGGAGCAGGACGTGCGCGTTGCCCAGATCGGGGTGCAGGGTGATATGGGTACGCTGCTGTATGGCCAGATGTGGATGCCCTATTACAATGCCATCTCCTTCCCGGTGGATATGTTCAGCAGCTACTACAGTGGCTTTGCGACCTTCACCACCTTCCGTGAGAAGGACAGCATTTCTTACTACAGCCCGGACATGAATGGCCTGTCCTTCGCCTTCGCCTGGAGTGAGGAAAATGGCCTGAATGGCGATGATCGTGTCCAGCTGACGGGTAGTTATGCCTTTGGCGACACCATCGTGTCCGTTGGTATGGATGACTTCCGAGGTGACGACAACACGACGCTGGCCGGGATCTCAATCGCTCATACGATGGGTGACCTGTACTTGGGAGCAAAATATGAGCGCTTCTACAGCGATGCCGATTCCGGGTATGGAGAAGACGGTGACACTGCCATGAACGTGTATGCTGGTTACACCATGGGACAAAATACGTTCAAGGTGATGGTTGCCGAGGTTAAGGAGTTTGGTGAGACCGTGGTGCATCTCGGTTACGACTACCAGTTCAATAATGACCTGAAATTCTTCGCTGAGTATTATCGTGAACAGACGACTGCTGCGATCACGGACAAGCGCGAAGGGCGCGATGTGTTCCCGGCCGAAGCTAAAGGCGGCCAGGTCTTCACCGCCGGCATGCGCTACGACTTCTAAGTCAGTCGCATCATCCGGGATGGCGCCCTCAGGGTAGGCCATGCCAAGCAGACAAAGGGGGCTCGCGAGCCCCCTTTGTCGTGTCAGGCCCAAGCGGAGCCTGTCCGTCCAAAGCAAACAGCAAGGCGCGACCCCAGGTTCACCACGATCCAGGTGCATTGGGGGCGGTCCGGCTGTGGGCGGGTGTTCGCCGCAGGGATGCGGCGATCAAGCCTACAGGGACGTATTCACGGCGTCCCGCCGGCAGCCGGACCGCCCCCAATGCGCCGACCTCACCGCCAGCTGCGGACCGCCAGCCCCCAGCGGAATCCAAGCCAGCCACCACACCCCCCAACTTTACCCCCACCCCCCCATTCACTATCCTGTCCCGACCCGCCTCCACCCGCCCACAGGCACCCCACACCATGGCCCACATCCTCGGCATCGGCGTCGCCACCCTGGACATCATCAACATCGTCGACCACTACCCCGCGGAAGACGAAGAAATGCGCGCCCTCGAACAACGCGCCTGCCCCGGCGGCAACGCCGCCAACACCCTCCACGTCCTCAAACAACTGGGCCACCACTGCGACCTGGCCACCGTCCTGGCGGAAGAGCCCGACGGCGACCGCCTCAAAAACCTCCTGACACAGCGCGGCATCGGCACCGACACCTGCCAGCGTCGCAGCGGCCGCACCCCCACCTCCTACATCACCCTCAACGCCACCAACGGCTCCCGCACCATCATCCACCACCGCGACCTGCCCGAACTGCAAGCCAGCCACGTCGCAAACCTCCCCCTGGACCGCTACGACTGGATCCACCTCCAGGCCCGCGACACCCACACCACCAGCCGCATCCTGCAAACCCTGCGCAGCCGCCAGCCCAGCCATCGCCCCATCTCCCTCGAAGTGGAAAAGGACAGAGACGGCGTCGATATGCTCTTCGGCCAACCCGACGTCATCATCTTCTCCCGACCCTTCGTCCTCGGCCGCGGCTACGACGAACCCGAAGCTTTCCTGAGGGGCATCCACAAACGCGTACCCGGCGCCATCCTCATCAGCACTTGGGGCGAAGAAGGCTCCTGGGCCTGGGCCAGCCGCGACGGCCTCTACCACGCGCCCGCCTGCCCACCCCCCCAAGTCATCGACACCCTCGGCGCCGGCGACACCTACAACGCCGGCCTCATACACACCCTCGCCAACGGCGGCACCGTCACCCAGGCCCTCTCCAACGCCACCCGCCTGGCAGGCCACAAGGTCGGCCAACGCGGCCTCGACGGCCTGGACATCAGCATCCTGCAAAGCGAAGGCGACAACTGAGACCCGACGTATCCATCCAAAACTTAGCGATTACTTACAGAGCTCCCGAAGTGCACCCAGGGGCGAGGTCACCCCCACCCAAGCCCTGCGATCACCCACGACCCACTCGGAGGGCACCCTAAGGCGAAGCCAATACAGCATCCGAGCCCCTTTGGGGAGGGTAAGGCTGTGCGCGGGTGTGCGCCGCATGGATGCGGCGCTCAAGCCTACAGGGATGTATTCACGGCGTCCCGCGAACAGCCTTACCCTCCCCAAAGGGGCGCCCCCAATGCTGAACGAAGGAAATGCCCCCCCCCATCCAAGGAAGCCAATGCCCCAGCCAAACCACCCACGATCCCCTGCACCCAACCCCTCAAACGGTTAAACTAAAGAAATATCCCAACCCCGGCCCTCAACCATGCACTACCAGGCTCAATACGACGTCATCGTCGTCGGCGGCGGACATGCCGGGACCGAGGCGGCCCTGGCGGCCACCCGCATGGGCTGCAACACCCTGCTGCTCACCCACAACATCGACACCATCGGCCAGATGAGCTGCAACCCCGCCATCGGCGGCATCGGCAAAGGCCACCTGGTCAAGGAAATCGACGCCCTCGGCGGCCTCATGGCACGAGCCGCCGACCAGGGCGGCATCCAGTTCCGCACCCTCAACAGCCGCAAGGGCCCCGCCGTGCGCGCCACCCGCGCCCAGGCCGACCGCAGCCTCTACAAGGCCGCCGTGCGCCATGGCGTCGAAAACCAGCCCAATCTGCAACTCTTCCAGCAGGCCGTGGACGACCTCATCATCGAAGGCGAACGCGTCACCGGCGTCATCACCCAGGGCGGCCTGCACTTCATGGCCCCCTCAGTGGTGCTCACCGTCGGCACCTTCCTGGCCGGTCGCATCCACGTGGGCGAGGCCAACCACGCAGGAGGCCGCGCCGGCGATCCCCCCGCCACCCGTCTGGCCCAACGCCTGCGCGAACTGGCACCGCGTGTGGGTCGTCTCAAGACCGGCACCCCGCCGCGCCTGGATGCCCGCAGCATCGACTTCAACCGAGTGAGCGAACAACCCGGCGACAACCCCACGCCCGTGTTCTCCTTCATCGGCAGCGCCGCCGAACACCCGCGTCAGATCAGCTGCCACATCACCTGGACCACCCCGCGCACCCTGGACATCATCCGCGACAACCTGCACCGCTCCCCCATGTACAGCGGCGTCATCGAAGGCATCGGGCCCCGCTATTGCCCCTCCATCGAAGACAAGGTCGTGCGCTTCGCCGACAAGGAACGCCACCAGATCTTCATCGAACCCGAAGGCCTGGATACCCACGAGATCTACCCCAACGGCATCTCCACCAGCCTGCCGTTCGACGTCCAGATCCAGGTGGTGCGCTCCATTGAAGGCTTCGAGCAGGCCCACATCATCCGGCCCGGCTACGCCATCGAATACGACTTCTTCGACCCCCGCGACCTCAAGCCCAGCCTGGAAACCCGTGCCGTGCAGGGGCTGTTCTTCGCTGGCCAGATCAACGGCACCACCGGCTACGAAGAGGCCGGAGCCCAGGGGCTCGTGGCCGGTATCAATGCCGCCCGGCGCGTGCGCGACCAGGATGCCTGGTGCCCACGCCGGGACGAAGCCTACATCGGCGTGATGATCGATGACCTCATCACCCGCGGCACCGGCGAGCCCTACCGCATGTTCACCAGTCGTGCCGAATACCGCCTCACCCTGCGCGAGGACAATGCCGACCTGCGCCTTACCCCGGCAGGTCGTGAGCTGGGCGTGGTGGATGGCGCACGCTGGGCCGCCTTTGCCGCCAAACGCGAGGCCATCGAGCGCGAGACCGCCCGGCTGGAGCGGGTCACACTCAAACCCGGTCGTGTGCCCGAAGATCAGGCGCAGGCGCTGTTCGGGGGGGCGCTGACCCGGGACTGCTCCCTGCTGGAACTGCTGCGCCGCCCCGGCGTTGGCTACGCCGAACTCACTGCCCTGGCGGACGCCGGCCCGCCAGTGCAAGACCCGCGGGTGGCCGAGCAGGTGGAGATCCAGGTGAAATACGCCGGCTACATCGAGCGCCAGAAGGACGAAGTGGCGCGTTCACGTCGCCTGGAAGACACCGCCCTGCCCGAGAATCTGGACTACCAGGCCGTGGCCGGCCTCTCCCACGAGGTGCGTCAGAAACTGGCGGAACACCGACCGGCCACCGTGGGACAGGCCTCGCGCATCCCCGGCGTGACGCCCGCTGCCGTCTCCCTGCTGCTGGTGCACCTCAAGAAACAATCCATGAGTCTCAAACGCAGTGCCTGATTCCACCCGCCTCGCCCACGATGCCGTCCATCCCTTTCCACCCCATGTGGGAGAACGCCTGGCCCGGGGGCTGGGCCAGCTGGGGCTGGATGCCGATCTGAAAACGCCCCTGCTGGCCTATGTCTCCCTGCTCACTCGCTGGAACAAGGCCTACAACCTCACCGCCGTGCGCGACCCCAGGGATATGGTCAATGTCCATCTGCTGGATTCCCTGGCCGCACTGCCCCATGCGCGCGGGCCGCGCATCCTGGATGTGGGCACGGGGCCGGGGCTGCCGGGCATTCCGCTGGCACTGACCCGGCCTGACTGGCAGTTCGTGCTGCTGGACTCAGGGATCAAGAAGACCCGATTCCTGCGTCAGGTGGTCATGGAGCTGGGTCTTGGCAATGTGGAGGTGGTCCATTCCCGAGTGGAAAACTACCGTCCGGACCAGGGCTTTGATACAGTCATCAGCCGCGCATTCTCCGCCACCGGCACGTTCACGCGTGTGGCCGGCCATCTGTGCGGCCCCGGGGGGCAGTTGCTCGCCATGAAGGGCCGCGACGCCGACAATGACCCCGAAGGGCTGCCCGCTGGCTGGTCCGTGGTGGCGACCCATTCGCTCCGGGTGCCCGGCTTGTCTGCCGTGCGGCATCTGGTCGAAATCAAAAAGGATTCCTGAGACATGGTCAGAATTATCGCCGTGGCCAACCAGAAAGGCGGTGTCGGCAAGACCACCACCAGCATCAACCTGGCTGCCTCCCTGGCGGCTGCCCGGCGGCGCGTGCTCCTGATCGACCTGGACCCGCAGGGCAATGCCACCATGGGCAGTGGTGCCGACAAGTACGACCTCTCCCACAGCGCCTGTGATGTCCTGATGAAGCGTGCATCGGCTGCCGATACCATCATGAAGATGGAGGCCGTGGGTTACAGCCTGATGCCTTCCAACAGCGACCTGACCGTGGCCGAAGTGAACCTGATGACGGCCCTGCGTCGGGAGTATCGCCTGCAGGAGGCGCTGGCCGGTGTTCAGGAGGACTACGACTTCATCATCATTGATTGCCCGCCCTCGCTGAACATGCTCACCGTCAACGCTCTGGTGGCGGCCCATGGCGTGATCATCCCCATGCAGTGCGAGTATTACGCCCTGGAAGGGCTCTCGGCCCTGGTACAGACCATCGACAGCATCCGGGAATCGGTCAATCATGAACTGCAGATCCATGGCTTGCTGCGCACCATGTTCGATCCACGCAACAACCTGTCCACCGAAGTGAGCGAACAGCTCACCCAGCACTTCGGGGACCGGGTGTATCGCACCGTGATTCCGCGCAATATTCGTCTGGCGGAGGCGCCCAGCCATGGCCTGCCGGTCATCCTGTATGATAAGTCCTCTCGCGGGGCCCTGGCCTACCTGGCCCTGGCCGGCGAGATCCTGCGTCGTGAAGGCCGGCCCACGGCCCCGGAGAATGTCCCGGGCGTGGCTTGAGTGTCTGCGCCCGCCGGGACCGGGGTGCCCGCCGCATGGGGCGTCCCATCCGCTTTGCAGCCCCTTACTTTCGGGTGAACAGCATCATGGCAAGAAGAAAATCGGGACTGGGTCGCGGCCTGGATGTATTGCTTTCCAGCGCCAGCCAGGCCGGACATGAAAGGGATGACCCTTCCGACCTGCGGCAGGTGCCGGTGGAGCAGATCCGTCGTGGCCGCTACCAGCCCCGCATGAACATCCAGCCCGAGGCGCTGGAGGAGCTGGCCAACTCCATCCGTGCCCAGGGCATGGTGCAGCCGGTGGTTGTCCGGCCGGTGGAGGAGGGATTCGAGCTGGTGGCCGGCGAGCGCCGCTGGCGGGCGGCGCAGATGGTCGGTCTGCACGAGATACCCGCCGTGGTGCGCGACATCCCGGATCGTGCGGCGGCCGCCATGGCTCTGATCGAGAACATCCAGCGGGAAGATCTCAACCCCCTGGAGGAGGCCAACGCCCTGCACCGGCTCATCGATGAGTTTGGCCTCACTCATCAGCAGGCGGCAGAGTCCGTGGGGCGCTCACGCACCAGTGTCACCAACCTGCTGCGCCTGCAGGAGCTGGAGGAGCCGGTCAAGACCCTGGTGGACGAAGGGCGTCTGGAGATGGGGCATGCCCGGGCATTGCTGTCCTTGGTGGGGCCGGTGCAGGTGGATGCCGCGCGCCGTGTGGCCGACAAGGGGTTGTCCGTGCGCGAGACCGAGCGTCTGGTGCAATCCCTGCTCAACGAGCAGGAAAAGACCCCCGACAATACCAGGCCCCCGCGTAACCCGGACGTGGAACGCCTGGAATCCGAGCTTTCCGATCGGCTCGGGGCACGGGTGAATATCCAGTACAATACCCGCGGGCGGGGCAAGCTTGTCATCCAGTACAACAGCCTGGATGAGCTGGATGGCATCCTTGGCCACATTAATTAGTGGGTCATCAAACCTCGTGTTTGTCAATTCCAGCGTTGACCGCCCGTTAGCGGACTCTTATAATGCCGCGCTGCTGTCATCGGTGCGCGGTCTTCCGGAGCGCCGAAAAAACAAGGTGAAGCACCGATTGACGACATGACCCAATATCCGCTCGCCCAGGCAAGACTCTGGAATCGGGCAACCAAGCTGATACTTGGCCTGCAGTTGCTGGTCGCTGGCCTGGGTTATCTGGGCGGCTATCTGGCGGGTGGATCGGATACGGCGTGGGCTGCCCTGGTGGGTGGCTTGATCAGCTTCATCTCGACAGCGTATTTTGCGTTCCGCGTCTTTTCCGGCCGCAGGGGGCGGCCGGCAAAAACCATCGTAAGAAGTTTCTATGCCGGGGAGACCCAGAAAATCTTCCTGACTGTGGCCCTGTTTGTGGTCGCAATCGTGTGGCTGGAGGTTGAGTTCCTGCCCATGTTTCTGACTTACATGGCCGGACTCATGGCCTTTTGGCTGGCCCTGCTGCCGGTGATGTCCGGCGCAAACGAGTAAAAGCGAGCGAACACCATGTCAATGGAATACGAGTCTGCTGGAGACTACATCAAGCACCACCTCGGGCATTTGACCCTGGGCAACCCGGAGTCGTTCTGGTCCATCCATCTGGATACCATGTTCTTCTCCCTGGCCATGGGTGGTCTGTTCCTCTTCATCTTCATGCAAGCCGCCAAATACGTCACTCAAGGCGTGCCGGGCAACCTTCAGAATCTCGTGGAGATCATTGTCGGCTTCGTGGATCAGCAGGTGAAAGACACCTTCCATGGCCGTAGCAACCTGATCGCCCCGCTGGCGCTGACGCTGTTCGTGTGGATTTTCCTCATGAATCTGCTCAAGCTGCTCCCCTACGATCTGATTCCCTATCTGGCCCACGCGGTTGGCCTTGAATACATGCGCATCAACCCCACCTCGGACATCAATGCCACCTTCGGCATGTCCCTGGCGGTGTTCGGCCTGATCATCTACTACAGCATCCATATCAAGGGCGGTGCAGGTTTCGCCAAGGAAATGCTCCTGCACCCCTTCGGTAAGTGGCTGATGCCCTTCAATCTGGTCCTCAAGGTGGTGGAAGAGATCGCCAAGCCGGTTTCTCTCTCACTGCGACTCTTCGGCAACATGTATGCTGGCGGCCTGATCTTCACCCTGATTGCCCTGCTGCCCTGGTACATCCAGTGGTCGCTGGGTCTGCCCTGGTCGCTGTTCAAGTTGCTGATCATCACCTTGCAGGCGTTCATCTTCATGGTGCTCACCATCGTGTACCTGAGCATGGCCCACGAAGATCATTGACGAACGGCACCCCGGGCCGCCTTCGACGGCTCGGGGTGGATTCACCCCAAGCTGTTCTTTGTAACCTTTGACTTTTAAACTTTCTGGAGGAAGTTATGGAACTCGCCATCGCTAACGTTCAGGGCATGACCGCCATCGCTGTGGGTCTGATTCTGGGTTTGGGTGCACTCGGTACCGCAATCGGCTTCGGTCTGCTGGGTGGTCGTTTCCTGGAAGGCGCTGCGCGTCAGCCTGAGATGGTCCCCATGCTGCAGGTGAAGATGTTCATCGTTGCCGGTCTGCTCGACGCCGTGACCATGATCGGTGTGGGTCTGGCCCTGTTCTTCACCTTTGCTAACCCCTTCCTGGGCGCGGTGACCGGTTAAAGCGCGGATGCCTTATCGCGCAGTCCACCCGATACAACCGTCTCTAGGGGAGGTAGCAACGTGAATATCAATCTCACGCTGCTCGGTCAGATGATCACCTTCGCCCTGTTGGTGTGGGTCACCATGAAGTATGTGTGGCCCCCCATCATCAAGGCGATGAAAGAGCGTCAGAAAGAGATCGCCGATGGCCTGGCGGCCGCCGAGCGCGGCAAGCATGAGCAGCAGCTTGCCGAAGACAGGGCCAAGAAGGTCCTTCAGGAAGCCAAGCAGCAGGCTGCGGAAATCGTCGCCACGGCTCAAAAGCGCGCCAACGAAATCGTTGAATCCTCCAAGGATACCGCTCGCCAGGAAGCCGACCGCATCAAGGAATCCGCTCACTCCGAGATCGAGCAGGAGGTCAATCGTGCCCGCGAAGAACTGCGCAAGCAGGTGGGTACGCTGGCGGTCACTGGTGCCGAGCGCATCCTGAAGAAGGAAGTCGACGCCAAAGCCCACAATCAGGTGATCAAAGACCTGGTGAGCCAGATCTAGGTGAGCCGCCATGTCTGAAAAAACCACGGCCGCAAGGCCCTACGCCAAGGCGGCGTTCGAGGTCGCAAAGGACGCCGGCAATCTGGCTGGCTGGTCCGATCAACTCGCTTTCATGTCCGCTGTCGCCAGCGACGCGAAGATGAGCGAGTTCCTCGATAGCCCCAAAATCACCCGCGAGACGATGGCCAAGGCCTTCCTCGAGACCTGCGAAGGCAAGGTGGATGATGGTGGACGCAACTTCCTGCGCCTCTTGGCGGAGAATGACCGTTTGCCGCTACTGCCCGAGATCGCCCGGCTCTTCGAGACCATGAAGGCGGAAGCAGAACGCAAGGTGGAAGCCACGGTGTTCTCCGCGCAGGATGTGGATGCGGATCAGAAAAAGGCGATCGCCGACGCGCTGAAAAAGCGCCTCGGGCGTGACGTGGATCTGGTCTGCCAGGTGGACGACAGCCTCATCGGCGGCGCCATCATCCGCGCGGGAGACCTGGTCATCGATGGCTCGGTCCGAGGGCGCTTGTCGCGCCTGGCCAGTAGTCTGAGCCGCTAAGAGGATTCGAGCTAAGAGGATTTCGAACTATGCAACTCAACCCGTCTGAAATCAGTGAACTGATCAGCCAGCGTATCAAAAGCTACGAATCGGCGGCCGAGGCTCGCACCGAGGGCACCGTGGTCAGTTTGTCCGATGGTATCTGCCGACTGCACGGTCTGGCCGATGTCATGCAGGGCGAAATGATCGAATTCCCCGGCGACACCTATGGCCTGGCGCTCAACCTTGAGCGTGATTCCGTGGGCGCCGTTATTCTGGGTGATTACAAGCACATCAAGGAAGGCGACACCGCCAAGTGCACCGGTCGCATCCTGGAAGTGCCGGTAGGCGAGGCCCTGCTGGGCCGTGTGGTGAACTCCCTGGGCATGCCGGTGGATGGCAAGGGCAGCATTGAATCCGATGGGACGGCTCCCATCGAGAAGATTGCCCCGGGCGTGATCGAACGCCAGTCCGTGGATCAGCCGGTGCAGACCGGTCTGAAGGCTGTGGATGCCATGGTGCCAGTGGGTCGTGGTCAGCGTGAGCTGATCATCGGCGACCGCCAGACCGGCAAGACCGCCGTGGCCGTGGATGCCATCATCAACCAGAAAGGCAGCGGCATTAAGTGCATCTACGTGGCAGTGGGGCAGAAGGCCTCTTCCATTGCCAGCGTGGTGCGCAAGCTGGAAGAGCATGGCGCGATGGAGCACACCATCATCGTCGCGGCCACCGCTTCTGAATCCGCCGCCATGCAGTACATTGCCCCTTACGCCGGTTGCGCCATGGGCGAGTACTTCCGTGACCGGGGTGAAGATGCCCTGATCATCTATGATGACCTCACCAAGCAGGCCTGGGCCTATCGTCAGGTGTCCCTGCTGCTGCGTCGTCCGCCGGGTCGTGAAGCCTACCCCGGTGACGTGTTCTACCTGCACTCCCGCCTGCTGGAGCGCTCTTCCCGCGTGAATGCGGAATACGTGGAGAAGTTCACCAACGGCAAGGTGAAGGGCAAGACCGGTTCGCTGACCGCCCTGCCCATCATCGAGACCCAGGCCGGTGACGTGTCTGCCTTTGTGCCGACCAACGTGATCTCCATCACCGACGGCCAGATCTTCCTGGAAACGGACCTGTTCAATGCAGGTATCCGACCGGCCATCAACGCGGGTCTGTCGGTGTCTCGTGTGGGGGGTTCGGCGCAGACCAAGATCATCAAGAAGCTGGGTGGCGGTGTGCGTCTGGCACTGGCTCAGTATCGTGAGCTGGCAGCCTTCTCGCAGTTTGCTTCCGACCTGGACGAAGCCACCCGCAAGCAGTTGGAACGCGGCCAGCGCGTCATGGAGCTCATGAAGCAGAAGCAGTACGCGCCGCTGTCCATCGGTGAGATGGCCTTCTCGCTGTTCGCCGCCGAGGAAGGCTACCTGGACGACGTGGAAGACAAGAAGGTCGTGGACTTTGAACACGCCCTGCACGATTACCTGCGCTCGAGCCAGAAGGAACTCCTGGACAATATCAACGAGACGGGTGATTTCGGCGACGACATCAAGTCCGGCATGAAGGCCGCTCTTGATGACTTCAAGGCAAATCACAGCTGGTAATCGGGGGCTGACTTATGGCAGGCGCAAAAGAGATCCGCGGCCAGATCAAGAGTATCAAGAATACTCAGAAGATCACCAAAGCCATGGAGATGGTGGCCGCCAGCAAAATGCGCAGGGCGCAGGATCGCATGCTGGAAACCCGCCCCTACGCGGAAAAGATCCGGCAGGTGATCGGCCATGTGGCCATGGCCAACGCGGAATACCGGCATCCGTATCTGGAAGAGCGGGACGTCAAGCGTGTGGGCATCATTGTGGTGTCCACCGACCGGGGGCTGTGCGGCGGTCTGAACATCAACCTGTTCAAGAAGACCGTGCAGCAGATGCGCGAGTGGCGGGAACAGGACGTGGAGATCGATTTGTGCCTGATCGGCAGCAAGGCCCTCGGGTTCTTCCGTCGCATGGGTGGCAATGTGGTGGCCAATACGGCCAACCTGGGCGACAAGCCCCGTCTCAACGACCTGATCGGCACCATCAAGGTGATGCTCGAGGCCTATGACGAGGGTCGGATCGACCGGCTGCTGCTGGTGGAAAACGAGTTCGTGAACACCATGAGCCAGAAGCCCAAGGTCACGACCCTGCTGCCCATCGAGCCCGCTGGCGAGGACCAACTCAAGCATCACTGGGACTACATCTACGAGCCGGATACCGTGCCCGTGCTGGACACCCTGCTGACCCGTTACATCGAGTCCGTAATCTACCAGGCGGTGGTCGAAAACGTGGCCTGTGAAATGGCAGCCCGGATGGTGGCAATGAAGTCGGCCACCGACAACGCCGGGGATCTCATTGATGAACTGCAGCTGGTGTACAACAAGGCACGCCAGGCAGCCATCACCCAGGAGATCTCCGAGATCGTCGGCGGCGCCGCTGCGGTTTGAGGCCGACCCCGGTTCAAGATTCGAAAGACTAGAGGATTATCAACATGAGTGCTGGAAACATCGTTGAAATTATCGGCGCGGTGGTGGACGTAGAGTTCCCCCGTGACGCCGTGCCCAAGATCTACGATGCCCTCATGGTGGAAGAGGTCGGCCTCACCCTGGAAGTTCAGCAGCAGCTGGGTGACGGTGTGGTGCGGACCATCGCCATGGGTACAACGGACGGCCTGCGCCGTGGCATCAATGTCTCCAACACCGGCAAGGCCATCACCGTGCCGGTGGGCAAGGGCACCCTGGGCCGGATCATGGACGTGCTGGGCAAGCCGGTGGACAACGCCGGCGACGTGAAGGCGGAAGACTCCTGGTCCATCCACCGTGCGGCACCCAGCTACGAAGAACAGGCCGGTTCCACCGACCTGCTGGAGACCGGCATCAAGGTGATCGACCTGCTTTGCCCGTTCGCCAAGGGCGGCAAGGTGGGCCTGTTCGGCGGTGCCGGCGTGGGCAAGACCGTGAACATGATGGAGCTGATCCGTAACATCGCCATCGAACACTCCGGTTACTCCGTGTTCGCCGGTGTGGGGGAGCGTACCCGTGAGGGGAACGACTTCTACCATGAGATGAAGGACTCCAACGTGCTGGACAAGGTGGCCCTGGTCTATGGCCAGATGAACGAGCCCCCGGGCAACCGTCTGCGCGTCGCGCTGACCGGCCTGACCATGGCGGAATACTTCCGTGACGAAGGCCGTGACGTGCTGATGTTCATCGACAACATCTACCGTTACACCCTGGCCGGTACCGAGGTGTCCGCACTGCTGGGTCGTATGCCCTCCGCAGTGGGTTACCAGCCGACCCTGGCTGAGGAAATGGGTGTTCTTCAGGAGCGTATCACCTCCACCAAGAAGGGCTCCATCACCTCCATCCAGGCCGTTTACGTGCCTGCGGATGACTTGACCGATCCCTCTCCGGCCACCACCTTTGCTCACCTGGACGCCACGGTGGTGCTGTCCCGTCAGATTGCCGAGCTGGGCATCTACCCGGCGGTGGATCCCCTGGACTCCACCAGTCGTCAGCTGGACCCGCTGATCATCGGTCAGGAGCACTACGATACGGCCCGTGCCGTGCAGAACACCCTGCAGCGCTATAAGGAACTCAAGGACATCATTGCCATCCTGGGTATGGATGAGCTGTCCGAGGAAGACAAGCAGGTGGTGTCCCGGGCTCGCAAGATCCAGCGCTTCCTGTCCCAGCCCTTCTTTGTGGCGGAAGTGTTCACCGGCTCGCCCGGCAAGTACGTGTCCCTCAAGGACACGATCAATGGCTTCCAGGCCATCGTCGACGGCGAGTACGATCACCTCCCGGAGCAGGCCTTCTACATGGTGGGCAGCATCGAAGAGGCCGTCGAGAAGGCGGAGAAGCTCAACAAGTAAGCGGGGGCAACCATGTCCATGACGTTTCACGTCGATATTGTGAGTGCGGAGGAGTCCATCTACTCCGGAACAGCTCACATGCTGGTGGCGCCGGCAGAACATGGCGAGGTGGGTGTCATGCCTCGTCACTCCCAGTACATCTCGCTGCTCAAGCCGGGCGAGATCCGGGTGAAGGTGTCGGACTCCGGTGAGGAGCACAACATCTTCATTTCCGGTGGTGTGCTGGAGGTTCAGCCCCACGTGGTGACCGTGTTGGCGGATACTGCCATCCGGGCCAAGGATCTGGACGAGGCGGAGGCCCTGGAGGCCAAGCAGCGTGCCGAGGATGCACTGGCCAACCGCAAGGCAGACTTCGACTATGCCAAGGCTCAGTCGGAGCTGATTGAGGCGGCTGCACGCCTGCGCATGATCCAGAAGCTGCGTAACAGCAGTAACAAGCAGTAAGGCCGGGCGGGGCAGGTTCCCGTTCGCGACAAAGGCCCTTCGCCTTCGGGAGAGGGGCCTTTTGTCGTTCTGGCGCCCCGGATGGCGGTCTTCGGGCCCTGGCGGTTCCCCCGTCTCCGTTCATTCCGGTAGACTTTCCCCACCTTATTGGAACATGTACCGGGAAGGCCCCCAGGTGAGCACCCCAACCACTGTCATCATCCTCGCCGCCGGCCAGGGCACGCGCATGCGCTCTGCCCTGCCCAAGGTACTGCACCCTCTGGCTGGGCAGCCCTTGCTGGCGCATGTCATCCAGACCGCCCAGGCGCTGACGCCCGAGCGGATTGTTGTCGTCTACGGTCATGGGGGCGATCAGGTTCGCCTGGCCCTGGCGGATGCCCCGGTCACCTGGGTGGAGCAGACCGAGCAACTGGGCACGGGGCATGCGGTGGCCCAGGCCCTGCCTGAGGCCGGGCAGGACGACCGTGTTCTTGTCCTCTATGGGGATGTGCCCCTGGTGGCTCAGGAGAGCCTGGCTCGGCTTCTGCGGGCCCTGGATGACCATGAACTGGCCGTACAGGCCATGATGCTGGAAGACCCCACCGGTTACGGACGCATCCTGCGCGACGCCAAGGGGCAACCGGCACGCATTGTTGAACAAAAGGACGCCACTGCCGATGAGCTGACCATCCGCGAGGTGAACACGGGCTTCATGGCGGCCTATCGCCGCCGTCTGGAAGACTGGCTGGGCCGGGTGGACCGTAACAATGCCCAGGGCGAATATTACCTGACCGATTGCATTTCACTGGCGGCCGGGGATGGCGTGCGGGTGGCTGCGGTGGTGGCCGATGATCCCGAGCAGTTCCAGGGCGTCAACGATCGGGTGCAACTGGCGGCCCTGGAGCGTGCCTATCAGCGTCGCCAGGCCGAAATCCTGATGCGGGGGGGTGTCTCGGTGCGTGATCCGGCGCGTCTGGATATCCGGGGCACCCTCTCTACCGGGCAGGATGTGACCCTGGACGTCAACGTGATCCTGGAAGGCGATGTCACCCTGGGCGAGGGTGTCCAGGTGGGCGCCCATTGCGTGCTGCGCAACGTCAGCGTGGGGCCGGGCACGATCATTCAGTCCCATTGCATCCTGGAGGACGCCACCATCGGGGCGGATGCCAGGATCGGCCCCTTTGCCCGCATCCGGCCCGGCACGGAACTGGCGGCCGGCGTGCACGTGGGGAATTTTGTCGAGATCAAGAAAAGCCGGGTGGGCGAGGGGTCCAAGGTGAACCACCTGAGCTACGTGGGCGATAGCCAGGTGGGCCGGGGCGTTAACGTGGGCGCCGGGACCATCACCTGCAACTATGATGGTGCGAACAAGCATCTCACCGTGATCGGCGATGGGGCCTTCATCGGCTCCAATACGGCCCTGGTGGCTCCGGTCACGGTGGGCGAGGGTGCCACCATCGGTGCCGGTTCCACCATCAACGCCGATGCCCCGGCGGGACAGCTGACCCTGACCCGCGCGCCGTTGGAAACGAGAACGGATTGGCAGCGACCGACGAAGAAAGGCGGTTGAGGGAGGTGGAGTGCCATATCGGCCCTCACCCTGATGACATAAACAAAAGGATTCACCATGTGCGGAATCATCGGCGCCATCGCCCAACGTGATGTCCAACCCATCCTCATCGAAGGCCTCAGGCGCCTGGAATACCGAGGCTACGACTCCGCCGGCATGGTCGTCATGGACCCTGAGGGTGGCCTGCAGCGGGAACGCTCCGTGGGCAAGGTGGAAGCCCTGGCGCAACGGGTGGCTGGCAGTGGCCTGAGCGGCACCCTGGGCATCGCACACACCCGCTGGGCGACCCATGGGGGGCCCACCGAGCGCAACGCCCATCCCCATCTAAGCGGGGAGCGCATCGCTGTGGTCCACAACGGCATCATCGAGAACTACCAGGCCCTGCGGGACGACCTCAAGGCTCGGGGCTTTGAATTCACCTCCGACACCGACACCGAAGTCATCGCCCACCAGATCATGGACTACTGCCAGCAGGGTCACGATCTCCTGGAGGCGGTGCGGCGGGCCACGGCGCATTTCAGTGGCGCCTATGCCCTGGGTGTGATCAGCCGCGACGAACCCGATCGCCTGATCGCCGTGCGCGAAGGCAGCCCATTGATCATCGGACTGGGCATCGGCGAGCATTTCATCGCCTCGGACATCCAGGCCATGTTGCCGGTGACGCAACGCTTCGTGTACCTGGAGAACGGCGACATCGCCGAGCTGCGACGGGATGGCCATCGGGTTCTGGACGCGCAGGGCCATGCCGTGGAGCGGCCAGTCACGGAGAGTTCGCTCACGGCCGGTGCCGCCGACCGGGGCCGCTTCCGTCACTTCATGCTCAAGGAAATCCACGAACAGCCACGCGCTGTGGCCGAGACCCTGGAAGGTCGCCTCGCCCCCGATGGGGTGCTGGAGGGCATCATGGGGCCGGGTTCCGAGGAGATCCTGGCGCAGGTGAAGTCGGTGCAGATCCTCGCCTGCGGCACCAGCTACCATGCTGGCCTGGTGGCCAGTTACTGGATCGAGGGCTTGCTGGGCCTGCCCTGCCGGGTCGAGGTGGCCAGTGAGTTCCGCTACCGGCGCCACGCCGTGCTACCCGACTGCCTGCTGGTGACCATCTCCCAGTCCGGCGAGACCGCCGATTCCCTGGCGGCCCTGCGACAGGCCCGCGAGGATGATTATCTGGGTTCCCTGGCCATCTGCAATGTGCCGGAGAGTTCACTGGTGCGTGAATCCGACATGGTCCTCATGACCCATGCCGGCCCGGAGATCGGCGTGGCCTCCACCAAGGCCTTCACCACCCAGCTGGTGGCCCTGTTCCTGCTGGTGCTCTCCCTGGGGCGCCATCATGGTCTGGCACCCGCCCGGGCCCAGTCATTCGTCGAGCAACTGCGCGCCCTGCCGGCCGCCCTGGAAAAGGTGCTGGCCCTGGACACGCCCATCGAGCGCCTGGCCATGGGCCTGGCCGACAAGCACCACGCCCTGTTCCTGGGCCGTGGCTGCCATTACCCCATTGCCCTGGAAGGCGCCCTCAAGCTCAAGGAGATCTCCTACATCCACGCCGAGGCCTATCCCGCCGGCGAGCTCAAGCACGGCCCTCTGGCCCTGGTGGACGCCGACATGCCCGTGGTGGTGGTGGCACCCAACAATCACCTGCTGGAAAAGCTCAAGTCCAACCTGGAAGAGGTCCGTGCCCGAGGCGGACACCTGATGGTCTTCACCGACGATGTGGCCGCCCTGGGCAGCGACGACTCCATCCAGAGCCTGGCCGTCCCCCCCGTGGACGACTGGCTCTCCGCCATCATCCACACCGTACCCCTGCAGCTGCTCTCCTACCACACCGCCATCCTCAAGGGCACCGACGTGGATCAGCCGCGCAACCTGGCCAAATCGGTGACGGTGGAGTAGGGGGCAGACGGATCCGGGCGGCTTGTGCTCACGGTCCGGTTGGGCTTTATGGTGGGGCCCCTGACCTGGCCGCCACCGGACTTGCCGGCCTCAGCGGGTGCGAAACGACATGTGACAGCCCACGCAGGTGGATGTGAGTTCATGCAGTGCCCTGAGGGCCTTCGGCATGTCCTCTTCCTGGGCGACCTGAGCAAATTCGCTAGCCGTTTCATGCATCGTGAACGCCATCTGGCGCATGCCCGCCGGCATGAAGCGACCGGGCCCCATGCCCTGGGTGATTTCCCGGTGCTTGCCCATGGTGCTTACGCCCATCGTCTGCTCCGCAAAGTCACCGGCTTCGGCGATCTCGCCCCGTGACAGATGATCCAGGATTCGCTGATAGGCGATCAGGTGTTCCTGCATCTCCTGTCGTAGTAACTCACGCTGCAATTCCGGCATCTCCACCATCTGGCGGTGATCCGGTGGGGGGGCGGGTGGCTGGGCCTGTGCGGGAAGGACGCACAGGCCCATGAGGATGACGAGCATCGAAAGGCGCATGCCAGAGAGACCATGTGTGGGGACGTGCTCCCACGATAGCCCCCGCTACGCTGCGCTGCAAGATGGTGCCCGCCGCCGAGCGGTGAGCGCCCCTGCTCAGAGGGACAAGGGGAGCGATTCAGGCCGCATGCTGCGACTTTGCCTCCTGGGCGACCCGGGCCTCTTCCGGGGTGTATGCCGCGCCCGACCACAGCACCTCGTAGGCGATCTCTTCGTTGCCGTTTTCGCACAGGTCCAGCACTTCCTGGAAGAGGGGCTGGAAGGTTTCGCTGCGATGGGAGCGCTCGTGGTCCTCGAAGGTGTTCCAGAAGGTGATGATCAGCGCCTCCTTGCCCTTGAGCGGGCTTTCCACCGCCTGACCCACCGTGGACCCTTCATTGGACACATTGCCGCTGTTCAGAGCCACGAACCCACCCACGAAGCCGGTTTCTGAGTGGTAGGTCTTCACGTTTTCACAGAGTACTGCCACGCGCTCCTCCAGATCGTCCACGGTGTACTGCGGCTTGAGGATCACCCGGTTGACCGTGACCACGCCATCCATCGGAAAGTTGGGAATCAGACCACTCATCGCATGCCTCCTCCAAAATGGAAATCAAGCTGATCCGGGGTGCATCAGCAGTTCCTAATGTAGAAGACTGAGCATTCTTGTCAAGTATTACCCTTCCAAAGGCAGGGATGCCGCGCCCCTATTCAGGCCGACACAGCGGTCCCTCCACCTCACGACGCTTGTCGGCACCCGCCAGCAGTTCGATCAGCGTCAGGGCGAAGTCCATGGCCGTTCCCGGTCCTTGCGAGGTGGCGATGTTGCCATCCACGACCACCGGTTGCTCGGCGAACCGGGTGTCGGGCAGGTCCAGGGTCTTCACCACTGAGGGATGACCGGTGGCGTTGCGGCCCTTGAGCAAGCCGGCGCTGCCGAGCACCTTGGGCGCAGCGCAGATGGCGCCCACGAGGCGACCTTCATCGTGCAGACGGTGCAAGAGAGCATGGATGCGGGGATCGGCATCCAGACGGTTGGCACCCGGCAGACCACCGGGCAGGACGACCAGATCAAAGGGGTCGTCCAGGACCTCGTCCAGGAGCACGTCGGGCTTGAGAACCACCCCTCGGGAGCAGGTGACCGTGCCCGGTTCCAGCCCGGCGACCACCACCTGAAAGTCGGCCCGGCGCAGCAGATCGATCAGGGTGACGGCTTCGACTTCTTCGCTTCCGTGGGTGATGGGGATAAGGACGCGTGCCATTGTTTCACCTCCTGCTTGCGTATGAGGTAATCGCTGACGGTGACCAGGCGGATACCCTGAGCCTTCAGTTCGGGCAGCATCGCCTCCAGCACCTCCAGCGTTGCCGGGTAGGGGTGTCCAATGCCCAACGCATGGCCGCGCATGCGTGCCAATTGACCCAGCAGCTTCACCTGATTGCGAACGAAATCGGCGTCGTGGGGCTGGGCGTCCAGGAAGACATCCCGCTGGGTGCTGGGCAGGCCTGCCCAGGTGGAGATATGACGCACGAGCGTCTCTGCGTGGGTGCGGCTGTCCACGAAATACAGTGCTGGATCGGTGTCGCTCACTTCGGCCATCACCCAGGCCAGATGGTGGGGCTCGCGGGAGAGACGACTGCCCATGTGATTATTCACGCCCCGCACATGCGGGACGCTGGCCAGGGCGAGTCGAACCGTGTCGCGTGTTTCGTATTCATTCATGTGCCGCAAGATGGCCCCGGGGCCGGGATCGTGCCCGTTGTCGGCCTCCATGGGCAGGTGCAGCATCACCTCGTGGCCATGCTCATGGGCCCAGATGGCTGCGTTGTGCGCCTGGGGGGTGTGGGGCAGCACGGCCACCGTGATGGGGCCGGGAAGCGCGGCGGTACGACGCGCTTCCCGCGGGTCATTGCCCAGGTCGTCGATGATGATCGCGATCACTGGCCTGGGGTCATCCCCGGCCACCGCCTCCGCGACCGTCAACGTCAGGGCCCAAAGCAGCAGGCCCAACATGCTCGCCCCGGCCAGGCGCGTCACTTCAGCGGCGCGCCTGGAGGATGTCCAGCCCCTTGAGCATGTTCAGGGCCTCATAGAGCTGGTAGTCCCGCTGTGCCAGGGATTCGCGGGCCTCGACACGGTCCTCATCATCGGCGTCACGGTCCGCACCCCGCAGATGACGATTCAACTGAGCCTCCGTGATCGGTCGTACGGTCGGCTCGCCGGATTCCGCCAGGGTGATCTGCTCCAGCTTGATGTCCGGTTCGATGCCATCAGCCTGGATGGAGCGGCCCGACGGAGTGTAGTAACGCGCCGTGGTCAGCTTGAGCGCCTGGCCCTTCTCCAGGGGCAGGATGGTCTGCACCGAGCCCTTGCCGAAGGTGGAGGAGCCCATGATGATGGCCCGCTCATGGTCCTGCAGGGCACCGGCAACGATTTCCGATGCCGATGCCGAACCTGCGTTCACCAGCACCACCATGGGGGCGCCATTGAGCACGTCTCCCGGGGAGGCGGTGTAGCGGAACTGGGAGTCCTTGACGCGGCCTTCGGTGTAGACGATCAGGCCGTCGTTCAGGAAGGCGTCGGATACGCCCACGGCACCGTTGAGGATGCCGCCCGGGTTGTTGCGCAGGTCCAGCACCAGGCCCTTGAGGCCGCCACTTTCCTTTTGCAGCTTGCGCGCCTCTTCCACCAGCATCTGTGCGGTGCGGGACTGGAAGGTGGTTACCCGCAGGTAGCCGAAACCGGGTTCCAGCATCTCGCTGCGCACACTCTGCACACGGATGGTGTCCCGGGTGATCTCCACCTCGAACGGGGCCTCGCGGCCTTCGCGGACCACGGTCAGGGTGATGTCGCTGCCCCGGGGGCCGCGCATCTTGTTGACGGCCTCATTGAGGGTCATCCCTTTCACCGGGGTGTCGTCCAGACGGATGATCAGGTCCCCGGCCTGCATGCCGGCACGGCTCGCGGGGGTGCCGTCGATGGGGGAAATGACCTTGACGAAGCCATCCTCCATGCCCACTTCCAGGCCCAGTCCGCCGAATTCGCCTTGAGTGCCGATTTGAAGCTCGGAGAATTCATCGGAGCTGAGGAAGGTGGAATGGGGGTCCAGCCCGGACAACATGCCCCGGATCGCATTTTGCAGCAGATCCGAGTCCTCCACCTCGTCCACATAATTGCGCTTGATGCGCATGTACACATCCGTGAATGCCCGCAGATCCTCCAGGGGGACGGCCTGTGCGGCTTCCTTTCTGTCGGCGACCACGCCGAACGAGACGCTGAGCATCACGCCCAGAATCAGGCCCATCAGCAGGCCTGCGCCCACGCGGGTTTGGGTTTTCATATACTTTTACTCCACTGCAGTCCCGCCACGCGAGGAATCCGCGATATGTCGGGCTAGGGCCTCAATCGGCCAGACGGTTTGTTTGGCATGCGCCGTTACCGAGAGCCTACCATTCGCTCGTTAGAGTCGCACCATCGTGCGGGGTTCACGGGTTGGCCGTCGTGGCGTATCTCAAAATACACGCCAGGGGCCTCATCCGTGCCGCTGTCACCGGCACGGGCGATGATGTCGCCTTTTCGCACCCAGTCGCCCGCAGACTTGTGCAGGCTTTCGTTATGGCCGTACAGGGTCATGTAGCCGTCACCGTGGTCCACGATCAACAGCATGCCGAACCCGCGCATCCAGTCGGCGAAGGCCACCCGCCCATGATGCACGGCCTTGACCGCATCCCCCCGGTCAGCCGCGATCACCACGCCACGCCAGCGCTGGCCGGTGCCGCTGGCTCGGGCCGTGCCGAAGCTATGCCGGATCTCGCCGCGGACGGGGTAGGGCAGTTGGCCGCGATGATCGGCGAAGGCTTCGTCCATCAGGGATTCGTCGGGGATGTCGCTCAATGCTTCATCCAGGGACTGGAGCAATTCCTCCAGGGCCTGTTGGTCACTTTCCAGTTGGGTGAGGGTGTGGCCGGCGGCGTCGATGTCCGCCTGCAGCGCGGCGAGGGCCTCGGATCGCTCCTCCCGGCGGCTTTCCAGTTCGGTTTGCAGGCGTTGCCGGGCCGACCGCTGCCGGGCCTGCTCCACCCTGACCTGGTCCAGGGCCTGCCGGGTGCGCGCCAGATCGGCCAGGGCCTCACGGGCCTCACGGATACGCTCGCCACGGGCCTCGTTGAAGTGACGATAGTAGGTGAGCATGCGCTCCAGCCGGGCCGGATCCTCCTGATTGAGGATGAGCTTGAGCTGATCCTGCTGCCCGGCCTGATGGGCGCGCCGCAATTGCAGGGCGAGAGCCTCACGATGGCTTTCCAGGCGCGCTTCCTCTTCCCGGGCGCGGGTCTCCAGGGTGCGCAGGCGCGCCCGGGTTTTCTCCAGATCGGCCTCGCTTTCGGCCAGATCCCGCGACGCACGGCTGACAGCGCGCTCGGTCTCCCGCAGTTGCGCCTCCAGGGCGCCCCGTTGGCCACGGGCCTTTTCCAGTTCATCCCGAACCTCTTCGATCTCCCGCTGCACTTCCTGAAGGCGCTCGCGGGCCTGCTCCCAGTCGGTCTGGTTGGCATCGGCAGCAGGGGGCAGGGCCAGCAGGAGGGTGAGTGTGGTCGCCCCGAACAGGCCTCTTGACCGCCTGCCCATTGAAATATTTTTGATAAAGATCATAATTGGATTAACCACTACTAATATACGAGATATCCGATGCCGCCGGTTCCAGTTGCCAACAATGCCGCCGAGCCCGTGAACAGGGCAGGGCCCATGCCATCCGATCGTTCTGACCTCATGGACAAGGAAGAGGATATCGAGCGCGCCTCGCGTTCGCTCAAGGCCATGGCACATCCGTTGCGCCTCAAGATCCTCTGCGTGCTCGGAGACCGCGAGGTGAGTGTGCAGGAGATCGTGGATCATGTGGGTACGTCCCAGAGCAATATCTCACAGCATCTGGCCATCCTGAGGGACAAGGGTATTCTCTCGGCCCGCAAGGACGCCAATCGGGTGTATTACCGGGTGGGTGATGGCCGCACCCTGCGCCTGATCGGGATGATGCAGGAGGTCTTCTGCCGGTCTGCCTGAGCCTCCTGGCTTGCCCGCTGGGCCCCAAGGGGGCAGAATGCGGGCCTCCCAATGATTGACCCAGCCCGAGCGATTCATGGACCAGTACCTGGAGTTTGTTGCCAACCACCCCCTGTTGTTCGGCCTGCTGGCCGCCGTCATCGGCGCCCTGGGCTACATCGAGTTTTCCCGCCTCACCCAGAAATTCCAGGCGATGGGGCCGCAGGAGGCGGTACGCGCCATGAACCAGGACGACTCCATGGTGCTGGATGTGCGCGAAGAGGCGGAGGCACGCAAGACCGGCAAGATCTCCGGCGCTCGCCATATCCCCCTTACCAAACTCAAGGATCGCCTGAGCGAGATTGCCAAGCACAAGGACAAGACCGTCATCGTCTACTGCGAGAGCGGCACCCGCTCCGGTCAGGCCTGCAACACCCTGGTGAAGAATGGCTTCGAGAAGGTCATCAATCTGCGCGGTGGTGTGCTGGGCTGGCAATCCGAAGGTCTTCCCCTGAGCAAACGCTGAGCGTGATGCGACAGTGAGAGAGGCGCCCGTTGACTGACTCCTCCCCCAAGCCGATGACCGTGGTCATGTATGGCACCGGCTGGTGTGCCTTCTGCATGATGGCGCGCCGCCTGCTGCGCGGCAAGGGCGTGGAGTTTCAGGAGATACGCGTGGATGACGACCCCGAACAGCGCCGTATGATGGAGGAGCGCTCCGGGCGCCATACCGTTCCGCAGGTCTTTGCCGGCGAGGATCACCTGGGCGGTTATACCGATCTGGTGGAACTGGACCAACGGGGCGAACTGGACGAACGCCTCGGTCTCTAAGGGCCGCCCTGTCATCGTTGCACCCTGGGGGGGCGCACCCTATCATGCTCCTCAAATCATTCACTTGCCCGCGGAGTTATCATGTCGGAAAACCAGTCACCGAATGCAGGCGCCGACGGCGCCGCTCAGGGTCAGCCGCAGCAGGAGTTCGGGCTGCAGAAGATCTACACCAAGGACATCTCCTTTGAAGCGCCGGGCACGCCGGGCGTGTTCACCCGCGAGTGGAAGCCGGAGACCAATGTGCAACTGAACTCCCAGGCACGCGCCCTGGACGAGAAGGGTGTGCACGAGGTGGAGCTGACCCTGACGGTGACCACCAAGTCCCAGGGCGAGACGGCTTACCTGGTGGAGGTCAAGCAGGCGGGTGTGTTCATGGTTCGCGGTATTCCCGACGAACAAAAAGGGCCGCTGCTCTCTTCCTACTGCCCCAACATCCTCTTCCCGTTTGCCCGTGAGGTGATCTCCGATCTGGTCACCCGTGGTGGCTTCCCGCAGTTGCTCCTGGCGCCGGTGAATTTTGATGCGCTCTACGCCCAGAAGATGCGCGGTCAGCAACAGGCTGCCGCCGCGGGTGGGAATGGCGATGCGGGTATCGTCACGCAGAACTGATCCGGGCTGACCCCATGAGCAACGTGCGGAATGTGGCAGTGGTGGGCGCCGGCTCCTGGGGAACGGCCCTGGCCCTGCATCTGGCTCGCAAAGGGCTCCATGTGGGGCTGTGGGGTCGCGATGGCGACCACGTCAGATCCATGCAGGCAGAGGGTCGCAATGCCCGCTATCTACCGGATGTTCCCTTCCCCGAGACCCTGAAGGCCACATCGGACCTGGAAGGCCTGGTGGATCGGGCTGACCGGGTGCTCCTGGCCGTGCCCAGCAGCGGGTTTGGTCCGGTGCTCCAGCGCATCGCTCCGCGTCTGGGTTCGGGCGGCCTGATCTGGGCCACCAAGGGGCTGGATCTGGATACTACCCGCTGGCTGCATGAGCTGGTGCTGGAGGAACTGGGGACGGATCGACCCTGGGGCGTGGCCTCCGGGCCCTCCTTTGCTGGTGAACTGGCGCGGGGCCTGCCTACGGCGCTCACCCTGGCGTCGCCCGATTCGGACTTTGCCGAGGACGCCATGGCCTGGCTGGCCGGTGGCACGCTGCGCGTGTACACCAGCGACGACGTGGTGGGGGTGCAACTGGGCGGGGCCTTCAAGAACGTGCTGGCCATCGCCGCCGGGGTATCCGATGGCCTGGGCTTCGGGGCCAACGCCCGCGCCGCCCTGATCACCCGGGGGCTGGCGGAACTGATGCGCCTTGGGGCCGCCACCGGCGCCCGCACCGAAACCCTCATGGGTCTGTCCGGTCTGGGAGATCTGGTGCTCACCTGTACCGACAATCAATCCCGCAATCGCCGCCTGGGCATGGCGCTGGGGCAGGGACAGAGCCTGGAGGAGGCCATTGCCGCCATCGGTCAGGCGGTGGAAGGGGTGAGCACGGCCCGCATCGCCGTCGCCAAGGCCTCTGCCCTGGGTGTGGACATGCCGATCTGCGGTCAGGTGGCGCGGGTATTGTTCGAGCAACTGCCCCCCACCGTGGCGGTGGAGGAACTGCTCAGCCGGGATCCCAAACCGGAATTCTAGGCACCGCCCGCGTAGCCGCATTGCCGCCAGGCCTCGTACACCACCAGGGCCACCGAGTTGGACAGGTTGAGGCTGCGACTGTCCGGCACCATGGGTATTCTCAAACGCCGCTCTGCCGGCAACCCGGCCAGCACCGTCTCCGGCAGGCCCCGGGTCTCCGGGCCGAATAGCAGTGCATCACCCGCCTCGAAGTGTGTGTCGCCCAGGGGCTGTTGCCCACGGGTGGTCACGGCAAACAACCGCCGGGGGGCGACAGCTTCCGAGAACGCCCCCAGGCTGTCATACTCCGACACCGACGCAAGATCCCGATAGTCCAGGCCGGCACGGCGCAGCCGTGTGTCATCCAGGGTGAACCCCAGGGGATGGATCAGGTGCAGGCGGCAGCCCGTGTTGGCCGCCAGGCGCATGACGTTGCCGGTGTTGGGCGGGATTTCCGGTTGATACAGGACGATGTGAAACATGCCAGTCGATACCCATCACAAACAGGCCCTTGCCATCGATTTCTGCGGCCTGCCGTTTGCCTCGCCCCTGGTGCTGCTCTCGGGCTGCGTCGGTTTTGGCGAGGAGTATACCCGGGTGGCGGGTTTCTCCAATCGCCAGGTGGGGGCGGTGTGCCTCAAGGGCACCACGGGCGACGCCCGCCTGGGCAATCCGCCGCATCGCGTCTACGAGACGCCGGATGGCATGCTCAACGCCATCGGCCTGCAGAACCCCGGGGTGGACCATGTGGTGGACGAGATCCTGCCGAACCTGGACTTCGACGAGACCCGCTTCATCGCCAATGTGTCCGGCTCCACCATCGAGGAATACATCCGCGTCACCCAGCGCTTCGAGGACTCCCCGGTGGATGCCATCGAGATCAACATCTCCTGCCCCAACGTGAAGGAGGGGGGGGTGGCCTTTGGCAACGATCCGGACATGTCGGCCCGGGTGGTGGAAGCCTGCCGCAAGGTGACGCAAAAGCCGCTGATCACCAAGCTCTCGCCCAATCAGACGGACATCGCCGGCAATGCCAGGCGCTGCATCGAGGCGGGTACCGATGGCCTTTCGGCCATCAACACCCTGATGGGCATGGCGATTGATACCGAGCGCCGTCGCACGGTGATCGGCAACAACCAGGGTGGGTTGTCAGGGCCGGCGGTCAAGCCAGTGGCCCTGCTGCGGGTGCATCAGGTCTATCAGGTGGCTCGTCCGCACGGCATCCCCATTATCGGTCAGGGCGGGGTGGCCAGTACCGACGATGCCATCCAGTTCCTGCTGGCCGGGGCCACGGCGGTGGGTGTGGGCACGGGGCTGTTCTACGACCCCCTGCTATGCGGCAAGATCAACCACGGTATCAGCGATTATCTCAAGCGCCATGGCATGAGCCATGTCTCGGAGCTCACCGGGGCCCTGGAGCTGAACTGAGGCGATTCCATGCACGGCACCCGTGACCACAGAGACAATCAGCACAATGAAAAAAGGGCGGCCCCATGGGCCGCCCTTTGCGTTGGTGCCGGAGAGAGGAGTCGAACCCCCGACCTTGGCATTACGAATGCCCTGCTCTACCAACTGAGCTACTCCGGCGTGTCTGGAGCGGTGCTGGGACGATGATTCCGTGTCTCCCTCTCCGACAGCCCGCGAAGGGTACAACAACCAGCCGAAGGACTCAAGAATCCACCGCATCCGGATGCGTATCGGAGCCGGATGCTCATTGGAGGTGTCGCCATGATCCCTGCCGCTCTCGCGATCCCCCTGGTGTTGCTGGCGGCCAGCAAGGCCGTGTCCGCCCAGGAGACCGCAGCCGACACGGCTGTGCGCCTGGAACCCGTCCAGGTGAGTGCCCCCCGTCTCGAGCGGGACTGGCTGGGCAGTCCCGCCGCCATCGGTTTGCTGGAGCCCGAGGACGTGGGCATGGGCCGACAGGGGCTGCAACTGGACGAATACCTGAATCGCATCCCCGGCCTGCAGATGCAGAACCGCTACAACTTCGCCCAGGATATCCGCCTGTCCATCCGGGGCTTTGGCGCCCGTGCCCCCTTCGGGGTACGGGGGCTGCACATCCGCGTGGATGGTATCCCCGAAACACTCCCGGATGGCCAGTCCCAGGTGGATGCCATTGATCTGGAGTCCCTGCATCGGGCCGAGGTGATCCGCGGCCCCAGTTCCACCCAGTACGGCAACGCCGCCGGCGGGGTGGTGGATCTCCACACCCAGCGGGGCAGGGATCTGCAGGGCGTGCAGGCCAAGGTGGATGCCGGCAGCCACGGGTTGCGCCGCCTGGGCATCAAGGCGGGAGACCGGGCGGGACCCTGGGAGTACAGCATCAGTGGTTGGGATCTGCGCTATGACGGTTATCGGGATCACAGCCGGGTGGAGAAGCGACTGCTCAATGCCAAGCTGGGCTATGAGTTTGACGATGGCGCCGAGCTGCAGACCGTGTTGCGGGTGCTGGACGCCCCGGACACCCAGGACCCGGGCGCCCTGACCCGGGACGAGGTACGGGAAGATCGGCGACAGGCCCGGGAGGCCTCCCTGCTTCGGGATGGCGGGCAGTCGGCCGAACAGCAGACACTGGGCATCACTTACACCCGCCCCCTGGGTGCGGACGACGAGCTGGAGCTGCGCGGCTTTGTCAGCCAACGGGATTTTCACAACAGACTGCCCTTCAAGGGGGGTGGGCAGGTGCGTTATCAGCGGGATCACCAGGGCCTCGGCGCCCGTTATGCCCGTGAAACCGCGGCGGGCGGTATCCCCGTCCTTTATGCCGTCGGCATGGACCTGGCTGAGCAGCGCGATGATCGGCAACGCTTCAACAATCTGGAGGGGGGGATACGGGGGGCGCAGCAATTCGATCAGCTGGAGCGCGCCCGGTCGCTGGGCATCTTCACCCAGGCCAGTCTGGAACTCACGGATCGCCTGAACCTGGTCCTGGGTGGGCGACACGACCGCCTGCGCATGTCCGTGGATGATCGGTTCAGTGACCCCGGGGAGGACCGTTCCGGCCGCCGTGATTTCCGTGAATGGAGTTATCGCGCGGGACTGGGCTATACATGGGCCCCCGGTCATCAGCTCTACGCCCAGTTGGGCACCTCGTTCGAAAGCCCCACCTTCACCGAATTTGCCAATCCCGATGGCGGCACGGGCCTCAATCCGGATCTGGAGCCGGAGCGGGCCCGCAGCCTGGAACTGGGCGCCAAGGGGTTCTGGGGGGATACCGGTCGTTACGAACTGGCGGTGTTCACCATGCAGGTGCGTGACGAGATCGTGAATTACCAGTCGGATAGCGAGCGTGACTATTACGAGAACTCCGGGCGCTCCAGACGCCACGGCCTGGAAGCCGGCGCTTCCTGGCACCCTGTGGAGCCCCTGCGCCTGACCCTGGCCTACACTCTGTCCCATTATCGGTTCCGGGAGTTTCGCGATGAGTCGGGCGAGGATTTCTCTGGCAAGGCCTTCCCCGGCGTGCCGCGTCAGCAGCTGTTCGCCGAACTGGACTGGCAGGGCCCCGAGGGGCGATTCGTCACCGTGGACATGCTCGCCGTGGATCGCCTTTACGCGGATAACGCCAACACCGAGCGGGTGTCCGGGCACGTGTTGACGAATCTACGCCTGGGGCGGGCCTGGGAAACGGGTAACACCCGGGTCGTGCCCTATCTGTCCGTCAACAATCTGTTCGATCAGGACTACCAGAGCAACATTCGCATCAACGCCCTGGGCGGCCGCTATTACGAGCCCGGCCCCGGCCGGGAATATGGTGTCGGGCTGAGCGTGCAGTGGCGCTGATACGGAGGGCGGGCCCCATCCCGGGCGCGGCATGGTCTCGACAGGGGCCGGGCAGGCGTGTACAGATGGGCGTGTGACATCGGGTAACCCTCGGGTTGTTCGGTCGGTTGCGTGAGCCACAGAGACAGGAGGGTGTGAACATGAAACCATTCGATAACAAGGTCGTGGTCATCACCGGTGCGGCAGGCGGTATTGGCGAGGCCACCGCACGGATGCTGCATGCCCAGGGTGCGCGGTTGCTGCTGACGGATCGGGAGCCTGACGGGGTGGAGCGCCTCGCGGCGGAACTGGGCGAGGGGGTCGCCGCCATGACGGTGGACGTGAGTCGCGAAGCCGATAACCAGGCCATGATCCAGGAGGCCGAAAAACGTTTTGGTGCCGTGAACGCGGTGTTTCTCAACGCCGGGATCGAGGGGCAGGTCGGGCCGATGGAAAGCCTGGACCAGGCAGCCTGGGACAAGGTGTTTGCGGTCAACGTGCACGGCGTGCGCATGGGTATCCTGGCGGCACTGCCGGCACTGCGCCGCGCGGGGGGTGGGTCCATCCTCATCACCGCCAGTGTGGCCGGCGTGCGCGGCGCAGCGGGCCTCTCCCCCTATGTCTCCAGCAAGCACGCGGTGATGGGCATGATGCGCACCGCCGCCGCCGAGCTGGGGCCTGAGGGCATTCGCGTGAACACCGTCAATCCCGGCCCCGTGGACAACCGCATGATGCGCTCCATCGAGGACCAGGCCAATCCCGGTCACGGTGATGAGGTCAAGGCCGGCTTCGTGGAGCGCATGCCCCTGGGAAGGTATGTCACCAATGAAGAGGTGGCCGGTGTGGCAGCCCTGCTGCTGTCCGAGGCCTCCAGCGGTGTGACGGGCACCCACTATCTGGTAGACGCCGGGCTCACGGCCCATTGATCCGCCGATTCATATCCCCGGAAGAGTGACCATGTCGGAAAAATCCCGTTTTCTGCCCCATGCCGAACGCCTGGTCTGGTTCGGTTTCATGCTGTTCCTGCTGATCACCGCGATGATCTACATCCATCGGGGGATCGGTCTGGAGCGGGATGTGCAGCAGGCTCACCAGGAAATCCTGGCGCTTCAGATGCGCCTGAATGAGGTTACGTCGGGTCGGGTGGCGCAGCCCGCCGCTGTGGGGCTCACCCAGGGGCAGGAGCGGCGTCTGCGCCGGCTGGGGCTGAATCAGCCCCGGGAGGATCTGCTGAACGACCTGGCTCAGCAACCCGAATTGATCGATCATGAGCCGGTGCTGGGCGGGACCCTGTTCTTTGTGCCCGACGAAACCCACGTCCTCAATGACCGCTGGGTGCTGGCCACCTTCGAGGACGGTCACATCAGGGGCCAGATGCTGCTGGAATACGAGGTGGCCTTCGGCACCATCGACTGGCGCGTCCTGGACTCCGTGCTGGATCGTTAGTCGGCGCTTTCCTCAGCCACCTGCCGAGACTTCGGGGCGCTGCTCGCACGCGGCGGTGCACTGTGCCTGCTGTCCATGCAGCCCCGCCACGCGCCGCAGGCCCTCGATGTCGTGCAGGGTGATCAGCTTGCGGCGCACGGTGATCAGGTCCTGACTCTGGAAGCGGCTGAACATCCGGCTGACCGTTTCCACCGCCAGTCCCAGATAGTTGCCGATATCGTTACGGGACATGGTCAGATTGAATTCATGCCGGGAGAAGCCGCGGCGCCCGAAGCGGTCGGAGAGGTTGAGCAGAAAGGCCGCCAGGCGGGCATCGGAGGCGCGCTTGCCCAGCAGGGTCATGAGCTGCTCATCGCTTTGCAGTTCGCGGCTCATGATCCTGAGCAGTTGATGCTGCAGCCCCGGGGTACGTCCCGCCAGGGCCTCCAGACCATCGAAGGGAATCTCGCAGACACTGGAGGTTTCCAGGGACAGTGCCGTGCAGGGGTGTACCCCATCGCCGATGGCGTCCAGCCCCAGCAGTTCGCCCGGCAGGTGGAAGCCGGTGATCTGTTCCTCGCCATCATCGGTGAGCACGAAGGTCTTCACCGATCCACAGCGGACAGCATACAGGCAGCCCAGCTGGTCTCCTGCCTGATAGAGCAGATCGCCGCGATGCACCGGGCGCTTGCGGCTGATGATGCCCTCCAGCAGTTCCAGGTCCTCCAGGGGGACCCCCAGCGGCAGGCATAGATCACCCAGACTGCAGGCCTTGCAGGCCTGTTTGAGATTCTTGATGTTCATGACATTGCTCGGGGTCATGGCTGCACTCGTCAAGTGGGTTAGACCGCCTGTCCGGAAAATCCCGGCAACCGGGTTGAAGATACTTGAGTTTAGCACTGGGGTACAAGCCTGCCAGGGGAACTCCATTCACCTGTCGGATTCACCTGTCAGCGGTTTCGGAGCACTAGCCAGGGTTGCGCGGGCGAGAGGCGTTGTAACGGGTGGCCAGGCCATGGCCCAGCCAGGCGGCTGCCAGGGCAGCGATCAGGTGCAGGCCCAGGACAACGGCCGCAGAGGTTAACCCGTTCGCGTGGGCCCAATCCAGGGTTTCAACGCTGAGCATGGAAAAGGTCGTGAATCCCCCCAGGAATCCCGTGACCACCGCCTGGTAGACGGTGGGGCTCACCTTGAGGCGTCCCTGGGGCCCGGTGAGGGTGGCGAAGGCGCCGATGAGCAGGCAGCCCAGCAGGTTCACGGCCAGCGTGGCGACAGGGTGCGCCAGACCCAGGCCGCCCACCACGGCGATGCCCACCAGGTAACGGCTCAGTCCGCCCAGGGCGGTGCCAGCGGCGATGGCCAGATGCAGTCTCATGGGAGGGGCGCCACGAGCATCGTCAGTTGATATCCCAGCCAGGCTGCCCCCAGGCAAGCCGTGCCCGAGGCCAGAAGATTGCCTGCGGCCCTGACGGGCTTCCCCTCTCTTGCCAGGTTGAGGGTCTGCAGGGCGAAGGACGATACGGTGGTATAGCTTCCCAGAAAACCCAGCATCAGCAGGGCAAACAGGCCCGGCGAGGTCGGGTGGTCGGAGGGCCACAGGGCGATGAGCACCCCGGCAGCCAGGGCACCGCTGACATTGACCACCAGCGTGCCCCAGGGGAATGCCGTGCCGGCGAGCTGGGTGACCCATGCGCCCACCTGGAACCGCGCCACGCCGCCCGCGGCGCTGCCCAGGAGAACCCCCATCAGGGTCTCAGCGGTGATCATGCCTAAGCCGCGGGCTTGGCTGCACTCGAGAAGCACTCCTGTGCCAGCGCCGCGCGACGCTGCGGGCTGAGCCCCTCCCTGTGAAGTGATTCGATCAGGCGCACCCGCTCACCCAGTCCCGAACCATTGGCCAGTTGTACTGCCAGGCCCGGGCGAGCATTGAGTTCCAGCATCAGCGGCCCCCGCTCCCGATCCAGCACCACGTCCACCCCCAGATAGCCCAGGCCGGTGATCTCGAAGCACCGTGCCGCCATTTCCAGCAAGGCGTCCCAGCCGGGGATCTGCAGGCCCTGTATGGGGGCGCCGGTGTCCGGGTGCACGTCGACGATGCGGTTATGCCACACCCCCTTTCCAGTGCGCCCCGTACCCAAGTTGACACCCACGCCTACCGCTCCCTGATGCAGATTGGCCTTGCCATCGGAATCACGGGTGGGCAGGCGCACCATGGCCATGATGGGGTATCCCTTGTAGACGACGGTTCGGATGTCCGGTACGCCCTGATGGCTGACCTTCTCGAACAGGGGGTCGAATTTCACCCGGTATTCCACCATGGCCTTGTCCGGCTGGCCGCCCAGGCTGTGCATGCCGCTGAGCACATTGGATACATGGTGACCTACACCCTCCAGATCCACCATGCGGCCGCTGGATTTGCGAAAGCTGTCCCGCATGCGCCCGGTGATCACCAGGATGCCGTTGCCCCCGGCTCCATGGGCGGGCTTGATGACGAAGTCATCACTGCGCGCCACAATGCGGGGCAGGTGACGGATGTCGTGGTTGGTTTCGATCACCCCATAAAGCTCAGGCACGGCCATGCCCGCCTCCAGGGCCAGTTGCTTGGTGCGCAGCTTGTCGTCCACCAGAGGGTAGAGTGGGCGGGGGTTGTGTTCAGCGATCAGGTCGGCATTGCGCTGGTTCATGCCCACCACGCCCTTGCGTCGGAGTTCACGCGGGGAGATGAACCACTTCATGATGCCTTTTCTCCCTTGAAAGCCTTGAAACGTACCAGTTCACTGAGCCGGTAGCCGGTATAGCGGCCCAGCAGCAGGGTGACTGCCAGGGCGATCAGCAGCAACTCCGGGAATACGAAGAACAGGTGATCGATCGTGGGGTTGATCATCAGCAGATAGGCGGCAGCCGCCACCGCCAGGCTGCCAATACCCTGGCGGATGGCGTCCGATGGGCCGTGCTCCTCCCAGACGATGGACATGCGCTCAATGGTCATGGCCAGGATCACCATGGGGAACAGGGCCACCGACAGCCCGTGTTCAATGCCCAGGTTGTGGCTGAGGATGCTCAGGGTGAGCATCAGCATGATCACCACGATCACCACCGAGGCCAATCGGGGTACCAGCAGCAGCTTGAGTCGGTCCAGGTAGAATCGGATGGCGAGCCCCAGGGATACGATCAGTGTGAACAGGATGATGCCGCCCAGAAGCTCGGTCTCCCGAAAGGAGAGGGCGATGAGCACGGGCATGAAGGTGCCAAAGGTCTGGATGCCCACGATGTTGCGCAGAAGCACGATGATCATGGCGCCCAGGGGGACCAGCAGCAGCACCCGGTACATGTTCTGGGTCTGCACCGGCAGGTTGAACAGTGAAAAGTCCATCAGCCAGGAATCCATGACCTGGGCCCGCTGCTGAGCCACGTCGATGGCGTCCATGTAGTTCTGGGTCACCGCGAAGCTGATCTGCGGGTTGCGCGCCCGGTTCAGTCTCACCGGGTCCTCGTCCCCGTACCACCACACCATGAAGTTCTCCGGATACCCCACGCTGCCGTCATGGATGTTGATGGGTACCCACTCTCGGGTGTTGTGCACCTCAAGCCAGGTTTGCAACTGCAGGTCCCGGGACCTCTCTGTCAGGGGGATGCCATGAGCCATGCGCGCCGGGATGCGCGCTCCGGCCAGCAGGTCGATGGCGGTTCGAACCTTGGCACGGTCGCTGTCCGAGCTGGATACGAACAGGCTGATGTTCTCGTCGGGCTCCTGCTTCAGGTCACGCACCAGCACCGTGGCAAAACTGGTGATGTCGGCTGACCGGGCGCGTACCCGCGTGATCACTTCCTCGGCCGCCGAGGCGTAGGGCTCCTCCCATTGCGGCGGGCTGACAGGCCCTGGGTAGGGATCCTCGCCGCGTCGGTCCCGGTCCAGCCGATAAACGGTGGTCCGATAATAGAGCACCTGCCGCCCACTGGGCTGGCGGGTGGTCCACACCGCCTCCCGGTTCTCACCCACGAGCCCGGTGGTGAGGCCATAGCCCCGGGAAATGAAGTTCTCGTCCAGGATGGCCAGCCCCCTGGGCTGATCCGGGATGAACACCCGCGCCGTCACCGCGCCCCCCGTGGGTTCGAAACCAACCCGTGCCTCCACGATCCAGTTGCTGGTGGTCTGGGCTGGCGTCAGCGGGAATCCCAGGTTGAAGGCCTTGTGGTAGAACATCGTCAGGCTCATGGCAACCAGGGCCATGATCAGCAGGGGCAGGTGAAATCGCTTCATGCGGTGTCCTTGGGGTGGCGCGTGGGACTGAATCAGTCGAGATCGCAGTCCGGGGCCTGCAGGTACTTGTCCCTGGAATCCAGCAGGATGGCACCTGCCATGTGGTTGCGACCCACCAGCAGTTGATAGCTCAATGCCGTGCGGTCAATCAGGCTGACCTCCTCCTTGCGGTAAACATCCCCCATGCAAAGGCCCATCTCGACCACTGGACGCCGCTGATGGTTGCCACTGTGGCGGATGATGCGCACATGCCGGGTGATCTCCCTTTCCAGGCGGATCATGTTGCTCTCATCGTTCGGGTCGATCATGTCAAAGGCGATCCATTCCTTGCCGTCACGCTCGAAGGTCTCCTTGTTCAGGGCGTTCAGGGAACTGGTGGTGGCGCCGGTGTCCATCTTTGCCTCCAGTACGATCCCTTCCGGCATCAGGGCGACATTTTCCACCCAGCCCAGAATGCGCATCTGTTCCGGGTGCTCCGTTTGCTGCGCATTTTCGGGTCCATCCGCTTCATCTGCACCGACCACGGGCGCAAGCATTGCGCCGACCAGCGCGCTCATTACCAGCCACTTCATTCCGATCTCCAGTTTTTTTCGGTATTACTTCACAATTTTAGGGGGTCGCCCGCCCCAGGAACGTTGACGAACACCCCATTTCAGGTCTCCGGTCCTGCCTCTTGGGTCTGCTGCTGGCCGATATAGGCCTGTTCCATGAAGTGGATGAACCGTTTGGCCTGAGGGGAGAGGTGTCGGCCCAGGCGCTGCACCACGCCGTAGCTGCGGGCGGGGAAGTAGTGATCCAGCGTGATGGCGGCCAGGGGCTCCTCACCGGTGAGGCAGACATCCGTCACGATGGAGATGCCGAGACCGAGTTCCACATATTTCTTGATGACTTCCCAGCCCCCGGCCTCCAGGGATACGTGGTAATCCACGTTATGCTGGCGAAACACCAGGTCCACCATGCGCCAGGTGGACAGATGCCGTGGCGGCAGGATCAGCCCGAAGGGACTGATGTCTTCCAGGCTGATCGGGCCGGTCTTCCGGGCCAGGGGGTGGTCCAGCGGGGCGATGAGCTTGGGATGATAATCCACGATGGGGTGGTAGGTGATGCCATCGGGCACCTCGAGCATGGAACCCACCGCGAAATCCACTTCATCCCGATGCAGCATGGCCAATCCGTCGCGCCCGGTCACGTTATGCAGCTTGATGCGGATATGAGGGTGCACCTCGGCAAAGCGCCGCAGCGGGTCGGGCAGCACGTACAGGATGGTGGATTCCCCCGCCGCCACGTTCAGTTCCCCCGACTCCAGGCGACCGAATCGCGCCGCAAAGGTCTCGTGCAGCTTGTCCACGCCTTCCACCAGCGGATCGGCCAGCTTGTACAAGGCCTCCCCCTCGGGCGTGAGTTTGATGTGCGGGCCACGGCGCTCAAATAAAATGGTGTCGAATTCCCGCTCCAGTGCCTGTATCTGCAGCGAAACGGCCGGCTGGCTGAGAAAAAGCGACTCCGCTGCCATGGAGATGCTGCCCAGTCGGGCGGCCCGGCAGAAGGCCCGCAGCTGCTTGAGGCGGTTCTGTTTGTAGTAGAGGTTGGGCACCGAGCCCATGATCTTCTCCTCATCAATGTTACTATTAAGAAACACAAGGCTGATTCATGGGGCAATAGCTTGGCTGAATACTCGTCTTCAAGCTACGGTCCCGGCTACAATTACATTCCAACGTAAGAGGCAAAGGGCAGGACCATGGATAAGTATGTGATCTGGTTCCAAGATCTGGGCATGAACGACGTTCCCGATGTGGGAGGGAAGAACGCATCCCTGGGGGAGATGATTCGCGGCCTGTCCGAAGCCGGCGTGCGTGTTCCCGGCGGCTTTGCCACCACCTCCTATGCGTTCCGGGAGTTTCTGCGTCACGAAGGCCTGGCGGACCGCATCAACAATGAGCTGGCCAACCTGGATGTGGACGACATCAACGCCCTGCGCGAGGCGGGTGCCAAGATCCGCCAGTGGGTGGTGGAAACCCCCTTCCCACCGGCCCTGAACGAGGCCATCACCGAGGCCTGGAAGCGCATGATGGAAGAGGCGGCCGGGGACGAATTCACCGTGGCCGTGCGTTCTTCGGCCACCGCCGAAGACCTTCCGGATGCATCGTTTGCCGGGCAGCAGGAAACCTTCCTGAACATCCACGGCCTGGACAGCGTGCTGCACCACATCCATGAGGTGTTTGCTTCCCTTTACAACGACCGGGCCATCTCCTACCGCGTGCACCAGGGGTTCGATCACTCCGAGGTGGCCTTGTCCGCCGGCGTGCAGCGCATGGTGCGCTCGGACATCGGTGCCTCCGGCGTCATGTTCACCCTGGACACGGAATCCGGTTTCCGCGATGTGGTCTTCGTGACCGCCTCCTGGGGCCTGGGCGAGACGGTGGTGCAGGGTTCGGTCAACCCGGATGAATTCCACCTCTACAAGCCCTCCCTGGAGGCCGGTCGCCCCGCCGTGCTGCGCCGCCACCTGGGCAGCAAGGCCATCCAGATGACCTTTGGCCAGGATGGCCAGAGCACTCAGACCATCCCCGTCGACGACGCCGACCGAAACCGCTTCTGCATCAATGACAAGCAACTTGAGGAGCTGGCCCGCCAGGCCGTGATCATCGAGAAGCACTATGGTCGCCCCATGGATATCGAATGGGCCCTGGATGGCGTGGATGGCGAGCTGTATATCGTCCAGGCCCGTCCGGAGACGGTGGAGAGCCGTCAGGACGGCCAGGTGATCGAACGCTTCCGCATCCGCTCGCCCCGCAGCGAAGTCATCGCCCGCGGGCGCGCCATCGGCCAGCGCATGGGCGCCGGCAAGGTGCGCGTGGTGATGGACCTGGACGATATGCACAAGGTGGAGGCCGGCGACGTGCTGGTCACCGACATGACCGATCCGGACTGGGAGCCGGTGATGAAGCGGGCCGCCGCCATTGTCACCGATCGGGGCGGGCGCACCTGCCACGCCGCCATCATCGCCCGCGAGCTGGGCATCCCCGCCGTGGTGGGCTGTGGTGACGCATCCCAGCGCATCAAGGACGGCCAGGAGGCCACCGTGTCCTGCGCCGAGGGTGACGAGGGTCGCATCTACAAGGGAATCCTGGATTTCGAGATCACCCAGACGCGCACCGACTCCATGCCCGAGGTGCCCTGCAAGGTGATGATGAACGTGGGCAACCCGGGCCGCGCCTTCCACTTCCGCAACATCCCCAACGCCGGTGTGGGCCTGGCGCGTCTGGAGTTCATCATCAACAGCATGATCGGCGTGCATCCCAAGGCGCTGCTGAACTTCGACTCGCTCTCCGGTGATCTGAAGGAAGAGATCTCCCGCCGCATTGCCGGTTACGATGATCCCGTGACCTTCTACGTGGAAAAGCTGGTGGAAGGGATCGCCACCCTGGGCGCTGCCTTCAATCCGCAGCCGGTGATCGTGCGCCTGTCGGACTTCAAGTCCAACGAATACGCCAACCTGCTGGCCGGTGAGCAGTACGAGCCCGATGAAGAGAACCCGATGATCGGCTACCGGGGTACCTCCCGTTACCTGTCGGAGAACTTCCGCGACTGCTTCGAGCTGGAATGCCGCGCGGTGCGCAAGGTGCGCGACGAGATGGGCCTGACCAACGTGGTCATCATGGTGCCCTTCGTGCGCACCCTGGGCGAGGCCGAGGGCGTGATCAAGCTGCTGTCGGAACTGGGTCTCAAGCGCGGCGAGAACGGGCTGAAGATCTACATGATGTGCGAGATCCCCTCCAACGCCGTGCTGGCCGAGCAGTTCCTGGAGTACTTCGATGGCTTCTCCATCGGCTCCAACGACCTCACCCAGCTCACCCTGGGCCTGGACCGGGATTCCGGTCTGGTGGCGGCCACCTTCGACGAGCGCGACCCGGCGGTGAAGGCCTTGCTGTCCCAGGCCATTCAGGGTGCCCGCAAGGCCGGCAAGTACGTGGGTATCTGCGGTCAGGGTCCGTCGGACTATCCGGATCTGGCCGAGTGGCTGATGCAGGAGGGCATCGAGTCCATCTCCCTGAACCCGGATACGGTGGTGGAGACCTGGCTGCGCCTCGCCGGCGACGAGAAGGGCCGCAAGGACGGCTGAGGCCGTGAGGGCGCACCCGCCCCCTCACCCCAGCCCCTCTCCCCAAGGGGGAGGGGGGGCTCTTTTTTGAACACTGGCTGCACGCGAGGAGAATGGCCATGATCCGCTCCGTCTTTTTCGTCTCCGACGGCACCGGCATCACCGCCGAGACCCTCGGGCACACCCTGCTCACCCAGTTCGAGCAGGTGTCCTTTCAGCAAATGAGCCTGCCCTTCGTGAACACCGACGACAAGGTGGAGTGGGCAGTGCAGCGCATCAACCGGGCGGCAGAATCCGATGGGGTGAAGCCTCTGGTGTTCTCCACCCTCATCGACTCCCAACTCAGAACCCATCTGGTCAAGTGCAACGGCGTGGTCTTCGATTTCTTCGAGACGTTCACCGGCGCCATGGAGAAGGAACTGGGGGTGACCGCCCAGCGGGTGGCAGGCCGATCTCATGGCATGGGGAACGTGCGCGCTTATTCCGAGCGCATCGATGCCTTGCATTACGCCATCCAGAACGACGATGGCGCCACCACCCGTGACTATCCCATGGCCGACGTGGTGGTCATGGGCGTCTCCCGGGCCGGCAAGACGCCCACCTGCATGTACCTGGCGCTCACCTACGGGGTCCGGGCTGCCAACTACCCCCTGGCGGATGATGATTTCGAACGGGGCAGCCTGCCGGCGGTGCTCGAACCCTACCGGCACAAGCTGTTCGGGCTCACGGTGGACCCGGAGCGATTGCATCAGATCCGCAAGGAGCGCCGCCGCGATAGCCGCTACGCCAGCATGGAGCAGTGCCTGATGGAGGTGCGTGCCGTGGAGAGGCTCTTCAAGCGCGAGCGCATCCCGTTTTTCAATATCACCCAGCGCTCCATCGAGGAGATCTCCGCCCAACTCATGCAGCAGGCAGGCCTGACGCGGCGGATTTGAGGCCCTAAAGGCCCTCCAGATACCGGGCCCAGTTGCGGTTGGTGTCGCCGATCACCAGGAATTCCGGGTTGAGCAGCGAGTCCTTGGTGTTATAACGCAAGGGCTGCATGTGGATATCGGTCACCTGTCCGCCGGCCTCGCAGACAACGCACTGCGCGGCGGCCGTGTCCCATTCGGACGTGGGGCCCAGACGCGGGTAGAGGTCCGCCTTGCCCTCGGCCACCAGACAGAACTTGAGCGAACTGCCCATGCTGATCAGTTCATGCTCTCCCACCCTTTCCAGCAGGGCCTGCATGCGCTCGGTGCCGTGAGAACGACTGCCGGCGATCACGGGGACGCGTTGCCCGGTGTTCACCCGGATGGGTTCGGCTGCGTCCGCGGCTGAACGGCGGCGGTGGGCACCCAGCCCTCGGGCGGCACTGTAGAGCAGATCAAGGGCCGGACAGAACACCACCCCCAGCACCGGCTCGTGGTCATGGATCAGGGCGATGTTCACGGTGAATTCGCCGTTGCGCTTGATGAACTCCCGGGTGCCGTCCAGGGGGTCCACCAGCCAGTAGCTGGACCATTGGCTGCGTTCGCCGAAGGGGATCTGGGTCGATTCCTCCGAGAGGATGGGAATCTCCGGGGTCAGTTCTCCAAGGCCCTGAACGATATGCCGGTGTGCTGCCATGTCCGCTTCCGTGAGTGGCGTGCGGTCCGCCTTTTCCATGACATCGAAGCCTTGGCCATAAATGGTCATGATGGCCGCGCCGGCCTCACGAGCAATGCGGCAGGTGTTGTTGAGAAGGCGTTCCAGTGAGTGTTCGTCCAGTGTCATGCGGTTCTCGAGAGTTGGTCGCGGGCCATGTAGAGCGCGGCGATGGAGCGGGCCTCGGTACAGTCGTCCAGAGCGATGAGTTGATCCAGCTGGCTCAGCTTCCAGGGTACCACCTGGATGTCCTCAGGTTCGTCCCCGGGGAGGCGTTCCGGGTAGAGGTCCCGGGCCAGGATCACGTGGGTGCTGTGACTCAGATACCCCGGGGCCACGGTCAGGGCAGTCAGGTAATCCAGTTGACGCGCGCCGTAACCCACCTCTTCCATGATCTCACGGTTGGCTGCCTCCAGCAGTTCCTCGCCTTGCTCCACCAGCCCCTTGGGCAGGCCCAGTTCATAGCGTTGCGTACCGGCAGCATATTCGCGGATGAGCAGCACCGTGTCGTCATCCAGCATGGGCACGATCAGCACTGCCCCCCGGCCAGAGCCCACCAGGCGTTCAAAACGGGTACGGGCGCCGTTGGCAAACAGGAGTTCCAGTTCCTCCACGTGGAAGAGCCGGCTGCGTGCCACCGTTCGGCGGCTGAGGATCTGAGGTTTTTGCGGCATGATGTCTGGGTGCCCTGTGATGGGTCGATGGGGTAGTCTCATGCTTGCCGGCGCAAGTCTCAAGGCCCGGATTTCATGTTTTCGAGTTTCGTGAGGACCGCAGTACAGTGAAGCCAACAGCCCCAAACCTGCCCTGGAACGACGTGGACACCGTGCTGCTGGACATGGACGGCACCCTGCTTGATCTTAACTTCGACAATCATTTCTGGCTGGAGTATCTGCCGCGCCGTTATGCCGAACGCCACGGCATGGCCCCGCAAGTGGCCCGGGAGGGCATGATCAAGCGTTATGCCGCGGTTCGCGGTACCCTCAACTGGTACTGCCTGGACTACTGGCAGCAGGAGCTGCAGATGGATATCGTCGCCCTCAAGCAGGAGGTGGCCCATCTGGTGGCAGTGCATGAACACGTGCCGGCCTTTCTGGCCACCATGCGTCGCCAGGGCCGCCGGCTGGTGCTGGTGACCAATGCCCATCGCGGTGGATTGGAGATGAAACTCACGCTCACCGCCCTGGAGGGGCATTTTCATCGGGTGATCAGCGCCCATGAGTACGGGCGCCCCAAGGAAGACCAGCGCTTCTGGGAGCAGTTCCGCACCAAGGAGCCCTTTGACCCGGCCCGTACCTTGTTTGTGGACGATAACCTGGATGTGCTGCGCGCCGCCGAGCGTTTCGGCATTGCCCATCTGCGCGCCGTGCGCCGGCCCGATAGCCGACGCGGCGAGGTGGACACCGGCGAGTTCGTCGCCATCCGCGATTTTCGGGATCTGATGCCCTGACGATCGCCCCCTGGAGCCATGGACCACCCCAAGGATTCACATGTCACTGGAACCCGGAACCCTCCTGGCCGCGTTTGTCGTCGGCCTGCTTGGCGGCGTGCACTGCGTGGGCATGTGCGGCGGCATCGTCGGCGCGCTGACCCTGGGCGTGAAGGGCGCCCAGAGTGATGAGCGCCCCCGTCTGGCGCCCTTCCTGCTGGCCTATAACAGTGGCCGCGTCATCACCTACACCCTGGCCGGCGTCCTGGCCGGTGGCGTGGGCTGGTTTGCCGCGAACCTCACCGATGTACACCACGCCCAGCAGGGGCTGCAGATCCTGGCCGGCCTGTTCATGATCGCCCTGGGACTGTATCTGGCCGGCTGGTGGTACGGCCTTGCCCGACTGGAGCGGGCAGGTGGTGTGGTGTGGCGGCGCCTGGAGCCCCTGGGCAGGCGCATGATGCCGGTACGCACGCCCGGGCAGGCACTGGGGCTGGGGCTGGTGTGGGGCTGGCTGCCCTGTGGCCTGGTGTATAGCGTACTCATCTGGTCGCTCACCGCCGGAGGGGCCCTGCAGGGGGGCGCCCTCATGCTGGCCTTCGGCCTGGGCACCCTGCCCAATCTGCTGCTGATGGGGGTCTTCGCGGCGCGTCTGGCCAGCTTTGTGCGCAAGCCCTGGGTGCGGGGTATCGCCGGTGGGGCAGTGGCGGGCTACGGGGTGTACATGCTGTTCGTGTCCTGGGTGTGATCCTGGCCGCAAACATCCAGCGGCGCCGCAAGACGCTGCGGTGCCTCAATGGCCAGGGTCTTCTCCCGGGAGGTGGCGCCGGACACCAGTTCCACCCGGGACCGGGCCACGCCGCAGTGCTTGCTCACCAGTCGGATCAGCCGCTGGTTGGCCGCCCCGTCCACCGGTGGGGCGGTGACATGGACCTTCAGACGATCCCCCAGCGGTTCTCCCAGCTTGTCGCGTGAGGCCTTGGGCTGGAGTTTCAGGCGCAGCAGCAGGGTGTCACCCTGCCACTGCCACCAAGTGTGGTTCATGGCTCGGACTTCCGTCAGATGGAGCTCACGAAAATCAGCAGCACGTTCAGCCCGATGATGGCCACCAATGGCGACAGGTCCACCATGCCCGTCTGCGGCATGATGCGACGGATGGGGGCCAGAATGGGGTGGTTCAGGCTGAACACCAGGTCCGCCACCGGGTTGCGACCCATGGCGCCACCGGCCTGGAACCAGCTCATCACCGCCTGGATGATGATGCTGATGATGTAGATCCAGATCACCAGACGGACCAGCGCCAGCACACTCACTACAAACAGGGTGAAGATGGGCACGCCCACTCCGTGCAGCATGGCGATCAGCCATATCTCCAGCATCTTGAGCAACAGCACCAGCACGAACGCCGCCGTGTCGATCCGGCCCATGGGGGGGATGAATCGGCGCAGCACCCGCAGCGGCGGATTGGTGACCGTGACAAGAAACTGGGATACCGGGTTGTAGAAATCCGCCCGGGCCATGGCCAGCAGGGTGCGGAGCATCACCGCCAGGATGTACAGGCTGAACAGGGTGGAAATCAGAAAGTCAGCGACGTTTTGAAACGCGTGCGTCATGGATGAACCTCAGTCCCGACCCAGTTGGTCGGCCAGTGCATGGGAACGGTCACGGGCGGCGGTGAGGGCGCGCAGCATGAGCTCGCGCAGCCCCCCGGATTCCAGCTGCGCCAGCGCCTGCTCGGTGGTGCCTCCCTTGGAGGTTACCCGGGTACGCAGGGTGGCGGCATCCTCGTCGGACTCCAGGGCCAGCTTGGCAGCGCCGAAGGCGGTCTGCAGGGCCAGCAGCCGGGCCGTGTCGCGGGGCAGGCCCAGCTCCACGGCCGCATCCTCCAGAGCCTCGATGAACAGGAAGCAATAGGCCGGGCCACTGCCCGAGAGGGCAGTCACCGCATCCAGCTGAGCTTCATCCTCCAGCCATACGGTCAGCCCCACGGCGCGCAGTATGGATTCCGCCACGTCGCGCTGTTCGTCACTCACGTGGGGGTTGGCGGCCAGCCCCGTGGCGCCGCTGCCCACCAGGGCCGGCGTATTGGGCATGCAGCGCACCACCGGCAGATTGCCACCCAGCCAGCGCTCGATATCCGCACCGCGCACGCCGGCGGCGATGGACACCACCAAGGGGTGGCGTTCCTGCACCTGGGTGGCCACCGAGCGGCACACCTCGCCGAGCACCTGGGGCTTGACCGCCAGGACCAGCACCTGTGCATGGGCGATGGCCGCAGCATTGTCATCGGTCGCGTGCACATCGGGCCATCGCTGGCTCACCGCGTCTCGTTGGTCCGGATTGGGATCGGCCGCCCAGATGGCATCCTGGTTCCACCCATCGGCGATAAGTCCACCGATGAGGCTGCGCGCCATGTTGCCGGCGCCGATGAAGGCGATCGTCTCATTCATGGGATGGCCCGTGTTGGCTATGTCCGTAGAGGCCCTATGGTAACCCGAACGCCGGGTGGATTCGTATGCCGCTCAAGCCCTGCCACCTATCCTCTGGCACCGAAGATGGCTGTGCCCACGCGGACAATGGTGGCGCCTTCGGCCACGGCGGCCTCCAGGTCGTCGGTCATGCCCATGGAGAGGGTGTCCAGATCGAAACCGCGTCGGATCAGATCCTCTTGAGCCTCCCGCAACCGGGCAAAGGCCCGCCGCTGCTCATCGAAATCATCGCTGGGGGCGGGGATGGCCATCAGCCCACGCAGTTTCAGGCCGGGCAGGGGGGCCACAGCTTCGGCCAGGGCAGGCAGGTCTTCCAGCGCGACGCCGGACTTGCTGTCCTCCTCGCTGATGTTCACCTGCAGGCATACATTCAGCGGCACGGCACCCAACGGGCGCTGCTCGCTCAGCCGCCGTGCAATGCGTTCCCGATCCACCGAGTGCGCCCAGCGGGCCGTATCGGCGATCAAGCGTGTCTTGTTGCTCTGGATGGGGCCGATGAAATGCCAGGCGGGGTGCCGATCACCCAGTGCCCGGGACTTCTCCTCCAGTTCCGAGGCATAGTTCTCCCCGAACTCACGCAGCCCGCAGTCCATGGCCTGGGCCACGATTTCCGCCGGGCGCGTCTTGCTCACCGCCAGGAGCTGGACGTCTTCAGTGGGGCGGCCGAAGCGCCGGGCTGCCGCCTGTAGGCGGTCTTGCACCGCCTGGATTCGATCGCATAGCTGGCTCATGGCGCTATGCTATATTCGGGGCTGATCAGAGTCACCTGTTCGTATGCGTTACAGGCATGCAACAGGTGAGGACAGGACATCAAAGGGGGCTGGATGGACATCACCCAATTGCTTGCGTTCGCCGTGAAGAACGGCGCTTCCGACCTGCATCTCTCCTCGGGACTGCCCCCCATGATCCGGGTGGACGGGGACGTCAGGCGCATCAACGTACCCGCGATGGACCACAAGCAGGTCCATTCCATGGTGTACGACATCATGAACGACAAGCAGCGCAAGGACTTCGAGGAGTTCCTGGAAACCGACTTCTCCTTCGAGATCCCCGGCCTGGCCCGCTTCCGTGTCAATGCGTTCAATCATAATCGGGGTGCCGGCTCGGTTTTCCGTACCATTCCCAGCAAGATCCTCACCCTGGAGGAACTGGGCTGCCCCAAGATCTTCGAGAAGATCTCCGAATATCCCCGTGGCATCGTGCTGGTCACCGGCCCCACCGGCTCGGGCAAGTCCACCACCCTGGCGGCCATGGTGAACCACAAGAACGAGACCGAGTACGGGCACATCCTCACGGTGGAGGACCCCATCGAGTTCGTGCACGAATCCAAGAAGTGCCTGGTCAACCAGCGCGAGGTGCATCGGGACACCCTGGGTTTCAACGAGGCCCTGCGCTCCGCCCTGCGTGAAGACCCCGACACCATCCTGGTGGGGGAAATGCGCGATCTGGAGACCATCCGCCTGGCGCTGACCGCCGCCGAGACCGGTCACCTGGTCTTCGGTACCCTGCACACCAGTTCCGCCGCCAAGACCATCGACCGTATCGTCGATGTCTTCCCGGCCGCCGAAAAGGACATGGTGCGCGCCATGCTCTCCGAGTCCCTGCGGGCGGTCATCTCCCAGACGCTCATGAAAAAGATCGGCGGCGGCCGCTGCGCCGCCCACGAGATCATGCTGGGCACCCCCGCCATCCGCAACCTCATCCGCGAGAACAAGATCGCGCAGATGTACTCCGCCATCCAGACCAGCCAGGGTGCCGGCATGCAGACCCTCGACCAGGGCCTGAAGGAAATGCTCCAGCGAGGCCTGGTCAGCAAGGAAGAAGCCAGGCGCAAGGCGGCGAATCCGGATAATCTCTGAGTCTGTCGGATACACTCAAACCAGGGTGGCCGGCGCCGGGCCGGCGGGTTGAATCACATTCGAGGCACGCTTCATGGATCGGGACAAGGCAATACGCTTCATGCACGACCTGCTCAGAACCCTTTTGAGCAAACAGGGGTCGGATCTGTTCATCACCGTGGGCGCGCCGCCGTCCATGAAGATCGACGGCAAGATGACGCCCGTGACCAACCAGCCCCTCTCGCCGGCCCACACCCAGGTGCTGGTGCGCTCCATCATGAATGACCGGCAGTCCTCGGAGTTCGAGCGTTGCCAGGAGTGCAACTTTGCCATCAGCCTGCCGGGGATCTCCCGCTTCCGGGTGAACGCCTTCACCCAGCGGGGCAGCGCCGGGATGGTGCTGCGCGTGATCACTGCCGACATCCCCGCCCTGGAGGATCTGGGTCTGCCGATGCAGCTCAAGGATGTGTCCATGACCAAGCGGGGCCTGGTGATCTTTGTGGGCGGCACCGGTTCGGGCAAGTCCACCTCCCTGGCGGCCATGGTGGGCTATCGCAACCAGAACAGTTACGGACACATCGTCACCATCGAGGACCCCATCGAGTTCGTGCACTCCCATGTGAATTGCCTGGTCACCCAGCGCGAGGTGGGGGTGGATACGGAAAACTACGAGATTGCCCTGAAGAACACCCTGCGTCAGGCACCGGACGTGATCCTCATCGGCGAGATCCGTGATCGGGAGACCATGGATTACGCCATCGCCTTCGCCGAGACCGGTCACCTGTGTCTGAGTACGTTGCACGCCAACAGCACCAACCAGGCGCTGGACCGCATCATCAACTTCTTCCCCGAGGAGCGGCGCCAGCAACTGCTCATGGACCTGTCCCTGAACCTCAAGTCGGTGATCTCCCAGCGCCTCATCCCCAAGGCGGATGGCAAGGGGCGGGTACCGGCGGTGGAGGTGATGATCAATACCCCGCTGATGTCGGACCTCATCTTCAAGGGCGAGATCCACCAGATGAAGGAGCTCATGTCCAAGTCCAACGAGGCCGGCATGCAGACCTTCGACCAGGCCCTGTTCCAGCTATTCGAGGCCGGCCAGATCACTTACGAGGATGCCCTGCGCAATGCTGACTCGGTCAACGACCTGCGCCTGCGCATCAAGCTGGACAGCAAGCGGGCCAGGAGCCAGGGGCTGCTGGATGATACCCAGGGTCTGAAGATGGAGGAGACCCCGGAGGAGTCGGGGATGCTCAAATGAGTCGTCGTTACGCCTGACGCCGCCGCTTGCTGAATCACGGGACCCGGACATGCTGCTTCAACCCTACCTCAAACTCATGGCCCAGAAGAATGCCTCCGACCTGTTCTTCACCACCGGTGCGCCGGCTTGCGTGAAGATCGAGGGAGAGGTGCGGCCCATGAGCCGCCAGTATCTGCAGTCGGGAGCAGTGAAAGAGCTGGCCTACGACATCATGGATGAGCGCCAGATCGAGATCTTCGAGCGCGAGAAGGAGATGAACCTGGGCATCTCGGTGGAGCAGTTGGGGCGCTTTCGGGTGAATGTCTATGTGCAGCGGGGTGAGGTTTCCATGGTGATCCGCTACATCAAGAGCGAGATCCCCACCGTGGAGCAACTGCGTCTGCCGCCAATCCTCAAGGAACTGGTGATGCATGACAACGGGCTGGTGCTGGTGGTGGGCTCCACCGGTTGCGGCAAGTCCACCACCCTGGCTTCCATGATCGACCACCGCAACAGCACGCGCACCGGGCATATCCTCACCATTGAGGATCCCATCGAGTACAGCTTCATGCACAAGAAGTCCATCATCGGGCAGCGTGAGGTGGGGCTGGACACCCTCTCTTACGACAATGCCCTTCGCGAGGCCATGCGCGAGGCTCCGGACATGATCATGATCGGCGAGGTGCGTGACCTCAACACCATGAAGGCGGCCATCACCTATGCAGACACTGGCCATCTGGCCCTCTCGACCCTGCATGCCGTGAATGCCAACCAGGCCCTGGACCGGATCATCAATTTCTTCCCCCCCGAGGCCAAACAACAGATCCTCATGGATCTTTCCCTGAATCTGCGGGGTATCGTCTCCCAGCGTCTGGTGCTGGGCAAGGAGGGTAATCGTCTGCCGGCCGTGGAGGTCATGCTCAATACCCCCTATGTGGCCGAGCTCATCCGCAAGGGGGAGATCAATGGCATCAAGGCCGTGATGGAGAAGGGGGCCTCCATGGGGATGCAGACTTTCGATCAGTCCCTTTTCGAGTTGTACAAGGCGGATCTGGTCCACCTGCCCGAGGCGCTATCCAAGGCCGACTCCCGGGGCGACCTGGAATGGCGCATCCATTTCGGGGGTGGGGTGCGCAGCCTGAAGAAGAAGGACGAGGACCTCAATCTGCCCAGTTCCGACAGTATGGCGGGCGCACGGGGGGTCACGGACGGACGCAAGGGCTTTGATGATGAGCTCAAGCCCTTGTCGGAGACAGGGGTGGGATCCGGGCAACCAAAGGAATAAACGGGCCATGGGGGCGGTGTCCCGGCGATGGGAGACACCGCCTGGTTCAGGCGGCGGGGAACACCCGCTCCGCCGGGAACACCGGGCCATCCACGCAGACCCGCTTCATGGCGGGGCCCTGGTCTGTGTGCACCTTGACCACGCAGCCAGCACACCCGCCCACGGCACAGGCCATGTATTCCTCCAGCGATACCTGACAGGGCAGGCGGTATTCCCGGGCAAGCGCCGCACAGGCCTCCAGCATGGGGTGGGGGCCGCAGGCGTAGATCTGTACCTTGCGCTGCTCGTGGGGCGGCAGGGCGTTCAGCCACAGGCGAGCCAGGTCGGTCACGAAACCCTCATGGCACCCGGAGAATCCGGCCTGGCTGGTGAGCCTTGATGGCACGCCCCAGTCCTCCAGCAACGGCATGGCGGCGATCACGCCCTCCGGGATACCGGGGATCATGATGCGTGATGGCTGCGGCTTGAAGGGGAAGGGCACTTCCGAGCCCATGATGACGAACGGCTCACTCACCGGGTCGCGGCGCATGGCATCGGCCAGGAAGACCATGGGCGGGATGCCCACCCCACCACCCAGCAGCAGGGCCCGGGGTCGGTCACCGTGGGGCATCTCGAACGGCGTGCCGATGGGGCCCATCATGTTGATCTTCTCGCCCACCTGGCGCCGTGCCAGCAGCCGCGTGCCTTCGCCCACCGACTTGTAAAGAAACTCCACCCAGCCCTCGTCGGGGTGGGTGCGCATGATGGACAGCGGCCGACGCATGGGCAGCAGCGGGTCGCACTGCAGGTGGGCAAAACTCCCGGGCCGTGCGTGGGCGGCGCACTGGGGCGCCCTCACCCGCAGGATGTGCTGATCGCCGGGATGGGAGGTGTGAGACAGGATGGGCGCATCCTCGACGAAGATGGTCCCGCGGTGTTTATGATTCATGGGGCGACTCGTTGTTTACTTTCGGGACTCGAAGATGACACGTCCGGCGGCCAGGGTATGGGTGACCCGACCCTGGAACTCCCAGCCAAAGAACGGACTGTTGCGACCGGCGCTGAGCCAGTTGTCGGCGCTGGGGCTATAGACCTTGTCCGGGTCCACCAGGGTGATGTCGGCCCGTGCATCCGGGGCCAGGGTGCCGGTGGGCAGGCCCATGATGCTGGCCGGGCCGGTGGTCACCCGCCGGATGGCCTCCATCAGGGGCAGCACGCCTTCTTCGGCCAGCCGCAGCGTCAGCGGCAGCAGGGTTTCCAGGGTGGACATGCCGGCCTGGGTGGCCGGGAACGGGGCCAGTTTGGCGTCCGCCTCGTGGGGTTGATGGTCCGAGCAGATGGCGGCGATGGTGCCGTCGGCCACCGCCTGGCGCAGGCCCTCGCGGTCACGGGCGGTGCGCAGCGGTGGCACCACGTGACACAGGCTGTTGAAGTCCGCCACGTCCATCTCGGTAAGGAACAGCTGGTGAGCGCATACATCGGCCGTCACCGGGAGGCCGTCCTGCCGGGCGCGGGCCACCAGGGCGGCACCCCTTGCCGTGGACAGTCGGCACAGATGGATGCGGGCGCCCGTCTGGGCCACCAGTGCCAGGATGACCCCCAGGCTGGCTGTTTCCGCGGCCTCGGGGATGCCCGTCAGCCCCAGGCGGGTGGCCACGGAGCCCTCGTGGGCACAGCCACCCGCAGCCAGGGAACGGTCGATGGGGTGCAGGAAGACGGTGATCTCGTGGCTGGCAGCATATTCCAGGGCCCGGCGCAGCAGCACGTGGCTGTCCAGGGGTTTGAGGCCCTGGCTGGCACCCAGGGCGCCGGCCCGCTTGAGTGCTGCCATTTCCGCCAGTTGCTGACCCTGCAGGCCTTCGGTGAGTGCCCCCAGGGGATGCACGCGCACGCCGCAGGCCTGTTTGGCGCGGCGATGAATCAGTTCGATCTGAGCGGGGGAATCCACCGGCGGGTCGGTGTCCGGGGGGCAGATGAGGGTGGTGATGCCGGCGCTGGCGGCGGCCCGGGTCTCGGAGGCGATGGTGGCCTTGTTCTCGAACCCCGGCTCGCGCAGGCGCGCCGCCAGATCCACCAGCCCGGGCAGCACCCAGCGACCCCGGGCATCGATACGCCGGTCGGGGTTGAACCCCTCCGGCGCGACACCCATTGCGACGATCCGCTCTTTTTCGATGAACAGATCCGTGACTTCATCCAGGCCCTGGTGCGGATCAATGACCCGGCCCTGTTCTATCAACAGCTTCATTGCGATGCACCCTGGTTGACGCTCCCCCCCATGATCATGGACATCACGGCCATGCGCACGGCGATACCATAGGTCACCTGCTTGAGGATGACGGACTGTGGTCCGTCCGCCACCCGGGAGTCGATTTCCACGCCCCGGTTGGCCGGGCCGGGATGCATGACGATGGCCTCGGGGGCAGCCAGGGCCAGGCGCTCCTCGTTCAGGCCCCAGAGCTGGAAGAACTCGTGCTCGGAGGGCAGCAGGCCGCTATCCATGCGCTCTCGCTGCAGTCGCAGCATGATGATCACGTCCACATCCTTGAGGCCGGCGCGGATGTCGTGGAAGACATGCACACCCAGTTCCTCCACAAAGGCTGGCAGCAGGGTGCGAGGGGCGATCACCCGCACCTCGCCAGCGCCCAGGACGTTGAGGGCGTGGATCTGGGAGCGGGCCACCCGCGAATGCAGGATGTCACCGACGATGGCCACCCGCAGGGCGGAGAAATCCCCTTTGTGGTGGCGGATGGTGAACATGTCCAGCAGCGCCTGAGTGGGGTGGGCATGACGACCGTCGCCGGCGTTGAGCACGCTCACGTGGGGTGCCACGTGCCGGGCGATGAAGTGGGCGGCACCGCTGTCGGCGTGACGCACCACGAACATGTCCACCAGCATGGCTTCCAGGTTGCGCAGGGTGTCCAGCAGGCTCTCGCCCTTCACCGTGGCCGAGGTGCTGATGTTGATGTTGAGCACGTCGGCGGACAGGCGTTTGGCGGCCAGTTCGAAGGTGGTGCGGGTGCGGGTGCTGGCCTCGAAGAACAGGTTCATCACCGTCTTGCCCCGCAGCAGGGGCACCTTTTTCACCGTTTGGGCGTTCACGCCCAGAAAAGACTCGGCGGTGTCCAGGATCTCGGTGATCAAGGGCCGGGAGAGCCCTTCGATGGTCAGCAGATGGCGCAGCCGACCCTGATCGCCAAACTGCAGCGATGGAGGCAGTGGCCCCGAGGTGGCTGGAGCAGGGGGGGTGGGCCGGGCCTCCGTCATGACGATGCCTCCAGTTGCACGATATCCAGATGCAACGGCTCAGGGCCGCGCAGCTTCACTTGTTGGTCCGGGTTCAGCTTCAGGTGTTCCCCCACCACCTGGGCCTGGATGGGCAACTCTCGTCCGTCGCGCTCCACCAGCACCACCAGGGTCACCGAGGCGGGCCGCCCATAATCGAAGATCTCGTTCATGGCGGCGCGGATGGTGCGGCCAGTGAAGAGCACGTCGTCCACCAGCAGGATATGCCGGTCTTCAACCGAGAAGGGGATGGAGGAGGGTTTCACCTGGGGGTGCATGCCGATGCGACTGAAGTCATCCCGGTAGAAGGAGATGTCCAGTCTGCCCAATGGGGCCTCCAGCTGCAGGCGGGACTGCAACTGCTCGGCCACCCAGACACCGCCACTGTGAATGCCCACCAGGCCGGGATCGGTGATGCTCTTGTCCTGCAGGCGGTGACGCAGTTCGTCGGCCATGCGGTCCAGGAGCTGTTTGACGTGTTCAGTCATGGGAGGTCTCTTGGGAAAGCCAGTGTTCCAGGAGCACCGCCGCCGCCACGGCGTCGATGTCCTCTTTGCGAATACGCCCGCGGCGTCCCTCGCGGCGCCAGTCCTTGAGATGGGATTCGGCCTCGGCAGAGGTGAATTGTTCATCCACCGGGCGCACCTTCAAGCCGTAGCGGGCACGCAGCCGGTCAGAAAAGGCCTGGATGCGTCGGGCCAGGGGGTGCTCGGTGCCGTCATCCGTTTCCGGCAGACCCACTACCAGCAACTGGGGCTGCCATTCGCGCACCAGGGTGTCCAGGCGGGGCCATTCGGGGATGCCGTTGCGGGCCGGCAGGGTTTCCAGGGGGGCGCTGGTGCCGGTGAGGCCATTACCCACCGCCACCCCAATGCGTCTCTCGCCATAGTCCAGCCCCAGTACCGTGCCCGACGTGGCCGGCCCCGTATTCGCCGGCTTCGATCGCTGTTCAGGCATGTCCCGCCTGGCCGGTCATCAGCGACAGATCGACCCCCAGGCGGCCCGCGGCAGCCTGCCAGCGCTTTTCGGTGGGTTGCTGGAAGAGGATATCCGGGTCGGAGGCGCAGGTGAGCCAGGCGTTCTCGCCGATCTCCTGTTCCAGTTGCCCGGGGCCCCAGCCGGCGTAGCCCAGGGCGATGAGGTAGGACTCGGGGCCGCTGCCGCGGGCCATGGCCTCCAGGATGTCCCGGGAGGTGGTGACCGAGATCCGCTCGCTCACCTGCATGGTGGAGGTCCAGCGTCGCTCCGGCGGGTGCAGGATGAAGCCCCGGTCCGGTTGTACCGGGCCACCATTGAAGACGGGCACCTGGCTGGCGTCCACCTCGATGGAGATGCCCATGTGCTCCAGCACCGACTCCAGGGTGAGGTCGGTGGGATGGTTGATGACGATGCCCATGGCGCCATCCTCGCTGTGCTCGCACACGTAGGTGACCGAATGAAAGAAATTCGGATCCTCCAGCGAGGGCATGGCGATCAGGAACTGGTCTGTGAAGTTGGCACTGTGCATGGGTTCAGGGCGCACTTGGGGTACATGGGCTAGTGTACACCCTTGATGCCGGCTGTCGTAGGTGGGGCAGTCAGTCAGATCGACCGATGTTCAACGGGTGCGCAGGGTCTGGTTGCCCTGGAACACCCAGGTGCGGGTAATCATGATCTGGTCGTAGGACTTGCGCATGTCGGCCGGGAAGGGCGCGAAAGGACCCGCCAGATCGACGATGCGCCGGGCTGCGTCGTCCAGCACGCGCTCTCCGGAACTGTTGCCCACCTCGATGCTCAGCACCTGGCCCTCCTGGTCCACCAGCACGCTGAGCACCAGGGAGCCGGAGAGACGCTGGCGCCGCGCCTCATCCGGGTAGTTGAGGTTGCCCACCCGCTCCACCTTGCGTACCCAGGCATCCAGATAACTGGCCTCCACGGCGGACTTGGCGCTCAGGGCATCCACGTAATGGGTGCGGGGACGATGGCCGTGGCGTCGGTTCTGTTCGGAGATCTCCGAACTCAACCGGGCCATCTGCAGGCTGCGCTCCACCAGTTCATCGGTGGTCAGTTCACGCGTGGGTGCTGGCGTTTCGGTGGGGGTGTCCGGCGTGGCGGGCTGTTCGCTCTGCTCCGCGGTGATCACCTCCACTGCTTCCCGGGGCGTGGGTTCCGGGGCGCCGGCGCGCAATTCTTCCGGAGCCAGGCCGTCGGTGGGTCTGAGCAGGGGGGCGGTCACCGGACTGCTGGGGCGCTCCTCGTCGGCCTCACGGCCGCTGGCCTGTTGATCCACCTGGGCGATGTGACGGGCATCGTCGGGCGTTTCCCGGGACTGGGTCTGCACCAGCACCACATCCATCATGGGTGGGCGTTCCAGGGGAGGCGCCGGCTCGAAATCGAAGCCCAGGCCGAAGATGACGATGCCGTGGATCGCCAGCGCCAGGAAGATTCCCAGGCCCAGGCGGTCGCCGGGTGTCACCATGCTGGAGGGGGTCAGGTTGCTCACGCTGAAGGCGAAAGCCGTCGTTGCATCAGGACCGCCATTGTACCGCTCACCACACCGAAAATCAGTGAGAAGGTGAGCAACACCGGCAGCAGTTTGAGCAGGCTGGCGTGGGGGATGAACAGCCACCAGGCCAGCAGGAACTGCCCCAGCATGTGCGCCAGGGCCGCCAGCACGCACAGTCCCATGGGACTCAGGGCCCGGCCTGCCAGACAATGGGCCAGGCCCAGGGCTGCAAGGCTGCACAGGGCACCGGCGGCGCTGAGCCAGAACGTGGGGCTGAGAAAGGTGCCGATCACCAGGCTGCCGGCCAGCACCCGCAGGCCGGTCACCCAGGCAGCCATGCGCCATCCATAGAGCACCAGGACCAGCACGGTAATCACGTTGGCCAGTCCCGGCTTGATCCCCGGCAGCGGGCTGGGGAAGGCGGCCTCCAGCACGTGCACGGCAATGGCCAGGGCGGCCAGCCAGGCAATCAGGTGGTCTTCGCGGGTGGTGGCAAGCTGCACGGGGGCGATGTCGGGAGTCAGTAGTTCATGCTGTCGAATTCGGACTCATCGCCCAGCACCTCGATGATCACCCGGTTGGGCAGGCTCACGGCCATGTCGCCGGTCCGCCTCAACCAGCCTGCGCTCTGGCAGATGCCCTGGGAGCCGGGGGAAGCAGCACAGCGCGCGGCCCCATCGGCGATCTCCACCACGGTGATGCCGGCAGGGCCCGAGATCTCCAGTTGCCGGGCCTCGTTCAGGGGCAGCCGGGCCACCTCTTCGTTGCCGGAAATCACCCGCACCTGCGAGGCGGGGGCACCCGGGCTCCAAAGCCAGGCATAGGTGCTGGCCACCAGCCCGCAGGCCAGCAGGATCACCAGGGCGTCGGCTCGGGTGATCATGCCGGCGGGGCGACGGACGCCGCGTCCTGCCCGTCGGGCAGCGGCGTGATGATGCGATCCTTGGGCTTCGTCTCGAAACGCACCCGCTTTTCCATGGCCGGGGTCATGTGCACCACGCCCGCATCATCGATGAGCATGACCTTCTCGATGCCCAGGCGGGCGGCGATGCGGGGCCAGTCGTCGGTACCGGCGATGAACAGGGCGGTGCTGGCCACATCCGCCTCGGCGGCATGATCATGGATCACCGTGACCGATCGGGTGCCCCGTGCGGGATGACCGGTACGCGGGTCGAGAATGTGATGATAACGCTCGCCCTCGTGCATGAAATACCGCTCATAGTCACCGGAGGTGAAAATGGCCTCATCGCCCTTGGTGTCGATGGCCGCGAGCACGCCCTGACCGTCGGGTGCGCGAACGCCGATGCGCCAGGGGCGGTTGCCCGGCCGGCCAATGGCGCGCAGGTCGCCCCCGGCATTGAGTATGGCGTTTTCCACGCCCAGGTCCTTGAGGTGTTCCATGGCCTGATGCAGGCCATACCCCTTGGCGTAGGCCCCCAGGTCCAGGCGCACGGCGGTGTTGTGACTGCGCATGCGGATGCCGTCGATCCATACATCGTCCATGGCAGGCTGTTGCTCCAGGATCGCCTGAATCTCCGCGTCATCCGGCGGCGGGCCCTGAGGGTCGTCCGACTGAAAGCCCCACAGGGCAAACAGCTCTCCCAGGGCCGGATTGAACAAGCCCTCGGTGGCCTCGGAGAGTCGCTTGGCCTCGATGATCAGCGGCAGTACCGAGGGGTTGGCGGAGAATTCCATGCCGGTGGCCAGCAGTTGGTTGGTGCGCCCCATGGGGCCGGGTTCCCAGGCATGCCAGGCGCCGTGCATGTAGTCCAGATCCGCCCGCACGGCCTCAGCGGCGGTGCGGGCCAGTTCCCGGTCAGCGGTGTAGATGTTCAGTTCGACGATGGTGCCGAAGGCGATGAAACGGTCCCGATGAATCTCCGGACGCTCGCAGCCGGCCATGAGGGCGGTGGTCACGATGATGGCCAGTACCGCAGCGGCCCTGTGAAGGATTGCCCGGCTCATGCCTCAGCCTCCAGTTTGCGGGCGATGGCACCCATGAGTTGATCTCCGATATCCAGTTCGAACAGGGTGTCCAGTTCCCGGATGCAGGTGGGGCTGGTCACATTGATCTCGGTGAGGTAATCGCCGATCACGTCCAGGCCCACGAAGGTCAGTCCCTTTTCCTTCAGCCTGGGGCCCACCTGCTGGCAGATCCATTGATCCCGGTCGCTGAGCTCCAGACCCTCGCCACGCCCGCCCACGGCCAGGTTGGCGCGGTTTTCACCCTCGGCCGGGATGCGGGCCAGGGCGTAGGGTACCGGTTCGCCGTCGATGAGCAGGATGCGTTTGTCCCCCTGGCGATATTCGGGCAGGAAGCGCTGCGCCATCACCGTGCGGGTGCCCCGTTGCGTCATGGTCTCCAGAATGACCCCCGTGTTGCTGTCCCCCGGGGTGAGGCGGAATACGGAAACGCCCCCCATGCCATCCAGGGGTTTGACCACGATATCCCCCTGGTGTGCCATGAACTCGCGGATGCGGCTGGGGTCGCGGCTGACCAGTGTGGGCGGGCAGCACTGGGGGAACCAGGCGGTGAACAGCTTTTCATTGGCGTCCCGCAGACTGGCCGGGTGATTCACCACATGGCAGCCCTCGGCCATGGCCAGCTCCAGCAAATAGGTGGTGTAGATATACTCCATGTCGAAGGGGGGATCCTTGCGCATGAGGATCACGTCCAGGTCAGCCAGGGGATGGGTGCCGGCCTCATCCAGCTCGTACCAGTGCATGGGGTCGTCGCGGACCGCCAGCGGGCGGGAACTGGCCAGCACGCGGCCGTCCTCCAGCCACAGGTCACCCTGTTCCAGATAATGCAGATGCCAGCCCCGGGACTGGGCAGCCAGCAGCATGGCCAGGGTGGAGTCCTTCTTCACCTGGATGCCCGCAATCGGGTCCATGACTACGCCCAATCGGATGTCTGTGCCGTTCATCGGCCCACCCCACACGCTTTCAAGGAGAATGGGTGCATCATACAAGACAGCAAAGGCAAAGCCATTGGCGGCGGCCTGGGGTTTTGTTTGATACGGCCCGGGGCATGGAGTAAATTCGGGGGCCTGTCTTGACACAACGGCATGCACGGGGGCGTCGTGAGCGAACACACCGAGGAAGGCGGTAGCGGGGAGGAGGATCTCTCGGGACTCAAGGTGATGGTCATCGACGATAGCAAGACCATCCGGCGCACGGCTGAGACACTGCTGAAAAAGCATGGCTGCGAGGTGGTGACGGCCACCGACGGCTTCGAGGCCCTGGCCAAGATCGCCGAGCACAAGCCGGACATCATCTTTGTGGACATCATGATGCCGCGGCTGGATGGCTATCAGACCTGTGCACTGATCAAGCACAACCGGTTGTTCAAGCAAACGCCGGTGATCATGCTGTCCAGCAAGGACAGCATCTTCGACAAGGCCCGGGGGCGTATCGTCGGCTCGGAGCAGTACCTGACCAAACCCTTCACCCGTGACGACCTGCTGGGTGCCATCAGGTCGCATGTCAGGAAACAGTAGGCCAGGCCCGGGGTGGGGCCGACCATACCCGGCCCATGCCGCCATCAGGGCGGATGAGGCCCAGAGCATCCATAGGGAGACCATGTCATGACCCGCATCCTGGTGGTCGATGATTCACCCACCGAACTGCATGTCATCAAGACCATGCTGGGCAAGCATGGCTATGAGGTGAGCACCGCTTCCAGCGGTGAGGATGGCATGGCCAAGGCGCGGGAGATCCTGCCGGACCTCATCCTCATGGATGTGGTCATGCCTGGCCTCAATGGTTTTCAGGCCACCCGGCAGCTGAGCCAGGACGCCGCGACCGCCAGGATCCCGGTGATCGTGGTCACCACGAAGGATCAGGAAACGGACCGGGTCTGGGCCATGCGCCAGGGTGCGCGGGATTACATCGTCAAGCCCGTGAAGGAGAAGGATCTGCTGGAACGGCTCAAGGACATCCTGCCCTGATGGAGTCCACCCAGACCCATACGGCGGCCGCGGATCCCTTCGCCTACCTGGTCTCCATGGAGCGCAAGGGGCGGTCCCTGGGTGGGCAGCTGCCCATTCAGGAGGAGCTGCGCGGGGCCTGGAAGGGCGTTCTGTTCCGCATTCACGGCGAATCCCTGCTGGCCCCCATGGAACAGGTGGCAGAAATCGTGACGCCCCCCTCGTTCACGCGCATCCCAGGGGTCAAGCCCTGGGCCCTGGGCATGGCCAACATGCGGGGCAACCTGCTGCCCATGATGGATCTGCACGGGTTCCTGTACGGCGACAACCTGGAATTCGATCCGCGACGGCAACGCCTGCTGGTGATGAATCACCAGGGCGTGTATGCCGGGCTGCTGGTGGAGAGCGTACTGGGGATGAAGCACTACTGGCGTGAAGAGCGGCTGGACGACGTGCCCGAGGTGGATGCGCGCCTGCAGCCTTACCTGGCCGGAGCCTGCCGCCGGGGTGATGAACATCTGGCGGTCTTCAGCCCGTGGAAGCTGGTGGACGACGAACAATTCATGAACATCTCGGCGTAAGCCGGTATCACACACAGGGTGCCATGGCGGCAGACGCCCATGGCGGGTCGAGGGAGACACGATGAAATCGCCTTCAAGTGACGGGGCCGCGAAGATGGGCATCAGCCGGGGCATGGCGGTGCTCACCGGCATTGTGGTGCTGTTGATGCTGCTGACCGTGTCCGCCTTCGTGTATTACACCATGCAGGTGGGTAACAGTCGGGACTATGCCGCCGTCGCCGCGGATCAACGACTGTGGGTTCAGCGTCTGGACTCCCAGGCCCGGGTGGCCGCAGCGGGCGATGATGCGGCCTTTGTGGAATTGCGGCGTCACCGGGATCGTCTGGACGCTTCACTGACCCGTTTGCGGGACGGCGATGCCGACATCACGCCGGTCTCCGGCGCCCTGACCGGGCCGCTGGGGGATCTGCGCGGCGCCTGGGACAGTTTTCGCCCCCCCCTGAATGACCTGCTGGATGCCCGCTCCACCCTGGCCGATGCCAGCGAGCGCGTCGGGCGCGCCGCCCCGGCACTGTCCCGACTGCGCGAGTCGGCGGAGGTGCTGGCCGGCGATCTGGCGGAGGCCGGTGCACAGTCCGACCGGGTCTATCTGGCAGCCCGCATCGCCATGAGCAGCCGGGACATGGAGCGGGATCTTCTGCTCGTCGAAGCCGGCGAGGGCCTTCCTGGCAGCGCCCAGCGTCTGGAGCAGGGGCTGCGGCGCCTGGAGGCGGACATCAATCGCCTGCAGGCCCTTGCCTTGCCGGACAACGATGTGGCGCCGGCCATGACAGATCAGGTGAGCCGGATTCAGGGCCACCTGGACAGCTTGAGCCCCGACCTTCAAGCCCTGGCGGGGTTGTCTTCCAGCCTGGCCCGCGTGTCCACGACCGCCGATCAGGCAAGCGCCCAGGCCGGCGACCTGCTGGCCGCGGTGGGTGGCTTTCAGGAGGCTGTGGAACGCCATGCTGCCGGGCTGAGCAAGTGGGTGATCGCCGGTTACCTGCTGGCGGCCCTGACGGTGGTGACCATCGGCCTGCTGGCCTATCTCTTCTATCAGGACGCCCAGCGCCGACTGGCCGTGACCACGGAGCAGAATCGTCGTAACCAGCGGGCCATCCTGCGCCTGCTGGATGAGATGACCAACCTGGCGGAAGGGGACCTGACCGTTCACGCCACGGTCACCGAGGACATCACCGGCGCCATTGCCGACTCGGTGAACTACGCCATCGACGCCCTGCGCAGCCTGGTGACCACCATCAACCAGACGGCCATGCAGGTCTCCACCGCTGCAGTGAAGACCCAGGCCACTGCGCTGCGCCTGGCCGACGCCTCCAACCACCAGGCCCGGGAGATCGCCTCCGCGTCCTCCGGCGTGACCGACATGGCCGACTCCATCGAGCAGGTGTCCCGCTCCGCCGAGTCCTCCGCCGAGGTGGCACAGAAATCCGTGCAGATCGCCTCCAAGGGCGCACTCACCGTGCGCAAGACCATCGACGGCATGGACACCATCCGCGAGCAGATCCAGGAGACCTCCAAGCGCATCAAGCGCCTGGGTGAATCCTCCCAGGAGATCGGCGACATCGTCAGCCTGATCACCGATATCGCCGACCAGACCAACATCCTGGCCCTGAACGCCGCCATCCAGGCCTCCTCGGCTGGTGAGGCCGGGCGCGGCTTCGCGGTGGTGGCCGACGAGGTGCAGCGACTCGCTGAACGCTCCTCCAACGCCAGCAAGCAGATCGAGGCCCTGGTCAAGACCATCCAGGCGGACACCAAGGAGGCGGTTATCTCCATGGAGCAGTCCACCTCCAACGTGGTGGGCGGTGCCAAGCTGGCCTTCGACGCCGGCGATGCCCTGGCCGAGATCGAAGGGGTGTCCCACCAGTTGGCTGACCTGATTGCCAACATCTCCAAGGCGGCGCGTCAGCAATCCGAGGTGGCGCAGAATATCTCCAACACCATGAACGTCATCCAGGAGATCACCATGCAGACCTCCGATGGCACCAACGAGACGGCCGTTTCCATCGGCAACCTGGCCAATCTGGCCTCCGAACTGCGCAAGTCGGTCTCCGGCTTCAAGCTGCCTGAGTCCGAGCAGCTGGAGACGGTGATCATCGACCCCGCCGACACTGACCAGGGAGGCAAGTCGGGCCGATCCGATCAGGGTCAGGCCTGATGCCCGAGTATCCAGGGCAATGACCTGCGGGGCACGATAGTCGCCGGTTCGCTAACACCATTGGGAACAGGCTGGGTGGGCCATGAGAGAAGACAGCCGAGAACATAGTGCCCTGCACTGGGTGAAGAAGGAGCTGGATGCGCTGCTGGTGGAGGCCCGCGTCGCCCTGGAAGCCTATCTGGAGGACAGTGCACAGACCGACAGGGTGCAGGAGACCCGCGCGCGGCTGCGGCAGGTGGAAGGCACCCTGCAGATGGTGGAGTTGTATGGCGCCGCCATGCTGGCTCGCGAGATGGAGGCGCTCACCACAGCCCTGGAGGACGATACCGTCACCAGCCGCGACGAGGCCTTCGAGGTGCTCATGCGGGCCATCCTGCAATTGCCCGACTACCTGGAGCACATCCAGACCGGCCACCGTGACATCCCCATCGTCCTGTTGCCGCTGCTCAATGACCTGCGCACCATCCGCAAGGCGGGGCTGCTGAGCGAGAATGTGCTGTTCTTCCCGGATCTGGCCGAAGGCGATGCCCTGCCCGGTCAATCTGCCGCCGAACCCCAGGAGGATGTCCGGGAATGGGCGCGCACCCAACGTCACCACTACCAGCGGGGCCTGCTGGCCTTATTGCGGGGCCAGAATGCCAAGGCCGGCCTGCACCGTATGGATCGGGTCATCAGCGGGTTGCGCCGCAATGCCCGCGAGGCATCGGTGCGCCGGCTGTTCGCCATTGCCGCTGCCGTCACCGAGGCCCTCACCGATGAGGGTCTGGAGCCTGGTGCGGCCGTCAAGCAGTTGCTGGGTACCCTGGATCGTCAGATCCGCACCCTGATCGATCAGGGTGAACAGGCCATGGCGGATCGCATCCCCGAGGAGTTGGTGCGTAACCTGCTTTACTACGTGGCCCGGGCACGCTCCGACGGGGAACAGGTGCGGGCGATCCAGCAGGCCTACCGCCTCAACGAGCTGGTACCCGATGAGGCGGATCTGGAAGCCGCCCTGGAGGGGTTGCGTGCCCCCAATCAGGAATTGATGAGTGCTGTTGCCAAGGTGATCCGCGAGGATCTGGCCGACGTCAAGGACAGTCTGGATGTCTTCATGCACACCGGTGGGCGCCGCGGCGCGGATCTGGACCCCCTGGTGGAAAAGCTGCATGGCATCGCCGACACCCTGGCCATGCTGGGCATGACCGAGCCCCGGGAGATTGCCCTGCGCGAGGCGGAGATCCTCGCCGCCATTGCCCGCGGCGAGAGTGAGGCTGACGAGCAGGTGCTCATGCAGGCGGCCGCCGAAATGCTCAATGTGGAGGCTGCCATCGGTTCGGCAGTGGCGGGTGAGGCCGGTCGGGAGCCGGAGCCGGCGGCTGGACGCCTGCCGCCCAGGTTGGGTGGCCTGTCACCGACGGATTCCCGTCCGGTGCTGGGGGCGCTCATTCGTGAGGCCCTGGCCGATATGAACCGGGCCAAGGAAGCCATCATCACCTTTTCCCAGGACCCCACCCACGTGCAGTCCCTGGATGAGGTGCCCGAGCACCTGGACGGCATTGCCGGGGCCCTGTCCATCCTCAACCTGGACGATGGCGTGGCCCTGCTGGAGGGGGTCCGGGATTACCTGCGCAACACCTTGATGAGCGGCGGCCAGCCGGCCACGGATGAGACACTGTCCACCCTGGCCGATGCCATCACCGCAGTGGAATGCTATCTCGAGGATCTGGATTCAGGGCAGGGAGATCCGGACGCCATGATAGAACTGGGCCGCTCGGCCCTGGCCCGTCTGGGTGTCGAGGGCATGACGGACGAGGCCACGGAGGCCCTGTTCCCGGATCTGTCCGAGGTGCCGCAGGCGCCGGAAGAACCGGCAGACCTGGACGAGACACTCCTGGCCGAAGGGGAGCTGGAACTGCTGGACCTGGAACCTCCTGAGACGACGCCCGAGGAGGTCGAACCCGAGACCGTGCTGACGGATACCGGGGATGAGGATCGCACCCTGGTGACGCCAGGTCGCCTGCCCGAGGAACAGGAGGACTGGCCGCCGTCGTTCCTGGGCGAATCCGATGTCACTCCGGAAGAGATCCCTGAAGAACCCTTGCCCGAGTGGGAGGACCAGACCCTGCGGCTGGAGCCGCTTGAGCCGCTTGAGCCGCTTGAGTCCGAGTCCGAGCCCGAGTCCGAGCCCGAGCCTGAACCCGAAACAACATCTGAAACCACCGGCGACGAGGTCTACGGCACCGAATCCTTGGCGGTGTTCGCCGGTGAGCCCGACGACGACATCCTGGAGATCTTCCTGGAGGAGGCTGCCGAGGAACTGGAACGCCTGCAGACCTGGCTGCCCCGCTGGCAGGCCAATCCGCAGGACGAAGAGGCCCTGACCACCATGCGGCGCTCCTACCACACCCTCAAGGGCAGTGGTCGTCTGGTGGGTGCGGAGTTGCTGGGCGAGTTTGCCTGGGCCAACGAGAATCTGATCAACCGTGTCATTGACCAGGCCATTCCCGTGGACGAATCGGTGCTGAGCCTCGCCGAGACCTCCTTGACGGTGTTGCCCCAGTTGGTGGGACAGATCCGCGGGGAGGGGGGGGCGGACGTCAACGTCCATGCACTGATGGATCGGGCGCGGCGTTTGGCATCGGGGCAGGGAGACAGGTCCACGCCCCTGCCCGCAGTCGAGCCTCCTGGGTTGGTGGAGCACGAGCCAGCGCCTGCAGCATCCACGGATGCCGAACCGGACGCTGAGACGGCCATGGAGCCGCGCATGGATCCGGCGCTGTTCGATATCTACCGCACCGAGACTGAGCAGCATCTGCACACCCTGGAAGACCTGATCGCCCAGGGTCGGCGGGAGGTGGAGGGATTGCCGATAAGCGAATCCCTGCAGCGCACCGTTCACACCCTCAATGGCAGTGCCCGCGCCGCCGACGTGCCCGAAGTCTCGGGTGTTTGCAGTGCCTGCGAGCGCTACCTGCGTGCCGTGGGGGAGGACGATAATCCGCGCCTGCCCGCGGACTCGCTGGACGAACTGGAGCAGATGCTCACCCACGTCCGTGTCGTGCTGGAGGCTCTGCTCCAGCCGGCGGGGTCCTGGGTGCCCGACGGGGCGGCACTGGAGGCCCGTTTCCAGGCGTTGTACGAAGAGGCGCTGGCGCGGCAGGAGGAGGCCCGTCAGGCCCGCAGTCACGATGAGGGGTTCGCCGAAAACGAAGGCGCCGATGTGGAAGGTGCCGACGTGGAAGATGCCGACGTGGAAGGCGCCGGGGAACCCGACGATGAGCTCATGGACATCTTCCTGGAAGAGGCCAGCGACATCCTCAACGAGGTGGATACCACCCTGGAGCGCTGGGGCGAGAGCCTGGATGATCAGGAACTGATCAACGAATTCCAGCGGCAGCTCCACACCCTCAAGGGGGGCGCGCGCATGGCGGGGATCACCGCCATCGCCGATCTGAGCCACGCCCTGGAAAGCCTGATGATCGCCATTTCCGAGGGGGAACGCGAGGCTCAGTCATCCATGCTGGACACCGTTCACCAGGGTGTTGACCGCCTGACCAGTATGGTGGAGCGGGCGCAGCGGGGTGAGCCTGTCCCGGTGGCCCCCGAACTGGTGGCGCAGCTGCACGACATGCGCGCGGGCGAGCCCGGCCCGGTGTTGGAACCAACGCCTGAGCCGGTACAGGAAGAGCCCGAGGTCCCTCCACCGGAAACCTCAGTGCCCATCCCGCCACCCCAGCCGTTCATGCCCGAGCCGGAGCCCGCTCCGGCCACACGCGCCGCTGCGGGGGGGCAGGAACAGGTGCGGGTGCGCGCCGATGTGCTGGATAACCTGGTCAACTTTGCGGGCGAGGTCAGCATCTACCATGCTCGCATGGAGCAGCAGATCACCGCATTCGGATTCAACCTGGGGGAGCTATCCCAGACCATCGCCCGGTTGCGCGAGCAGTTGCGCAAGCTGGAAATGGAAACCGAGGCGCAGATCCTGTTCCGGCACGAGCAGGAGCAGGGTGAGGATGCCAAGTGGCAGGAGGACTTCGACCCCCTGGAACTGGATCGTTATTCCAATATCCAGCAACTGTCACGGGCCCTGGCGGAGAGTGTCAACGACCTGGTGAGTATTCAGGATCTGCTCTCCGATCAGGTGCGTGATTCCGAAACCCTGTTACAACAGCAGTCGCGCGTCTCCACCGAGTTGCAGGAAGGGCTGATGCATACCCGAATGGTGCAGTTCGACACCATGGCGCCGCGGCTGCGCCGCATCGTGCGCCAGACGGCCACGGAACTGGGCAAACGGGTGGAACTGGACATCGAGGGGGAGGCCAGCGAACTGGACCGCTCCGTGCTCGAGCGCATGGTGGCGCCCCTGGAACACATGCTGCGCAATGCCATCGCCCACGGCATCGAGCCCCCGGAAAAACGCCTCGCCCAGGGCAAGGAGCCTGTGGGTCGCATCCTGCTGCGGGTCAGCCGTGAAGGTTCCGAAGTGGTTCTGCAGGTGCGGGATGACGGCGCCGGCATTCCGCTGGAGATGGTGCGGGAGAAGGTGCAACGCCTGGGGATGGTGCGTGACATGGCGTCCCTGTCGGACCACGACCTGATGCAGTTCATCCTGGAATCGGGCTTCTCCACCGCCGATCAGGTGAGCCAGATCTCGGGCCGCGGGGTGGGCATGGACGTGGTCAATAGCGAAATCAAGCAACTGGGCGGCGTACTGGCCATCGACAGCACCCAGGGAGAGGGCACCATCTTTACCGTGCGCCTGCCCTTCACCCTGGCCATCACCCAGTCATTGCTGGTGCAGACCGGGGAGGACGTCTACGCCGTGCCCCTGTCCAGTATCGAGGGCATCGTGCGCATGCGTGCCCGGGATCTGGCCGCGCTGTATGCGGAGCAGGACCCCCAGTACGAATATGCCGGCAATCAGTATGAGGTGAAGCACCTGGGGGCGCTGCTGGATGTCTCCCAGCCCCTGTTGCACAACCCGGATACCATGTTCCCGGTGCTGCTGGTGCGCTCTGGCGATGTGCGCATTGCTCTGCAGGTGGATAACCTCCAGGGCAGTCGGGAGGTGGTGATCAAGTCCGTGGGGCCGCAGGTGGCCAAGGTCAAGGGCATCTCCGGCGCCACCATCCTCGGGGACGGCCGGGTGGTGATGATCCTGGATATCCCCGCCCTGGTGCGGGCCGGCGCCGGTGTGCAGCTGGTCTATCACGGCGATGGCCAGCCCGGCGCGGAGGAGTCCCGGGCCACCATCATGGTGGTGGATGATTCCATCACCATCCGCAAGGTGACGGCCCGGGCCCTGGAGCGCCACCATTATCAGGTGCTGACCGCCAAGGACGGCCTGGATGCCCTCGCCCTGCTGCAGGACACCGTGCCGGACCTGATCCTGCTGGACATCGAGATGCCGCGCATGGACGGTTTTGAGCTGGCCACCCACGTGCGTAACGATGTGCGTCTGAATCACATTCCCATCATCATGATCACCTCCCGCACCGGCGACAAGCATCGGCAGCGGGCCATGGAGATCGGCGTGAATCACTACCTGGGCAAGCCCTATCAGGAAACCGACCTGCTCAACCACATCCAGGGGTTGCTGGAGGCCCAAGGCACCCGATGAGCAATCAACAGCCGGACAGCGTCAATTGTTTCATCATCTCACTGCAGGAGCAGAACCTGCTGCTGCCCCAGTCGGTGGCGGTGGAAGTGGTGACCCAGCAGGTGGTGAGGAGTGTGCCTGGTGCCCCCGCGTGGCTGCGCGGGGTCTTCGACTGGCGCCAGGCCCAGGTCCCCATCGTCTCCCTGGACACCCTGCTGCAGGTGCCCGAGGAGCGTCAGACCCGCATCAACCGTTTCGTGGTGCTGCATGGTGTGGAACGCCATGCAGGCCTGGAATATTACGGCTTGCAGGTGCGGGGCATCCCCCATCCCGTGAAGCTCAGCCCTGCCGATATCGAACTGGAGCCGCGCCGCGAAGAGGACCCATCGGTGATTGCCGCCCGGGTGCGTGCCAGTGGGGTGCTGTGCATCATCCCCGCCTTCGAGATGATGGAGGACATGCTCGAGGCCGGGCTCAAGGGGCTTTGATCAGCCCATGTCCCCCCACAGGGACTGGATGATGGCCAGGGCCGCTACACCGGCGGTCTCGGTGCGCAGCACCCTCGGGCCCAGTCGCACCGGGCTCAGGCCGCAGTGACGGGCCTGGGCAATCTCACCTTCCTCCAGTCCGCCCTCGGGGCCGATCAGCAGCGTGACCGCCCGGGGCTGATCCCTGGATGCCGCCAGATCCCCAAGACCTGATGTGGCCTCCGGGTCCAGTACCAGCGACCATGAGGCGACTTCCTGCGCCTCGCGCCCCGGCTGCTCGTCCAGCCACTGGCTCAGGGGCAGGGGGGGCAGCAACTTCGGGATATCCGTGCGACCGCTTTGCTCGCAGGCGCTGATGATCACCCCACGCCAATGGTCCAGGCGCTTTTGCATGCGTTTCGGGTCGTCATGGGTCACGCTGCGCCTGGCCACCAGCGGCTGAATCCGGCTCACCCCCAGCTCCGTGGCCTTTTGCAGGCTGTAGTCCATGCGGTCCCCCTTGGCGATACCCTGCAGCAGGGTCACGCGCAGCGCCGGGCGGGTGTCCCGGGGGCGATGTTCATCAATGTGCACCCGGGAGGCCCTGCGTTCGGCCTGGGTGAGGGTGACGGCATATTCGCCGCCTTCGCCGTTGAAGAGTATCAGCGGTGCCCCTACCCGCAGCCGCAGCACCTGCACCACATGCCGGTGGGCGCGTTCGTCCAGGGCGATCTCTTCGCCGGTTTGCAGGGGTTGATCGATGAAGCAGCGTGGGATGCGCATGGCCAGGGTCCGGTGGCTGTCACGGGGAGGCGGCTCACCTTACCCTTTGTGCCGGCCGTGCTCCAGTCCCGGCTTATCCGCCCGTGTCTTCTCGCCAACGGTCCATGGCCCGATAGCTCAGGGCCTCCATGAGATGCGCCTGCTGGATGGTCGCCTGTTCATCCATGTCCGCCAGGGTACGAGCCACCCGCAGGATGCGGTGATAGCTGCGGGCCGACAGCCGGAACCGGTCCATGGCCTGTTCCAGCAAGCGTCGGTTTTCTGCGCTCAGTTCCGTCAGTCGCTCCAGTTCGCGACCGGAGAGGGCCGTATTCAGGCAGCCCTGTCGCGCCAGCTGCCCCTCGCGACAACGGAGCACCCGGGCTCGCACGGTGGCGCTGGACTCCGGGGTGGGGCCGGCGTCCATGAGTAGATCCCGGGGCAGGCGCGGCACCTCGATGCACAGGTCGATGCGATCCAGCAGGGGTGCCGAGATGCGTCCGCGCTGACGCCTGCGTTGTTCCGGTGTGCAGCGGCATTGCGGCCCCAGGTCGCAGTCATATCCCTGAGGGCAGGGGTTCATGGCCGCCACCAGTTGAAACCGCGCGGGAAACTCCGCCTGATGTGCCGCCCGGGAGATGGTGATCTGGCCGGTCTCCAGGGGCTCGCGCAGCACGTCCAGCACCCGTCGGTCGAACTCGGCCATCTCATCGAGGAAAAGAATGCCGTGATGGGCCAGGGAAATCTCCCCGGGACGCGGTCGTGAGCCACCTCCCACCAGGGCCACCCCGGAGGCCGTGTGATGCGGCGACCTGAATGGCCGGGTGCGCCAACGACGGGTGTCGATCCCCTGCTGGCTGATGGCGTGCAGGGCAGCGGTCTCCAGGGCCTCGGCCTCGCTCATGGGGGGCAACAAGCCCGGCAGGCGACTGGCCAGCATGGTCTTGCCGGTGCCTGGCGGGCCGATCATCAGCAGGTGATGGGCGCCGGAGGCGGCCGCCTCCAGGGCGCGCCGGGCCTGGGGCTGGCCGCGCACGTCCGCCAGGTCGGGCAGGGCGGATCCATGATCATCATCGGTGCCCTCGGATCGGCGCGGATGACTGTCCAGGGGCGATTCGCCACATAGATGCCTGCACACCTCCAGCAGATGTCCCGCGGCGATCACGTTCACATCCTCCACCAGCACCGCCTCGTCCGCATCCCCCCGGGGCAGGACCAGTGTTCGCCCCGCCTGGTGGGCGGCCATGGCCGCCGGCAGAACGCCACGCACCGGGCGCAACTCGCCGGTGAGACCCAGTTCGCCCAGGAATTCGCTGTTACGGATGGAAGCCATGGGGATCTGCCCCGAGGCGGCCAGGATGCCCAGTGCAATGCCCAGATCGAAGCGGCCGCCATCCTTGGGCAGGTCGGCAGGGGCCAGGTTCACGGTGATGCGCCGGGCGGGAAACTCGAAGCCGCTGGTCTGCAGTGCGGCCCGCACCCGGTCGCGGCTCTCCTTCACCGCGGCCTCGGGCAGGCCCACCATGGCAAAGCTGGGCAGGCCATTGGCCAGGTGCACCTCGATATGCACCGGAGGCGCCTGGATGCCCAGTTGCGCCCGGCTGGCGATGACAGCAAGATTCATGGATCCTTCCATCGGGTCTCGTCCTTGAAGACCGCAGACTATACGCGGCCACAAGGCGGTGGCAAGTGCCACCGCCCGGGACGGGTTGGCCTCACCGGGCCAGCACCCTCACCAGCACCACGCCGCGTTGGGAGAACAGGATCTCGTAGTCCTCCAGCCGCTCCAGGGAGTCCTGCTTGGTGACGGCCACTTCGCCCACCTCGGGCTCTCGGCGCTCCACGCTGCGCTCTGCATAGATGTTGAAGCTCGGGTTGTGCAGGCGCCACATGACCACCGTATCGGGCAGATCGCGGGCGGCCAGGCCCGCTTCCTTGATGGGGGCCTGTTGCAGGCCGGCGGCGGCCGGGAGCAGCAGACCGGCCACGCCCACGTTCATCACCAGCCCCAGCAGGAAGATGCGCCAGGCCCGGGCCATGCGCCGGTCGAACATGAAGAACACCGCCGCCACGGTGGCAATGGCGAAGAAGGCATGCCAAAGCGGCCCGAAGTGCTGTGGGTAGTCGCTCAGCAGGGCCAGGATGAAGTCATCGTCCACATGGGGCTTGATCAGCCCCACCAGCTCCGGCAGGGCCAGCAGGGCGCCGAACAGCAGGGCCGGGGGCAGGAACAGCAGGAAGCGGCTGCGCACCGCGTCCAGGTGCATGGCCATGAGGATGAACAACGGCGTCACGCCATAGAAGATGTAGTGGGGCAGCTTGGTGCTGGCCAGGGAGAACAGGGCCAACACGAACAGGAACCACAGCAGCAGATAGCCCTGCAGGTCATCCCGGAAGCGTTCCTTGAGTTCCACAAAGCTGCGCAGCATCACGGTGGTGTAGGGGAGCATCACCACCAGCAGCACCGGCAGATAGTAAAAGATCGGCCCACTGTGGCTCTCCATGGGCTCCAGGAAGCGCTGCAGGTTGTGCTCCAGGAAGAACCCGAGCAGGAAGCCCGGCCCCTCCCGCCAGGTGATGGCCAGATACCAGGGCAGCACCAGCAGCAAGAAGAGCAGGATGCCCAGGGGGTTGAAGGCGGCCTTCAGCCAGTCCCGCCAGCGGCCCTTGAGGGCATAGAAAATCAGGCTGACCGCCAACGGGATGACCACCGCCACTGGCCCTTTGGTGAGAAAACCCAGGCTCATGCAGGCGAAGGCCAGGTATACCCAGCGGTGACCGCCCTCCCGGAAGTGCAGGAAGATGGCGAACATGGCCCCGGCAATGAACAGGTTCAGGGCGGCATCGGCGATGGCCCCGCGACCCACGATGATGATGCCGATGGTGGTGGCACCGATGATGCCTGCGGCCAGGGCCGTGTGGTGGCCCAGCACGCGACGGGTGAAGGCCCAGATGAGCAGCATCCAGCCGGCCGAGGCCAGGGCCGAGGGCAGTCGCAGGGCGAACTCGTTCAGCCCCAGGGCGCTCACGCTCAGGGCCTGTAGCCAGTAGATCAGTATCGGCTTATCATAACGCGGCTCGCCGAACAGGTAGGTGGCCAGAAAATCCCCGCGCTCCAGCATGTTCCGGGTGGCCTCGCTGAAGGCGCCTTCGTCCAGGTCGAACAGGGCGAAACCGTCCAGGTTGTAGAAAAAGCCCGTGAACATGGCGGCCAGGAACAGCACCCACAGCCAGCGCAGTGAGAGTTGATCCAGATCGGGACTCAGGGGGTCGGCAAAGCGGGACATGCCATCGGACCTGTCGGGACGAGTGAAAGGGCCGACAGTCTACCAAACAGCGCCGCCGCGCTCTGCCTTCAGTTACCCATGCCTCACCTCAGACTGCTCACCTCCATTGCCATCTTCGGCGCCTTTGTTGTCTTCGTGGAACTGGCCTACGGTTGGTCACGGGTATTGGCGCCCTGGGCCGAACTCTCCTGGGGCCTGGTCATCGTGGCCGCCCTGCTGGCCGGGCTGACCTATGTCCTGCGCACCCTGCGACTGTACGACTATTATCGGCCAGTGATGAGGGGCCGCTTTGGTGCCTGCCTGCGCCTCACCCTCACCCATAATCTGCTGAATAATCTGCTGCCCATGCGCACCGGGGAGTTGAGCTTTCCGCTGCTCATGGCGCGTTACTTCCAGGTGCCACCACTGAACTCCGTGCCGGTGCTGCTGTGGTTCCGGTTGATGGATCTTCACACCCTGGGATTTTTCGCCCTGCTGGCCCTGGGCAGTCATGCCCTGGGGGTGGGGCCGGCCCTCGCACTGTCGCTCATGTGGCTGGCCACCTTGCCGCTCATCCGCCGGATGGCACCTTTCTTGATTGCCCGGATCGAACCCTGGGAGGACCGTCGTCTGGCATCCCTGATGCTCAGGGCCTTGCAGGCCCTGCCCGAGTCGCCCCGGGCATTCTGGCGTGCCTGGGGCTGGACCATGGGCAATTGGGCCGTCAAACTTGCCGTCTTTGTCTGGGTCCTGGCCCTGTTCCTGGAGACCTCGGCCCCGGCTTTGTGGCTGGCGGTGATCGCCGGCGACCTCACCAGTGTACTGCCGGTGCACGGTGTGGCTGGCGCCGGTACCTATGAGGCCGGTGTCATGGCGGCCCTGCTGCCCTTCGGTGTAAACGCCCAGGATGCCCTGGCGGCCGCCATCAACCTGCATTTGTTCATGCTGGGATCAACCCTTGTCGCCGGTGCCCTGGTGCCCTGGCTCCCGGCGACCCGAGGAGAAAACTGATGTCCACCCTGCTTCCTGCCGACCCTTCAGCCAACGAAGCCAGCCCTGGGGACGGCCTGGGCTACGCCATGTATGTGACCGAGGAGGGGTTGTCCCTGTCCCTGGTGGTGCCCATGTACAACGAGGAAGACAATGTGGTCCCGCTGGTGGAGCGCATCCACGAGGCCCTGGCGGGGCAGCCCATCCCCTGGGAAGTGGTGCTGGTGGATGATGGCAGCGCCGATGCCACACCCGACCGCATGCTGGAGCAACGCAAGCGCCATGGCCGGCATGTGCGGGTGGTGTGCCTGCAGCGCAATTTTGGTCAGACCGCCGCCATGCAGGCGGGTATCGACCATGCCCGGGGCAGCATCATCGCCACTCTGGATGGGGATCTGCAGAATGATCCCGGCGACATTCCCGCCATGGTACGACGCCTGCTGGAGGAGGATCTGGACATGGTGGCGGGGTGGCGCAAGGATCGCCATGACGACCTGTGGAAACGCAAGATCCCCTCGCGGATCGCCAACAAGCTCATTCGGTGGACCACCAAGGTGAACCTGCACGACTACGGCTGCAGCCTGAAGGTGTTCCGGGCCGATGTCCTCAAGGGGGTGCGGCTCTACGGCGAGATGCACCGTTTCATCCCGGCCTGGTTCGCCACCCAGACATCGCCCCGGCGTATCCGCGAGCACGTGGTCACCCACCATGCCCGGGCCCACGGGGACTCCAAGTACGGTATTTCCCGCACCTTTCGGGTGATCCTGGATCTGCTGTCGGTCTATTTCTTCATGCGCTACAAGGCCCGGCCTGGGCATTTCTTCGGCTCCATCGGCCTGGTCTTCGGTGGGTTGGGCTCGGTGATCCTGGGCTATCTGTTCCTGGTGAAGGTGCTGCTGGGTGAGAGCATCGGCACACGGCCGCTGCTGTTCGTGGGGGTGATGTGCGTGCTGGTGTCGGTGCAACTGTTGACCACCGGCGTGCTCAGCGAACTCATGGCCCGCACCTATTTCGAATCCGGCCGCATCCGCTCCTATGTGGTTCGCGCTGGCGGCTATGAGCGCGCCGAGCAGGCCGACTGGCATCGTGCAGGTTGATGCCGGGCCGCCTTTGATGTGGGTCATGGACTTCGCCTTTCGCCATGGCGCGAAGGGTTTGAGTGGTTTATTAGTAAATACTAATTAATCGACCCATCAGCGGTCTCGATAGGCCCCGTTACGCAGCGCGGCGTTCCGCCGCCCGCCGGGGCCTTCCTCCGCGACACCTCCCGAGGAGTCATTCGTGTCAAGACCCCTTGTCTGCTCTTTCCTGCTCGGAATCATGCTGACCCTGTTGATGGCACCTGTCCTGGCACAGGAGCCGGGCCAGTCGCCGGCGGCAGATACCCTGGATGCCCCCACCATGCTGCTGGAGAGCACTGCGGATCATCGCAAGTTCGAACAGCTCAGTGGTCCGTTCGAGTCTGGTCCCGATGTCACCCGGGCCTGCCTGGAGTGCCATACCGAGGCGGCCCTTCAAGTCCATCGCAGCATCCACTGGACCTGGGAGTATGATCAGCCGGAAACCGGCCAGAAGCTGGGCAAACGCTTTGCCCTCAATAATCTGTGCCTGGGGATTGCGGGCAGCGAGGAACGTTGCAGCTCCTGTCACACGGGTTACGACTTCGACGGTGCTGACTTTGATTTCACCGCCGAGGAAAAGGTGGACTGCCTGGTGTGCCACGACACCACCGGCACCTACGTGAAGTTCCCCGTGGGCGGCGGCCATCCGCCCGCCGAGGACAGGGTCTTCCGTGGCACCCTTTTCAAGGCACCGGATCTGGCCGAGGTGGCGCAGAACGTGGGCAAGACCAGCCGCGAGACCTGCGGTTCCTGTCACTTTGAGGGGGGCGGGGGTGATGCGGTCAAGCATGGGGACCTGGACAGCACACTGTTGTCTCCCGCCCATTCCGTGGACGTGCACATGTCACCGGACGGGCTGGATTTCAGTTGCTCCACCTGCCATGAATTCAGCGGGCATATCCAGGAAGGCAGTCGCTACCATGTAACCGCCAAGGCTGAGGGTGGCATCAGCGTGCCCGGGCGCGAGAGCGAACGCCCATCCTGCGAGTCCTGCCATGGCACCGAGCCCCACGACACCCGCATCCACGACAAGCTCAATCAGCACGTGGAGCGCATCGCCTGTCAGACCTGCCACGTGCCGGAAATCGCCCGGGGCGGGATGCCCACCAAGATCTCCTGGGACTGGTCCACTGCGGGCGAGCGGAACGAGGATGGGCGCCCCATCGTGCGCAAGGATCAGCAGGGCAACGTGATATATGACGGCATGAAGGGGAGCTTCGGCTGGGACGAGGACTATCCCCCCCTCTACCGCTGGTTCGACGGCAACATGCGCTACACCCTGCTGGGTGACCGCATCGACCCGGGCCAGCCGGTGGAAGTGAACTTCCCCGAGGGCAGCCCCGATGACCCGCGCGCCCGCATCTGGCCCTTCAAGGTCATGGAGGGGCGCCAGCCCTATGACACGCAGTTCGAGACCCTGCTCCTGGCCCACCTGTTCGGCCGGGACGACAATGCCTTCTGGCGGGGTTACGACTGGGACAAGGCCATCACCTCGGGCATGGCCGAGGCCCGCCGTGCCGGTCAGACCGATGCGACCTACAGCGGCAGTTTCGATTTCGTGGACACCCGCATGTACTGGCCGGTGAATCACATGGTGGCGCCCAAGGAGCAGGCCTTGAGCTGCGAGTCCTGCCACAGCACGGACGGGCGCCTGGCGGATCTGCCCGGGCCCTACATTCCAGGGCGGGATCGTCATCCCTGGATCGAACCCATCGGCTGGACGGCCGTGATCCTCACCCTGCTGGGCGTGCTGGGCCACGGCGGGGTCCGTTACTGGCTCCATCGCCGCCGCTACCACTGACGAGTGCATACCATGAGTTCAGTTCGTATCTTCACCCTGTATGAGCGTTTCTGGCACTGGAGCCAGGCGGTGCTGATCTTCGGCCTGTTGCTCACGGGGTTCGAGATCCACGGCACCTACGGGCTGCTGGGCTACAACACCGCGTTCTCCATCCATATCGTGCTGGCCTGGGCGCTGATCGTGCTGTGGGCCTTCACCATCTTCTGGCATGTGGTCACCGGTGAGTGGCGCCAGTACGTGCCCACGCACCGGGGCATGCTGGCGGTGATGATGTACTACGCCTACGGGATCTTCTCGGGGGAGGCCAAGCCCTATACCCAGACGCCCGCGTCCAAGCACAATCCGCTGCAGCGCATGGCTTATTTCAGCTTCAAGGCGGCCATTGCCCCGGCGCTGTGGATCTCGGGTCTGCTGTTACTCTTTTATGCCGCCTGGCGCGGGACGGCGCTGGAGGGCCTGCTCCCTTTCGCCACCGTGGCCTATGTGCATGTGGCCGCGGCCTTCGGGTTGCTGGTCTTCATCATTGGCCATGTCTACATGGCCGGCACCACGGGTGATCCCTGGTATGCCTACCTGAAATCCATGTTCACCGGGAAGAAGGAAGGCCGCTCGGACAGCCACTGAAGTCAGGGGCCGTCGAGTCCCTGAAACAAAAGAACCCCGCCAAGGCGGGGTTCGCATCACTCAATTCTGTTGTCAGGTCTGCTGGGTTCGGCAGGCTTGCGCCCCCGGGCCTTCAGCCTGATCAGGCGGGCTGGACGTTCGCCGCAGCCATGCCCTTGGGCGTGGTCTGGGTCTCAAAAGAGACCTTCTGGCCTTCGGCCAGCGTACGGAAACCACCGCCTTCGATGGACGAGAAATGTACAAAGACATCCTTGCCGCCATCGTCGGGGGTGATGAACCCAAAGCCCTTGCTTTCGTTAAACCACTTCACGGTACCAGTCAGCACTTCAGTATTACCTCGATCAAAAGAACAAAAGAGCAGAGCGAGTGAAGTCCATACCATCAAGCGATTCAGGCCCGTCCAGTCAGGGCTTTCACAATGTCTGCTCGCTCGATCATACGCCTGACCCTGGTTGGATGCTATAACTGTTTCACATTTTTGCGTTCCAGTGATCCAGTTCTCCTCACGGGCGGCACGCCACCACGGCCCCGACGGCAAAACCATGTCCTCACCCCAGGTTTCCCGGCGCACCCCGGCGCATCGGTCACAGCGTTCCAGCCCCGACGTCCGGATCACACCGACTGATTCCCCGGAGCACCGTCGCCTTGTCTGGCTGGCCGGCCCGGCAGAACCCATGCAGGCGCTGGCATGGGACTGGTGCGCCGGTTTGTCCGCAACCATGCGGATGGCCTGGGTGGGAGCCGCACCGGCCTCGCCGGCCTCGTACCCACACCTGCCCTCGGCCCAGGCCGATACCTTGCTGGGGCGGACGCTGGATGTGCTGATTCTGGACGCCACGGCCGGCTTGCATTCCGACGCCCTGGGAGCTGCGACGGGTGCAGTGCGCGGGGGTGGCGTGGTCCTGTTGATCCTGCCCCGACGCCAGGCAGAGGTCTCCCGTTTCGGGCAGCGGTGTCTGCGTGTTCTGGGGGACTCGGGGCTGTTGCCGCTGAATCCGTCACGGGAGAGCCTGACGGCCCGGGACCTGCCTTTGCCTTTCCCCCTGCCAGTCGGCATGCCCCGGACGCCCGATACGGATGACTGCCTCACAGGGGATCAGCATCAGGCTGTCCAGGCCCTGGAGCGCCTGGCCCATGGCCGGGCCGGACGCCCGCTGGTGCTCACCGCCGACCGGGGACGGGGCAAATCCGCGGCCCTGGGCATCGCTGCCGCCCGTCTGCTGGCGGCCCGTCAGGAACTGCCGGTGACGCATGCCCCTTACCGCATCCTGGTCACTGCGCCTCGTCTTGCTTCGGTGGCGCCGGTGTTCGCTCACGCTCGGGGCGGTCTGGGGGAGGACTCTTCGGGCGCGGCGCGTGATCGGGGCCATCGGCTGGAGGTGCCCGGTGCCGTTCTGGAATATCGTCCCCCTGACGAGGCCTGTGACATCCCTGCGGATCTGCTGCTGGTGGATGAGGCTGCCGGGATCCCCGTCCACTGGCTTGTCCGACTGCTGGAGGGGCATCAGCGGGTCGCCTTTGCCACCACCATCCATGGCTATGAGGGGGCCGGGCAGGGGTTTGCGACCCGGTTCCAGGGGATTCTGCGGAGCCGTGCCCCGCAGACCCGCTATCTGCACCTGACCCAGCCGATCCGCTGGGCGGCGGATGACCCGGTGGAGGCCCTCATGGATCGTTTGCTGATGCTCAGCGCTCGACCGGCCGAGGTGGGGCATGAGGCCCGCCCAAACCCTGGGGAGGGCATGGTCCAGGTGCTCTCACCTTCTCTGTGGCTGGAGGACGAACCCCTGCTGGAGCAGGTTTTCGGTCTGCTGGTGCTGGCCCATTACCGCACCCGTCCCTCGGATCTGCAGCGCCTGCTGGATGACTCCGGACTTCAGGTACTGGCCTGGCGCCATCAGGGGCAGGTGGTTGCCGTGGCGCTGCTGGCGCGGGAAGGGGGGCTGGATGACGAACTGACCCGGGCCGTTGCCCAGGGGCGCCGCCGGCCCCAGGGGCATTTTCTGCCGGTGGGGATGATTCTCCATGGTGGTGCCCCGCCGGCCTCGGGCCGTCTTCATTATGAGCGGGTGGTGCGGATTGCCGTGCATCCGCAGTTGCAACGGCAGGGCCTGGGCACGGCCCTGCTGAGGCGGGTGGTGGATCATGCGTGCCAGGGGGGCGCCGACCTGGTGGGAGCGGGCTTTGGGGCCACGCCGGAGCTCCTGGATTTCTGGCGCGGCGAGGGGTTTGAAGTCACTCGCATCGGCGTCAAGCCGGAGGTGAGCAGTGGTGGCTGGGGCGCCACGTTACTGCGCCCACTCACCCAGGCCGGTAGAGAGGCCATGGAACCGGCGCGCAGCCACTTCGTTCGCGGTCTGCCGCGGCTGCTGGCCGGTCCCTTGCGTTCCATGGACGCGGACCTGGCGCTGTCCCTGGGTGCCGGCTCGGGCGCTCCGCCGCCCGCGCCACGGGATATCCCGGCCCTGGAGGCCTTCGCCCGCTGGCAGCGCCCCTTCGAAGCCTGTCTTCCCGAACTGGATGCCCTGATCCGCTGGGGTCTGGCCGATCCAGCGCGCCTTGCCGGGTTGCCCAGGGCGCATCGTCTCGCACTGGTGATGTGTCTGCTGCAGCAGCGTTCCTGGGAGGCGACGGCCCGGGCGCTGGGGGTGTCGGGGCGCAAATCGGTGATCCGATGTCTGCGTGAGGCGGTGGAAGGGGTTGCCAAGCGGTTTTGGGCCGCTTAAGATCAAGACCAAGTGAACAACACAACTATTCGGATCGCCATTTAATGTTCGGCCACATCGTCAGCGTACGGGTACTGGTAGTCGTGGAAACACCACGGCCCGGGAGCCTGTTGCGCTGACGATCTGACCACACCGATCCGATTCCTGCAAAAACCCCCGGGCACCCCCCGGGGGTTTTTGCGTTATGGCCGCCCAAAAAAGACAGGATTCAGCAGGAGACTGACCCCATGCCGCCCAGCCAAGCCGCCACCGCCGACGGGGCTCAAGCCCCGGATCAAGACCCTTCCAACGGTGCCGACGCCGTTATCCAGATCCTGCGGCGCCATGGTGTCGACACCGCATTCGGTTATCCCGGTGGGGCCATCATGCCCCTTTACGATGCGCTGGCCCGGCAACCCGGCGCCTTGAAGCACATCCTCACCCGCCATGAACAGGCCGCCGGTTTCGCCGCCAATGGCTTTGCCCGGTCCTCCGGGCGCCTGGGGGTGTGCATTGCCACGTCCGGCCCCGGCGCCACCAACCTCATCACCGCCATTGCCGACGCCCACATGGACTCGGTGCCCCTGCTGGTGATCACCGGCCAGGTGCCCACCGGACTCATGGGCACTGATGCATTTCAGGAGACCGATGTCCTGGGTCTGACGCTTCCCATCACCAAGCACAGCTACCTGGTCCGCCGGGTGGAGGATCTGCCCGGCATCCTGGAAGAGGCCATCTGGCTGGCTCAGGAGGGGCGTCCCGGACCGGTCTGGGTGGACATTCCCAAGGACGTGCAACTGGCCCCCTTGCCCGGGGCGTCATGGGCGTCCGCCGAGACCGGTGTTGCCCATGAAGCCCCAGCCCTTGATGAGCAGGAATTGGCCCAGGCCCGCGCGCTGCTGGCCGAAGCGGATCAGCCCATCATCTATGCTGGCGGCGGCGTGGTGCTGGCCGAGGCAGTGGAGGCCTTTCGCGACTTCGTCGAGACCACCGGGGCGCCGGTGGTCACCACTCTCAAGGGGCTGGGCCTGCTGGTGGCGGATCATCCTCTGAACATGGGCATGCTGGGCATGCACGGAGCGCCCTGTGCCAACCGGGCGGTGCAGGCCTGTGATCTGTTGGTGGTGGTGGGGGCGCGCTTTGATGACCGGGCCACCGGGCGGCTGGCGGATTTTGCTCCCCATGCCCGGGTGATCCATATGGACGTGGATGCCGCCGAGGTTTCCAAGCTGCGCCCGCCCCAGGTGTCGTTGCTGGGGGATCTGAATCGCCTGCTGCCGGCCCTGGCCACGCCCGCGTCCACCGAGGTCTGGCGGCACCATTGCGCCGAGCTGCGCCGGGTGGGGGATTTTCGTCTGCCGCCGGAAAAGGGCGATACCTTTCCGGCACTGCGCTTTCTCAGGCGCCTCTCCGAGCAGGGCAATGCCCAGGTCCATATCGCCTGTGATGTGGGTCAGCACCAGATGTGGGTGGCCCAGTTCCATGGTTTTGGGCACCCGCGTCGCCACCTTACCAGTGGCGGCCTGGGGGCAATGGGTTTTGGTCTGCCGGCGGCCATTGGGGCCCAGATGGCGCACCCCAGCGCCCAGGTGATCAATATCAGCGGCGACGGCTCTTTCATGATGAATGTGCAGGAGCTGGCCACCCTGCGCCGTTACAACCTGCCGGTGAAGATGGTGGTGTTCGATAACCAGTATCTGGGCATGGTGCGGCAGCAGCAGGAGCTCTTCTATGAGGGACGCCTGGCGGAGGTGGATTTGTCCGATAACCCGGATTTCGTCCAGGTGGCCCAGGCCTTCGGTATCCCGGCGCTGCGCATTGAAGGCGTGGATTCGGTGGATGCCGCCATTGAGGCCTGCCTGGAAACCCAGGGGCCGTTGCTCCTGCATATCCCGGTGGCCCGTGAACAGAATGTCTGGCCCATTGTGGGGCCGGGCATGTCCAATGACCAGATGATCGAGGAGGAGGTCGCATGAACCCGCAATTCCAGTTACTGGCCCGACCGGCCGATGGCAGTCTTGAGCGCATCCTGCGCACGGTGCGTTCCCGGGGGTTCGAGGTGCGGGACATGCATGTGCGCCTGGACGATGATGGCCATCGTTATCATGTGCGTCTCAAGGTGGCCGGCAGTCGTGACCCGGCCATGCTGGCGCGGCAGCTGGAGAAGCTGTGTGATGTGGAGCATCTGGCGGCGCTGCACACGGCCGGGGCAGCGGATGAACCCGCCAACGCCCCCCGAATGGCCGCCGGCTAGCCCAATGCCCCCGCCCCTGTGTCGGCAGGGCTTTTGTGGGAGCGGGCCTGCCCGCGAATGGGTGGCCGCCGATCCTACTGCACTTCCTCCAGCCGCCAGGCGCTGGCGACGCCGGCCAGGGTGACCAGGGAGAGCACCAGGATGGCGGCGGCGGTGCCGGCGAGTTGGGCCACCATGCCGAACAGGCCACCTACCAGGAGCAGGGCGCCGATCAGGGTATTGCTCACGGCGGTGTAGGCGGCGCGGGTCTGCTCGGTGGCCATGTCCACCAGATAGGTCTTGCGGCCCAGGCGGATGCCAGCATGGGCAATGCCCATGATGAACAGATAAACGGCAAAGGCCCAGTGGGTGGCGGCCCAGTCCACCCCCAGGGTGACCAGGGCGAAGACCAGCAGGCCCAGAAGCCCCGCCATGGCCCCGGAAAGCATGAGCACCTGGCGGCTGGATCGATCCGAGAAGCGCCCCCAGAACGGGGCGCTGAGGGCGCCGGCCAGGCCGGTGGCGATGATCAGGATGCCCAGGCCGGAGATGTCACCAGAGCCTTCCTGCTGGGCCAGGATCACGTAGAAGGGCAGGGCCAGGGCGGTGGTCATGAGCAGGGCCCGGGTGATCACGAAATGCCGGAAGGGTCGGTCCGTGCGCATCAGGCTCAGGGAACGCAGGCCCTCGCTGACGGCGTTGCCACCGCCCTCGGTGGCGCCGGGGGCCTCCTTGAGTGCGGCAAAGACCAGGGCGGCCAGCAGCCAGAGTCCGCCGGCGATCATGAGCAGGGCGACGAAGAAGCCGATGCCGGCGTCTTCGCTGGCCTGGAAGGTCAGCCAGACCCCCACGGCCAGGGTGACGGCACCGGCCATGGCCGCTGCATAGCCCATCAGGGTGCCGCGGCGGCGTTTGGCGATGGTCTTGCCTAGCACGTCCTTGGAGGCCACGGAGTTCACGCCCCGGGACAGGGCGAACAGGGTCAGCAGCCCGATGATGGCCCAGCCGGCGGCGGCTCCGGTGAGTGTGAGGGCCACCACGGCCATGAGCATGACCGCCACCCCCTGACCCACGCTGCCCCACACCCAGAACCATTTGCGCACCGACGCTCGGCGGATGTAGGCGGCCACGAACAACTGCGGCAGCAGGGAGCCGGATTCACGGATGGGCACCAGGAATCCGGCCAGTGCCGCCGGGGCGCCCAGGGCGGCCATGAGCCAGGCCAGCACCAGGCGAGCACTGGCCAGTTCATCGCCGATCTTGGAGGCGGTGTTGGAGACCAGATGGACGAAGAAATTCGCCGGCTGCACCCGGCAGGCGGCGTCGGGGATGTCCTTGCAGACCCGGGCGTCCTCGTCTCCGGTGAGGGTTTCGTAGAGTTCCACCACGGGGCGCGAAGGCTGCTGGAAAGGGGGTTGTGCTGACATGGGCAGGATCCTTCAGCGGGCGCGCCACGCCCATGGAGGCTGGCGGCTCTGGATTCGATGGTCCATGGATGGCGCGCGGGGTCAGCCCCGGCTGCGGTTCAGGGGGTTTCCCGGGTCCACCTCGTCACGGAAGGGGCGTTTGCGATCAATATGGGTGTATTGATAGACGTTGCCAATCCAGTTGTTGATCACCGCCTCGGCCGTGTCGTGCCAGGTGTTGTCCAGTTGTTCGATGATGAGCTGCTCGGGAAACTCCGGGGGTACTTCGTTGCGGGCGAGGGCCAGGTTCAACTGTTCACGATGCTCTTCCAGGATCGCCTGACTCTTGAGGCTGAAATAATTCTGCACCACGGGTGGATAATCGGGACGCTCCCCCGCCGCATAGCGCTTGACCTCCCGCTTGTACTCCTTGAGCAGGCTGATGAGGTCGTACTCCGGGTGCCCCTGGAAGAAGACGATACGAAATTCGTCCTCGCTCACCGCCAGATGCACGCCGGCTTCCTCGCTCTCTGCCAGTACCTTGAGCCCGGCGGCCTCGAACTGCTCGCGGGAAACATGGTTGAAGCGGGAGTGGGGCACATCGAAGCGGGTATTCACGCCCGCCACCAGCGGATGAGTGCGATCCACCACACGATGGGAATACACACCCCAGCGCTTGAACCCCAGCGGGCTGCGGGTCTGGCCATAACGGAACTGCATCACCGCATGGGTGGCCAGGCAGGAGCACAGGGTGGAGGTCACGTTCTCGTGGGCCCAGTCAATCACCTGGATCAAGGGCTTCCAGAAGGGCTCCAGTGATAGATCCGGCTGAGTGACATTGGCGCCGGTGATGATCAGGGCGTCCAGGCCCTGCTCCTGGATCTGCTCCCAGGGCTCGTAATAGCGCTCCACGTGTTCGCGGCCCTTGGGGCCGCGCTCCAGGGCATCCAGGGTGAAGGGGTGCAGATAGAACTGGGCGATCTGGTTGCTCTCGCCCACAAGCCGGAAAAATTGGCGTTCGGTGGCCGCCAGGGCGGCATCGGGCATCATGTTCAACAGCCCGATGTGCATGGCCCGGATGTCCTGGCGCAGGGCGTAGGCACCGGCCAGCACCGTCTGGCCTTCTTGCTGAAGGCGGGAAAACGTGGGCAGTTCGGAGTTGGCGACAAGCGGCATGGTGAGGGTCCCGGTTCGGGGTTCAGAAAGTCTGTCTTTCCAGAGCCTTTTCGATCAACGCGTTGAACTGGTTTTCGCTATGTACCTGTGCCAGTTCATCCGTGGTGATGGTATAGCCGTACTGGTCCGCCAGGGCCTCGTAGCGGGGCAGGCGGTCGCGGAACAGGCGCGGGAACATCCAGCGCACGAATTGATCCGGGTCGATCTGGGCCACGTAACGCAGGTTGTTTTCCCTGAGATAGACCTCCAGCTCCCGGTCCAGGAAGTCCTCCCGGTAATACAGCGGCTTGGGGCTTTCCTCGGCCCGCTGAATCAGCTCTCGCTCGTCCCGGTCCGTGGCCTTGATGTAAATGATGAGGGAGTGCTCGGCCAGCAGTTCCATGACGCCCGGGTCGTCCAGTTCGCACACGCTGCCACCGGCGTCATTCACCACATGGTCGAATCCATAGATCTCGTGAGCCTTGCGGATGAAGTCCGGCACGTCCCGCATGGCGTTCACTTCGCCGTCGTGGTGCAGGCGCTGGCGTCGCTTGAACTCCTTCAGCGACAGGCCGCCCTTCTCCGGGTCGCCCAGCTTGCCCAGAAAGCTGGACACCGGCTGGAGGTTGTCCACCGACAGGTTGTTGACGATGCTGATGGAATCCGAGCGCAGCAGGTCCCGCAGGAATTCGATGTGCATCACCTGGCGCTTGATGTTATCCAGGATGGGTTCATCCAGATAGCGGGTACCGATGCGGTAATCGCCGGAATAGTGGAACCAATGGGCGCGTCGCAGCAGGTGAGACAGGCGCGTCTTGCCCACGCCGGACATGCCCAGCAGGGTGATGGATTTGTTGCGCCAGTGCCGGTACTCGGAGGCCAGGAGTTTCAAGGCGTGCTCATCAGGTGATGGGTGAGTGATCCCCCATTTTACTGATGTTTGGGCCGTGGGTGTCACCCGGCTCCTCGGTTGGACGTTTGAGACTCGTGGCTTCCGGGTACAATGCGGGTCCGCCCAAACCCTGCCGGAACCTCCATGCCTTTGCTGGTCATGCGCAATATCCAACTCAGTTATGGTCATCACCCGTTGCTGGACGGAGTGGATCTGACCATCGAGCCCGGGGAGCGCCTCTGCCTGGTGGGCCGCAACGGCGCGGGCAAATCCACCCTGATGCGCATGCTCAAGGGTGAGATACAGGCCGACGACGGCGAAATCGTGCGCAGTGATGGCCTCAAGGTGGCCATGCTGGAGCAGGCGGTCCCGAAGGAGGTTGAGGGCAGCGTTTACGATGTGGTTGCCGATGGCCTTGGGGCCCTGGGGGACACGGTGCGCCGTTATCATGGCTTGATTCGCGCCATGGAGACCGGTGCCGACGAGGCCCAGCTCAAGGCCCTGGAACAGTGCCAGCACGAACTGGAGGCCGGCGATGGCTGGATGCTGGAGCAGCGGGTGGAGATGGTGCTGTCACGCCTGGGGCTGGAGGCGGACGCGCCGTTCCATGGACTGTCGGGTGGTCTGAAGCGTCGTGTGCTGCTGGCCCGGGCCCTGGTCACGGGGCCGGATCTGCTGTTGCTGGACGAGCCTACCAACCACCTGGACGTGGCTGCCATCGAATGGTTGGAAGAGTTTCTGCTGGGGTTCGAGGGCACCCTGCTGTTCATCACCCACGACCGGGCCTTCCTGCGGCGACTGGCCACCCGCATCATCGAGCTGGATCGTGGCCGGCTCACCAGCTGGCCCGGCGACTACGACACCTATCTCACCCGCAAGGCGGAGGCCCTGGAGGCAGAAGAGCGGCAGAATGCCTTGTTCGACAAGAAGCTCGCCCAGGAAGAGGTCTGGATCCGCCAGGGCATCAAGGCCCGGCGCACCCGTAACGAGGGGCGGGTGCGGGCCCTCAAGGCCCTGCGGGCGGAACGCAGCGAGCGGCGCGAGCGTCAGGGTACGGCGCGCCTCCAGACCCGCTCGGCGGCGCCATCCGGGCGCATCGTGGCAGAGGCGGAGAACGTCAGCTTCAGCTTTGACGGCAAGCCAGTGATCCGGGACTTTTCCGCGCTGGTCATGCGCGGCGACAAGGTGGGCATCCTCGGCCCCAACGGTGCGGGCAAGACCACCCTGCTCAAGCTGCTTCTGGGGCAGTTGGAGCCCCAGTCCGGTCACATCCGTCTGGGGACCAACCTGGAGGTGGCCTACTTCGATCAGCATCGGGCCGCGCTGGACGAAGAGGCCAGCGTGATGGACAACGTGGGCGAGGGTCGCGACCGACTCACCCTGGGGGATGAAAGCCGTCATGTGCTGTCCTATCTGCAGGATTTTCTCTTCGAGCCGGCCCGTGCCCGTCAGCCGGTGAAGGCCCTCTCGGGGGGCGAGCGCAACCGCCTGCTACTGGCCAAGCTGTTCACCCGCCCTGCCAACGTGCTGGTGCTGGACGAACCCACCAACGATCTGGATGCGGACACCCTGGAGATGCTGGAGGCGCGTGTGGTGGAGTTTCCCGGTACCGTGCTGGTGGTGAGCCACGACCGTGACTTCCTGGACAACGTGGCCACCAGTGTCATCGCCTTCGAGGGAGAGGGCTGTTTCCGGGAGTACGTGGGGGGCTACTCAGACTGGTTGCGGCAGCGGCCCAAGGCGAAGGCGCCTTCCGCCACGTCAGTCGCCGCGCCCGCCGCTCAGGCCCCCAAGGCGAAGCCAGCACCGAAATCCGCCAAGCTCGGTTACAAGGATCAGCGGGAACTGGATGCCCTGCCCAAGCGCATTGAGGCCCTGGAGGCTGAACTGGCGGATATTCAGCAGACCCTGGGCGACCCGGATTTCTATCAGCGACCCAAGGAAGAGATCGCCGCCGTCCAGGCCCGCATGGAGTCACTGGAAACCGAGTTGGCTCAGGCCTATGAGCGCTGGGAGACGCTGGAATCGGGTGGCTGAGGCTCTCCGATGATGAAAGCGACGTTTCGAGACCCTCTCCCCGGGGGGGAGGGGTAAGGATCGGCACAGTGCCTGCCTCACCCCCGCTCATCCCCTGACCTTCTCCCCCTCGGGGGAGAATGTCTATGTGGCTTTTACGTGAGGGGCCAGGGGTTCTTCCGGGGAAAAACGCAGGGTTTCGCCGCATTTGCGGCAATAGTAAATGCGCTCCCCGGCCTGCGCCGTTCTATGCCGTCGGGTACCCAGGGCGTAGACGTTGCAACTGCAGCGATAAGGGAACTTGCGGGTGCGCCGGGTGGGCACCCCGGACAGATCCGATGAATGGGTCACCCGGGGCTCGAAACCGAGCCTCAACATGACCTCCCGCCACTCCGGCCCGTGGGGCCGTCGCCGGTCCGCCCCCAGACCAAAGCGTCGGTAAATGATGCTGTGAGCCACCTCATGAGCCACGGTCTCGGGAAAGTGATTGGCCCAGTCCTGGGCAAAGATGTGCGGGTTGAACCGCAGCGATTCCTCCCCGCAGACCACACGCCACTGACCTGCTGCACGCCCACGCAGGTTCAGAGCCACAGGCGGCGGTGGGCTGGTGATGTCGTACCAATGGGCGGCCCGCATGAACAGGTCATGGGCCGTTTGTCGGATGGCCTGTTGGCGGGCATCATCAAGGGGCATCGCAGGCGTCGGGATCCGGGAAAGGGCAATTGAGGCGAGGGGCAAGGATAGCCCCTTTGCACGCGTTGCACCAATCCAGCGGGGGGGCGTTCTACTTTTGCTTTGCGAAGCGCTAAAATGTCAGTTTTATCGACACAAACCAAAACCCCCAAGGGTTGGTTCCATGGCACCCGATGTGGGTGACGCAGCAATGCGTCGCCACTTTATCTGCCCCTGGAACCGGCACTCATCAAGGGTATCCAATTATAAAATCATCATTGGCGTGTGAGAAAAATGACCGAGTCGCTTGAAACCATGACTTCTGAAGAATTGTACGAGCTGGCCCGCCAGCGCCGGGAGGACGAGCGCCGTCAAGTGGAGGAGGAGCGACGGGAGCGTCTCGCCCGGTTGCAGGCACAACGCAGTGAGGTGGTGGCCCGTCAAAAGGCTGAACTGGCAGCCCTGGATAAACAGATCAAGCAATTGGGGGCGGATACGGCCAAAGGCCGTGGCCGTGGTTCGAGTACCTCCAATCTCAGCCAGCATGTGGTGGACATCATCAACGAGCGTGGCCAGATGAGCACCAGGGAACTCAAGGGCGAACTGGAATCCCGGGGCTTTGAAGCGCGCAATATCAGTCAGACCCTGGCCTACCTCAAGCGCAATGGCCGGGTGGTGAGCACGGCTCGAGGTGTCTACGCGGCTGCCTGATGAAGGCTTTGACCGCAAATATTATGGTACAACGCAAATGCGCCCAATATCCTGATCCTGAAGGGGAAAATTCGTTGGGCCCGCGTCCGGGCGGCCTTGAATACAGTGCTTCGGGTTATACCGGTATGGCGTGTGGGGCGGGAAGCGGATAGACTGGGCCCATGTAGCGGTTTGAGTTGTCCGTTCGACGTCGGCACCGGCCCGCTGCATGGAGCTGTACTCACCTGAAAGAAAAGATTGAGGTTAGGATCAATGTCTACCGGTACTGTAAAGTGGTTTAATGAAACGAAGGGCTTTGGGTTTATCGCCCCCGCAGATGGCGGTGCCGACGTGTTCGTGCATTACTCAGCGATCTCCGCTGATGGCTTCAAGACCCTGGCGGAAGGTCAGAAGGTCAACTACCAGGTTCAGCAGGGCCCCAAGGGTCTGCAGGCCGTTAACGTGACCGTTGAAGGCTAAACAAGCCGGAATTCGATCATGAAAAAACCCCGCCGGTGATGACTCGCCGGCGGGGTTTTTTTTGGGGCCTTACTTGGTTTCGGGCCGCTTCAAACGGGCTGAGGATCAGTGATCGTTGGCCCCTTCATCGGTGTGTGCGTGACCGTGCTCCAGTTCTTCGGGAGAGGCCTCGCGCACTTCACGTACCGTGACATCAAAGTTCAAGGTGGTGCCAGCCAGAGGATGGTTGGCATCGATGGTGACATCATCACCATCAATGGCCACAACCGTCACCACCTGCACGCCACCGTTCTGGTTACCGGCGTGGAACTGCATGCCCACTTCCAGTTCGTCAACGCCCTGAAACTGACTGCGATTCAGGGTCTGGATCATCTGCTCATCCCGTTCCCCGTAGGCCTGTGCCGGCTCTACGCGAACATTGAGTTCGTCACCCTGCTTTTTGCCCTCAAGGGCTGTTTCCAGCCCAGGAATGATATTGCCCGCCCCGTGAAGGTAGGCCAGAGGCCCACGATCGGAGGAGTGATCGATCACCCGGCCTTCGTCGTCGGTAAGCTTGTAATCAATGCTTACCACCTTGTTGCTGCCGATCTGCATGCGGCCGTTCCTCCAACTTCTTTCATGAATGAGACCCCAGTCTAACGTGCATGCGGGGGCGACTTCATCTTTCCGGGTTCTCGCCATGGGTTAGCGTGAGCTGGTGACCTCGTACGGAAAGGCCAGTCTCCCCTCGTAGCCAGGTCGACAGTTCCCGTCCTGCGAGGCGGGCACGCCAGCCCTGCAGGAGCGAGCAGTCCGGGTCACCGGATACCAGGGCCTCCAGGTCACGGCGGGTGGCGATGGCGGCGGGGCTGATGTCGTTTTTCAGCGCCAGATGGCGCAGCAGGCCCATGGCCACGTCCACCAGGGCCTCCTGGTCGGCCTCCAGGCGTGTACGTGGGGGCAGGGTGGGGCAGTCAGCCGAGGGGCATTGGGCACCCTCGCGAATCAGTTCCAGCAGGGTGTCGCCGTGGCGGCGCGCGGTCTGCTCGGCCAGGCCCCGCACCCGTTCGAGGGTCTTGAGGTCGCGGGGCTTGCGGCGGGCCAGGTCCAGGATCACCTCGTCCTGGAGCAGCCAGCGGCGCGGGCGGTCCAGGCGCATGGCTTCCTGTTCGCGCCAGCGGGCCAGGTTGCGGGCCACAGCCAGAGCCTGTTCGCCGCGCAGGGTGTTGATGCCCTTCAGGCGCCGCCAGATGGTCTCCGGGTCGGGCTGGTAGGTGCGCGGATCCTGCATGCGCTGAAAATCGTCTTCCAGCCAGGCGAGCCGACCGTTGTCTTCCAGGGCCTGACGCATCAGCGGATAGGCTCGGGCCAGATAATGCACGTCGTCAGCGGCATAACGCAGCTGAATGGTCTCCAGGGGGCGCTGGGCCCAGTCGGTACGCGACTGCCCCTTCTCCAGCTCCACTCCCAGCACCAGCTGGATCAGCTTGCCATAGCCGACCTGATCCCCATGGCCCAACAGGGAGGCAGCCACCTGGGTGTCAAAGATGGGCCCGGGCACGCGGCCTTGTTGATGAAAAAAGATCTCCAGATCCTGGCTCGCTGCGTGCAACACCTTGGTGATATTCGGGTCGAACAGCAGGTGCGTGAGCGGCGAGAGATCCTCAAGATTGAGCGGATCGATGCAGGCGACTTCCTCGGGGGTGGCCACCTGAATCAGGCACAGCTGAGGGTAATAGGTCTTCTGCCGGATGAATTCCGTATCCAGGGCGAACCAATCCACCCCCTTGAGGCGCTCACAGAAGGCCTTCAGGGCCTCGGGCTGGTCGATGAACGGGACTGTTTCCATGTTCAACGCCCCCTGCCGCGTGCGTGTGTGGCGATGGTGAAAAGGTCACCGAAGGCGGGGGATACAGGGTCCATCAGGGGCTCCATGGTGTTTTTTGCGGTAAGGGTTTTGGGCGATACTGGCCACGGGTCAGTATAACCCTCCACCCGGGTTCACCGATCAATCCAGTGCAGGAAAGCCTCCATGCGATTTCGTTTGCATCATCTTCTGTCTGCCGTGGCCCTCGGCGTGCTCATGTGCCTTCCTGCGCACGCCGAGGGCCATGAGTGGCTGGCGCCGCACCTGCGGGATCATCCCCTGGTGGGACAGATCTGGTCTCCTGACGAACAGCGTCAGATCTCCCGGGAGGGGCTGGACGAGAGGCTGATGGCGGCGGAGATCCTGCTTCTGGGGGAAGTGCATGGCAACCCGGATCATCACGCCTGGCAACTGAAGTTGATCCAGACCCTGGCGGCGGCGGACAGGGCCCCGGCGCTGGCCATGGAGATTTTTGATCTGGAGCACCAGTCCCGGCTGGACACCCTGCGCGCCCAGGGCGAGACAAACGCCGATGCCCTGGCTGACGCCGCCGGGGTGGAGGCCCGCCACTGGCCCTGGGATGAATATCGCCCGCTGGTGCAGTGGGCGCTGGATCAGGACCAGCCGCTGGTGGCTGCCAATCTCTCCAGCGAGGAGGCCATGCAGGTGGCCCGGGATGGGCTGCGCGAGCACATGGACGAGGCCGAACGCCAGCGCCTGGGCCTGAGCGAGCCCCTGCCGGGTCCGGTGGGTCGCCGCTTGATCGAGCATATCGTCGACGCCCATTGCGGTTATCTTCCGGCGGCACGCACCGGTGGCATGGTGGATGCCCAGCGGGCCCGGGATGCCCACATGGCCGACCGGCTGCTGGACACGGCCGATCGGCCCGTCGTGCTCATCGCCGGCAGCGGTCATGTGCGTCGCGACTATGGGGTGCCCCGGTATCTGCAGACCCGGGGGGCCCAGGGCACGGTCCTGAGCCTGGCCTTTGTGGAGGTGCGCGAAGGGGATGAGTCCATCGAGGATTACACCACCGCCATGGAAGGGGTGTACGACGTGATCCTGTTCACCCCGCGCCAGCGGATCACAGACCCTTGTGATGACTTCCGGGAGCAACTGGAGGGGATGCGCAAGCAGTCCTCGTGACCTGCACCGCACGCACTGATGCGGCGCCACCCGCTGAACAGCGAGCGGTGGGCCTCACCCGGGACCAAAGTCCGCATGCAGCCAATGCCGGAACGCATCCATCCCGGCCGCCTGCCCAGGCTTTGGCGGGATGAGACCGGGCACAAAGCCCCGCTCACGAAAAGGTTGCAGCAGCGCGGGGTCCCGGCTGATGAGGTGGACGGGCACGGCGGGAGAGGCGTCCTCGCCGATGATCAACGGTGCCGCCTGATGGTCTCCCAGCAGGATCAGCAGGGTGTCGTCTTCAAGGAACTGCAGCGCCCAGTCCAGGGAGACATGCAGCGAATAATCCACCGAACGGGCAAAGTAATCGCGGACCCGTTCCATGTCCTGCCAGAGCGTCTCGGGGCTTGGGCCGGCCTCCCCCCAGGGCGCGAAGATGCGCCCATCTCCTACCTGTTCCCAGTCCTCGATCAGGGGCAGAATCGGGGTCCAGGGGGCATGGCTGCTGACCAGGGCCACCTGGGCGAACAGCGGTGCGCTCACCTGCGCCCGCAAGGCATTGAAGCGATGCAGGGTGAACTGGTCGGGCATGGTCACCCAATTCAGCGGCGGGCCGGCATAGTCCAGGTCGGCGGCGGCGAAGATGTGATCAAAGCCATAGGCGCGACCCTCGGGCCATGGCATGGTAATGGCTGGCATGACCGTCATGGTTTCGTGGCCGGTGGCCTTGAAATCATCCACCAGCGTTGGCAGCCCCAGTTCCAGCATGAGGCGATACCACAATGCGTTGTCGATCCACACGCCGCTCAGCATCGAGGCATGCGCCAGCCACGACTGCCCACCCAGGATGGGCGCGTCCAGGCGCCCGGTGACCGCATGCAGCCCCGCCGCTTCCAGACGAGGGGCCATGGCTTCAAGCCGCGGCAGCACAGGGCCGGAGAACCGCGGATCGTCGGTCAACGAGACTCCGTAGGATTCCACGAAAACCAGATAGACATCGCGCCCGGCCAGGCCGGGCAGGGCCCGGGCCGGTCTGGCCCCGTCCACCACGGCGGTCTCGAACTGACGACGGGCATGGTGGGTCTCCCGGATCTGTCGGGACTGGAACGCCAGGGTATCCACCACCGGGGTGCGGGCTACGGGTACGACACGCTCGCCGGCCACCTCCAGCGCCGTGAGCACGGCGGCCAGGGTGCCGATAACCAGGGCGGGCACGGCCGCACTCCCCCCCAGCGGCACGGGCCGCAGCCCCCGGAAGACCAAGGCCAGGACCCCCAGGAGCAGCAGCGCCGTCACCACCAGGATCATGACCGCCAGCACCTGACCGAGATTGCCCACCAGCAGGTGATGGACCGAAACCAGGGCCGGCAGGTCGAAGTACAGGTTCAGCGATCGGCCCAGTATCTGATGGGTCGCCGCATCCCCCAGGCCCGCCGCCACGGCCAGCACCAGCAGCAAGGCCACCCCGGCGCGGGCGGCGTGGGTCGTCCAGTGGGCGGTCAGCCAGGCGAACAGAACCGGCAGCCACCAGGCCTCCAGGGCGATGCAGCGGCCGCCCACGTCCCCGAAGCGCAACCACAGCGGCAGCACCAGCATGATGTTGAGCAGCACTGCGGCCAGCAGCAGGGGCCAGCCGGCGATGGGACCTGGGCGGGGTGTGACGGGCATGGGCAGCGCAACATCGGGGTTCGGGGGCTGGCGCTCATTATGCTGACCTTGTGCCTGGCCTGGCCAGCCGCCCGGGCCGACCTCCTGGATACCCTGGGCGAACGGGCCCAGCGACTGGCCGACTCACCCTGGCAGGCACCCCCCACCCTGGAGGCATCGGCCCTGAAGGCGCTGGACTACGATGCCCACCGGCAGATCCGCTTTCGCCCGGAACGGGCCCTGTGGCGGGAGGTGTCGGACTTCCAGGTGCAGTTCCTGCACGCGGGCTTCCTGTTCGCCCAGCCGTTGCGGGTGTACGAGTGGGTGGATGGACAACGCCGGCCCATCCACTTTCACCCGGACCTGTTCCGCTATGACGACGACGCAGCGCAGCTGGACCCGGAGCAGCGCGCCGCTGGCGGGTTCTCCGGGCTGCGCCTGCACTATCCCCTGAACCGGGAAGATGTCCGGGACGAGTTCCTGGTCTTCCAGGGGGCCTCCTACTTTCGCCTGGTGGGGCGCGGACAACGCTACGGCCTGTCCGCCCGCGGGCTGGCGGTGGATACCACCCGCCTGGGCTCGGAGGAGTTTCCGGCATTCACCGAGTTGCACCTGCAGCGGCCGGAGCCGGAGGATCGGCACGTCAACCTGTTCGCGCTGCTGGAGGGCCCGTCGGTGACCGGCGCCTATGCCTTCCGGGTGCACACCACGGAGCCGGTCACGGTGGACGTTCAGGCCCGCCTGTTTGCTCGTCACGACCTTACGGGGCTGGGGATCGCGCCGCTGACCAGCATGTACACCCATGGGGATCTTGCCGACCCCATCACCGCGGATTTCCGTCCCCGGGTGCATGATTCGGAAGGCTTGCTGGTGCATACCCGGGCCGGGGAGTGGATCTGGCGCCCGTTGAGCCGTCCTGAGACGCCGCAGATCTCCGCCTTTCTGGATGTTGGACCCTCGGCCTTCGGGCTGATGCAGCGAACCCGGGGATTTGCCGCCTACCTGGACCAGGAGGCCCGTTATGATCTGCGGCCCGGCCTCTGGGTGGAACCCGCGGAAGGGGACTGGGGCGCCGGCCGCGTGGTCCTGCTGGAGCTGCCCACGCCCGATGAGACCCACGACAATATCGTCGCCTTCTGGGCGCCGGATAAGCCCATGGCGGCCGGCGAGTCCCGTGAATTCAGCTACCGGCTGACACCCCTCTGGCAGCGACCCTCGGCCCATGAACTGGCCCGGGTGGTGCGTACCCGTGCCGGCGCCGCCGGGGTGCCGGGGCAGGGCGACCCCGTGCCCCTGGACCAGCGGCGTTTCGTGGTGGACTTCCAGGGTGGCCCCTTGAGTCGGCTGGACGGCTCGTTGCCTGTGCGCGCCCATCTGGACCTGCACCAGGGCCAGCCGGTGGAACCGCCCCAGGTCACGCCCTTGCCGGATGGCGGTTGGCGGGCCACCTTCGTGGTGGCCGCCAGCCCCGAGTCGCCCGCCGACATGCGTCTGCAGCTGAGGCTGCATGATCAGCTGCTCACCGAGACCTGGCAGTACCTGTGGCGGGGGCCGGAAGATGCCTGAGGCGTCCGTCCTGCGTCGCCGCCGTCGCCTGTTCGGTCTGCTGGTCCTGGGCACCGGGGGGCTGGGAACGCTGGCCATGCACCAGGTGCTGGTGGCCACCGGGGCGGGGCTGCTGCAGGTGCCGCTGCTGGTGCTGTTCGCCATCCTGTTCACCTGGATTGCCCTGGCCTTCTGGAACGCAATGGTCGGGGCGTTGCTGCTGCACCGGCGCCTGGACCCCCTCACACTGAAGCCCCGCGCACCCGCCCCCATCCTGCGTGCCCCGCACCGTACCGCGCTGATCATGCCCATCCGTCACGAGGATGCCGGGTTCGTGGGGGCCGGTCTGGCCGCCACGCTGGAGGACCTGGCGGCCAGTGGCGATCCCGATGGGTTCGAGGCCTTCGTGCTCAGTGACTCCAGCGATCCCGTTGTGCTGCACGACGAGGCCCGCATGGTGGTGGCGCTGCAGCGCCGCTTTGAAGGCAGGATTCCGGTGCATTACCGTCACGGGCGGGAGCCCGGGGGGCGCAAGGCGGGCAATATCGCGGAATTCTGCCGCCGCTGGGGCGGGCGCTACGAGGCCCTGGTGGTGCTGGATGCGGACAGCCGCATGAGTGGCCACACCCTGCGCCGCCTGGTGGCGGACCTGCAGGCCGACCCGCAGACCGGGCTGATCCAGACCGTGCCCCGGCCCATGGGGGCCGAGACCCTCCTGGCCCGGGTACAGGCCCTTGCGGCGCAGTTGCATGGGCCCCTGCTGGCCGCCGGCCAGGCCTTCTGGCAGGCGGATACCGCCAACTACTGGGGCCACAATGCCATCCTGCGCACCCGGGCCTTTGCCGATTGCTGCGGTCTGCCCCGCCTGCCCGGTGCCGCGCCCTGGGGCGGTGACATCCTCAGCCATGATTTCGTCGAGGCGGCCTTGCTGCGTCGGGGCGGCTGGCACGTGCGCCTGGACACCGGCGCCGAGGGCAGCCTTGAACAGGTGCCGGCCAACCTGTCGGACTACCTGCGCCGGGAACGGCGCTGGGCCCAGGGCAACCTGCAGCATCTGCGTCTGCTGGGTGTGCCGGGGCTGCATCCCCTCAGTCGGCTGCATTTCCTGCTGGGGGCACTGGGGTTCGTCTATGCGCCCCTGTGGGCGGCCATGCTGATCCTGGGGTTCGTCAGTCTGGCCACCGCCACGGAGGCGGGGTCCGCCGCCCTGACACCCGGGGCGATCCCGGAGACGGCCCTGTGGTTGCTGGGCGCGACCCTTGTCCTGCTGCTGGGTCCCAAGGCGGTCGGCCTGGCGTTGGTCCGCGACCGGCGCCACTCCTTCGGTGGCACGCTGCCATGGCTGGGGGGCGGGCTGCTGGAGATGCTCTCGGCGGTGCTGCTGGCCCCGGTGCTGATGGCCTTTCACACACTGTTCATCCTGCAGATCCTTGCCGGCAGACCGGTGTCCTGGGAGGCACCCTGTCGTGCCGGGCGCTTGCTGGGCTGGCGTCGCTGCCTGCGCCTGGGGCTGCCTCCGGCATTGCTGGGCCTGTGCTGGCTGGTGCTGTGTCTGCTCATCCTGCCGGCCCTGGCCCTGTGGAGTGCGCCGGTATGGCTGGGTCTGATGCTGGCGCCGGTCCTGTTCCGCCTCAGCGGGCGGCGCGCGCCCTCCGGGCTGCTGGTCACGCCGCCGGCGGAGGCGGTGGCCCGATCCCCCGCGGGGGAGGCGGTGGAACGACCGCCATCATCGGATCGCCCGTGTCCGCCACCGCCCGAGTCGCCGCTGGCGATGCCGGCCCGGATGCTCATCGGTCCGCCATGAGCACAGGGCGCGGGCAATGGCTGGAGCGGGGTGCCGCGGGCCTGGGGCTGGCCCGGTCCCTGGTGATCTACTGGCGCCCGGGGCGGCAGCCGGGGCTGCGTCGCCTGTATGGGCCGTTCGTCCGTCCCGGGGATCTGGTCTTCGATGTGGGGGCCCATGTGGGCGACCGCACCCTGGCCTTCGCCGCCCTGGGGGCCCGGGTGGTGGCGGTGGAACCTCAACCCCTGCCACTGGCCTGGTTACGGTGGCTCACCCGGGGCCAGCCGGGCATCCACCTGGAAGCCGTGGCCCTGGACGACCGTCCCGGCTCGGCACGGCTGGCCATCAGCCGCCTGCATCCCACGGTGTCCACCCTGGCCCTGGAGTGGCGCCAGGCACTGCCGGAGCGACATCCGGGCTTTCGGCGGGTACGCTGGGAGGATGGCATCATGGTCCCCGTCACCACGCTGGATGATCTCATCGCCCGCCATGGCGTGCCGGCCTTCTGCAAGATCGACGTGGAGGGGCATGAGGCCCGGGTGCTGGAGGGCCTGTCACAACCTCTGCCGGCTCTGTCCGTCGAGTTCATCCAGGGCGCCCTGTCACAGGCCGAGGCGTGCATTGATCGCCTGGAAACCCTGGCGGCTTACGAGTACAACGTGGTGGCCGGCGAGCAGCGGCGCTTTCTCTGGCCCCGGTGGCGGCCGGCGACGGCACTGCACTCATGGCTGCAAGCCGGCGCTGCCGGCATCGCCTCAGGAGACCTCTATGCACGTTGGCCAAGACCGCTGGCAGGATCTGACCGCACCTGAATTGGCGTCGCGGATGGGCCCGGAAACGGTCGCTGTCATGGTGCTGGGCGCCGTGGAACAGCACGGCCCCCACCTGCCCCTGTCCACCGACCTGGATATCGGGCTGGGTCTGCTCACCGAGGCCCGCCGGCATTTGCCCGCAGACTTTCCCCTGCTGGTGATGCCTCCCCTGGCGCTGGGCAGCAGCGAGGAACATGGCGGGTTTCCCGGCACCCTGCTGGGATTTTACGGCGAGCGCCTGGCGCAACTGCTGCAGGAGGCCGCCAGCCTGCCATGGGACGCCCGGCCCGCCCCGGGCCCGAGGGACTGAACAATGGAGCATCAGATGGCATCGCTGGAGACACCCGAGTTGGCCTGGTCGCTGATCCTGCAGGTGCGTGACCATGACTGGAGCCGGCAGCCCCGCGGCCTCTGGCACCTCCCCGGCGGGGAGCTGGAGATCACCGCTGGCGGGCACTGGCGCAGTCATGCCCTGATCGAACCGGAGGTGGCCCGGATGCTGGACTGCCTTCTCCCCCTGGCGGCCCACGACCGGCCCTGGGTCGTGGGCCAGCTGGGTCAGAGTCTGGATGGGCGCATCGCCACCCACACCGGGGCCTCGTATTACATCAGCGGCTGGGAGGCGCGGGTGCATCTGCACCGTCTGCGGGCCCTGGCGGATGCCGTGCTCGTGGGCGCCGGTACCGCCGCCACCGATCGACCGCAACTGACGGTGCGCCACGCGCCCGGGACCAGCCCGGCCCGTGTGGTGCTGGACCCGCGCGGGCGCGTGCCCCATGAGGGCCCCCTGTTCGAGGCGGCTGCGGATGCCGCGACGCCGCCCACCCTGCTGCTGTTGGGTCACGATGTGGGCCCGATGCCGGATCTGCCCACCCATGTGCGCTGCCTGCACCTGGAAACGGACGAGGCTATGGGGCGCATCCGTCCCCAGCAGGTGCTGAGCCGCCTGGCCCGGGCGGGCTATCGGCGGGTGCTGGTGGAAGGCGGCGGCGTGACCGTGTCACGGTTTCTTGAGGCGGGGCTGCTGGACCGGCTGCATCTGCTGGTGGCGCCCATGGTGATCGGCTCCGGACGGCCGGGGCTGTCGCTGCCGCCCATCGACACCCTGGATCAGGCGCTGAGGCCCCGGGTGCGTCGCTTCACCTGTGGCGAGGACACCCTGTTCGACGTGGATCTCAGGGGCTGATCCCGGGGCGGGCGAAGACATCCCGGTGGCCCACCCACAAGCCCAGATGGCCCTCCCGCAGCGCCTCGCCCCGGGCCCCGTGCCAGGCAATGATGCGCGCCCGCTCCCCGGGGGCCTGCGCCAGCAGGGCCTCCCGCCAGCCGGCCAGCGTGGCCACCCCCAGGGTGCGAGCCTCCTCGCTGCCCGCCGGCAGACACCAGGGGCTGGGGCGCTGGTGCACCCGGTAACCCCGGGCCTGCAGGAGTTGGACAAGACGGGACGGGGCCTCAGGTCCCAGGGCCGCCCCCAGGCCCTTGTTGCGCCGCTGATGGGCGTGGAACAGGGTTGTTGCCCAGGCATCCTCGGCATCGTCCTGTCGCCGGCCCTTGGCATCCAGAAAGCCCCGCGAGCCGTCCACCGATAGCGTCAGCAGCAGGGCAGTGCCCTCATGCGCGCAGGCATCCACCAGCTGTGACAGCCACCTGGCCGACACCAGATCCAGCAGGGCGGAGGCGGTGACCAGTTGCGTGCCTGCCAGATCCGCAGCCGAAAGATCGTTCAGATCCGCCGTGCGCACCTGTCGCATCACGTTGCCCCCATGGGCATCATGGGGCGGCGCATCCGCCAGGGCTGCCGCCAGCAGATCCGGATCCTGGTCCCAGAGCGTCCAGTGCTGTGGTCCGGGTAGCCGGGGTGCCAGGTGGCGCAGGTTGTTGCCGGAGCCGGCCCCCAGGTCCAGGATGGGATGGGGCGCCTCGCAGCGATGTTTCAGCCAGGCCGCGGCGGCCCGGGCCAGGCGCGGGTGTCGGGCGCGGATGTCGGCAGCGGCACGCAGGGCCAGCCAGTCGCCGGCAAAGCCCGCATCCCCGAGGCGGGGCGGCATGTCCAGTGCCACGGCAACCCGTCGGGCCGTTTCCGACCAGTCGGGCAGGCGCTCCCGGGCGGCCCGCGCCCCGGCGATCAGCCGGGCCCGCAGCGAGGCATCCGTGAGCCACCGCCGCAGGGCGTCGGCCAGGGCCGGGGCGTCATCGGGCGGCACCGCCAGTCCGGCTCCGGGGGGCAGGGTGTCCTCCAGGGCGCCGCCGGTGGTGGTGATGACCGGCAGGCCCCGGGCCAGTGACTCGGTCACCACCATGCCATAGCCCTCGTAGCGGGAGGGCAACACGAATACCGAGGCCGCGTCGAAGGCCGCGGCCAGTCTTTCGGCGCCAAGCTCACCGTGCAGGGTGACCCGCCCCCCGAGGCCCAGGGCACGACACTGTCGGCGCAAGCCATCCGTCCACGGGGGATCACGATCCGTGGAGCCCACCCAGTGGCAGTGCCAGGGCAGGTCCGTCAGATGATTCAGGGCCTCCAGCAGCACATCATGACCCTTGCGGGGGGCCAGGTGGGCCACGCAGAGCAGTTGCGGGATGGCCTGCTCCCCAAGGGTCGCATTATCCCGGGCGATGGCGCACAAGGGGGCCGGCGCCACCCCTGGTGGTGCCACGTGGATCGATGCCGGCGGCAGGCCCAGTGCCTCCAGGCGCCGGGCGGTGAAATCGCTGGTGACGATGATCCGGCTCACCCGTTCCAGGGCACGGGTTTCCAGCTCCAGCAACTGATCACGCCGGGCGGGCGCCAGGCCACTTTCATCCCCCAGCGGATGATGCACCAGGGCGGTCAGGTCCAGGCGGTCCGCGTGGGTGTCGATCACCCCGGGAAAGGCGCCCATGGCGAGACCATCCAGCAGGGCGCGGGAACCCGCTGGCAGGGCTGCCAGGGCCTGATCCAGCGACCGTCGGGCCGTTTCATCAGGGCCGGGGAAGGCGCCGTCGAGCCCCGTTGGTGTGACGGTCCAGCCCGCCGCTTCCAGCTCCCGGGCCAGATGCCGGTCGTACAGATAGCCGCCGGTGATCTGCCCGGGATCTCCCGGCACCAGCAGGGTGAGCCGATGATTCAAAGCGGGCCCTCGAAGCCTGCCTGAGCCACATGGGACTCATGCAGGGTCACCGCCAGGGCAGACAGACCCCGGGCCGAGGCCCCCAGACGTCCCTCGCGGATGGCCACCGCGAGTCGGTCGAAGATCACCCGGGCCATGAACTCGGTGGTGGTGTTCTGCCCCTGGAAGGCTTCCACCTCGTCCAGGTTGCGATAGTTGAACTCACCCAGGATCTGATGGAGCACCTCGCTCGCCCGCCCGATGTCCACCACCAGGTTCTCCTCATCCAGTGCCTTGCGCTTGAAGCAGGCATCCACCACGTAGGTGGCGCCGTGCAGGCGCTGGGCCGGTCCGAAGGTCTCGCCGCTGAAGCTGTGGGCGATCATCATGTGATCTCTTACGTTCACCATGTACACGGGGCTTCTCCTGGAATGTATTCAAGGGTTGGACATCGCGGCGGGATACCGAATCCGATGACAGAGCACCTGGCCTGCCCCCTCCACCAACGAGCGCATCACACGGGGAAGGTCAGCAAAATCCGATTCGCCACTGATCAACCGGTCCAGCACCGGATCTCGCAGCAGATCCAGGGCCAGGGCCAGACGGCGGCGATGATCCCAGCGGGGCGCACGCGCTGGCGGCAGTTGGCCCACCTGGCTGGAGCGCAGGGTGAGCCGTCGGGCATGGAAGGCCTCGCCCAGGGGCAGGGTGACCGGCGTGTCGCCATACCAGCTCATCTCCAGCACCAGGGCCTCGTGGCCCGCCAGCTCCAGGGCCCGCACCAGTCCGGCCGGCTGGCCGCTGACGTGGATCACCCGGTCCTGTTCCGAGGGGCCATGCTCCGGGAGGGCGAAAGTGGCCCCCAGGGCCTGGGCCAGTGGGGCCCGTTCGGCCTGCAGATCCACCAGGGTCACCCGCGTGCCCGGGATGCGTGCCGCCAGGTAGGCCAGCAGGGCACCCACCACCCCGGCGCCGATGACGCACACCCGATCCCCGGGGCTGATCCCTGCATCCCAGATGCCGTTGATGGCGGTTTCCATGTTGGCCGCCAGCACGGCCCGCCCCGGGGGCAGGTCCTCGGGCAGCGAGGTCACCGCCGTGGCAGGCACCTGATAAACATCCTGGTGGGGGTGCAGACAGAAGACCCTCTGGCCCTCCAGCTCGTCAGGGCCGGCCTCCACCCGGCCCACGCTGGCATAACCGTATTTCACCGGTCCGGGAAAGGCCCCAGCCTGAAAGGGGGCACGCATGCGCTCATGCTCCGAGGGCGGCACGCGCCCCTGAAACACCAGGGACTCGGTGCCCCGGCTGATGCCGCTGTAGAGTGCCATCACCCGCACCTGGCCGGCGGGCAGCGGCGGTATTGCCTCCCGGCGCAGCTCTCCCTGACCGGGGCCGGGTATCCAGAATGCGGTGGCGGCGGCACTGTCGGTGGACATGGCGGAATCTTTCGGCGTCGGCGCCTGTCAGTGGCTTCAGGGGCAGCATAGGCCCGAACGGGCCGAGTGTCTTCCCCCGCATGGGCCTGCCGGCCCGCAGGCATCGGTCAGCATCAGGCATCGGGAGCGCGCGCGACGTGGATAAAGCGGCAGAGATATTGAAGGGCAGGGTGGCTGATCCAAAGTCGCCCCCCCGGCGCCTGCTCCCTGATTTGCTGGTGGCCCTGGGCCTGCTGCTGGCGGGCCTGGCGTGGCTGATGGGTGCGGGGCCGCTGTCCCTGATGGCCGCGACCGGGGCCATCCTGGCCTATGCGCTGCTGGCCCTGCTGCTGCTGAGAGCCTGGCCGGCGCCCTCGGGCGGGTTCGGCTGGCCCAACCGGGTGACCCTGGTGCGCGCCCTCCCGGCCTGTGTGCTGGCAGGTGCCCTGATGCAGCCGGAGCTGTACCGCGAGCACGGTACGCTGATGGCCGGTCTGGCCGTGGCGGCCCTGTTGCTGGATGGCCTGGATGGCTGGCTGGCCCGACGGCTGGACGCCGCCACGGCCTTCGGCGCCCGTTTCGACATGGAACTGGACGCGGCCCTGATCCTGGTGCTGTGCCTGGGGCTGGCCCTGTCGGGCAAGGTGGGGGCGTGGGTCCTGGCCATCGGCCTGATGCGTTACGCCTTCGTGGCTGCCGGATATTGGGAGCCTCGACTGCAGCAGGCCCTGCCCGACAGCCATCGGCGCAAGGCCGTGTGCGTCTGGCAGGTGCTGGCCCTGCTGGCCTGTCTGCCCGGGGTGGTCAGCCCCGTCGCGGCCACCTGGCTGGCGGCCTCGGCGCTGCTGGCGCTGACGCTGTCCTTCGGGCTGGATGTGCGCTGGTTGTTGCGGCGGGTGCGCTGAGCGGCCTCAGCCCACGGACAGACACCAGCGCCGCCGGATGCCCCGCAGCGCGAAGAACACCAGGGGCCAGAGCAGCACGCTGCTGGCCAGAGGGGCCCAGTACAACCACGTGCCCGGGGCCATGCCGGTGATGCCATACACCCAGAGCACCAGCATGAGATGCACGGCCAGCAGGGCGCCCACGGTGACCGCCTGCTGCCAGACGGGGAAGAAGCGCACCCGCTGATGCAGGCGCAGACTGATCCAGGCGATCACGGCCAGCCCCAGGGCGTGTTGCCCCAGCAGGGCGCCCTGAGTCACGTCCAGCAGCAGGCCCAGGAACCAGGCCGTGCCCACGCCCACCTGCCGGGGCAGGGCGAGGGTCCAGTAGAGCACGGTCATGGCCAGCCATTCCGGCCGCCAGGGGGCCAGTTCCTCGGGCAGCGGCATCACCGTGAGGACCAGCGCCCCCACGAAAGTCATCGGGATCACCAGCAGGCGTGCGCGCCACTCACCCATGGATCACCTCGTCCACGTCCGGGTCGTCGGCGTCATCCGCGGGGGGCGGTTCGGTGGGCTCGGGGGGCGCAAGATCCGAAGGGGTGTCCGGGTCCTGGTCGGGTTGCGCGGGCCATAGCAGCAGAACCTCACGGGAGCGATCCAGGCGTGCCAGCGGCCGGGCTTCCACCCGGGCGAAGGATTCGCCGGGGGGACGTTCCACCCGGGTGACCTGGGCCACCGGATAATCGGCCGGGAAACGTCCCCCCAGCCCCGAGGTGCTGATGATGTCACCGCGGCGGATGTCCTCGCTGGGGGGAATGAAACGCAGGTCCAGGCGCTCCGGGTTGCCAGTGCCCACGGCCAGCGTGCGCAACCCTGTGCGGTTCACCTGTACGGGGAGGGCGTGGCTCGGGTCGGAGATCAGCAGGGCCACACTATTGAAGGCGTGAACCTCCAGTATCTGGCCCACCACCCCGGCGGCATTGATCAGGGGTTGCCCGGGATAGACCTGATGGCGGCTGCCCTTGTCCAGCACCACCTGCTGACGGAAGGGGTCCAGGTCCACCGATAGCAGTTGTGCGATGACCACCTGCTCCTGCAGGCGCTCGGCGGTGTCCAGCAACTCCCGTAGACGGGCGTTTTCCGCCTCCAGGGCCTCGAAGCGCAGCATGCGTGAACGCAGCAGCAGTTTCTCCTCCTGCAGGGCGCGATTGTGTGCCACGAGGGACTGATGAGTGGAGAACTGTTCGCCTGCCCAGACGCTCAGGCGCACGGGCAGGTCAGCGGCATACTGGATGGGATACACGGCCGAGGACAGCCAGGAACGCACGTCCTGGAGATGATGGTGTCGGTGGTCCACGGTCATCAGCACGAGGGACAGGACGACCACCAGGGCCAGACGGAATGCCGGCGAGGGCCCCAGGATGAAGAGCGGCTGTTTGATGGTGGGCCCTCCCGTGCGGTGTGTTACTCAACGGACAGGAAGTCGGCTCCGTGTTCGTCGAGCATTTCCAGCACTTTGCCACCGCCACGAGCCACACAGGTGAGGGGATCGTCGGCCACCACCACGGGGATGCCGGTCTCTTCCATCAGCAGACGATCCAGGTCACGCAGCAGCGCTCCACCGCCGGTGAGCACGATGCCCCGTTCGGCCACATCGGAGCCCAACTCGGGGGGCGTCTGCTCCAGTGCCGTGCGCACGGCACTGACGATGCCATGCAGCGGCTCCTGCAGGGACTCGAGGATCTCGTTGCTGTTGAGGGTGAAGGCGCGGGGTACACCCTCGGCCAGGTTGCGGCCCTTGATCTCGATCTCCAGCAGTTCCTTGCCCGGGTAGGCGGAGCCGATCTCGTGCTTGATGCGCTCGGCGGTGGCCTCGCCGATGAGGATGCCGTAGTTGCGCCGCACATAGGCGATGATGGCGTCGTCGAAGGTGTCACCGCCGATACGTACTGAAGAAGAGTAGACGATGCCATTCAGGGACATGACGGCCACCTCGGAGGTGCCGCCGCCGATGTCCAGTACCATGGAACCGCGCGCTTCGTCCACGGGGATGCCCGAGCCGACGGCTGCCGCCATGGGTTCTTCCATCAGGTACACCCGCCGCGCGCCAGCGCCCGCCGCCGATTCACGGATGGCGCGTCGCTCCACCTGGGTGGCCCCGCAGGGCACGCACACCAGCACCCGGGGGCTGGGGCGGAACATGCGATGGTGATGCACCTTGCGGATGAAATGCTGGAGCATCTTCTCCGTGGTGGTGAAGTCGGCGATCACGCCATCCTTCATGGGGCGGATGGCCTGGATGTTCTCAGGCGTGCGGCCGATCATCTTTTTGGCCGCGGTGCCCACGGCTTCCACCGAGCGCGGGCCGCCCGGTCCCCGGTCCTGGCGAATGGCCACCACCGACGGTTCGTTGAGCACGATGCCCTTGCCACGCATGTAGATCAGCGTGTTGGCAGTGCCCAAATCAATGGAGATGTCGTTGGAGAGTAGACCGAGTAGACGGCTGAGCATGGGTTTTTGTGTGGCGTCGCCTGCGAAAGGCGCTACTCTAGCAACCGCCGCAGGCTTTGGGCAAGGCGTCAACTATGCTACTTTACGCCGCTTAACCCAAGTATTCGTGATCCCGGAGCATGTCATGTCGCTGTCACTCGATGAGGTGCGCAAGATCGCCCATCTGGCCCGGCTCAGTGTCCAGGAAGAGGATCTGCAGGGTTACGCCCGCAACCTCTCCGACATTCTGGAGCTGGTGCAGCAGATGGAAGGGGTTGATACCCAGGGCGTGACGCCCATGGCCCACCCGCTGGATGCCTCCCAGCGATTGCGCGCCGACGAGCCCACCGAGACCGACCAGCGGGATCACTTCCAGGGTAACGCCCCGGCCGTGGAATCCGGCCTCTATCTGGTGCCCAAGGTGATCGAGTAGGCCCCTCCGTGGCGGTGGCCACTCCTTCTCAGCCGTCCCCGCGAGCCCTTTGACCGTCTTCAACCACGGAACGATCCATGCACGAGAAGTCCATTGCCGAACTCGCCACCGCTCTCAAGGACGGTGAGGTCTCCAGTGTCGAGCTGACAGCTCACTACCTGCGCCGCATCGAGACCCTGGACGACGCCATCAACGCCTATGTCACCGTGACCGGCGAGCAGGCCATGGAAGCGGCCAAGGCCGCCGACGAGGCCCGGGCCCAGGGGAATGCCGGCCCCCTCACCGGGGTGCCCATTGCCCACAAGGACATCTTCTGCACCGAGGGCACACGCACCTCCTGTGGCTCGAAGATGCTGGATAACTTCATCGCCCCCTATGACGCCACGGTGGTGGCACGCTTCAAGGCGGCGGGCTGCCCCATCCTGGGCAAGACCAACATGGACGAGTTCGCCATGGGGTCCTCCAACGAGACCAGCTACTACGGCCCGGTGAAGAATCCCTGGGATACCGAGCGGGTGCCCGGTGGCTCCTCCGGCGGCTCCGCCGCAGTGGTGGCCGGACGTCTGGCGCCGGGGGCCACGGGCACCGATACCGGCGGATCCATTCGCCAGCCGGCCGCGCTGAACGGTGTGACCGGCATCAAGCCCACCTACGGTCGCGTGTCCCGCTGGGGCATGATCGCCTTCGCCTCCAGCCTGGACCAGGGTGGCCCCATGGCCCGCACCGCCGAGGATTGCGCGCTGATGCTCAACGTGATGGCGGGCTTCGATCAGCGGGATTCCACCAGCATCCAGCGCCCCGATGAGGATTTCACCAAGCGCCTGAACACCCCGGTGAAAGGTCTGCGCATCGGCCTGCCCAAGCAGTTCTTCGGGGAAGGCATGGATGCGGGGGTGGCTCGCGTGGTGGATGAGGCCATCGCCCACTACAAGGGCCTGGGGGCGGAGTTCGTGGAGGTGGATCTGCCCCACTCGGATCTGTCTGTGGCTGCCTATTATGTGGTGGCCCCGGCCGAATGCTCCTCCAACCTGGCCCGCTTCGACGGCGTGCGCTATGGCTATCGCTGCGAGGACCCGAAGGATCTCCTGGACCTTTACATGCGCTCCCGCGGCGAGGGCTTCGGCCCCGAGGTGAAGCGACGCATCATGGTGGGCACCTACGCCCTCTCGGCAGGGTATTTTGATGCCTACTACCTCAAGGCGCAGAAGATCCGCCGGCTGATCGCCGAGGATTTCGCCACTGCCTTCAAGGATGTGGACGTGATCCTGGGGCCCACCGCCCCGAGCACGGCCTTCCGGCTGGGTGAGAAGACGGATGACCCGGTCACCATGTATCTGTCGGATATCTACACCATCGCCGTGAACCTGGCTGGCCTGCCGGCCATGTCGCTGCCCGCCGGTTTCAGCGATGGGCTACCCGTGGGCCTGCAACTCATCGGCAATTACTTCGAGGAAGCCCGCCTGCTCGGGGTGGCCCACCAGTACCAGTTGGGCACGGAATGGTGTCGGATGGCCCCGGGCGGCTTCGAGTAAGCCGCGGTCGCCGCAAATCATTCCCCGTCTTACGTCAAACATCAGGATCACTGTATGGAATGGGAAACGGTCATCGGGCTGGAAATTCATGCCCAGTTGTCCACCAGGTCGAAGATCTTCTCCGGGGCCTCCACGGCCTACGGGGCGGAGCCCAACACCCAGGCCTGTGCCGTGGATCTGGGCCTGCCGGGCGTGTTGCCGGTGCTCAACGAGAAGGCGGTGGCCATGGCCGTGAAGCTGGGCCTGGCCATCGATGCCGAGATCACGCCCCGTTCAGTGTTTGCCCGCAAGAACTACTTCTATCCCGACCTGCCCAAGGGCTACCAGATCTCCCAGTACGAGCTGCCGGTGGTGGGTCGGGGCCATCTGGAGATTGAGCTGGAGGATGGCGAGACCAAGACCATCGGCGTCACCCGGGCGCACCTGGAGGAGGATGCGGGCAAGAGCCTGCACGAGGACTTCCATGGCATGACCGGGATCGACCTGAACCGGGCAGGCACGCCGCTGCTGGAGATCGTCTCCGAGCCGGACATGCGCTCCCCCCGGGAGGCGGTGGCCTACATGAAGAAGATGCACTCACTGGTGCGGTATCTGGGCATTTGCGATGGCAACATGCAGGAAGGCTCCTTCCGCTGTGACGCCAACGTGTCGGTGCGCCGCCGGGGGACCGAGAAGTTCGGTACCCGCACCGAGATCAAGAACCTCAACTCCTTCCGTTTTCTGGAGAAGGCCATCGAGTTCGAGGTGGAGCGCCAGATCGATGTGCTGGAGGGGGGCGGTGCCGTGGTGCAGGAAACCCGCCTGTTCGACCCGGACAAGGGCGAGACCCGCTCCATGCGTTCCAAGGAAGAGGCCAACGATTATCGGTATTTCCCCGATCCCGACCTGTTGCCGCTGGATATCGACAGCACCTTTGTTGAACAGATAAGGGCAGAGCTGCCGGAATTGCCGGACGAGAAGAAGAACCGCTTCAAGACGCACTACGGTCTGTCGGCCTATGATGCGGCCACCCTCACCACCAGTCGTGAGATGGCGGATTATTTCGAGGAGGTGGTGGCGCAGGCGGATGCCGGCCAGGCCAAGATGGCCGCCAACTGGGTGATGGGCGAACTCTCCGGTGCCCTGAACCGGGAGGGCCGCGAGATCGGCGACAGTCCCGTGTCAGCTCAGGCGCTGGGCGGCCTGCTGGCGCGCATCCAGGACAACACCATCTCTGGCAAGATCGCCAAGGAAGTCTTCGAGGCCATGTGGGCCGGCGAGGGCGACGCCGACACGGTGATCGAGGCCAAGGGCCTCAAGCAGATCACGGACACGGGTGCCATCGAGCAGGTGATCGACCAGGTGATCGCCGACAATCCCAAGCAACTGGAACAGTATCGCAGTGGCAAGGACAAGCTCTTTGGCTTCTTCGTGGGCCAGGTGATGAAGCAGACGGGGGGCAAGGCCAACCCGGCGCAGGTGAATGAGTTGCTGAAGAAGAAGCTCTGAAGGGGGTAGCCCCACTGCCGCCGCTTCTCCCCTCATCCCCGGCCCTTCTCCCCCGAGGGGAGAAGGGGGTCCTGGGCCTTTGATCCACATATCGGGCACCCCGGGTCCTTCGGCACCCGGATGCTGCGCCACTCCATGCCCATGGCATCCAGTAGCAGCAAACGCCCCCTCAGCGTCGGCAACCCCACCAGCCACTTGAGGGCCTCGGTGGCCTGCAGGGTGCCCATCACCCCGGGCAGGCTGGCCAGAACACCCGTCTCCGAACAGGTCTCTCCCGTCTCCTCGCCCTCACCGTACAGACACTGATAGCAGGGGCTGTCGGGATTGCCCGGCTCAAACACCGTGATCTGCCCCTCCATGCGGATCACTGCAGCGGAAATCAGCGGTGTCCCCGTGGCCACACTGGCCCGATTGACGGCGAAGCGCGTGGCGAAATTGTCCGTGCAGTCCATCACCAGGTCGACCCCGCGCACGGCATCCTCCAGCGCCGCTCCCTCCAGGGCCTGGTCGATGCAGTGGATACGCACCGTGGGATTGATCCCCTCCAGGGTCTGACGGGCCGAGTGCACCTTGGGCTGGCCAATACGGTCGCTGGTGTGGATGATCTGGCGCTGCAGGTTGGACAGGTCCACCGTGTCGAAATCCACCAGGGTGAGCTGGCCCACGCCGGCGGCCGCCAGATACATGGCCACCGGACTGCCCAGCCCACCCAGGCCGATGATCAGGACGTGAGCGGTAGCCAGGCGCTCCTGTCCCTCGATGCTCACCTGGGGCAGGAGGATCTGGCGGCTGTAGCGCAGCAGGGCCTGATCATCCATGGAGCTCAGTCCTGCTTCCGGGCATAGGCGGCCGCCTGCTGGTCGGCGTGGTAGGAGGAGCGCACCATGGGGCCGCTGGCCACCTGGCGAAAGCCCAGGTCATAGGCCACCTGGGCCAGGTGCTCGAATTCCTCGGGGGTGACGAACCGGCTCACCGGCAGATGATGCCGTGAGGGCTGCAGGTACTGCCCCAGGGTGAGCATCTTGCAATCGTGTTCCCGAAGGTCCTTGAGGGTGGCCTCCACCTCATCCATCTCCTCCCCCAGGCCCAGCATCAGGCCCGACTTGGTGGGGATGTGGGGGTGGCGCGCCTTGAAGGCCCGCAACAGCTCCAGCGACCAGGCATAGTCGGCCCCGGGGCGGGCCTGGCGATACAGCCGGGGCACTGTCTCCAGGTTGTGATTGAACACATCGGGCAGACCCTTCTCCAGGGTGTCCAGGGCCAGATCCATGCGGCCACGAAAATCCGGAACCAGTACCTCGATGCGGATATCCGGGCTCAACGCGCGGGTGCGCACCGTGCACTCCACGAAGTGACCGGCGCCGCCATCGCGCAGGTCGTCCCGGTCCACCGAGGTGATCACCACATAGCGCAGGCCCATGGCCTGGACCGTGCGGGCCAGGTTTTCCGGCTCCTCCGGATCCAGCGGGTTGGGCCGGCCGTGGGCCACATCGCAGAACGGGCAGCGACGGGTGCAGATATCGCCCATGATGATGAAAGTGGCCGTGCCGTGCCCGAAGCATTCGCCCAGATTGGGGCAGGCAGCCTCCTCGCAGACCGTGTGCAGATGGCTGTCGCGCAGCACCCGTTTGAGGCGCTGCACCTCCGGGCTGCCCTGGGCGCGGGCACGGATCCACGCGGGTTTGCGTGGCGGACGCTCGGTAGGTGTGATCTTCACGGGGATGCGGGCCACCTTGTCGGCGGCGCGCAGCTTCTCGCCCCGAACGGGGCGCTTGGTGGTGTCGTTCATGGGGGAATCCTGTGCCGTGCCCGGGCCTTGGTGTGTTTGTGGCCGGGCTTTGATGCCCCATTCTAACAGCCCATGCGCAAGGCGCGGGCATGCCCCCGGGTGGCGTGGGGGGATTCAGGCCGGGGACGGGCTCTTGAGCATGTCCATCACCTGACGGATCTCCTGCTCTGCCTCTTCAAACAGGTCCAGCTTCAGTTCGTCGTTGGGGGGCTCCAGGCCCAGCTTCCGGTAGGCAGGCACCTGGTCATAGCGCGGAGCCTCGGCCATGGGCCATCCCTTGCGTGGATGCGTGAGCGCATAGAGATGTGCCACCAGCACCACATCGCAATAGTCTGGTGGGGCGCTGCCATTGCGTTCGAATTGATTGACCTCTCTCACCACGGTGCTCACATCCGGGCCCAGGCCCCAATCGTTGATCACCAGTTCCCCCACCAATGGGTGCAGGCGTTTGAGGATCGCGTCGATCTCGTGATCCTCCATTGTGGGGTGATTCTGGCCCAGGTAGTCCAGCAACGGCACCATGCCCACCTGGTGCAGCAGGCCGGCCAGTAGGGCATGCTCCGGGTCAAAGCGGGTGCCGTGGCGTGCCAGCACGAAGCTCAGGGCCGACACCCTCACGCTGCGATCCCACAGTTCCAGCATGCGTCGCTGAAACCCCCTTACCGAGGTCTTGAAGACCTGTTTCATGGCGATACTGATGACCAGTTGACGGGTTGCAGCATGCCCCAGGCGGGTGATGGCGTCGCGGACATTGTGCACCGGGGCCGCGCCCCCATACAGGGCGCTATTGGCCGCCTTGACGAGCCCCCCGGTGACCGCCATGTCCATCTGCACGATGCGGGACAGGCGGGTGGAATCCATCCTGGGGTCGTTGATGGCGGACTGGATCCTGGTGGCCACTTCCGGTAGCGCCGGCAGGGTCAGCTGGCCTGTGATGATGCGCTGATAGAGGCTGGAGAAGATCTCGCTTTCCACGTCGCTGAGGGTGGTTTCCTCAATCTCGTAACCGGCCTCACTCTGCTGCTGGCTCAGGGTATCGAACAGGTTGCGATCCACCCGTAGTACCTGGCATTGCGACAGGGCGACGGCATATTCCTGGAGGCGGCTGGCCCCGAAGATGGGTTGCTGGGCCCGCCGACTGAACGCTTCCACGACCAGTGGTTGTCCGTCGGAGAAGAGGCTCATCTTGCCGTCCAGCAGGTAGAGCATCCAGCGGGCCTGGTCCCCGGCCTGTATCCTCGAGCCGGTCTTCAAGGGCAGTTTCTGGGTCTTCCTGGCCAGTTGTTCCAGGGCGGCCGGCCCCAATTCGTTCAGATAGGCCAGCTTCTCGAGTGTGGCGGTATCGACTGCATCAACCATGGAGCACCTGCCGGATCATCTGCAATTCTCCCTCGGCCTCCTTGAGCACCTCCAGGTTCAGGTTCTCGTCCAGGGGGCCGAGTTCCAGTTTGGCGAAGGCGGGCACTTCATCGGTGCGCGGCAGGGCCTGGCCCTTGGGGGTATCACGCAGCGCGAATAGCTGGGAGACGATCACCAGGTCGCAATAGTCGGCCTTGGGCCCTTCATTCCGCGTCCACTGATCGGCCTGTTCCACCACGGCGATGAGTTCGTCATCCATGCCCCAGTAATTCATCACCAGCACGCCCGCCAGGGCATTGAGCTTGTTGACGGCCTCTTCCATGGCTTCGGGGCTCAGTTCCAGGCGGTTCTTGCCGATGAAGTTCAGGATGGGGACGGCACCAATGCGATGCATCAGCCCGGCCAGCAGGGCCCGATCCGGATCGAAGCCCCGCAAGTGCCTGGCCAGCACATAGGCGATGGCCGAGACGTTCACACTGTGTTCCCACACCTGGTGAATGCGTTCCCGAACCAGGCTGGAGTCGCTCTGGAAGGTCTGGCGCATGGCCAGGTTGAAGGCCAGGGTCTTGGTGGTATTGAAGCCCAGTCGGACCACGGCGTCCCGGATGTTGCTGATCTGCTTGGCCGTGCGATACAGGGGGCTGTTGGTGGCGTGGAGCAGGGCGCCTGCCACGGCCGGATCCATCTGCACCACCTGAGTGATCTCGTTCACGCCCACATTGGGGTCGTCGGCCATCTTCTGGATGCGCATGGCCACTTCAGGCATGGGGGGTAATTCCAGCTTCTTCTGCGCGGTGGCCAGATAGAGCTGTTGCACGATGGCCCCTTCCTCCGCCGTCGCCTCGGTATCCACCACCTCGAAGCCAGAGGTGCGCTCCTGGTTGAGCAGGTCGGAAAATGCCTGCTTGTTCACCTTGAGCAGGGTGGAGGGCGCCTCGGCCAAGGCAAACTCCCCCTGCACGCGGTCGCTGAAGAGGGGCAGGCGCGCGCGATCCGAGCCCCCTTTCACCCGGGTGGGGTTGCCCCGGCAGACCAGGGATATCAGGCCATCCAGCAGGTAGATGGCGTTCTCCCGCTCATCGCTGGCATGCAGCTTGCGGCCTGCCGGGAGTCTGGTGGTCTCCACCTGTCCCAGCAGGCGCTTGAGCCCCGCTTCGGACAACTCCTTGATGGGCGTCAGTGCGCTCAGGTCCTTGACGTCAACGGCGGCGGGCATGGTGGGAGATCCTGATCTTCTTCATGGGCATGGGTCTGTCATGCGGGGCGCCCCAAGAGGCGGGCGGGGCATTCAGCCAGCCGCCGCCAGGGCCTGATCCAGGTCCTCAAGGATATCATCCACGTGCTCCAGTCCAATGGACAGACGCACCATGTCCTCGGCCACGCCGGCCCGTTCCAGTTCTTCCGGGGACAACTGCCGGTGGGTGGTGGTGGCCGGGTGGCAGGCCAGGGTCTTGGCGTCGCCGATGTTCACCAGGCGCACGGCCAGTTGCAGGGCGTCGATGAACCGGGCACCGGCCTCGCGGCCGCCGTTGATGCCGAAAGAGAGGATGCTGGCAGCGCGGCCGTTCATGTATTTCTGCGCCAGGTGGTGATCCGGGTGATCCTCCAGGCCGGCGAAGCGCACCCAGTTCACCTTGGGGTGTTCCTTGAGGAACTGGGCCACCTTCAGGGCGTTGTCGCAATGGCGATCCATGCGCACCGGCAGGGTCTCGATGCCCTGCATGATCAAAAAGCTGTTGAAGGGGGACAGGGCGGCGCCCATGTTGCGCAGCGGCACCACCCGGGCGCGACCGATATAGGCGGCGGCCCCCAGGGCCTCGGTGTACACCACCCCATGATAGGACGGGTCGGGCTCGCACAGCCCCGGGAACTTGTCCTTGTGCTCCTCCCAGGGGAATTCCCCCGAGTCGACGATGGCGCCAGCAATGGTGGTGCCATGGCCGCCCATGTATTTGGTCAGTGCATGCACCACGATGTCGGCCCCGAATTCGAAGGGACGGCACAGATACGGGGTGGGCACGGTGTTGTCGGCGATCAGCGGCACGCCATGCTCATGGGCCAGGTTGGCCAGGGCCTCGATGTCCGCCACGTTGCCCGCCGGGTTGCCGATGGTCTCGCAGAACACCGCCCGGGTGTTGTCGTCCATCAGGGCGCGCATGCCGTCGATGTCGCCAGGGGCAGCAAAGCGCACCTCGATGCCGTAACGGGGCAGGGTGTGGGCGAACAGGTTGTAGGTGCCGCCGTAGAGGGTGCTGGTGGTGACGATGTTATGGCCCGCCTGGGCCAGGGTCATGATGGAATAGGTCACCGCCGCCATGCCCGAGGCCAGACCCAGGGCACCCACACCCCCCTCCAGTGCCGTGAGGCGCTTCTCCAGCACATCCGTAGTGGGATTCATGATGCGCGTGTAGATATTGCCCTGGACCTTCAGGTCGAACAGGTCGGCCCCATGCTGAGTGTCGTCAAAGGCGTAGGACGTGGTCTGGTAGATGGGGGTGGCCACGGCCTTGGTGGTGGGGTCGGGGCTGAAGCCGGCGTGAACGGCGAGGGTCTCGAATTTCATCGTGTGATTCCGTGAAGGCTAGGAAGGCGGCGCCGGCATGATCAGGAGGCGTTCGTGTCGGCTTCTTCCGGCGTGAAGGTACGTATGGACAAGGCGTGCAGCGCGCCACTGGTGATCTCGTTCATCACGGTGGCGTTGACCATCTGGTGGCGCTTGATGCGCGACTGGCCCGCGAAGGCCTCGCTGATCACCCGGGCCTCGAAATGGCCTTCGCTGCCGGTGACGGAGACCTGGGCATCGGGTAGACCCGTTTCAATGAGTGTCTTGACCTGATCGGGCGTCATGGGCTGTTTTCATGGTGTGAATTCGATGGGGTGATCATAGCGGATACCGGTGCCGCGCGTCATGGCGTGGCGCCCTCGTCATGGTCCGTAGGCCATGCGGAGGTGGGATGGGATGTGCCGGAGACATAAGCCTCGATGACCGGCATGTGCCGCTCCAGGGTGCGGCGCATGAGGGCAGACATCAGGTGTTTGCGGTCCACGTGTTCCACCCAGCCGAAGATGGACAGCCGCAAGTCTTCCAGGGTGTTCACGTTCACGTGGATGTCGTGGATCAGGCGCCGATACTCCAATGGCGTTGGGGCCGTGCCCAGGTCAGAAAAGATCTCCTTCAGGGCCTTGAGCATGGGGCCTGCCTGCGGGGGCAGGCCCAGGGCCGCCGGGGTGATCTCGGGGGGCTCGTCCACCTCCGGGTCCACCCAGATGCGAAAGCTCATCTGCTGCAGGGTGTGATACAGGGGCTCATCGGAGATGAGAAACACCAGCAGATTGCGGTGGTGGGCCTTGAGGGTGACATCACCGTAGTGCCAAAGCCCATGCTGGATGAACTCCGCCAGGCGCAGGTGCTCGGCAAAGGGCGCCCGGTGCAGACGATCCAGGATGAGCACAGCGGGTTCGCCTTCGCTCAGGGCGCAGGCCTCGCCCAGCACCCGGTCCACCGGGTCGATGGGCGGCTCGCCGGTGGCTTCTTCGTTCCAGTCCGGGATGATGCGCACAGGTTCGGGCGAGGGGGGCGGCATGTATTCGTGATACAGGATGTGCTCATACCCCAGGGCATGACCAAAGGCGGTGCGCCGCCGGCCCTGGGTGCCCTCGATGTTCAGGCAGCGCAGATGATCCACCCGGGCGGAGAGGAAACACTGAACCGGGTATTCATGATCCTCGTTGGCGACAAAGCCGTGCTCTGCCAGTCGCTGCCTGAAGGATTCCATCACCGAACGGCCTGTCATCCCTGGGCCAGCCGCGCCTTCAGATCCTCACGCAAGGACTCGATGGCCGGGCGGGACTGCTCCAGGATGTCCTGGTAGCGATTGAACTCCATCACCCGCACATCGCGGATCTTGGGTGTGACCAGAAAATCCGGCGGCCGGTGGCGCATCTTTTCCTGCAGGATGGAGAACTGCATGATCTGGAAGGTGTTGAAGCTATTGTCGAAGTACGAGGGCGTGTCCATCTTTCCGTCCTCGTCGGGCTGGCGCGTGCCCAGCACGTTCACGGCGATCACCAGGTCGCAATCATCCAGCAGCAGGTCGTAGGGCACCGGGTTGGTCAGGCCGCCATCCACCAGCACACGCCCGTTGTGGGCCACCGGATGGAACAGCCCCGGCATGGCCATGCTGGCCTGAATGGCTGGCCACAACGGTCCCTCTTCGAACACTGCCTGGGAGCGGTCCCAGTAATCGGTGGCCACCACCGTGAGGGGGATCTTCAACTCGTCGAAGGATTCCACCCCGGTGGCCTTGGCCAGATGCTCCACAAAGGCCTTTGAGCGCAGCAGGCCACCCTTGCCGCCGAATGGCTCGATGAATTCGATCCACCGGGTCCAGCTGCCGTTGAACAGGTCCTCGAACCAGTTGTTGTCTTCGTCGTCCAGGATGAGTGCTTCCATCACCGCCCGTACCTCCTTCGCACTCATGCTGGAGGCATACAGCGAGCCCATGATGGCGCCGATGCTGGTCCCGGCAATTCGGTGAGGCCGCAGGCCCAGTTCCTCCAGCAACTCGAAGACCAGCACATGGGCCACCCCCCGAGCACCGCCACTGCCCAGTGCCAGGCCGATGCGCGGGGCATCGCCCGCGCCATGATCACTGGCGGCCAGCGCGCCAACCGGCCCCAGCGCCGGCAGGAGGGAGCCCGCCAGCAGGGCTTTCAAGGCGCGACGTCTGACAGGATTGATTTCGTTCATCAGTTTGCTGCTCGTGTGTGTTGCAGTGCAGGGACATGACAACGCAGATTGCGCGTCGGTGCAATCCCATGGGTAAAGCCTGGGCAGCGCCGCGTTCATGTCCCGGATGTTGTCCGGATGTTGTAATGTTCGGAACATGACGACACTGGAACTGTTCATCATGCCGCCCGCCGGCGGGCTCATCCTGATCCTGCTGGGCCTGCTGCTCTGGCGCCGCCGGTTGGGGCGGCTGGCGATCTGGCTCGGACTGGGGGTGCTCTACGTGGCTTCACTGCCGGCCGTTTCCTACGCATTGATCCATGGGCTTGAAGCCCGGTCCGGTGCCGTGCCGCTGTCCGAAGCCGCTGCCAGTGACGCCCAGGCCATCGTCATCCTGGCCGGTGGCCGCCGCCCCAATGCTCCGGAGTATGGCGGCGAGGATACCGTGAACCGCTATTCCCTCAAGCGGGCCCGTTACGGGGCCTGGGTGCACCGTGAGACCGGATTGCCCATCCTGGTGAGCGGCGGGCGCGTGGGCGGTGATGAGCCCCTGAGTGAAGCGGAGCTGATCGTCAGCCTGCTGGAGAACGAATTCGGCGTACCCGTGCGCTGGGTGGAGGATGAAAGCCGCAACACCTGCGAGAACGCCCTCTACAGCGCTCAGCGCCTGGCCGAGGAGGGTGTGACTCACGCCCTGCTGGTCACGCAGGCCCTACACATCCCCCGCGCCCGCTGGTGCTTTGAAAAAACAGACCTTCAGATCACCGCCGTGCCCACCTTCGACCGTCAACCCGACCCTGACGAGTCTTTTGACTTGCGCGGATTCATTCCCCAGGCCAACGCCATGTCCCGCACCCGGTTTGCGTTGCATGAGTATCTGGGATTGGTGTGGTACCGATACTTCAAGTATCGCTGAATTCCACAGGGGGACAGATTTCAATTTGCCCCCATTTATCTTTCTTCACGTTACGCAAATCTCCCCGCGCACCGGGCACCACATCTTGGACACTGCCCATCAGCCCCGACATCTTGCCGGATCACCCGGTAGCCATCCCGCACCACAAGGGCCGCCCCACATCCACGACACCACGTGGTACTGCCCTCCGCATCATGCACATTGCCGATATACGCATGCCGCACCCCATTGTCCCGGGCAATGCGCCGTGCCCGTTGCAGGGTGGCCAGGGGCGTGCGGGGCAGGTCGGTCATGCGCCAGTCCGGGTGAAAGGCACTGAAATGCATGGGCACATCCGGTCCCAGCTCATCCACCACCCAGCGCGTCATCGCCTGTAACTGTTGATCATCATCGTTCCGACCGGGAATGAGCAGGGTGGTCAGCTCCAGCCAGATGTCGGTCTCGTGGCGCAGGTAGCGAAGGGTATCCAGCACCGGCTCCAGGTGGCCGCCACAGAGCTCCCAGTAAAAGGCCTCGTCGAAGGCCTTGAGATCCACATTCACCGCATCCATCGGCGCGAAGAACTCCTCTCGCGCCCCGGGGCTGATATAGCCCGCCGTCACCGCCACGCTGCGCACCCCCGCCTGATGGCAGGCTCGGGCCGTGTCGGTGGCGTATTCCATGAAGATCACCGGATCGTTGTAGGTGAAGGCCACACTGGCACAACCCTGATCACGGGCGGCCATGGCCAGTTCCTCAGGTGTGGCCCGGGCCTGCATGATGTCCATCTCCCGCGATTTGCTCATGTCCCAGTTCTGGCAGAACTTGCAGGCCAGGTTGCAGCCGGCGGTGCCGAAGGAGAGGGTGCGGCTGCCGGGCAGGAAGTGATAAAGGGGCTTTTTCTCGATGGGATCGGCCCGAAAACCGATGGCCCGACCATGGGTGGTGAGCACGATCCGGCCACGGCTGCGCCCGCGCACGAAGCACAGGCCGCGTTGGCCTTCATGGAGCTTACAGGCCCGGGGGCACACATCGCACTGCACGCGACCGTCGTCCAATGCATGCCAGTGGCGCGTGGGGAAGGCGGAGGTATCGGGCGTGATCTGCATGTGACCTTTGATGCACAAAAAGATAAAAGACAAAGTGAATGTGATATCTCATCCATCACTTTGTGGATGCGTTTTAGAACTTCACCCCGTGCCCAATGAGATCCTATTGCCAGGATCAAGTTCCCGCCCCGAAAGTTGATGAAAGGCACTATACTCATGCCCTATAGGATTTCCGGTTCGCCTGCACCCTTGTGCAGAAGTGCTTGTACATGAATGCAAGGGAATCCTTGCTGTCAATCGCTTGTCACACAATCGTGATATGAGTTTCATGTGACATGCCGAACACAATGCGATATCCCCCTTTGCCGCTGTAGGTGCGTGCCGATAGCGGCGGTGCCTTTCAAAGGCATGGCTTCATCGGTTTTGCCGTCATCGGCCAAACACACATCAGAGATACAGCAGTATCCGGCGGTGAAGTCTCCAGGGCGGATATCCAGCCACACAATCTGGAGGAGCCGCCGTGGACACCATACGCCGCCCCGCTGTCGCGGGTCAGTTCTACCCAGCCGAGGCCGAGGCCCTGAGGGCATCGGTGCAGTCCTATCTCAATGGTGCCGAGGAGGAGGCCGCCTCAGGCACGTCCCCACCCAAGGCCCTGATCGCCCCCCATGCGGGGTACATCTATTCCGGTGGCGTGGCCGGTCGTGCCTATGCCGCGCTCACCCCCGAGCGGGCTGCCCGCATCAAGCGCGTGGTGTTGCTGGGTCCGGCCCATCGGGTGGGCTTCTACGGCATCGCCGCCCCCAGTGTGGATGCCTTCCAGACCGCCCTGGGCACCGTGCCCGTGGATCAGGACAGCATCGAGCGGGCGGTGAAGTCCCCCACCGTATTCCGTTTCGATGAGCCACACCGCAATGAACACAGCCTGGAGGTGCAACTGCCCTTCCTGCAGATGCTGCTGGACGATTTCACCCTGGTGCCACTCGTGGTGGGCAGTGCCACGGGCGAGGAAGTGGCCAGCGCCCTGGAAGACGTATGGGGCGATGAAGACACCCTGGTGGTGATCAGTTCCGATCTCAGCCATTACCTGGATTACGACACGGCCCGTCAGGTGGACAGCCGGACGTCGGAAGCCATCAGCCAGTTGAAGGCTGAAGAGGTCAAGCCCGGTCATGCCTGCGGTTACGTGCCGGTGCAGGGCCTGCTGATCAATGCCCGCAAGCACGGCCTCAAGGGCGAAACGCTGGTCCTGCGCAACTCCGGCGACACCGCCGGACCCCGGGAGCAGGTGGTGGGTTATGGGGCCTATGCGTTCAGCTGAGCTGGACCCTGCCGAGCATCAGTTGCTGTTCCAGGTGGCCCGTCGCGCCGTCAGTGGCGCCCAGCCAGCGATCCCCGCCCAGCGGGCATCGCTTTCAAAGCGCCTGCTGACGCCCGCGGCCACCTTCGTGACCCTGCATCACCGATCCGCCCTGCGCGGGTGCATTGGCACCCTGGAGCCCCACCGCCCCCTGGTGGACGATGTGGCCCACAATGCCTGGTCGGCCGCCTTCCGCGATCCCCGTTTTCCACCCCTGCCACAAGCTCAGGCGCCGGAAGTGGCGTTGTCCATCTCCATTCTGGGCCCCAGCGAACCCCTGGACGTGGAGAACGAGGACATCCTGCTGCAGAGCCTGCGCCCCGGCATGGACGGCGTGATCCTTGAGGACGGCCCCCATCGCTCCACCTTCCTGCCCGCCGTGTGGGAGCAACTGCCGCAACCGGCCGAGTTCATGGCCGCCCTGCGCCGCAAGGCCGGCCTGCCCGCAAACCACTGGTCCGACACCCTGAACCTGTGGCGCTATACCGTGGCAGTACTTGAGGAGCCATAACTGATGGGCCCCCTGAACGGCGAGCGCGCCCCCTTGGCGCGCCGCCCCTTTTGGGCTATTCTCCGCCCTCCCATCGGCCCCTCCCAAACTGGTCCATGGGTTATGCTAGAATCCCCGCAAGGCGCCCGTAGCTCAGCTGGATAGAGTACTGCCCTCCGAAGGCAACACTCAGGGGCCAAATGGGCACAACAGCTAGCATTCAATTTCGAGTACCATACGCATCACGCGCCCGTAGCTCAGCTGGATAGAGTACTGCCCTCCGAAGGCAGGGGTCGCAGGTTCGAATCCTGCCGGGCGCGCCATCTCCCCTCAAATCAAAGGCTTACAGCCCCTCCATCGGCGCCGAAATGGCCGATGAGTGCTGACCACGCCTGCCAGCACTCGTTTTTGGCCTGTTTGCGGCTAACGCTCAGCGAGTCAAGGTCTCATTTTTCCAGAATTCCCACTCTTGGGCGTGTGCCCAGAATGTGCCCTGGGTGTGCCCGTGGCAGAAATGGGCCCGGATTTTTTGGGGCTTGGGTGAGTGCTAGCCGCAATCAATCAATTTCTGCCCTGCTGGTAGCACACCGTGGTAGCCGATCTGGGAGCATGGTGCACTTCCTATGGCGGCTTGAGATGCGCTGGAGTGCGCAGTTGGATAGGTGGACCTCAGGCTTGACCAAAACATACCCCGCTTATACTGTGCCAGCACGTTAACCGAGCATATGGCACGCACCCTCGCTCCCGGGAGTCGCTCTGCGTCCGGATAGTCTCCTACCCTCGCGATTACCTTTGACCTGACGTACCATAACCCCTATCGGCAGCAGGGTAGGTGGATGTCGGTTAAAATGTTGTTTATAAAAAGAATTTAAGTCAGGATTCACAGGCTCGCAGGGGATAACATGATCAAGGATGCAGCAACGCTGGCCGAACTGCGCGTGCTGGTCGGCTATTTGGGAGAGCAGGCACCGGCCTGGTGGAGCTCTCACTTCTTCGGTCAGTCTGCCATGGCCTTTTTGACGCCGGTGTTTGGCCGATCTGCTCGGCAGGCGCAGTACCAGGGGGTGCTGGAGGCCGCCCGGCGTGTTCATGATGAACACATCGGAATTGGCCGCACCTTGCATCTCTTCCACATGCCAGAGCATTACGAGCAGGGAGCATCAACCCTGGTCGCTGATCGTGAGCAGGCTGAGGGTCTCTTTGACCACATCGATTCGCCAGAACATGCTCAGGCTCGTCTGGAAAAGCTGGCCTCGCCTCAAGAAGCGAAGGAAGGGCCCGTTGTCGTTGGGGATCTTGGCGAGAGCCTGGCCATGCCGCTTGCCACCATGGCAGGCCTCTATCTGGATGCGTTTCGCCGGGGCATTCAGACCTACCCGTACCTGCGGGAGGCGCAGTGAGTCAGCCGTGTCTCTATACGACTCAGCTGCAGGCCGGTCTCGGGTTGATTGAGGAAACCCAGCGACTCTTCGAGCTCTATGAGCCTGGGATGCGCTATCCCCAGTTGTTCGCCAAGGCGCTCGAGTCAGGTCAGTTTCCGCTGGTCTCGGCGAGACGCCTGGATAATATCGTTCGCGAATGTTTCGGGCCGCGCTATCTGCGCCAGCCGGGTGTCGCCGAACGGCTGAAGCAGCTGTTGCCATGTCTCGACAGCGACGAGCGCCGTCAGTTGCTTCTGCTACACACCGCCAGAGCCAATATGATCCTGGCCGACTTCATACGCGAGGTGTACTGGCCGCGCTATACCTCCGGCCGAGATAGCCTGTCCCGGGAGGATGCGCTGCGCTTCGTCGAGAATGCGGTGCGGGAGGGGAAGACCCAGAAACCTTGGTCGAAGAGCACCGTCCGCCGTGTCTCAGGTTACTTGCTCAGTGCCTGTGCCGACTTTGGCCTGCTGGAGTCTCGTCGCAGTGGTCCGCGCCGTCTCCATTCGCTTCGTCTCTCCACTCGCGTGTCGGCCTACCTGGCCTACGATCTCAAGTCCCAGGGGCTGGGCGACAACCAGATCCTCAACCACCGTGATTGGCAACTCTTCGGCCTGGAGCGCTCCGACGTCAAGGAGCAGTTCAAGCGCCTCTCCCTCGAGGGCCTGCTGATCATGCAGACCGCGGGTGACGTTACGCACATCAGTTGGCAGCACAAGAACATGCAGGAGGTGGTCGATGTCCTCGCTGGATACTGACTTCAACGAACTGATGGAGCGGATCCGTCATGGCCGGGACTTCGGTCACGCCAGCTTCGAGCCGATCTTCTACCTGGTGTTTCGTCCGGAGCAGATCCTGGCTGTGAAGCGTCACCTGGCGGCCTGGAAGAGTCGGCTCAGCAACGAGGGCTGGGACGTTCACACCTTCTCCATCGCCGAAGCGGTCGACGAGATCCTCTCCCAGGCCCGCATGCGCAAGGTCTGGCTGACGGCTGACCAGCGCAATCCCCAGGATTGGAGGAAGACCAATGCGTCCCTCTCCAATGCAGTGGCCAACGGGGCACTCCAGGAACGGCTCGAAGCCAGGCTGAGCGAACTGGAGGGCAAGCCGCGCAGCATCCTGCTCGTTACGGATCTGGAGGCACTGCACCCCTATATGCGTATCGGGGTGATCGAAGGCCAGCTCCAAGGGCGTTTCCACGTGCCCACCGTGTTCCTCTACCCAGGGGTGCGCACCGGTAAGACGCGGCTCAAGTTTCTGGGCTTCTACCCCGAAGATGGTAATTACCGGTCGGTTCACGTCGGCGGCTAAGATAAGGAGTGACTCCATGGAAATAAAACAGCTTTTTGACCCCAGTCGCGATATCTACCGCAGCATTGAGAAGGTGATCGCCTATGGCGTCTCCCAGGAAGAGCGCCTACGCAAGGAGATCTCAGAATATGTGGTCACGGACGCCATCGACGAACAGTTCAACCAGTTGCTCACCAAGATGCAGGTGGCCATGGAGGCCGGTGGCGAGAACGAGGTCGGCGTCTGGGTATCAGGCTTCTATGGTTCGGGTAAGAGCTCCTTCACCAAGTATCTCGGCCTGGCCTTCGATGACAGTGTCATTATCGATGGGGTGCCGTTCCGCCAGCATCTTCAGGACCGCCTTAAGAGCACCACTACTCGGCAACTGCTGAGTACCGTCGCCAAGCGCTTCCCAGCCGCCGTGCTGATGCTGGATCTGGCCACCGAGCAGGTCAGTGGCGCCACCATGGCGGAGGTCTCCAGCGTTCTCTACTACAAGGTGCTGCAGTGGGCCGGCTACTCACGCAACCTGAAGGTGGCCGCGCTGGAACGCCGCCTGAAACAGGAGGGGCGCTATGAGGAGTTCCTGAGGTGCTTCGAGGAGAAGACCGGCGGCGAGGCCTGGAGAGACTATCGCAACGACGAGTTGGTGGTTGACAGCTTAATACCGGAAATCGCTCACGAGCTCTATCCCACCCTGTTTACCACGCCTGCCTCCTTCAACACCGCCACCAGCGATGTGATCCGCTTCGAGAACGATCGCGTCGAGGAGATGCTTGATATCGTGCGCGAGCACTCCGGTAAGGAGCATGTGATCTTCATCGTGGACGAGGTCGGCCAGTACGTGGGGGCGCGCCAGCCGCTGATCCTCAACCTCGATGGCCTGGCCAAGAACATCAAGGCCCAGGGCAACGGCAAGGTGTGGCTGATCGGCACCGGCCAGCAGACCCTGACCGAGGACGATCCACGGGCCTCGCTCAACTCGCCCGAGCTCTTCAAGCTCAAGGACCGTTTCCCGATCTCCATCGACCTCGAGGCCGATGACATCAAGGAGATCTGCTACACCCGCCTGCTCGGTAAGTCGCCGGACGGGGCCAAGCAACTCGGCGAGCTGTTCGACCAGTACGGCCAGGCGCTGCGCCACAACACCAAGCTGGAGGATGCCCGCGCCTACGGGGCCGACTTCGATCGCCAGACCTTCATCGACCTCTACCCCTTCCTGCCGGCGCATTTCGACATCCTGCTGCATCTCCTGGGTGCGCTGGCGCGCTCTACCGGCGGTATCGGCCTACGTTCTGCCATCAAGGTGATCCAGGACATCCTCATCGAGGGCGATGGCAAGCGCATCCCCGTCGCCAACCAGCCGGTAGGTTGGCTGGCCACCACGGTGACCCTCTACGACGCCCTGGAGAAGGATATCGAGCGGGCCTTCCCCAACTGGCACAAGGCCGTGAATACGGTCACCAAGATCCGCTATCGTGACGCCGAGCTGCCCCAGCGCATCGCCAAGACAGTGGCCGTGCTGCAGATCCTCGGCAACCTGCCGATCACCCGGCGCAACGTCGCCAGCCTGATCCACTCCGAGGTGGCCAGTGGCAGCCAGGCGGAGGAGATCAATGCCGCCATCGAGGAGCTGATCGGCGACCCCATTGTGCCCTTCGGCGAGCAGGATGGCTTCCTCTGTTTCTTCAGCGAGAAGCTCAACGATATCGAGCAGGAGCGCACCCAGATCCCGCTGCGCGGCGTGGAGATGAAGCGCATCCTCAACCGCGCGCTGGAGGAGGTGTTCTCGCCGCTGCCGAGCACCCAGCTGCATGGTTCGCTCTCGGTGCAGACCGGCCTCAAGACCCAGGGCCACGAAGGGCTGCCGACCTCACTGGCAGGGGACCGAAACCCCATCCAGACGGTGGTCGAGCTGGTAGAGCCAACCGACTACGATGCCGCCCGTTTGCGGCTGCAGGACGACTCCAGGGTCAAGGCCAACGAGAACCTGATTTATCTGGTGGGGCGCAAGTCGCCGGAGCTGGACGACCTCACCGCGGATATCTATCGCTGCCAAGAGATCAACGACAAGTTCCGCCACGATCCCGACCAAGAGGTCCGTGACTATTGCCGCTCTCAGTTGGATCGCGCCAGCCGCCTAGCGGCCGACCTGCAGCGGCTGATCAAGCGCAGTCTGGTCCGGGGTTCCTTCATCTTTCGCGGACAGGCCACCGCCGTGGAGAGCCTGGCGGGCGATCTGTCTGAGGCAGCGCGCAAGCAGTTGGCCGGCGTGGCGGGGCAGGTGTTCAGCCGCTACAGAGAGGCTCCGGAGCGGGTGCAAAGCGACCTGGCCGAGCGCTTCCTGCGCGTCGGCAACCTCAGCGGCATCACCACCAAGCTGGATCCGCTGGGCCTAGTGACCCAGCAGGGCGGGCAGCCTGGCATCAATATCGATCACCGCGCCCTGGTCAGTATTCGTGATCACATCGATCGGGTCGGCATGGTGGAGGGCAAGAGCCTGGCCAGCCGCTTCAGCGACGCTCCCTACGGTTGGTCCCAGGATACCCTGCGCTACCTGGTGGCGGCCATGCTGGTGGGTGGAGTGATCAAACTGAAGGTCTCGGGGCGGGAGGTCACCGTCAATGGCCAGCAGGCCATTGAGGCGCTCAAGACCAACAACGCATTCAAGAACGTGGGGATCTCGCTGCGCGAAGACCGTCCCTCCATGGAGATGCTGGCGCTGGCTTCCAAGCGGCTGACCGAGCTTAGCGGCGATATGGTGGTACCGCTCGAGGATGCCATCAGCAAGGCGGCCACCAAGCTCTTCCCCCAGCTTCAGCAGCGCTACGCCTCGCTTTCCGGCCGGTTGCAGGCGCTGGGGCTTCCTGGAGACGAGCGCCTGGAGGCGATGGGGCGTGACATGGCGGATATCCTGCTCACCGATGGCTCCGACGCACCCCAGCGGATGGGCCGGCAGGAGTCCAGCCTCTATGACAACCTGACCTGGGCGGCCGAGCTCAAGAAGGCGCTCGAGCAGGGCCTGGAGGACACCCTGAAGGAACTGCGTGCTTTGGCCCAGGCCATCGACGGGCTGCCCGGCAGCGGCATTCCTGGCGAGCTGAAGGCGGAACTGGCCGAACCGCTAAAGGAGATCGCGACGCGCCTGGCTTCCGAGGAGGCGTACCGCAGCGCCTCGGATTTCAATACCCGCCTCACCGAGCTGCGCAGCCAGGTACGCCAGGCCACCGAGCGCATGCAGGAACAGCAGCAGCAGCGGCTGCGCCAGGCGGAGCAGGAGCTCGCCCGGGTGCCGGAGTGGCCTGAGCTGACCAATCAGGAACAGCAGGACCTTCTCGGCCGTCTGGATACGCTGGCGCTGGAAGCCTCGACTGATATCGAGGGGCTCAAGCGTCTGGTCAACCGTGACTACGAGCTCCAGGCGGAGTTGGCCTCCCTCAAGGAGCATATCGAGCGGGTCGGCCGCGAGCGCCAGCAGGAGCGTATCCGCGAGGAGCAGAAAGAGCTCGAGGAGGAGCAGGAAGGGTGCCAGGAGAACAAGAAGGTGCTCACCCGGCGCTTCAAGACGCGCTCGCGCATCACCTCCCTGGACACCCTCGACGCCATGATCCGTGAGCTGCAGAAGCTGCGCGGTGAGCTGGAGTACGCCCATGCCTTCGAGCTGGACGTCGCCTTCGATGAGGCCCCCGAGAACCGCGACAAGGAGTAAGTCATGGCCTTCGATCAAGGTACACGCAACCGTCTGCAGCGCCTGGTCAGCGACTGTCGCAAGACACTGACTGACGAGTTCACGCTGCAGCTGCAGCAGGACTACGGCCTCGACCCCCTCACCGGCGAGGTGACCGAGCTCTCGCGGCTGACCCATCTGACCGACCGTGAACGCCACATCGCAGCACTGCTGCGTGAAACGCTCGCCCACTACCTGGCCGGGGAAGGCGAGAGCAAGACCCAGCGCCAGATGGCCATCCAACGCATCATCCGCGAGCAGGCCTTCACCGTGCTCAACCGCCTGGCGGCGCTGTTGATGATGGAGGCGCGTGGGCTGCTGCTTCCCGCCGTCAGCCAGGGGGTTCAGTCCCAGGCCTTCGAGCTCTATCGCCACGTGGCCGGCACCGCCCTGGGGGAGACCGGCGAGGCCTACCAGACCTTCCTGTTCAGCCTCTTCGACGAGTTCGCCCTCGATCTGCCGGCGCTATTCGACCGCTTCGCGCCCCAAGGGCGGCTCTTCCCCCGTGAGACGGCGCTCAACGAACTGCTGGCGCTGCTCAACGACCACGAGATTGAGCCGCTGTGGGCGCTGGACGAGACCATCGGCTGGATCTACCAGTACTTCAACAGCCAGGAAGAGCGCAAGGCGATGCGCAAGGCCAGCCAGGCCCCGCGCAACAGCCGCGAGCTCGCGGTGCGCAACCAGTTCTTCACCCCGCGCTATGTGGTGGAGTTCCTGGTCGACAACACCCTGGGCCGGCAGTGGTTCAACGCCACCGGCGGCACCACGCCGCTGCGTGACAGCTGCCAGTACCTGCTGGTCAAGCCCGACGAGCAGCCCGAGGCAGGCATCAAGCTGCGTGACCCGCGCACCCTCAAGCTGCTGGATCCCGCCTGTGGTTCCATGCACTTCGGCCTTTACGCCTTCGATCTCTTCCTGCAGATCTACCGAGATGCCTGGCAGTGGGAGCAGCAGCACGGTCCCGGCTCGCTGGACCTCTCTACCCAGCCGGAGGCCGGCTTCGAACCGCTCTGCCACACCTATGGTGATGAAGAGGCCCTGCTGCGCGACGTGCCGCGGTTGATCATCGAGCACAACATCTACGGGGTTGAGATCGACCCGCGCGCCGCCCAGATCGCCTCGCTGGCGCTGTGGCTGCGCGCCCAGCGCGCTTGGCACGAGGCCGGGGTGCCGGCGCTGGAGCGCCCGGATGTGGGGCGGGGCAACGTCATCGCCGCTGTAGCCCCGCCGGTTGAGAAGGCGCTGCGCGAGGCTTTCGCCGCCCGCTTGGATCGCCGCGATGCCGAGCTCTTCGAGAAGACCCTGCAGATGCTCAAGGGGTTGCCCGAGCTGGGCGTGCTGCTGCGCGCCGAGAAGGAGCTCCCCGCTCTAGTCCGTCAGGTCTATGTGGGCAAGGGTACTGACGACCTCTTCGCTGAGCTGGAGCAGGAGACTTGGCGGAAGGCCGAGGAGCGTTTGCGTCGGGCGCTGCGGGAGTTCTCCGAGGAGGCCAGCGCCACCTACCGCAGTCGGCTCTTTGCCCAAGATGCGCTGCAGGGATTGCGGATGATTGATCTCTGTCGGGTGGTCTTTGATGTGGTGGTGATGAATCCGCCGTTTGGGGCGTTGAGTGCGGGTGTTAAGGATAAGCTGGGGAAGGATTACCCAAATAGCATGAATGATTTACTAGCGATTTTTGTTGAGAGAGGGCTGGAGAATTTAATAAAAGGCGGCCGTTTGGGAGCTATCACTTCGCGTGCTTGCTTCTTTCTTACAACTTACCGTAAATGGCGTAAGCAGGTGGTCTTGGGCGTCGCCCGCCCAGCAGCCATGGCCGATCTCGGCCATGGTGTGATGGACGACGCCATGGTCGAGGCCGCCGCCTACGTCTTGGAGAAGCAAGCATGAGTCAGTTTCTGCGATTGCTGAACGAGAGCGACAAAGCGAAGGCACTCTCCAGCGCGTGTGCACTCGTTCGTCGGGGTGAGCTGGATTCTCATGTCTTCGAGGTGGAGCCCGAGTCGTTCAAGGCCATACCGGGTGAGCCCTTTGCATATTGGGTTAGCGAGTCAGTAGTGCATGCCTTTGTCCAGCTACCACCGTTCGAAGGAAATCGTAGAGTTGCGCGTCTCGGCGGTCACTCCTCTAACGATGAAAGATGGCTTCGCCTAAGTTGGGAAAGCTCAGCGGCTGGCCCTAAGGTTGGGGTTATGGTTCCGTACGCCAAAGGCGGAGCTTATTCTCGGTTTTATGCCGATATCCATCTTCAGCTTCACTGGGACAAGAAGCGTGAGACCTATCATGGTTTTTTCGGGCGGATCGGGCGCCCTAATGTAAAGCCAGAGTCAGTTGAACATTACTTCCGCCCTGGCCTTACTTGGCCACGCCGAACGCAAGGCGGTCTGAGCCTCCGTGCAATGCCAGCCGGATGCATCTTTGCTGATAAAGGCCCAGCTGCTTTCGTTGCGGACGATGATCCGGAAGAGTTGTTGGCTTTGCTTGCACTCGCCAATTCCCGTGCCTTCGGAATATTGGTATCCCTGCAGATGGCCTTCGGCTCCTATGAAGTTGGCGTCATCCAGAAAACGCCTGTCCCAGACCTGAGTTCGGCGCTAAAGCGGCAACTCGCTGAATTGGCCAGCACCGCCTGGTCGCTCAAGCGGATGCTTGATACCACAACCGAAACCTCCCATGCCTTTTCGTTTCCAGCAGCCCTTTTCAGGCATTCGACCGTTTACGCCCCCTCGGCCATTGAAGCAGAACTTACAGGTATTCAAACTCAGATTGACGATCTCGCTTTTGATCTTTACGGCTTCTTCGATGAAGGCCGACAATCAATTTTGAGCGACATCAATGTAGCAAGTAACGTTGATGAAAGCAGCTACAACGGTGACCAGGCAGGAGAAGAGGTACCTTCCCTGGATGCTCTGCTCTCCTGGACGGTCGGTGTTTCCTTCGGCCGCTTCGACTGGCGCCTCGTCACCGGAGAGCGCGAAGCACCACCCGAGCCCGACCCCTTCGACCCACTGCCGGCCAAGAGCCCCGGCATGCTGCCCGACGGGGCCGAGCCCTACCATCGCCACGCCGGTATCCTTGTCGATGACCCCGGCCACGAACACAACCTGCCGCGGCTGATGGCCGATGTGCTGGAGACGGTAGATGCCCAGGTCGACGAGGATCTCCGCCGCTGGCTGCGCCGCGACTTCTTCAAGTACCACCTGCAGCAGTACTCCAAGAGCCGCCGCAAAGCGCCGATCTACTGGCCGCTAGCGACCTCTTCAAGCAGCTATACCCTGTGGCTCTACTACCCGGCTCTCACCGACCAAACCCTTTTCACCGCCGTTAACGACTTCGTCGAACCCAAGCTCAAGCAGGTTGAGAGCGAACTGGGTAACCTGCGCCTAGCGGGCGCCAGCCGCAGCCGTGGTGACGAGAAGCGCCTGGAGGAGCTGAGCGACTTCCGCGACGAACTCGCCGACCTGCGCGACACCCTGCTGACGATCGCCCCCGACTACAAGCCCAACCACGACGACGGCGTGCAGATCACCGCCGCACCGCTCTGGCCGCTCTTCCGCCACAAACCGTGGCAGAAGGTGCTCCAGGAGACTTGGGAGAAGCTGGAGCAAGGCGACTACGACTGGGCCCACCTGGCCATGGCCTACTGGCCGGAGCGGGTGCGCGAGAAGTGCGTTACCGACAAGTCGCTTTCCATCGCTCACGATCTGGAGCACCTTTACGTCGAACCCGAGGCCGCGCCCAAGAAGGCGCGAGGGCGTAAGAAAAACACAGGGAGCGGTGAATGAGCATGATGGTGCAGTCCAGCAAGGCGCACGATCGCAGCCTTGGCGAATGGTTTCACGACATCCAGCGTGGCTCGATCAAGTTGCCGCGCTTCCAGCGCATGGAGGCCTGGGACAGAAACCGGATCGCCAGCTTCCTGGATACCGTGATCAGCAACCTGCCGATGGGTGTGGTGCTGATCCTTCAGGTCGATGGTAACGAGAACGAGAAGTTTGTATCCCGGCATATCAGCACCGCCGAGCCGGAAAAGGAAGGCACGGTGACCCAGCACCTGCTGGATGGCCAGCAGCGGCTGACGGCCTTTTGGCGGGCGATGCATAACAACTACGACTACGAAACCTTCTTCGTTTACCACCCGGAATTTGACCCCCGCGCCGAGAGGACTGGCGAGGAGGCGCAGGTCTTCATGAAGCCCAGGTGGTTCGACAAGCGCGGTAGGCGGATGCCGCTCTGGGCGGATGAACCCCGGTACACCCTGGAGCGAGGACTGTTCCCTATCTCGCTTCTGCGCCCGGGTGATATGAGCGCTGAGATATCAGCCTGGCTGGCCGATGCCACACAGCATCTGAAGCCGATGGGTGGGGAAGACGATGCCTTCGAAAAGCTCCAGGCCTACATGACGCTTCAGGAAAAGTTGAAAGATGCCATCAATCAACTCAGGGAGCGGGTGACACATTTCAATCTCCCTTACCTGGCATTGCCGGCAGCCACTCCAAAGGAGGTGGCGCTTCAGGTGTTCATCAATATGAACACCAACAGCAAGCCGCTATCGCTATACGACATCATCGTGGCGGAGGTCGAGAGCGTGGCCGGCAGCTCGCTACATGATCTCGAGGCGCGGCTCGATTCCCAATGCCCTTACTCCAAGCGCTATGCCGAGCTCAGGGACCTGATCCTCTCGACCTCGGCGCTGCTGCAGGACAAGGTGCCGAACAATCGCGGCATGATCGAGATGAACAAGCAGGTGCTCGTCGATAACTGGCGTCACCTGGAGCGTGGCCTCGAGCGTATGGCGCTGTTTCTGGCCAGTCAGGGCGTTCACGATGCCGCCAGGCTGCCTACCAATGCCGTGCTCTCGGTGATCGCGGCCTGCTACGAGCTGATCCCTGATGACGGTGACTATCGCGGCAAGGCGGAGACCCTGCTGCAGCGCTACCTTTGGTCCGCGTTCTTTACCGATCGCTATGAGAATTCTTCCGCGTCGCGGGCTTATGCGGATTTCAAGGTGCTCAAGGCGGTGCTGCAGAATCAGCAGTTTGACGAATCCCACATCGCTCAGATTCCGGTCCTGGATCGCACCCAATACCCGCTGGCCACCAAGGACGAGCTCAAGGCGGCCGGCTGGCCCAAGGCCATGGGGATCGAGGCCAGGGGCATCATGGCGGTGACGACCTACCTGGAAGCCAGGGACTTCGCCGACAATCAGCCGGTCAGCTATGACAGCCTCCAGAAGCGGGAATACCATCATGTGTTCCCCGATGCGCTGCTTCAGGAGGCCGAGATCCCCAGCTTCCTGGCGCTCAACTGTGCTCTGATCACCTGGAAGACCAACCGGGTCATTGGTCGCAAGGATCCGCTTGCCTACCTCAAGGAGCGCGTTGACTGGGCAGGTGAAGACACGGTTCGCCAGCGCATGAAGACCCACCTCATTGATTATGACCTCCTGGCCAAGGGTGATTATGGCGACCTGGCGCAACCGGGAGCTCGAGAAAGGCTCAAGCAGGACTTCGAACGATTCCTCGATGATCGTGCGGAACGAGTTACCCAGGTGGTTCGTTGCCTGGCTGCGGGGCAGCAACCAGACCTGCACCAGCTTTGGCAGGCCCCGGCAACCATAGAGATCTGATGGCCATGGCCGTTCACTACCATCTGGGGGACTTCCCGCCTGATCAGCTGGATTGGCCCCAGTTGATCCCACTGCTGGGGCCGGCATCTGCCGCCGTCGCCCGCTATGACGGTACCCTGGCTGCCATACCCAATGCTTCAGTGCTGCTGTCGCCCCTGACGACCCAGGAAGCGGTGCTGTCGTCGCGTATTGAAGGCACCCAGGCCACCATGGGTGAGGTGTTGGAGTTCGAGGCGGAGGGTGGCAAAGCCGAACTGAGTCCCGACCGCCGCGCCGACATTCAGGAGATCCAGAATTACCGTGCCGCGGTGCGCCAGGCTGAGAAGATGCTGCAGGAGTTGCCGCTGTCGCAGCGCGTCATCCTCAAGGCGCACAAGGTGCTGCTCTCCGGGGTGAGGGGGCATGGCAAGTCGCCGGGCGCCTATCGCCGTATTCCCAACTGGATCGGTCCCGCCGGCTGCAGCATCGAGCAGGCTCGCTTCGTTCCCATCTCGGCCCAGAAGCTGCCGGATGCCATGAGCGCCTGGGAGTGCTATGCCCACTCCGATGCACCAGATCGCTTGGTCCAGCTGGCGATCCTGCATGCGGAGTTCGAGGCCTTGCACCCCTTCCTGGACGGAAACGGTCGACTTGGGCGCATGCTGGTGCCGCTGTTCATGTGGCAGGTCGGGCTGATTCAGCGGCCGATGTTCTACATCAGTGCCTTCTTCGAGGCCAGCCGGGATGAATACTACGAGCGGCTGCTGGCAGTCTCCCGTGATGGCGACTGGACGGGCTGGTGCCGCTTTTTCCTCGAGGCTGTGCAGTCCCAGGCCGAGGAAAACCAGCGGCGGGCAACGCAGATCCTCGAGCTGTACGAGCACATGAAACGTGAATTACCCGAGCTGACACGTTCGCAATACGCCATTCTGGCTCTGGACTGGATCTTCGAGCGGCCGATCTTCAAAAGCTCGGATTTTGTGGGCAGTGCAGGTATTCCAGAGGGAACGGCCAAGCGCATCTTGTCACTTCTACGGAGAGAGTCGGTGCTGCGTGACCTGATAGAGGCCAGTGGACGGCGGGCAGCCGTGCTGTGCTTCCCCGCGCTGCTGAATATTGCTGAGGGAGCAGAAGCGTTTTGAGGGTCATCGGTGAGCCACAACAGACTTTGTGGGTCACTTTCTGCCATAATGTGATCCACAAAGTCTGTTGTGGCCTATACTTGAGCAACAAACGGATACCTCCAGGTCGCTGGACTTGGACCTTGGTTGCCAACAGGCTCGAGACATCAGCCGAGCACGCGCCCGGTGGGTGAGAGACAGGGATCAGGAGTGAGATGTAGATGAGTATCGAGGCCTACATTCAGGAGCAGGTGCTCGCGGAGCGGCTGCGGAACCGTACGGTCGTGGTGGTCTATGACCCGGAGCTTCGCTATCGCAGGCTTTGTCAGGGTCTAGCCAGCGATGCCACTGAGGTGGTGGACGCCACCGACAGCAGTATTGAAAGTCGAGAGCAGGCCATGCGGGCGCTGCAGCGCCTTGGGCGAGGCAAACTACAGGGACTGCTCGTGTATGTGCCTGCGCAGTCGCCGCTGGATGACGAGCACAAGCAGATCGATCCCTTCTCGCTTTTCGCGGCCTGTGGTGGAGTCTTTCCGGATGGAGATGGGGATAGCTTTCAATCGCTGTGTTTGAAGGCCAAGCCGGAGCATGCTGACGAGATTCGCCGGCTTTTCGCCGAAGGTGCTTACCCCGATTTTCCCGTGATCGACGCCGTGGGCGGCGGCGTGGGCTGGCCGAACCTGCGCGCTCAGCTGAGTGCGGAGTCCAGCCGGGACATCCTGCTCGGGCTGATGGCGCCGGATAGTCGGCAGCGACAGGCGCTTCAGGCCAGCGACGCATGGGTCAGCGAAGCTCGTGACCTGTTCAATCGGACCCTGGGATTGAAGCTGCGAACTCGCGGCAAGACCTTGTCATCCATTGCAGATGAGCTGTGGCGCTTCGTGTTGTTCAGCGAGTTCGTGTTCGACCTGCCTGAAGCACTGCCCGAGGCGCTTGCCGATATACCGCGGGCCGGTGATGGCGCGCGGCCGATCATCGAGACGCTGTGTGAAACGCTTCGCAACGATCGCCGCAGCCAGGATCTCTACATCGAGAAGGCCAAGGAGATTGAGGAGGACTTGAATCTTTCCGATCACTGCCGGGCGATGTCCGACCTGGGGAAGCGAGATACCTTCCCCTTCGAGGAGCGCACTTTCCTGCAGCAGGCAATGTTGGCCTTCGACGGTGGCGATATCGAGCGCGTGCGAGACATTCTCGTGCAGCATGAGCGCTCAGTGTGGACCTCTCATGGCGAGAGTCGGGAGAAGTGGTACCTGGTGGATGCAGCGGCCTCCCTGGCGCAGGTGTGTGATGATCTCGAACAGCGCTTGCCGGAGCACTCCGACACATTGGAAGCCTTGGTGCAATTCTACGTGGGCAGCCTTCGCGAGATGGATCGGCTTCACCGTGAGTTTGAGCAGGCGGTGAGTGACTTCGTGTGGCAGGACACTCGCGGTGAGATGACGTCGCTGATCCAGGCTGCGCGCAAGTGCTATGCCAGTCTGGCGGAGGCGGTGCAGCAGTGCTTTATGCGTTTGCTCAAGAAGACGGGGTGGCCGCTTCCCGGCATGCTGGCCAACACCCAAGTATTCGACCGGCTCGTAGCCCCTCAGTTGAAGCAGAATGGCCATCGCGTGGCCTACTTCATGGTAGATGCGCTGCGCTATGAACTTGGGGTGGCGCTTGAGAAACAGCTGGCGGACGACGGCGCGATCGAGATGCAGCCGTCACTGGTTCAGCTGCCCAGCGTGACGCCTGTGGGTATGGCGAGCCTATTACCCGGTGCCGACGACCTCCTGGCGCTGGATAAGGGGGAGGCGGGTCTGATTCCCATGTTGGACGGCAAAGCGGTGGGTAGTGTTGCCCAGCGCATGGATGCCTTCCGGCGACGCTATGGGCAGCGCTTTGCCGAGATGCGTCTGGAGGACTTCGTTCGCAACAAGGGGCCCGAGATCGACCCTGAAACGGATCTGCTGGTACTGCGATCGGTAGAGATTGACAGCCATTTTGAGAACCATCCAGAGACCGCTCCGGCTGAGATCACCCATGCCTTGAAGCGCATTCGCATGGCGGTGAATCGCCTCATTGAGCACGGATTCCATGAAGTGGTGATAGCGACAGACCACGGGTTTTACATGAACAGCCATGCCGGGGCCGGTGATGTGGCCCGCAAGCCCCAGGGTGACTGGCTGATTGTTCACGACAGGTGTGCGCTGGGTGATGGCTCTGCCGATGACCACCATCTGGTGATGGAGACCCAGCGACTTGGGATACGCAGCAACGCCACCAAGCTAGCCGCGCCATTCACCATGGCGCCCTATCGAACCGGGCTTCAGTACTTTCATGGAGGGCTGTCGCTTCAGGAATGCGTGGTGCCGGTGATCCGCATGCAACTGAGAAGCCAAGAGCAGCCTAGCGTCAGGCGGCCCAGCGTCAGCATCCGCTACAAGCAGGGGGCAACGCGTATCACTACCCGGGTTCCGGTGATCGACGTAGGGGTCGAGGCGGCCGACATGTTCTCCATTGAGGGGAGCTATGAGATCCTGCTGGAGGCGCATGACAAGAAGGGTAATGTGGTTGGAGAGGCCAGGACCACCGGCCCGGTTAATCCTGCAACCGGTACCCTGACCCTGCAGCCCGGTGAAACGGTGAAGGTGAACCTCAAGATGCAGATGGAGTTCGAGGGTAAGTTTAAGGTGAAGGCTCTGGACCCGAGGACACATACTGTTTACAGCCAGATCGACCTTGAAACTGACTACGCGGTATAGGCCATGGACCCGCTTGACCAGCAGTTAACCTCGCTCTTCGATGGCAAGGTGGTGCGCAAGGATCTTCTGCACCGCATCAAGAAAGGCACGAACGTGCCCACCTTCGTGCTCGAGTTTCTGTTGGCGCGCTACTGTGCCAGCGACGAGCCGGAGGAGATCCAGGCTGGTATGGAAGCCGTACTGGACACCCTGAACGACAACTATGTGCGTCCCAACGAGGCCAACGCGGCTCAGTCCCGGGTTGCCACCAAGGGTAAGCACCGATTCATCGACAAGGTGCATGTGAACTACGTCGAGAAGGATAGGCGCCACTGGGCGGCCTTGGAGAACTTTGACTCCCGACGTGTGGCGATCAGCGAGAAGTTCTACCGTGACAACGAGCGGCTACTCCAAGGTGGACTCTGGGCTGAGGTGACCATCGCTTACAACGATATTGAGGATGACGACTACGCCTTCTTAGTCCAGGAACTGCGCCCGATCCAGCTGAGCCGCTTTGACTTCGACCGTTACTGCGAAGGGCGGGAAGCGTTCAGCCGTGATGACTGGATGGACGTGATCCTGCGTTCGGTCGGCCTGGAACCGAGCAGACTGTCTAAGCGAGTGAAATTCCACTTTATCGCTCGTCTGGCGCCACTGATAGAGCCTAATTTCAACTTCATCGAGCTGGGGCCCCGGGGCACCGGCAAGTCTTATTTCTATAGCGAATTCTCGCCTTACTCTACGTTAATCAGCGGAGGGCAGGCGACCAAGGCTACGTTGTTCTATAACGTTCAGCGGCGCAAGATCGGCTTGGTGGGATACTGGGACACGGTAGCCTTCGACGAGGTGGGTGGGATCAAAATCAAGGACCCCGATACCATTCAGATTATGAAGGACTTCATGGCCAATGGCCGATTTTCCCGTGGCGTTGAGGTGATTGCCCAGGCCTCTATGGCCTATGTGGGAAACCTGGACCTTTCGGTGGAGCAGATCGTCAACTCCGAGGTGTATGACCTGTTCCAGCCGTTGCCCAAGGAATTCGACTTGGCTGTGCAGGACCGTTTTGCTTGCTATCTGCCAGGCTGGGAGATGCCCAAGAACAGCAGTGAGTTCCTGACCCGCAACTACGGCTTCATCACCGACTACCTGGCCGAAGCGTTCCACTACCAGTTCAAGCAGACCAACCGCTACGAGGAGGTCTCCAGCCGGGTGAAGCTTGGCGATGCTGTGGAGGGGCGTGACGAAAAGGGTATCAAGAAAACCCTCTGTGCCTTCCTCAAGATCCTCCATCCCCATGGTAAGCCAAGTGATGAGGAGTTTGACGAGTATGTGGCCTATGCGGTGGAGTCGCGTCGCCGAGTCAAGGAGCAGATGAACAAGCGCAAGACAGATGATGAGTTCTCCCGCATCAACCTCTCCTACTTCACGGCTTCGGGGGAGGAGGTGGTGGTGTACTGTCCGGAGTCCAGGACCGCCACAGCCACCCAGGAGCCGAGCCGGCGTAACATCCACGCGGGCGATGAGGTCACCGAGGCCCAGGCTAACTCTGCCGTGGCGGCTGAGGTTTCGGTGCCCGCTGAGCCATCTGTCCCTGCCATTGAACCTGAGCCCAGTGCTGAGCCTCAGGAGCAGCACTTTACGATTCACTATGGGGACACCGGCTATAGCTACGAGTCTCTGATCCTTCCTTACCTGAAGGGTGCCAAGCTGGTGGAAATCGAGGACCCTTACATCAGGGTCAATCATCAGACTCATAACTTCGTGCGCTTTTGTGAGGCAGTAATCAAGTCGCCCACCGTGCGCAAGATCGTGCTGACTACCAGCCATGATCAGGACACCGACCTCAAGATGCTCAACGACCGCTTCGAGGAGCTAAAGCAGAGCCTCTTGGAACTGGACATTGAGTTGAAGGTGCTGATCAATGAGAACCTTCACGATCGGGAAATCAAGATCGACAATGGCTGGGTGATCAAAATCGGGCGGGGTCTGGACTTTTACCAGAAGCCCGACCTGTGGTTTGGAGTGGGTGCCCATGACCTCAGCATGAGGCGGTGCCTTGAGACAAAGGTGGATATTTTTCGTGGGTAGCTCACAAGGCCTGTGTGCGCTCTCCCAAACAAGCTGGATGGAGTCCTGCTCCGGGCTTGATCCAGTCAACCCTACCCTGAAGCCTTAGGCCCTTCCTCCGCCCGATACTCAAAAAGCTCCCCCACCTCACACTCAAAGTACCGGCATAGCGCGTCCACCACCTCCAGGTCCACCCGGGTGGCGGTCTCTTGGTAGAGCCGCGTAATCGTCCCGCGATTGATGCCCGTGTCGCGGGCTACATCCGAGATTTTCAGCTTCCGTTCGCCCATCAGGCGGGACAGGTTGCACTTGATCACGACCCCTCCAAAAACAAATTGATCTCCTGCGGGTAAAAAAAACTTGCAGGGGGCTCTATTCGGCGCTATATTGCTCTCCAGGAGATCAAAAAGACCCCTCTCGTGGGCTTCTTGCTCTCTAGGCGCTTATCTTACCAATAGGAGAGCTGCGATGTCACAGGAATACCTCACCACGGCCGAGCTGGCCGAACGCATCAAGTATGACCCCCGCACCATCAGGGAGCGGCTGAAGGACTCGGTGCTGCTGGAGGGCGTGCATTACGTGCGGCCTTTCGGCGGTCGCAAGACGCTCTATGTCTGGGAGACCATCGAGCGGGACATGGTCAAGCACTCACGCAGCAGCGGGATGTCGCTGCCGATGGCCAACGGGAAGGTGTGCAATGGGTAGCGTCAGGGTGCGTCCCCAGACGGGGAAGCTGTTCATGGACTTCCGCTTTCGGGGGGAGCGTTGCAGGGAGCAGACGGCCCTGGACGACACGCCGGCGAACCGCAAGAAGGTCAGGCTGATTCTGGAGCGCATCGAGGCGGAGATCACCCTGGGCACCTTCGACTACGCCAGTTATTTCCCGGGGAGTTCGAACGCCGAGAAGTTCAGGGAGAAGCAGGCCGCCACGGGCGAGGCGCTGGAAACGCCGCTGTTCTCGGAATTTTCCCAGACCTGGTTTGATGAGATGCGGGTCCAGTGGCGCAAGACGCACATCGACACGGTGCGCCTCACCCTGGACAAGTACCTGCTGCCCCACTTCGGAGAGCAGCAGGTTGGCCGCATCAAGAAGGCAGACATCCTCAGTTTCCGGTCGACACTCGCCAAAGTCTCCGGCCGGAAAGAAGAGAGTCTGTCGGCGACGCGCATCAACCACATCATGACGCCATTGCGCATGATCCTCAATGAGGCGGCCAACCGGTACGAGTTTACCTCTCCCTATCACGGGATCAAGTCGCTGAAGGTGCCCCGCACCGACGTCGAGCCGTTCACGCTGGAAGAGGTGAAGGCGATCATCGACACGGTGCGGCCGGATTATCGCGCGTATTTCATCGTGCGTTTCTTCACCGGCCTGCGAACCAGCGAGGTCCATGGCCTGCAATGGCAATGCGTGGACTTCGAGAGGCGTCAGATCCTGGTGCGCAACGCCTGGGTGAAAGGTGAGCTGGTCTACACCAAGAACGATGGGTCCTTCCGGACGGTGGATCTGTCGGAGATGGTGTGCAACGCACTGCGCGAGCAGCACAAGGTCACCGGGGAGCATCCCTTCGTTTTCTGTTCCCGGGATGGCGCACCCCTGAACCCGAATAACGTGACCTACCGCGTGTGGCATCCCCTGCTCAGGCACCTGGGCTTGCGCCGGCGGCGCCCTTATCAAACCCGCCATACCGCAGCAACCCTCTGGCTGGCGGCCGGCGAGAGTCCGGAATGGATCGCCAGGCAGATGGGCCACACGACCACCGAGATGCTGTTTCGGGTGTATTCGCGGTATGTGCCCAATCTGACCCGCCAGGATGGCTCGGCCATGGAGCGACTGCTGCGTTCCAGCTTTGGCCATGCACAGGGGGCAACGGCTGATGGCGAACACACCCCGTCTGCACCTGAGTTGCCCGAGGAGGTGTCGGATGACCGGTAGCGCAAACGCCGGGCGGAGACGGGTGGATCCGTTCCCACAGAAACACCCGGATAGCCATCAGATCGAGCACTTGGCGGCATGCCTGGAATCCGCCTTCCGAATCCCTGCTGGAGATCATCTGGTGGGGGTACTGGGAGATGGATCGGAGACCTCCAACAGTGAGGCATTGCGGACCTGGGTGTCGCGGGAGGTTCACCGTATCCAGCGTGAGGCGGTCAACGGCTGCATGCCGCAACTGGCAGATCAACTGCATCGGCGGATGTGTCGTTGGGATGGGTTGGTATGAACACTCTGATCCCTTTGTCACCCGATGACCGTGCAGTGGTCCCGGAGTGTCCCGGACAGGTTATGACCGTGTCCCGGGGCAGTCCCGGACACGACGGGACAGTGTCCCGGCTGCATGGAATGCACGGTGCAACACGGTACGCGGACTTTCAGGAAGAGGGCACTCGATTGTCCCGGGATGTCCCGGGACAGCGAAGGACATTGGTATGGGACAGGTAGAGACTCCCCCTGTCCCGGCCTCGCTGACATTGCAGCAAGCTGCCGCACAGGCGGGATGTAGCGTGAAGACGCTCTATCGCCTGATGCAGCGGGGGCGCCTGTCGTACCACAAGGGTGGCGACAACCGCCGTTACGTGAGTGAGGCCAGAATTCGGGAATTGTTTCCCGCGCCTTCGGTGAAGGCTACGGGCGATCTCGAAAGAGAACTTCAAGAGCTGAGGGAAACTGTCCAGGAACTAGCGCAACAGCTGGAGGCGCAGACCGAGGCGCTCAATCGCTTGATCAGGTTGTACCAGCCGCAAGATCTGGGATCACTGCTGACCAAGCATTGGCCGGAAAAGAGTGATCTATCGGGTGGTACAAGAGTGCCGAAGATGAGGAATGAGAGAGAGGTGAAAAATGGATGAATTAAAGCAATATAATCCGGATGCTGAGAGCACTGGGCATACAGAGATAATAACTGCTCATCCCAAGCACTCGCTCACACGTGTGTCGCAAATCTATCGGCTGTATGATCTTCAGTCCTATCATGACGGGAAAAAAAATCACTACACGGGCACATTGTATTACGATTGCCACTGCATCCCGGTGTTCTGGTCCAAATCGGGGAGGTATGCTGACCTGCGCGAGAATGTACTTGTTCGACCGTATCAGATCTCACAGAATCCTGACGAAGACGGAAGGTTCGAAATCAGCGGACTTTCCGTGCTTGCGCGGCCCGAACATAACGTGTCTATTTTCCGGACGATTCCGCCAACTTGGAAAGTCCCCGAGGGCTCCTGCAATCAGATGTCATGGATGGTGGAGAGGCTGCCAACGCATTACCAGCATCTGATCAATGCTATTTTTTGGGATGACAGCCGCCTTTACAAGTTCTGTCATGCGCCCGCTTCAATTAGACATCACCACTCGGTCCGACACGGCTTACTCACACACACCGTGGAGGTCAGTGAGACGGTCCTTCGCTTGTGTGCGGCAGAATGGCAGCATGCGAACGAAAATCTTACCGTTGCCGCTGCATTGCTGCATGACGCTGGAAAGGCGGAAGAGTATGAGTGCTACGCGCACTCGAGCTGGGTTATGACCGACCGGGGCATGCTGATCGGGCATGATATAACGATTGTCCAGTGGCTTTCAGCAGCGTACGCGCAGCTTGCATCGCGTTTCCCTGAACAAGAAATGCTAGCGCTGACGCATTTGCTTTCTGCGAAAAGGGGTGTGCCGGCTTGGGTTGGGCTACGTGAGCCTGCTATGCTTGAGTCGAACCTTCTTTCGATCGCCGATCGTATGTCCGCCGATGCCGACCTCCATGGGCAGCTCAGGAATCCTGCGGGCGGCTGGGGCAAAAAGCACTGGGCGATGCGGAACCGCGTATACAGCTTGGTACATCATGGGGAATGCCTTCGTGAAACGTAATTGTGAAAGGCACGCTCAATCATTGCTAGCCGCGATGCGCCGTGCTGTATCTGTGACAGGGGCCGGATCTTGGAGCGGGAGGCCGGCGGTGCTTTGGGCGCGAGAGGAAAAGCTTCAGCTACGAACACGCCCTTCTCCCGCTCGGGGAGAAGGGAAGGGGATCGTGTACTTCATCGTTTCGTGAGCGGCTTTCATGTCTTAACTGAGGATGCTCACCTGCGACTTGACTCAGTTCTGGCCGAAAGAGAGCGTGGTCTGGTCTCCGTGGCGCGGGTCAACTTGTACATCCAAGATCGACCCGCCAATCGGCTTTTTCCTGCCATCTGCGTAAGATATGATCGGTATGTACCGGACAGATATAGGAGTAAACGAAGCTTGTGACTGAATCAGCAGTTGACGATGCTCTGGCGAAAATGCCAGCTTTAGTTCCGCTTTATTACCCGCCGGTTTGATGCTGACGCACATTGAGGTATCGCGCAAACCGTTAACCAGCGCGCCAACCAGCTGAAATGTTTTATCCGGCTCTTCCACCGGTGGGTGAATTGGTGGAACATCCAGTTCACATTTTTCACCATCACTGAGCTCGACCCCAATCTTTTTACTCTGAGCTTTTCTTATCGCTTTCAGAATCGTCAGAGGCCCCAAAGGCATGATGATGGCATTTTTTGATTTATCGATCCGAAAGGTCTCTCCTTTTACCAGTTCCGCGGTGCTTGCGTCCACTCCAAGAATTGCATGTGCCTGATTCATTGTGTCAACGAGCTGAGTCAGTGTGCTGTCCACCAGCCACTTTAGATCTTCAATCTGTTCAGGGCCGACGACATCTGGGTCGTAAATCAACTGCAGAGTTCTGGTGACGCGCTGTTCTTCTTCTACTGCGTTTTTCCATGTCAACTCGACGTCCTGTTGGATGCCTTGCTTCTTCAGCGCACGGGAGGTCAGTGACTCGATTCCTTTTGCTAAACTTTTGAATTCGTCCTCACGCTCCTTTGATCGATGAAAAGGCCATTCAATGCAGCGATCGATTGGCTCCGCGTGTGCTATAAAAAAACTCGCTAATTTTGTCCGGCTAAAATTTGGCATCTTAGACTCCCTCTAAAATTATTCCAATACGTGCGAAACTACGTGCGAACTTGAACGGCGCAAACACACAGCCAGGCGCCGATAATCGGAGCCACAGAAAGCTGCCACGTTTACGACATGATGGGTGGCTAGCCACCCAGTTGGTTTCGCTGTATCAGCATCGTGCCGATCACACACGTAATAGCGGACATTTTAGTGAAGCCGTCAACGCCGACCCATGTTTTCTATTGGGCCACTCCAGTGTTGCGTCCCTACAACACCGCAATATTTCAAGATAAAAAACTTGAAACGAAGCACAATCACTGTGCAGGTTTTGACGTTATTCCATAATTGTCGCTCGTGTCAAGCTCCGCGCCGGTGATTTGCAAAAAAACCGAGAGCAGATAACTCACACGGTGAACCGTTGCCATGGTCTTCAGTTGTGGCGCGATCTGTGTGAGCCGAAGTTCTACGCGTGCACGTCTCAGCCTAGATGACTTCGCCCGTGCCCGTCGAACCTTCGCGTGAGGTCCCTCGATGGGCCAGCCGAGTTCCCGGAGATCATTAAGTAAGGCTGCTGATATCTCGTAATCGGTGGGTAATCGGAAACTACCAGCCAAAGTGTCCGGGAGAAGTTCGTAGTATTGCACTAGGCATCGGGCATCCTGAACGGATGTGACAATTAACGCATGGTCGTCCGGCGTATAAGAGCGACTCCACGCGTCGAGACCCTGCCTCAATGTTTGCATATCAGTGAAAGGTAATTCTTCGAGCCATGTTGTCAGGTCGCGCAGGTAATTTCTTGATCGCTTGGTTTCAAGTGTCGACAAGTACCCGTTGCTTAATGAAGAATCAGCCATGGCTGACTGAATCAAGGGGTCCCTGAGTGTGGTGGTTAAGTTATATTTATCAAAACCAGAGGCTCTTTCAGTGTTGGTGGCTTTGGTGATAATACGCTGGGTCATGCCAGAAGTGATATGAAGCATTTTGGCTAGAACATCTACTCCCAGGTTGGATGATCCATACAGGCAAAGCAGTAGGTCAATTTCGGGCAGTGTAATTGAGTCGCGCGAGTCGCTTTGGAACGAGACCTTAACGTCATCTCTGGTCTCCATGGTTTCCACCGGTGGCAGATTAATTCTTGCGTCAGCGTGGCAGTTCATTGCCAGGCTCAGGTTGTCGCGACTCCGGCGACGACGTGAACGTACCGTGGCGTGCACAGTGCCAGTGGTGTAAGCCATGGCATGATCCGATAACGTTGGTGCGCGACGTTGAGCGATGGATGCTGCAATGGTATCCAGCGAGTGGCCGTAGCTGGTCAATGACGTAATTTCAGTCGCATGACCCATTGCGGTGCTGATGCTTTTGAGGTGGCGGTCATTATCGTGAGATCCGAAGTATTCTTGTGTAGCCTGCAACGTGGCTTGCTTCGGAATGAACGGTACCGCCTCCCCGATTTCGTGGCCCATGTCCCTGAAATGTGTGTACGCGAAGAGGCGCGTGGCCCAGCTGTGCCTCAGGTGGTGGAACCGGATATTTGGATCACCTGTGATCGACCTCATCGCGACATGGATGTGCTTGACAATGATGTGATGATTGTCAAGAGTGCAATGAGTGGTGGTCTCGGACATGAGTGGGAATAGCGGATTGTTAGTAAAGCCTTGTTCACCATACTGCAGGATATCCTTCAAGATGCTGATCTCGGTCTCGGTAAGCGATTCCAGAAGGGGAATCACCCGTGAACCAGCAACCGTCTTTACTTCTCCTTGAGCACTGTTACGAATCCAGATGCACATCTCGCTGGTTGTGGCATCATACTGAACTTCGCGATACTGTAATCGCCAGGCCTCACCAAATCGAACGCCGAAGCGAAAACCCAAAAAAACTAGCCACGCGCAGCGAATGCGTGCACGTGTCGATAGGTCAGAAGCCGTGATGAGTGTGTCGAGTATGTGTAAATACTCCTTATCTGTCAGGTAGTTGGCGTCAGACAGCTGCGGCTGAATCTGTGCTCCCGCGGCGTTACGGATAGCCGTCCAGTCTGGTTCCTCAATCTGATACTGATTGACGAGAAAGTCGTGAAATGCCTGTAATCGACCATACAGCATTGGCCTCATGGGGGCAGGTTTGGAGTATAAGATAGATGAATAATATTCTTCATAAGCGACGTCAGTCAGGTTCAGAAAGTCCGTGGTGATGCTGGGTCGTAATAGTGCATCAGAGACCAGCGGAACGTATTTGCGAATAGTCGAGAACGCTAGATTACGTTTGGAGGGAGTACCCGACCGGCAAAGGGCGATGCCCCATGTCGCTATCAGTGAAGGTAACTGTGACCACTTGTGTGGCCGTGTCATCAGCTCGTTTTCGAGGGCACGAGCAAGAGTGCTCTTGCGTTTTCGGTTCGGGCGTGAATTTCCGGCAATAGGTAAGGCCTGGGTCTTGTTGAAGTGAAGGGTGAGTTGCTTTTTGAAAAGGGATCTTTCACCTTTAGCGACTCCTGGATTACATTGCCGGATATCAAACAGCAAGCGTTCGAGGATTGCATCCTCTGATTCCCGGGCTTGTTCAGGTAGGGAAAGTGGGAGGTCACTTAAAATACGGTACCAGGCTCTTAAGGGTAAAGAGATACTTTTCACGTCTCCACACAATGCTGCGTAAATGTAACCTGGTAGCTCGATTGTGCCCGCAGCTTGAGCATATCGAAGGAGCAGGGAAAAGTTGATCCTTTTTTGACCAGTTAGAGAAAATAGAAGTGTTTGTGCATGCTCCGAGGTTTGTTTGGGGTCCGCGATCCACTCGGGTGGATCAGGAGCATGACCTGTCATGCCAATGATCAGGGAGCGACTGACCGGGTCGGGAAACCATCGATAAACTGGCCCATCGGACTCTCCGGTTATCCACGGAAGATCAATGAACAGTTGTTCCCCGTAGCGGTATAGTCGATTGAATAGGGCTGATGGTATGTGCCCCAGGAGCGCAGGATCGGAGATTCCAGAGAACAGGGTTGCCGACATGATGATCTCGGCAATCCGTATGTCAACATCAAACTCTCTTCTGGTTTTACCCTGGGTATCGAGATAAGATAGAAATTGGTCTCGTAGTTTAAGTGCCGCAGCGTAGTGATATAGTGTGTCGGCGTGGAAGGGTGAGGGATCGGGTTCGAGAACTCGGACGTGTGTGGCCCTTCTGAGCATTCCGTTCCCACCCGGCTGGGTGCGAACGAGCCGATGCAGCATGCGCAGCGCATGGTTGGGGGAGTATCCTTGCGCTTTGGCGTCGTTCAGGATTTCCTGGGTGAGTGCTTTGAATTCTTCGGCGTCAACCTTCTCCCAGCTGTGAAGTCCATTTCGAAATTTCTCCACCATGTCGCGCAGTCTGGATGCGATTTTGCTGAGCCTCTCCTTGCGGATGCGTGCACGACGATGGTGGGCGTTGTGAATGTCGCTATTCTTGCCGCCTCCCGCCTTTGGCCGTATGGGGGGACGATTCCCCGTATAGCGCAGTGGCGGCTTGATGGCTGACCAGCCTTCAGCCACCAAGGTGCGCTGGACATGCTGGGCGATCTCAGCGAGTTGGTCGAGAGCGCTGCGGGTGGACGTCGCTCCAAGGGGATGGTTCAGACCTTCGGTATGCCCAAGCTGAATCTGCACGAGATCGGCGCTATGACAGGATTGGTAGAGCTCCGTGGCGAGAACGTGCCGGATCAGCCGTGTAGGGAGTGGCCAATGGCGATACCACCTCTTGTCCAGGGTTCCGGGTGTGACGCTCTGGCACTCAAGCTCAGGAGATAGATAGAAGAAAAGTGGGGTTGGCGTGTCTCGGCCTGCAAGGATTGCGGGCACATCCTTGATCCATTGGGGGAGACGCGTTCTGGAGTCGTCTTTGATCCGGTTTGTCAAGGCTTTGAGGTAAGTGAGGTAGTGGTGAAGCTGTTCGCAGGCAAGCGGCGCAAGCGCGACGAGACGCCATTGCCTCGATTCGGTTACGACCTTGTCCTGAACGAGCAGAAGTCCCCGCTCCATGTCGATTTGACGCAGGCTGGGGAAGGGGTCACGAACCGCTCTGTGGCCGGTGGCTCTGAAGAGCAGGGCCAGGCAGTGGTCCACGAAAGCATTGTGTCGCTCAATCAAGCCGTCGCGCGCATCAAGCAGTTGGCGAAGATCAGCGCTGGCCCCCTTGGCGAGGCGTTGTCGCGATTCCAGTGATGGGTAGTGGCCTGTAACTGAATCTGCTCCGCCCTGTATAGAGGCCATGGCCTTGATTGAGTATGGCGGCGATGATGGTTCGTCGATCAGACGCTGACTCACCAGGCGATAGGCGTGGCGGATTCGCTGGATGTCATGTGAGATATAGTAGGAAAGGACCGGGGGTGCCTGTGCAGGTGTACCGCACAAGTGGTGGGTAATGACTGGGTCATGGAAGGACACGGCCAGTTCCACATTCAGGGCGGCCGAGATGCGCTCTTGCCGGATGCGCTGGAACAGTGTGTTCTGGCGAATGTCATCCATGGCAGACTTGACCTCGTCTTTGGCTTGATCCGTGTGAATTCCTAGGTGCTTGGTGAGCGAGCCTTTCTCAGTACCGATGTGCTTGGACGCCCAGGATGCCATTTGAGACGGCAGTTCAAGTTCCAGTATTTCGGACCTTGGGGTCATGGTGTATTGCAGATGTCCCGGTGGCGAATAGCCGTCAGCGGGCAGGCGGATTTCGCGTCGGTAAAGGCCTTCGCGCGTTAACTCGCCAAGGGAGCCGCAAGAGATACTCAGGACACTGTCCAGATCCCTCCCGAGCAGATACATCAGCGCAATGAGCCCAGCAGTACGTTGTTGCGCCGCATTGTCCGAAGCCAGCCGAGACTTGATCTCTTGCACGAAATGCCGGCGTTCAATCGGCGTGAGTCGCGCATAGGTGTTTGGCACGATGGCCTGGTGTGCAGTAGTCCATCTGCGTGATTCACGAGCGTCCGCATCCAGGTCGCCAGTCGTGGGTGTCTCGGCGTCCGGTTCACTTTCCGGTTCTTGCTCATGGATGAGGTCGGTGCCGGGCGGCTCACCGGGGGCGTCTTTGTCGACCGGATGGGTGTAAATGCCAACCTGGCCCTTAGGTGGAGAGGGTGTGAAGTCAGGTAGCTTGAGCTGGAGGCGGGGGCGGCCCGGGGGTAATGGCTTTTTCTTCGGCTCGGGGGGGTGCTCAGATTCTCCCGCGGTTTTGGAGTTGCTTGGAGAGATTTTCTGAAGGCTACAGACTGCCAGTATTACGGAGTTACCTGGAGCAGGTATGGTCTTTGGGTTTAGGCCTGTTAGGTAGTCGCGTAGATCGTCAAGTGATGCGCGGGTACCCTGATATGTTGGTAGACTTTGTAAAAAAGATAGGTATGCGGGATTTGGGGAGATTGCCCTTCGTAAATCTGTAGCTATCTTATGATCTAAGGGCGCGGGATCAGCGAGGATGCTATCGATGGCCAGTTGCAGTATCGCTTTGGCCTGCCCTCCGGAAATGTCAGCTGGTGGCTGTAATAGCAAGCTGGGGATGGGGTGCTTTGTGAATGAGCCGCCAAGTGGATTGCCCGCCCGGACACTGTGCGCCAGCCTGGTCCATTTCTGTGTATGAGCAATGGTGTTGGCCTCGGATAGGGTTTCCTTCCATCCCGCATACCTCTCCGGAGCGAGCGAACTGCGGTCGAGCTCGTCCAGCGCCGGCAAGAGTGCGTCCACCACGTTGAACAGGCCCTTGAATCCTTCTTTCAGTTCGAGGGCCCTATCGATCTCCTCTGCCCACCGTAGATTGGATGGTTTTCCGTATTCGGAAATTGCGGCTTGAAGGGTGCTTGGTGCGGTTTTTCGATTTGGCATCAGTCAGGGGGGGGGGTATTTCAGGGCTTACCCAGGCCGTCAATACGTGCCGGCAGGAGTCGGCAAGAGCTCCTGAATCGGGGATGCTTTGATTGAGAAAGGAGTGCGCCGGGTCTGTGCACAGTGTTTCGCGAAATGTGCCAAAAATCCAGTATTACATGAGTCGCGGCAATTTCGGCTACTGCTGGCTGCACATGGTGGTCGGGGAAAGTTTCGTGGGTTCAATGGGTTAAAGCCTCTGTTTTCGCAGGGGAGGGTGCGGAGCAGCGATTTGCCCGCGCTACGTTCTGCCAGAATCCGTGAGATTCCCAATGAACCATGTGGTGCAGGATGAGCCATCGCGTTCACGAAGGTGGGTCACCGGATGTGAATGCTTGACGGTCGACGGCAGTCGGGACCTTGTATTGCTGCGGCTCTGCTTCAGGCGAGGTGAATGAACTCAGGAGAGTCAAGCCAAATGATGCAGGATGATCGTGAGCGGCAACTGCCACACGGGAGGGTCTGATGAGTTCACATGTATCCCCCAGCCTGAAATCACGTTACCGAGGCGTGCTGCTTGGCCTCGCAGCCGGCGACGCCCTGGGCACGACGCTGGAATTCGCTTCACCGGGCAGCTTTGAGCCGATCAGCGACATGGTGGGAGGTGGGCCTTTTCAGCTTGAGCCGGGGCAGTGGACCGATGACACCTCCATGGCTTTGTGTCTGGCGCAAAGTCTGGTGGCGCGCGGTGGATTCGATGCTCGGGACCAGATGGAGCGCTATTGCCGCTGGTGGCGCGATGGCTATCTCAGTAGCACCGGTGCCTGTTTCGATATCGGCAACACAGTGACGGAAGCCCTCTCTGCTTACTTGCACAGCCAGAACCCCATCAGCGGCTCGACGGCCAGAAGCAGCGCAGGCAACGGATCCTTGATGCGGCTCGGCCCCGTGCCCCTGGCCTATCGCCGTCATTCCATCCGCGCCATGGCGGCCGCCGTGGCCAGTTCCAAAACCACCCACGGAGCCCCAGAGTGCCTGGATGCCTGCCGGGCGTTCAGTGGCTTGTTGCTGGCTGCGTTGGAGGGGTGGAGCAAGGAGCGACTATGTACCGCATCCTGGCAGGAACTGCCGGGCTTTGTGGCGGAGGACGAGTTGGAGGTGGCCAGATCGGGATCACCTTCTGTCCTGGAAAGCATCAGCAGGATGCGATGACGGGCCGGTGGAAGCGGGATCTTCAGCTAGATCTCAAGTCCATCCAGATGTGGGGCGCGTCAGCGGTCATCACGCTCATCGAGGATCACGAATTTGCCGAGTTGTCCGTGCAGGGCCTGGGCGACGTGGTACGTGCCTTGGGCATGACCTGGCATCACCTGCCCATCCCGGACATGTCGGTGCCGGATCCGGGGTGGGAGCAGCGCTGGCAGGGTGTGTCCCCATCAATGCACGCGCTGCTGGATCATGGCGGGAAGTTGCTGATTCACTGCAAGGGCGGCCTGGGGCGTGCCGGCACGGTGGCCGCCCGGTTACTGATCGAACGCGGGTATGCCCCGGATGACGCCATGGCCAGGGTACGAGCGGTCCGAACGGGTGCGATTGAGAATGCGCTTCAGGAGCGGTATCTGTTGGCCGGTTTCCGCTCCGGGTAGCGCTGGGCCGACGAGACGCCCTGGTGTTACCTGACGGGAAGACGTCCGACGCAGCCAACGGACAGGGCGAGGGTAACGATCAGCAGCCCGGTATCCTTGGTGCTGTGCACGAGTTATCGGATTCATGGACAATGCCGCATGGACGGCAGCCGCTGCATTGCCCATCTCGACATGGATGCGTTTTACGCGTCCGTGGAACTGCTGCGTTATCCGCAACTGCGGGGGCGGCCCCTCGTGGTCGGCGGGCGGCGCGTCACGGCCCCGATGGCCGGCGACGATGGTGTCCTTCAGTTCACCCATCTGCGTGATTACCGTGGGCGAGGCGTGGTGACCACCGCGACCTACGAGGCGCGCGCCCGGGGTGTGCACTCCGGCATGGGCCTGATGACCGCCGCCCGCCTTGTGCCGGATGCGGTTCTGCTACCCGCTGATTTCACGGCCTACCGGCACTACTCGATGCGCTTCAAGACGGCGGTTGCCTCCCTTGCACCGAGGATCGAGGACCGCGGGATCGACGAGATCTACATCGACCTGACCACCCACGTCAGCGACCCTGAGCCGATCGCCCGCCGGATCAAGGAGGCGGTGCGTGCGGCGACGGGCTTGTCCTGTTCGATTGGCATCGCGCCCAACAAGCTGCTGGCGAAGATGGCTTCGGAGTTCGACAAGCCGGACGGTCTCACGCGCGTGGGTCCGGCGGATCTGAAGGAACGGATATGGCCGTTGAAGGCCAGCAAGATCAACGGGATCGGACCCAAGTCCACAGAGCGGTTGGCACGTCTGGACATTCATACCATCGGTGATCTCGCCCGGGCAGAACTCGGGCTTTTGCAGGAACACTTCGGGCCCCGATATGCCGCCTGGCTGCACGATGCCGCGCACGGGCGTGACGACCGGCCGGTGGTCACGGAGGCCGAACGCAAGTCGGTCAGTCGCGAGACCACCTTCGAGCGTGACCTGCACCCGAGACACGACCGTGCCGAACTCACCGGGATCCTGGTGGCACTTTGCGAACGGGTGGCTGCTGATCTGCAGGCGCTGGGCGTGCGTGGACGGACCGTGGGCATCAAGCTGC